>JAGAHT010000009.1:0-182507 GCA_017626945.1 Fibrobacter sp.
GCTGTTGAGGGAGCGCTTGTGGTAGCCGCGCGGGGTCTTGTAGTAGGCGTAGTAATCCTTGACAAAGTAAGGAGCGTCGTCCGGGAGCGGGTCCACCACGCCGCCGGCCAGGTCGTAGGTGCCGTTCTTGAAATCCTTGGTGCGCTGGGCCATCAGAGCCTTGCGGGCCTCGTTGCGAGCGTCGGCGTTGTTTGCCGCATCGAAGTAGCCATTTGCGGATACGCGGCTCATGTCGTACATGGTCGAAGCAACCGTCGCCTTTACGCGGGTGTCGATGCCGGCGGCATTAATCGCCATGCCGCCCCAGCCGCAAATGCCGATGATGCCGATGCGTTCCGGGTCAACGTTGTCGCGGGTCGAGAGAAAGTCCACGGACGCCATGAAGTCTTCGGTGTTGATATCCGGGCTGTTCATGTAGCGCGGCTCGCCGCCCGATTCGCCGGTGAAGCTCGGGTCGAATGCGATGGTCAGGAATCCGCGTTCCGCCATCTGCTGGGCGTAAAGGCCGCTGGACTGTTCCTTGACGGCACCGAACGGGCCCGAGACTGCGATTGCGGGGAACTTGCCGTTCACCTTGAGGCTCGTGTCCTTGGGCACGAACATGTCGGCCGCGAGTTCAATGCCAAAGTGATTCTTGAAAGTGACCTTGGAATGTTCGACCTTGTCGCTCTTGGGGAATACCTTGTCCCATTCGGCGGTGAGCGTGAGCTTGTTCATATTTTCTTCCTTTGTCTGTTGTGCTGCTTCTGTTGCGGACTTTGTTGTCGACAAGGCCCCTGAGCTTGTCGAAGGGTCTTTTTCGGGGGAGCATGCCATCAGGGTGCATGCGGAAACCACGGCAAACGCCGCTTTTAAGAATCTGGATTTCATGATTTATCTCCTTGTGGTTAAACCTTTTTTCCCATGGCGAACGCTTTTTTCAGGAGCGAGGAATTCTTCTTGACGTCGCCTGCGCTTTCGGCACCCGTGGCGCAGAGGGCGCCCTTGAGTTTCACGCCGTCGAAACAGGCGATCCATCCGCCAATGCCGCGCTTCGCGATGTTCATGGCCTTCGCGTCGGTGTCGGCGGCAGAAGTGAGCAGGTAAATCTCGCGGAACTTGTAATCACTTGAATAAAGAGAATTCGCGCGGTCGAGCATCGTCTTAAGCTGGCCGCTCATCTCGTAATAGTAAATCGGTGTCGCGAACACGATGACATCGGCCGATTCCATCTTCTTGGTGATGGCGGGAGCGTCGTCCTTGATGACGCACTTGCCCTTCTTCTGGCAAGCGAGGCAGCCCATGCAGAAACCGATCTTCTTGCTGCGCAGCGATTCGAATTCCACCTTGTTGCCCGCCTCGGCGGCACCCTTCGCGAACTCCTGCGCCAGGGTTTCGGAGTTGCTACCCTTACGCAAGCTGCTGGACAAGACCAATACTTTTTTCATAGGTTCCTCTCGGTTGAAGTCTTTACATGCTCAAATATACCTTCATTTTTCAGATATTGCAAATACTTTGTTTTCATAACTAGATATGCTTATAAGGCATAGATTTAAGCAGCATAAAAAGAGACATTTTTTTGCATCTACTTCTCTTCGATCAATTCTATCAACTGTTCCTTGTTGGGTAACACAGTTTGATACTTGCTGGCAAAAATCTGCGAATTGCCTTCGGGCAAAGTGATTTCTACAAGGGAGTCCGACTTTTTCTTGCAAAGAACGATGCCGATAGTGTTATTTTCGTGCGGAAGCTTTACAAAGCGGTCATAGTAGTGCACATACATCTGCATTTGGCCCAAATCCTGATGCGTGAGTTCGCCAATCTTCAGATCCACCAACACAAAGCACTGCAGCAGCCTGTTGTAAAGAACAAGGTCCACAAAGAAATGCTTTTCGTCCAGCGTAATCCGCGACTGCCGTCCCACGAAAGTATACCCCTTACCCAGTTCAAGCAAAAAAGACTCCAACTTGTCGATGAGCTTGCTTTCCAGTTCGGTTTCCGAATATTCGGACTGTTCCGGCAGTCCCAAGAATTCCAAAATGTAGGGATCCTTGACAATGTCCGCCGGGGACTCCACGATACACCCTTTTTTAGACAGTTCCCTCACCGATTCCTTATCCTTGCTTACGGCGAGCCGCTCATAAAGCGCGGAATCAAACTGCCTTTTGAGTTCCCGCAAGCTCCAATTCGAGTTTTTCGCCTCAATTTCGTAGAACTTCCGTTCGTCGGGATTATCAATACGCATCAGGAACAAGTAATGGGAGTAGCTGAGGGTGAATTCCGCAGACACTGTCTGCGAAATCTCCTTGGAGTAAATCAAGAAAAACTGACGCATTTGCTCCAGGTTTCTCTGCGAAAATCCCTTGCCATAATTTGCAGTAAGCCTGGTAGAAAGATTTTTGAGGACTTCCTTTCCGTATTCTGCGCGGATGCTACCCTTCTGCTCGTTTTCGACAATCGAACGGCCAATTTCGTAATACGTGTGCACCATCGCCGTATTAACGGCAACAGCAACAGACTTACGGTTCTGTTCGAGAATCGACGCAATTTGAGAATAAAGAGCGTCTTCCCTATGATTAGCCACTTTTTTAGCCATATAGCCTCCATTTAGCCGCAAAAAAAACGGCTAGTTAACGTTTGAGGCGTTCTTGCAAAACCGACAAGCCGATTTAACGCAAAAACGCATCTCGCCTTAAAACAGCGAGATGCGTTCAGCGGTAATGTACCTAAATCTGCCAAAGTTGGCAAGGGGTATAACAAAATTTTACGTAATGAGACGGGTTATTCGCATTTCAATACTACGAGCAATAAAGACCTTGTGTAAACTCTTGATTTGAACCTGTCGGAATTTCCGACTGATTTGCCCGAATTTGTAATTTGCAAAAAATGCAAAATGGTATACTGAAGAGAAATAAAATCAAACAAGTTTGATTTTGCTTCGTTCGCCTTGCTTTTCCGCCTACATGCATAAAAAGGCGGGGCTACTATAACATCATGGTTATAGATTACGGAATCTTGAACTGCAGGATTTCATCGGCAGTCAGTTCATCAAAATCCTTTCCCACACGCTCGGCATATCGCCCTAATTCCAGCAGGTTCAACTTGCCTTTAGGCGGGTTTTTATAAGGATTCGGAGGAGTCAAGTACTCTTCCATGGAATCCGCCAGAATGACGGCGGGCTTTCTAATTCCACTCATAGGTATAGACCTCCAGAAGTTTTTGTGATGCCATCCTGCTAAAAGCAAATTGGTATGGATGCAGAGCACCCAAATAAGTTGCACCTAGAACATCAATATAGTGATTTAACAGCTCTTTGTTAAGGGCAAAACCATGAATAAATCCGTCATATCCCCATGCAAGGGAACGGTCCGCCGCTATGGCGAAAAGATGACCACCAACACCGATGTATTTTTGCTTACCAAAAGCATGTTTATTATTGTGCGGAGCGGTACAAGCCCAATGCAAATAGGCGGCCTTTACATCCACGTCATTTCTTACCCCGACAAGCCCTTGAATTTCATTATTTTCCTTCAAGGCAAGGGCAAAGACCTCAACTTCTTTGGGAATTTTGATCCAATTAATTTCCCACCCATTCTTTTCGTTGAATTTTCTCAGGAAAGACCTACTTTCAATCCTGAATACCACTGTTTCCTTGATTTCCTCAGTTTCGGTATCCTTGAGGCAGGGAACAATTTCGTCGAGCCATATGCCGACACCACCAGCGTTTACGCCATTCTTCATCTTTCCTCCATCCGCCTACATGCATAAAAAGGCGAGGCTTTGCTTGTTTTACACCGTGCGCGAAAAGCGACTTTCTACACACTTGTGCACTAAATATAAATTACTAGACGGCGGTTGTCAAGAGGGTTTGATAATCAATGACTGCATAAGCGATCAGATTTCAGAAAAAAGCAAACACAACCAAGAACTTCATCTTCGGCAAGTTTCACGAATCCAACCCACATAAAAAAACTATATTATCCATGCTTGTCCGCGAGGTTTTCCTTGCAAAAGCACTCGGCAGTTGTTGGTAGCTTCTGCCGAGTTTTTTATTTCTGAATATCCGGGTCTATCGGGGACCATTCCTCTTGACCATAGATAAACGCCAACTTCTTAGAATTTGATTCGAAAGCAAATATTCTTGTTTCGTCAGGCGAAACGCGATAGAAATACTTGCGAGGATATTTTTCATAGAACTCCCGAAGAGTCATCTTATACCCCTGCTCGTAATTTTTATCCGTCAAAACAAGAAGTTCATTGTCGCTATAGGAATAAAATTCCGCCCATGAATCCGTTTCAAGGTTTAGGTCGTTTTCTTTGATGCGGATCGGCTTGTATATTCTCAATACAACACCCTTTTTCAAAGAACACTCCATCATTCGCTTACAACGAGGACAGAACCAGTAGTCGCATTCAGCTTCCCTATCCGTATAAAAATCCCAGTAAAGTAATTGCGGATTCTTCTGAATTGCCTCTAAGATTTCCTTCTTGGAAAAGATGTAATAGACATCAGTTTCGTAGTCGGTAGAATTGGAAAGAGAATTTCCGCATTTGCATTTTAATCGAGCCATCTTGAGCCTCCTAATTCATCTTTACACAAGTTTTATCTTTAAACCAAACTTCTATCGGACCTTTAATCCAACCTTTTCGCCTAGCCTCGTCAATTCCTTTCTGAATAAACGATATTCTATCTTGTGATTGGTTGTGGTTTGCGTCATACAGCGCTATCGTACCGCCACCTTCACCGGCCAACTGTTCAAACCCATTTCGAATATTTTCGGCAATTCGGCTAGAGTTCGGACTAATGACTTGTTTCACTTCGATATTCTTCACAAAATTTACATCATCACTCGTTTTGATGGTCAAATCAAAACGCTTTACACCATCAATTTCACGTCGGAATACAGATTCATACCCCAAATCCATATATCGCTCCGCTACAAATATTGAGCCTTTATCCTTAACCTTCCTTCCACCGGAATCTCTGTAAGATAGTTGATGTTGCGTATAGCCGCCGCGACCTCTACCCATGGTTGCCACCCCATCTTGTTCCGGCAAAAGTCGGGACTGTCTCAATAGGCATCGGGAACTTGTCTTTCCATTTTTCAGGAAAAAGACCGACTACATACAACTTTGTCGGATGTTTCTGTCTGCAAAGTTCATGCAAACCATTCAAAAGAGACTGCTTACACACTCCATTTTGCAAGCATCCTTGCGTTGTGACAGAAAGAATGCTGTTTTCGGGGATTCCTGCAAATGCAAAGTCCAAGCTTTTTTCGTCGCTAAACCCGACATTCGGAATAACAGTCTTACCCATTCTTTGCAAGCGTGCCCCAATGGCCTTATTCCTGAACGAATTCCATTGTTGTAGCACAGTAGGCATTCCCAGGTAAAGGCTAAAGTCCGGCGAGAAACCTCCCTCGCAGTCCATTAACATCGGAATATACGTTACGAAGTTATTCCATATACGCTCAAATTGATAATCGTCGATGTAGAAATGGAACCACCGTTCCTTCCTATCCTTCGTCGAGCCAAGGCAATTGAATGGAATCGGATTTCTAACGTCAGCCTTCGCGACCCGTTTCATAACAGGCATCCCATATTTGGGATCCAAAGGCAAACCTTCTAGTATTTTTTGCTTCAGGACATCATGGTCCCGCCATTTGTCGAACTTCATATAAGTTCCTTTGCACAACTGTGCTGTTACAATCTTGCAAAGGAACTGCTTGTCCACGCGGTTTTCTTGCAAGGTTTGGTTCGTACCTTTGCCCTTCCGCACGTTGGTAGCGAACGGAAGAACGTTCTTTTTGAATTTTCAATTCTTCTATATAAGCGTTTAGCCCATCTCTTTTGAGACTTAAAATCTTCTGCTCGTAATCCGTATAGGTTCCATTGAACCGGTCAAGCCATTTCCGATAGTTATCCAAAGCATATTTTGCAGCTTCGCGACTCAAACCAAAAGCTTTTTGAATTATTTCTGTCGTTACAATCGGGAGCAAGTGAATGAGCGGCATCGGAGCCTTGGCGTACTTCGCAAAAAACTTCGCTTCGGCTTCTTTCACATCATCCGACTTATTTGGAGTAGAATTATGGTCTAAAACTAGATGGCCAATTTCATGAAGTTTTGAAACGTCTTGCCTTTCATCTATTTTTGAATCGTTAAAGAAAACATAGGCATAAGCACAATTCTTTTCGCATAGGAAACCGTCCTTACTTGCTTCCATCGCAGCAAAATATGCACGATGTCCCAGGGCACTATAAGGAATCACTTCCATATTCATTTTACGAATAAATTCGTCAACATTTAACGGATAAGACATACCGCATTGCACAAGGTAATGCGCAACTTCTCCCTTTATTTCCTCGTATGTCTCTTCGTCTAGGTACATTAAATTTTTCCGTCTTCAAAAAGAGCCTTGACAAGGGCAGCCTTCTGATCATTATCCATCTGTTTTGCACTGCGAGCAACAATTTTATAAACTTCATCAAAGTTCATTTCAGTATTACCACTCATCAGTCCTTCCACTGTCACATTCAACGTTTCAGCCAACTTTACTGCAACAGCGAATCTCGGCAAACGGTCGCCTTTTAGGTAGTGGCTGATGGCCGCTTCCGTAACGCCGGCCTTTTGAGCTAACTCCTTTTGCGACATACCCGCATTTGACAAGGCTTGTTGTAGCCGAATATTGAATAGACCATCCATAATAGAGTCTCCATTTACCCCTAATCTACATTAAAATTATCATTTTGTCAATAGTTTTTGGAATTTTTCTTAAAACTATACAATATATTGTGTTTTACCCCAAAATAATCAACTAAAACTATACTTTTAATTAACTTTAAGTTAATTTTTTGTTTATTCCCTAAAACTTCACTTTCGGCAGGTTCTTGACGATTTTCATGGTTTCGAGGCACACGGTAATGATGCGGAGAACCAGGTTGAAGATGTATTTGGGATCGTTGTGCTCCAGAGCCCAGTCATTGGGGTCATTGACGATGCCGCTATCTTTGCCGGTGGTGACGGCATAGCGTTCCATTATCCACTCAATGGCGGATTTTCCATTGACCACATAATCATAGGCTTCTTCAGGGATTCCCGCAATGGCAATTTTTTCGTTATAGATGATGCGTGTTTTGTCATCGATGTTCTTAGCGTTGCCCTTACTGTCATAACCTGCTTTTTTAGCGAAGCGCATCTGGCGCACCTTATACAGAGTTTCGGGTGCTTCAGCACTGTAAAAGCCTTTGATGTCTGCTGCCATTCCGCTGAACATCGGGAGCTCGGAGGCAACCTGGTTAGCTGAGACAATGAGCGCCTTGTAAGGTTCTGCCTGCTCGTAGTTCAGGTGGATGTCGGCAAGTTTGCGGCCTGCCTTACTGAATGCCCAAAAATCGTCAGCGGTATCGACCAGCGGGAAACGCGGGAGCATCTTTTTGAAGTCTGCAGAGAACTCTGTGCAGTATTCCTCGCAGTGCAGGAACCCATAGACATAATAGAAGATGTCTTCCTTGCGGATTTTGGGGTCTTTATATTGCGTGCGAGCTTGTTTCAGAATGTAGTCGCTGACGGCATCCTTGCGGACATACTTATCATTGGACGCAAAGATGTCTGTTTGGCCTGTTGTCTTGGGTTCTTCATAATAGTACAGCGGAAAACACTGACCATTGAATTGTAATTGCACATCAGGAATCACATTGGTTATGATTGCGGAAAAATCTCTTTTGGCGCCCCCACCAATAACGCATATTACAAGATTCTCTGAGTCTGCATTGGGGAATAGATTCGGAATACGATATTGTCTTTCAACCAAAGGCGCGTACCAAAACATATATTGCTTAAAGAACGGCCTATATGAAACAACTCGTACTTCGGCATCTTGACTGCGGTATTGTTTTTGACGCTTTAAATCTTCCAAAACAGCCGTTGTCCAACTTATTTTCTTTGTTGAAAAATCTGGCTTGGAAATTTCACCAGTTTGAATAGCCTTCAATGTCTTATTATAAAAGTCTATACTAGTTTTTGCCACTGAACGCACTTTGTCGATCGAAGAAAGAACGCTCCATGTATCTCGCTGTGTTTTTGCGCCACCGGAGTTCACGACGAACCAACTTTTGCTTTTTTCATCAAATTTCTTTTCCGGCTCAATCGGCGTCCATTTACTGAAACTTTCGTTTCTCAGGTTGATCCAGTCCCCATGTTCATTAGGATGAAGTACTGCCATTTCGAGGTGCGTTATGCTTTCTGCATCACTGATGATTTTCAGTTTATCTTCGCGAGACAGATAATCGCCAATATCGTAGTATTTAATGGTCGCTTTGGGAGGGAGTTCACCGCGGGGATGACAAGAGAGGGGGTGTTTGACAAGAATGGTGATGGCAACGGATGTTCGGGAACCACTGCCAAATATTTTGCCACCCTCTTTTCGAGAAAGTTCGCCATTAGTGTATTGGTTGCCGCGTAGATTGAATACATATATTTTGCTGAATTCACCTTCTAGGCACTTGCGGAAACCATCCATTGCGTTTCCATCAATCCAACTGCCGTTGGTAATGAAGCCTATAATGCCTCCGTTCTTAGAATCAAGCCTGTCCGTTGCCCAACGGAATGCCTTGATGTAACTATCGTAAAGCGAGTTTTTATTTGTTGCCGAGCTATTCTGTGCGTATTTCAAATCTATTCGGCTATCCAAATCAGGATATTTCTGATTTTGAGCATTATCATTTGCGGATTTCTGCCCCACGGAATAAGGCGGGTTCCCTATCACCACCTGGATGGGCACTTTCTTTTGCGCTCTTGCGCGTGGACCATTTACGGGAAATACTTCATCGTTAAGGTCTTCTTGATAATCCTTTTCGCTCAATTGGAAACTGTCCGTTAAGCAAATGCCTTCAAATGGCGTATAATCGGCGGCGCCCATGACATCGTGATAGGCGTTTTCAATATTCACGCTTGCGATATAGTAGGCCAGCAAAACGATTTCGTTCGTTTTGAGTTCCTTTGTGAACTTACGTTCCAAATCCTTCTTGTTGATGAGACCGCTCTGAATTAGGCGGGTCATAAAGGTTCCGGTTCCCGCGAACGGGTCGATAATATTCACGTTCTCGTCGGTGAGCCTACGCCCGAATTCTTGTTTCAACACATCATCAACACTATGGAGGATAAAATCAACACATTCCACAGGCGTATAGACGATTCCCAGTTTCTCAACGGTCTTGGGGAGCGCTGTCTTAAAGAATCTTTCATAAAGTTCAAGAATTATTTTCTGCTTGCCATTAGCGCTTTCTACACCTTCGGCACGAAGTTTCACACTTTGATAGAATTTTTCAAGGCTGCTTTTGTCTACGTCATCGGTGGTACTTTCTACGGCATTGATAACGCGTTGCAACGCCCTGGAAACGGGGTTATTCTTTGCAAAATCGTAATCTTCAAACAGAGCTTCGAAAACTGGCTTTGTAATTAGGTGCTGAGAAAGCATCTCTATCGCCTGATCTTCGTTCACGCCGGGGTTCAGGTTCTTTTTCAAAGCCGCAAGGAACTTCTCGAACTGTGCTTTAGGTTTGCCGTCCTGTGAAATGAGCTTGCGGATGCGGTCTTCGTGGCGCTTAGCAATATCGGCCACATCTTTTGCCCAAACCTCCCAATAACGTCGACTGCCAACCTTTTCCACCATCTTGGCATAAATGGCGCCTTGGAGTTCCTGGAATCGCATTTCAATCTGGTCCTGCAATTCCTGCTGGACTTTTCTTTGCTCAGGAGACAGACTCTCAATATCGCTTCTGGGGAGGCCGCTTGCAACGCCAATGCGTCCGCCCGTAATGCTCTTGCCTTTTTGCGGTGTGTTAAACTGGATCTTGTTGACCATCGCATTAAAACGGTCATCATGGGCACGTAAGGCGTTTAGGATTTTCCAAACGACTTTGAAGCGCTCATTGTTGTTCAGTGCTTCTTCCGGCTTTTCGTTGGAGGGAACAATTACCGGGATAATGATATAGCCGTATTTTTTGCCGGGCGCCGTTCGCATGACGCGGCCCACGCTTTGCACCACATCCACTTCAGAATCACGGGCGCTCAGGAACAGGACTGCATCCAGGCTCGGAACATCCACACCCTCGCTCAGGCAACGGACATTGTTCAATATACGGCATTCTCCGTCTTCGATGTCCGCCTTTAACCATGCCAGGCGTTCCTCACGCTGGGTGGCGCCCATGCCGCCATCAATGTGCATTGCCGATACGCGAACGGTTTGCTTTTGCGCTTCGGGTGTTAGGGCTTCGTAATAGGAATCCTTTAATTCGTTGATTTGCGAGACGATTTCCTTAGAAACTTTGATGTTCTGCGAGAACGCCACCGCGCGTTTCATGGGTTGCGGGTCTGTATCTTTCAGCTGGCGGTCATCGACAAGCGTAATCTTAGAGAGCGCGTTAAAACAGCCGATTAACTTTGCCTCGTCATCGGTGAGCATTTCGCCTGTTTTGGTCGCTAGGGAGAGTTGCAGACTTTCGCTCATCGCGAGCGGGTCAATGGTAAGGACAAGGACCTTGTAATCAGATAGAAGTTCCTTGTTGACAGCATCGCCGAAACCGATACGGTACATTTCTTCGCCGTAAAGTTTCGGATCGTCCATGGAACAGATTTCGACAGAACCCTCTTCAGCCTTCTTTTTACTGGATTCGCTGTAAAGGCGTGGCGTTGCCGTCATGTAGACGCGTTTCTTTGCCCGCAAGAAATCCGGATCATGAACCTTGACGAAGTTCGAGGCCTCGGCGCCTAATTGGGTTGCGCCTGTGGTGCGGTGCGCCTCGTCACAAATGATCATGTCAAACTGAAAACTGGCGCCTATTTTCTTCTGAGCTTTGGAAATTACATCGATTGACTGGTATGTGCTAAAAACGACCGTCATGCCGCCTTTCTTGTAACGGGCTATTTCCAACTGCTTGACGATGGAGTTCACATCTGTGGATGCTGGCAAGGCAAGATTGGTGACGCTGTAGCCGTCGCCTTCGTTTTCTCCGCTTATATGGACTTTCTTGGAAACGCCCGTGTCGGAGCAGATACAGATGGGCTTAATCGGCTTTGTCGCATCGGCGGTCCATTCGCGAAGGGTTTGGCCTAAAAGCGCGATAGATGGGACCAGGAACAGGATTGTTCCCTTGTTGTCGGATTCCTTTTCAGCTATGCAGAGCGAGGTGTAGGTTTTTCCGGTTCCACATGCCATAATGAGTTTGCCGCGCTCATGCTTCTCGTCTTTGAAATATTCATGGACCTTTGCAATGGCTTCTTTTTGATGGTCGCGGGGCTGTTTCTTTTGAACCTGGGCGCCTTCGCCACTGGAACCCTTGTCGAGGCGATCCCAGTCCACCATGGCGTTTTCGAGCTCCAAAAGTCCGACGCGGTGGAATTCCGGGTCCTGGTTTTCAAGAGAGTTCAGCGCCTCCCTATTGAAACCGTGTTCCGTTGTGTCGAGCCATAGGCGGTACGCAAAGTGGACTTTGTTTCCGTCCTTGTCCTTGAAAGTCTTTCCCGATGTTGCCAGGAATGTGTCGACGGCTGGTTTGTCGATGATAGCGTCTGCCTTGTAGCACTTACACTGGATTGCCCAGTAGTTTCCGCCAGTGGTTTCGGCAACAAGGTCGATGCCTACATCCTTGCCGCCAAACTGGTCCTTAGCAAAGAAGTTTTCCCAAAGCCAAACATTTGAAAGACTACTTGCAAAAATCGGGTCCGTCTGCAAATAGCGTTGCATCAACAGCTCGAACTTGTACCCCTTTTGTTTTTGGGATAGCGAGTCCTGACGATACTTGTCGAGTATGCGGGTGAATGTGGATTTGTAGGCGTTGCTATAATCCATCTTGATTTCGCTTTTGTGCTCCACTCCGGGCATGTAGCGGATGCCGAGTCCACCAGGCGACTTCATCCATTCAGATTCGGGCCACAACTTGAAATTGAGAATATGGACCCCAAAATCACCATCGAACTCCATTGCGTCGCCAGTTTCCACTTCGCCGATAATCATGCCGGAACCGTTGGTCTTGCCAAAGAGAGCCTTGGCCTTGCGACAAGCCTTTTGGAATGTTTCCTGAGCTGATTCCTGTTCGCTTGCTGACTGTTTTTTAATCGACTTGGTCAACTGCTTCTGCCAGTATTCAAATTCTTTTTCCAAGTCGCTATCGGTTGCATTGTATTGGGATATAGCCACGGCAAGGCGCTTGTTCGCAAACGTCTTTGCGTTGGTGCGGAATTCGAACTTCTTTACGCCTGTAACGATGAGTTGCGCGAAAGGGGATCGAACAACGAAGTATTGAAGCGGTTTGTCCTGCGGCATCTAAAATCCTTTATAAAAGGATTCTTCCCTTATGCACTAGAACACATCCCTGGATCCTTCACGCGTTGCGTTCAGGATGACGGTTCGTGTGCGACAGCCACGGATTTTCGGGAAACAAAAAAGGCGTGGAGTCGCAGTGCTTACCTATTCTGCGGGCTACCACACCCTTTGACTGAATAAGCACAAACGACCCACGCCCCAGATGGGACGTGAGCGCTCGTCTTATTCTTCAGTCATTTGAAAGTGGTAGTTTCAGAATAGAGAATAAGAGACGAATCTCAAAATTTTCCGGTCGCCCAATGCCATGCGGCAAGGGGCTATGTCTGTGGGAAATATATATAAATATGCGAGAGGGAGATCCCCACCTTGGTGGCCATGCGCACTAAACAACAAGTTGTTAAGTGCTGTCCGCCCGCCGGAGTTTACCCCGGACCACGTTCCGGGGCGGGGATGACGAGAGAAATCGCGAGGATGACAAAAATGGACGGCATACCGCTATTTTTGAGGCTTTTTGTGACTCGAAGAATTGTCGTTACGAACACTGGAGGTGTCCGTAGCGGATTTCTTTCGTTTTTCGTCTCTTAGATAGCGTAATTTTTGATAATGGACTTTTCGTTGTTCGTCTGTTAAAGATGAATCGCGCAAGATGGAACGTTCGCTTTGCGCATCCGCATAGCAGCAAGCAGACGAGTCCTTTTGATTCACGACAGGATGCACGGCGAGTGCAAGCAAGAAAGCCTCACTCAAGCTCCATTTCGTCAATGAACATCTTGTAATCATCAAAAAGTTCCTCTTCAATGCTAGGACAACCATAATATATATTTTCTTCGTTTTCCATGTCATCCAAGTATTCGTCAAAATCTTCCACACGGTCCTTCATGAAGTCTAATCTGGAGTAGTCCGGATCATACTTGTAGTCGAGCCAAGCCTTTATCTTCATGGCAATATCGTTTCTGGACAGTTGCTGTTCCGATTGCCTAGCATGATTATACACCTTCTGACCGTAAATGTATGCAAGATTGTACGGGAGGCTATGGGCCAAGAAATGCTTGTATTCATGCCCCTTAACCATGGGCTTGAGATAGTAATAATTGAAAGGATCGAGATATTGCCTACTTCCCAAACCGGGATATGTCGTCAGCTGAACTAAAGAACTGTCTTTACCGTTATCAAGGACGCTTTGTGCCAAATCATGCACATCAAGCATTTCCGCCGCAGGATTGACACTCCAGTTCCTCATTTCTCCTCCCAAAGGATGCGGAAGAGACCTAAACGCGGGAACTTCCATAATCAGAGGTTTTAAATACTTTATATGTAATTCTTGCAACAGACGCTTAGCGAGATAGCTCTCAATATCTTCGATTCGCTTTCTGCAAGCATAATTCCTTACGACTTCTTTTAGAAAGTTTGCATAATCAGCCATAACAGGCTCCTTTATCGGACCATTGTGAATCCTAACAGCAACAGGTCCAATGTTGCCGTTTGGGTAAATTGCCCTTATTCACGCGCATTTTTTAGGAGTAAAAAAGCGTGGCGTCGAATGCACTTACCGAAATGGAGGCTCTGGTAAACCTAATACACAATAAGCACAAACGACCCACGCCCAATGTCAAGGTGTGAGTGTTCGTCTTACCCTCGTGTATTTTGAAAATTTACCAGATTTCCACTTCGAGAATAAGAGCTAACTCTAAGTTGAACTCGCGCTCCGCACCATTCGGTACGGGGCTATGTCATGGAGAAATGATAGTAAATCGGCGACCCCGGCACAGTGGCCGGGGTGACAAATGGAGCGGGAATGACAAATGTGGGACTACAATCAGTTATTCCTTTCGGGCATTATTTTTGCAAATTCATACCTGCGGGGCTTGAATTTTATTAGTTTTTGGGTATGGAACTTCGAGTTTTGCGGTATTTTCTGGAGGCGGCGCGGTTGGGGAAT
Source organism: Fibrobacter sp. (assembly GCA_017626945.1). Classification (GTDB taxonomy): domain Bacteria; phylum Fibrobacterota; class Fibrobacteria; order Fibrobacterales; family Fibrobacteraceae; genus Fibrobacter. The sequence goes on from JAGAHT010000009.1 coordinate 14,242, forward strand.
GTCTCGCGCGCGGCGGATAATCTTTGCGTGACGCAGCCGACGGTGAGTCGCCAGCTCAAGGAGTTGGAGGAGGAACTGGGCGAGAAGCTTTTCGAGCGCACGAATTACGCAATTCGGCTGACGCCTGCGGGGGAACTCTTGCGGGAGCGTGCGGAGGATATCCTTTCGATGGCCGACAGGACGGTGCAGGATTTCAAGTCGCTGAAGGAAGACGAGGTGGTGGGTGAAATTGCCATTGCCTGCGCGGAATCGCGGAACGTGAATTTTCTTTCGAAGTGCATCGGGATTCTCCGGGACGACTATCCGAAGATTAAGTACAACTTATATTCGGGCGACAGCGAGCGTGCCCTGGAAAAGCTGGACAAGGGCATTTTTGATTTCGCGGTGGTTGTAGATAACGTTGATTTGGAAAAGTACAACTGTCTTGCGGTGCGTTCGGTGGACCGCTGGGGCGTGGTGATGCGTCGTGACGACCCTTTGGCCAAGCGGGATTTCATCGAGCCGAGGGACTTACTCGACAAGCCGCTGATGGCGTCGCGCCAGGCGATGGTGGCGGATTTGCCGAAATGGTTCGGCGACGATATTTCGAAGCTGAACGTGATTGTGGGTCTGGATCTTTCATACAACGGTTCGGTGCTTGCCAAAGAGGGCACGGGCTACCTGCTCACTTTCGACGGCCTTGTGGATACGAGCCGCAGTTCGCGCCTGTGCTTCAGGCCGCTCATGCCCGAACTCACCACCAACATGTACATCATTTGGCGGCGGGGCCAGCAGTTCACGCGGGCGGGCGAACTTTTCCTCGACACGCTCCGGCACGTGCTGGGGGAATAAAAAGAAATTAGAGGATTATTCTCATGATTAAAATTGAAGGATACAGTACAAAGTATATCAACGACGCGATTGCAATCTGGAACGATATTGTCGAAGACGGAATCGCGTTTCCGCAGAAAGAAACGCTTGACGCGCAGACAGGAGACGCCTTTTTCAAGTCGCAGTCGTTCACGGGCGTCGCTGTTGATACGGACTCTGGCGAGGTGGTCGGGCTATACATTCTCCACCCGAACAATGTCGGGCGCTGCGGGCACATTTCAAACGCGAGCTATGCGGTGAAGAAGAACAAGCGCAGCCAGCATATCGGTGAATTTCTCGTGAAGGATTGCCTTGCGAAGGCCAAGGAAATCGGCTTCAAGATTTTGCAGTTCAATGCGGTTGTCGCGACAAATACGTCTGCGCTCAAGCTCTACAAGAAACTCGGCTTTACGCAGCTAGGCGTGATTCCCAAGGGATTCCTGCTCAAGGACGGAAATTACGAGGACATCATCCCGCACTATATTGAGCTGTAAAACGGTTCGCAATATTCCAACTTGGAATATAGACAATCTCTTTTTTTTTGATTTCCCTCACACCATCATGTAAAATTTTATTTTATATTTATGTTGTCAGGCCTCAGTCAAGAAGGAGGTTCATCATGTTGAGAGGAATTTTAAAGAAATTAGGTGACTTCTGTTCGCTCAAAGCCCCTCAAGGGACTACCAGCAACAAATGGAAAAGCGGTTTTACCATCGTAGAACTGATGGTGGTCATTATCATAATCAACCTGCTTTCGGGCATTGCGGTGCCACAACTCACCGACTACATTGAAAGAACAAAACAGAAATTGGACTTAATTAAGCTCTATAACCTACGAGACGCTCTAAATAGAGCTTTATACGAAGGCGATGTTCTCAATATAGACGGATCTGCAAAGTGTGACGGTGTAACAAATAACGCAACAAACTTTAGCAAGTGGTTAGCCAGCGATAGCGGTGTAACATTGTTCATTATAGAACTACACAACGAGCTCGCCATCAATTACCAAGCAAAAAACAATAACAGATTCACAGACGCCTATAATATGTGCGGAGCCCTTACAGGTGGTGGTTTTTGGACTGACGCTTTCAAAGATGCCGGTTTCGGCGCCGTTGCCGACATTCTTTACGCTAGAGACCATAAAAAAGGCAACAAAATAGAAAGTGGAGAAAGTTATGTCGCCTACCCAGTAAAAATCAACGGCTCTGACTGGTGGAGAACACACCCACGTCAGCCTCTTTTTATCAGTAAAGCTCTAAACGGAGCCTCAAGCACTGCTATAACCGGATCTGGCGGGCAAAACAGATATAAATTTAGAGCCAAGTGGACTAAAGGAAACCCCCAAAGCCATTCCCTTGAAATTGTCATCCAGAGTATGCAAGGCTACGATAAAGATAAGCCGTTCACAACACGTCAAGGCACCTGTTTTTCCACTGAAGCATCCCTCTGCAGATAGAACAACCTAACTTGGTTATCCACACTATATCAAGCTTTAGAACGGTGGCACACCTAAATCGAGGTCGCCGTCCTTGACTTTCGCAAGGATTTCGAGGCCCGTCAGGTCTTGCATCATGCGGATGTTGTCGTCTTCCATTTCCAGGTTGCCGCTAGAGCCGTAGCGGTTCACGATGAGCCCGCGGATGTCTAGGCCGCGGCTACGAGCATATTCTACCGTGAGCACGCAGGCGTTAATGGAGCCGAGCGCCGCCGTCGTCACTACGAGAATCGGGAGGTTCACGGTCTTGACAATGTCCTCGAGGAAAATCTTTTGGCCATCATAGCGGATGGGGCAAATGATTCCCCCGCTACCTTCGGCAAAAATGAACTCGTGGCGAGCGCAGGCAGCCTCAAAATCGGCTTTGACTTTCGCCAATTCCACGGGATTTCCCTCTTTGCGGACAGCGAGATGCGGAGAGACCGCTTCTTTATAGACATAGCTCACGAGCTGTTCCTGCGTATCGGGAAGATTCGCAATGCGTTTCACGTAATCGGCGTCACCGGCGACCCATTTGCCGTCGCGGAGTTCAGCGCCGCTGAGGGCGGCCTTGTAGTAGCCCGCATCGATACCAGAATCACGCCACTTTTTAACGAGAAGGGCGGTGATGAAGGTCTTGCCGACATCGGTTCCGGTGGCTGTAACGAAATAACCTTTGGGTTTAGACGAAAATTTTTCTTGACACATATACATCTTATTTTGTCATCCTGAGCGAAACGAAGTGAAGTCGAAGGATCTAGTATTTCTTCATAAAATTTCTGCAATTTTCGTTGCAGCAAATTCTAGTTCTTCTTTTGTATGTGTTGCCATCAGGCTTGCGCGCAAGCGGGCCTGTCCCTTGGCGACAGTCGGATAGCGAATCGCAGGAATCAGGATTCCCTGTTCCTGAAGTTTCGCAGAAATCTGCATCGCCTTCGCTTCGTCACCGACGACAATCGGCACAATCGCAGAAGGAGACAATTCAACGTTCACGCCTTCGCGCCGCAAAGCATCGCAGAAAAATTTCACGTTATCGCGCAGATTTTGAACGCGTTCAGGATGCGCATCGATATAGCGCAAGTTATTGCAGGCGGCAGCGGCAACGGCAGGAGCCATCGCCGTCGTAAAGATAAAGCTGCGTGATTTGTTCTTTAAAAATTCAGTCAGTTGCTTCGGGCCCGCCACGAAGCCGCCTTCGGCGGCGACGGCTTTGCTCAAAGTCCCGACGGTTACATCGGCGTGAGCACAGCCGTAGTGTTCGGCAAGTCCGCGCCCGGTCTTGCCGAGCACGCCCGTGGCGTGTGCTTCATCGATCATCAAAAGGCAATCATTTTCTTTCACGATGCGCAGAAGTTCCGGCAGATTCGCGAGGTCGCCGTCCATACTGAAAACAGCATCAGTCACGATGAGCTTACGAGGAACCGGCGCTGTAGGCACATACGCACGTCCCTTTTCCGCTTCTTGAATCACCCGCTGCAAATCTGCCATATCATTATGCTTATACACAAAGCACTTGGCGCGGGAAAGGCGAATACCATCGATAATGCTGGCGTGATTCAGTTCATCGCTAAAGATAAAGTCGTTCTTGCCGCACAATGCCGAAATCGTGCCAACGTTCGCCATATAGCCCGTATTGAACGTGATAGCGGATTCTTCGCCCTTAAATTTTGCGATAAATTCTTCCAGTTCCTGATGCGGAGTCTTGTTGCCCGTCGTAAGCCGAGCGCCACCGCTACCAGTCCCCCACTCCAAGACGGTCTCGGCCATCGCCTGCTTAAGTTCATAGATGTTCGCGAGGTCCAGATAAGAATTAGACGCAAGCAGAACCTGTTCCTGCGAAACGCCGTTGGGCATACGGATCTTCACACGCGACGATTCAGGCGTTTCCATCAAGCGCATCGAGCGGTAAGTGTTGTTCGCACGCGCAGTCTCTAACGCATCTCTTGTAAATAAGTCTAAAATTTTCTCTTTCATGCTAATTTTCTCTGGATCCCGTTCGAAGCTTCGCTTCTCCAGGATGACTTGTTACAGAACAATCCATTTTTTTCGAGATGACTTGTTATTGAAAAATCAGCTCTGGATCCCGTCACTTCGCTCCAGGAAGACTCGAGGAGACATCCACTAATACCTTTTTCTTCTGCAAGTACTCGAAACATTCTTCGGCAGAGGCCTTGCGCGAATCAAACAAGAAAATACGGCCTCCGTTCTCGTCACCCATATCCTTCATCTTCATGATACGCACATAGCCGAGTTCCTTGCTCGCGACATAGCCCGTCACATAATTCGGGTCATCACTCACGCAAAACTCAGCCACCATTCCAGGAGCATTCGCCACCTTGGTCGCAAGCACAATCGCTTCGTTAAAATGATTCTTGCAGCCATCGACTTCGCTCGAATGCAGCGCATCCATATAAGTCGCACGCACGCCGCGTTCGTGGTCAGGTTCCAAGCGCTCGCCCGTCGCAATATCGTAAAGCATTGCACCACGCATCGGGAAAGTCGCCCGCAAGAGTTCAGGGAGTTTTTGAGCAAAGTCTTTAATGAGGTCTTCGCGAGTGTCATTGCGCAAAGCGCATGACTGTTTCGCCTCAGTAATAGAAATGCAAGCATTTCTGCTACTTTCGGCTTCGACGTCATTGCGAGCACCGCGAAACAATCTCTCGTCACATTCTGCAACAGCTTTACTAACCAAGCCAAAAGCCTTGTCCAGTCCTTCCTGCCACGAATCTACATCAATCCGCGTCACAGGCAAGGCCTTCAAAACCTGGATGTCGCTTTCGCAAACTTTTTCAATTTTCACGTTAATAAAATCCGGGTCGCCCTTGGAATGGTTCATGGCGCGGCGCACCATCGCCGTACACACCGCCTCGACGGAGTCCCGCCCCACGATGCGTTCTGCACCGGAAATATGCTGTTCGTGTTTCTGTTCGCCCTCGCCCACTTGCTGCGATGCACGCATTTTTAAGCTGTAGTAATCCATAAAAGCCTGCATTTGTGTGCCCAAATTTAGAAAAAGGTCTCAAAACTTTTCATTAAAATGAATATATTTTTACAAGTATCGGGAGAAAATTTTTTTTGGTAACTGTTATGGACAATAGCAAAAAATTAATAGCAGACTTTCCTGTGAATGCTGCAGAGTTTTTCAAGGCAATAACTCATGCCGCAACAGAACTGTATATTTCGATGCATGTACTTGATCTTGAGGACAAGACCGTGTTCCCTATCAAGAGCAACGAATTCATCGATAAGTTCATGAAATGCGGAAGCTCCCTACAAGAAAGTCTTACCAATATCATGGTAAACCTTGCATGTCCAGAAAGTGTTGAAACCATCAAGAATTTTACGACTCTTTCAACATTGCCGGAACGCATGAAAAATGCAAACGTTATTTCAGAAATTTTTCATGGAAAAATTCACGGTTGGAGCAAGGCGATATTTGTACGCATAGACGATGACAAAAAATTACGTCGAGTTCTGTACCTTGTCGAAAACGTGAATGCGCAAATGACAAAGTTGGAACAAGAGAAAGTACTCTTGGAGCAAAATCGCAAACAACAAAGCATGATCAATGCGCTCATGAATGGATACGCATCCGTTGTCAGTGTCGATTTTGTAACAGAAAAGGTGGAAGTTTTCCGCATTAACGATCGCCCCAAAAACGCACTTGGCCTCACAAAAGAACCGCCTCCGTTCAAGGCTTTTGCTGAAAAGTATATCAACACGGCTGTTCTCGAAGAGGATAGGGATAGACTCCGAAAAGTGATTGACGAGTCCTATATTAAAGAATACCTGCAAGTTGGCCATAGTTTGTCCAAAATATTTCACAACGACCTCGGTCAGTATGTCGAAATGAAAATTGTGCGAACCGGCGAAGAAACGGCCGTATTCGGCTTTACCGATAAAAACAACGAAATCACGGAAATAAACGATAAAATCTACAGGGATTCGTTGACTCAGGTGATGAACCGCAAGTATTTTGACGACAAACTAGTATCACAAAATTGTCAAGCCGTTGTAATGGCGGACATCGACTTCTTCAAAGAAGTCAATGACAATCACGGTCACCAGTGTGGTGACGCAGCCCTTGCAGCCGTGGCATCGATACTGAGTTCATCCGTCCGCGATTTGGATCATGTAGTACGTTATGGTGGCGACGAGTTCTTAATCACGTTCAAGGGAATCACTCATGAAGTGCTGAAAATCAGACTTGAACAGATGCGTGCCAAGGCAGAGAAAATCAAACTGCAAGATTACCCAAATGTAAAGTTAACGATGAGCTTTGGCGGAACATTCGGAGACGGAACCGTTTCGGATATGCTCTCTTTTGCCGACAAGGCGCTCTATGTATCCAAGAAAAAACGGAACTGCGTTACGCTAGTTCCGTTTGAAGAAAATTTTTAGCTGTATTTACTCGTGGAATTCGTCTTCGCCTTCTACGACAGGCACGGGCTCACATTCACCAATCATCTTGATGGCTTCGCAGATACGGTCAATTTCAGAATCGGTCGTAATGAACGGAGGCATCGTATAGACGTAATTGCAGAACGGACGTAGCCACACGCCTGTTTCGCGTATTACGCGCAGAATATCATCTGCAGAAGGTTTAGCCTTCAGTTCCAAGACGCCAATCGCACCGAGAACACGTACATCAGCCGCATTTTCAAGCGTACGCAGCGGTTCCAGATTCTGCTTCAGGCGCTTTTCAATCCGCGCAACGCTCGCAGCATAATCGCGACTTTCAAACAGCGAAAGCGAAGCGATTCCCGCAGCACATGCCAACGGATTCGCCATGTAAGTGGGACCGTGCATAAACGCAGGAATCTTGCTATTCGTGATTGTCTCGGCGACCTTCTCGGACGCAACGCAAGCCGCCATGGTAATGCTTCCGCCCGTGAGCGCCTTGCCAATGCACATGATGTCCGGCTTTATAAAGTCGGCATCGTTTTTTTCGGCGCCGTTCTCTTCAACGGTATGCATCATCGCAAAGCGCGGCCCCGTACGGTAAAAGCCCGAAGCGATTTCGTCCAGAATCAACAGGATGCCATAACGGTCGCAAAGTTCACGAAGCGCCTTCAGGTAGCCCGCGTTATAAAGCCACATGCCGTTTCCACCCTGGAAAACGGGCTCGCAAATCACAGCGGCAATTTCATCCTTATGTTCCTCGACAACACGTTCCATCGAAGCGAAATCCGCCGAATTCCAAGCCTCGTCAAAGCGGCAGTTCGGACGTTCCGCAAAATAATGATGCGGCATGATTCCGCGGAAAAGCGTATGCATTCCGTCAGGATCAGAAAGCGCCATCGCGCCTGCGGTATCGCCGTGGTAGCCGCCCTTCAACGCGACCAGCTTGCAACGCTCCGGATGTCCAAGGGAATACTGGAACTGCACAGCCATCTTGGCGCTGCATTCCACGGCAATGCTACCCGAATCGGCAAAGAAAATCTTGTTCAGGCCTTCGGGCAAAAAATTCACCAGCTTTTCGCCGAGTTCAATCGCGGGCTCGTGCGTAAAGCCGCCAAACATCACATGGCACATCTTTTCGCTCTGCTTCTGAATCGCCTCGACGATTTCAGGGGCGTTATGCCCATGCGCCATGCACCACCAACTCGACACGGCATCAATCAGTTTCAAACCGTCGGCCGTTTCAATCGTCGTTCCATGAGCGGATTTTGCCAAGAACCTGGCCGGAGTATTTTTCAGCGCCGCATACGGGTGCCACAAATGCTCGCTATCAAAATCAAGTAGCTTTTTCATTTGATGCCAAATATAGAAATGAAACGAACAGGCTATTTACCGTTCCTTCATCTTGAAGGCAAGCATCGTGATGTCGTCAAACTGGGGTGCCTCCCCAGCATGGTTCTTTACGGCAATGCGGACCTTTCGGCACAGCAAGCAAACAGAATCATCCTTCGCCTCGTTTAGCACATTCTGCAAACGTTCCAGGCCGAATTCCTCGTCATTTTCGTTCATCGCTTCAGGAACGCCGTCGGTATAATTGAAGATGGTATCGCCGGGCTGCAGCTGAACTTCAAAATTTTGATACTTATAACCAGGCATTCCTGCAAGGACAAATCCGCTCCTGATTTTCGCAATTTCGAAGCTACCATCCTTATGCTTGACGAACGGTTTTTCGTGTCCGGCATTTGCATAGACAAGATGCCCCGTCCGAATGTTCAGCACACAGCAAAGACATGTGACAAACATATCATGAACGTTATGATCAGCAAGTTCATCATTCGCCTGGTTCAATGCCTCGGCAGGAGAAAGCCCGTGCAACAAGTTATGTTTCAGCACAATTTTAGAAACCATCATGAAGAGAGCTGCAGGAACGCCCTTCCCCGAAACATCCGCAATCAAAAGGGCGACATGGTCATCATCGATAAAGAAGTTATCGTAAAAGTCGCCACCGACTTCAAGCGCCGGGCGCATCACAGCATAATTTTCAAAGCCCTCGATTTCAAGCGGTCTTGAAAGAGACGCCCGCTGGATGGTCGTCGCGATGGCCAGCTCCGTATGGATTTTTTGCTGCTTTGCAGTGGCTTCCGTCAGTTCCTTCACGTAATCTTCAAGTTCCGTCGCCATATCCTGATACGAGCGCGCCAACTTTCCGATTTCAGACGTAAAGTAGACATACTTCTGGCACTTTTTCAAAATGCCGTGAATGCGAACATCGATATCCGTTTTTTGTCCAAAGGACTTCGCGATTTCGCTCATGCTCTCGATAGGCCGCGTAACCGTCCGTTCCATATAGTAGAGGAATCCGAGCGAAATCCAGATGCCGATATTGAGCAAGGTTCCAATGAAAAAGTAAACGTAGCTCCAGAGGTAAAGGTTGTTCTCGCCATATTTAAGGGCTATGCTCGGGTAGCTCGCACACCCAAGAGCAACAGAAATAACGATACTCGTCGCCAAAAAGAACAGAATGAATTTTTCGTTGAGCGAGAACGAAAAGACAAATTTTGCAGATGGACTCGGTTCCTTATGTAGGCGCCGCTGGCTAATCAGGGACGCACAGATCAGGTACGGGAAACCGATCACCACCATGGTGATAAACTGGTTGAAGAAAATATTTGCCGAAAGCATCGAAAGATACTGTTCGTCATACTTGAGCTTGATGACACTCACGACCATGAACGCCGCAGCAAGAGAGTCCAAGATGACAATCAGCATGTATTGCACATTCTTGTAGATCTTGTCCAGCTTGTACTTATTTTCGTCATTGCTCCGAAGCCGGTTCCAAATGACGGCAGGCACATATCCATAAATAATCTGAACAAAAAAGCCCGGTATAAAGATAATGGGATCATACCCCGAAATAATGTCGGCCACAAGATTCGCTACGGCGCATCCCAGGACTCCCCAGAATCCAAAAGAAATGCCAAACAGGAGCGGAAGCGCGGCAACGACTCGTACCTCCGTAGTATCCGAAATCTTGAACAGGTCCCGACACGGGAATCCAAGAACAAAGAAAATCAAACCACAGATAACGGCAATAAGGAGGTACTTATAAATATTCTTCATAATGTTCCTTCTTCGCCATCAATTCTACAGCTTAAGAACTTCGATAATTTGTCTAATACGTTTCATCTGGTAATCATAAAGGTCCGTATGACCTTTCATCTTGCTTTCGTAAGGTTTTGTCTTTTTAACAGCCGCCTCAAAATCTTTCGCGTTATACGACTTGATATCCGGCAAGTAATTTCGACTGAGAATGACTAAGTCATCCCTGTCCGTCATCTTAATTCGAACCTTCACATTGACTTCAAGGAAAGGAAGACTTATACCATTTTTTTCCCACATGGTTACATACTGGGGCTCTATAGCAAAGCCATTCGCGCCACGCCCTCTAATATAGTTTTCCATGGTAACATACCATTCCGCCTTATAACCACCCATGTTATATTCTTCGCTCTCATAGAGCAAAGTTTCTGACTCCTGCATTCCATACTTGTCTTCACTTGCATAAAGAAAATCAAACAGTTCCTTTGGACTTTCGGGCCGCACGCTACCGCTATATGGAGCGTGATAATTGGAGTGCGTTCCAAGTCCGAACGCACTACGTATTTTATCATTTTTGGGCTGCATATTCTTTCTAGCCCCGCAAATAGCCTCAACCTCAAGCCATTCTATTTTGTCTTCCGAAAAGATATTCGGATTCAATTCCAATTCAATGCTATTGGGATCAAAAAAGTAGGGTGCATAATACTCTTCATAATTATACGCCATCTCTTTCATGTACGAATTATCCCAATAAACCACGGGCGAAGTCTTTAGATTCCACACTCCCTGCCCAATCGTAGAATTTTCTAGGTCAAAACTAGACATATAAACAGTCGGTGATGCAACGTTATGGGTGGCCTTAGCTCCACTAATAATTCCCTTAGTATCAATGGAACCATCAAGTCCAAGATTTATCGTACCATTAAGTGAGCCCTTGTAATTTGTAGGACCTCCACCTCCTAGCCCAGCCAACTGCGTTCCAGTACCGAACATCTGACCAATGGAGCCAAGTCCTTGGGCAACATTGCCCGTGTAAAAATTAGCGATGGCACTACCCGCCTGCGCAACAGCCTGAAGCCCAAGCAAAACGCCCTTTGCCGTACTCGACGATTTTTGCTGTACCTGCTCCAGTTTTAGGTCCGCCTTAAAACCGCCGTCAATACCTGCAGCCATGGCGCTATAAAGCGAGGTCTGGTTTTTCTCCCAGGAACGCATCTGCAATCTGATATAATCCTGATCAAGATCCATCTTAGCGTCTTTCCGATAAATAGAGAGATCCACATCAAAAGCCCACCATCCAACATTAGGAGTAATAAAACCATCGCTACTCCTATAATCCACCCAGGGAGTCACGTAATCCATATAAGTCCCTTGAACCGTCTGTCCGAGGGCTTCCTTGTCCACAATTTTACGATCCGATGGTACACCATAGCCCCAGTTACCAAACTGAGCCAAATTATCGGGCATCGACACCTGCCACATATGGTCATTACCTGTCAATGTATTATTGGGCTGATAGAAGAAGAAGCGAAGAATACCGGTGTACTTATTGTAAACGGCAAAGAAATTATTATTGATGTCCTGGAAACGTCCACACAAGTTAAGTACCCATTCCCATCCGTTTTCAGGCGTAACATCATCTGTAAAACGGTCCGGAAGATTTGAAGCCACCACTTTCTTATTCCAAGGAAGGTTCACCAACGTATAACCATCGTAGCCACGGTCATCCTTAATTCGGCCCACGCCGTCGTATATGTAGATGGCTTCCTGCCGCCTCCAATTTTCGCGCGTAAAATCCTTGTCATTAATGTTGTAATTATCGGACATGGCTCCACCAGTCGTCATTTCCTCCAATAAGACAGCCATTTCGTCTAATGGGCGCTCCATTTTGAAAATTTTTCCGTCAGCGGTAAACACGATAGTATCATTGTCGTATTTTGCAGAGAGCTCTCGAGGATAAAAAGTCGAATCCCAGTCTTCGTTGACACTTATTTTGATTGAATTATCACGATGCGATGTGTAAGCGAATCCCCCATCGGAACTTTTTCCGCCAAAACGGTCCACCGGATAAGTTTCATCGTCGTTGAAGAAAAGCCTACTCCACCAACCGGAGCCATCTTCATTAAATTGCAGGATTTCGATAACATGAGTGTACTTCAAGTCATCGCCAAATGGGCCTATTCCCTCTTCATCATATTCCGTCCACCACATTCCCTTAATCTGTGACGCCAAGAGATTTTCGGCCCGAGCCTCCCCAGTAGGACTCGAACTGTTAGAACAAGAGGTCAATACTAACGGAAAAAGCATTAGCATTGCGCTTAAAAGAGCCCATTTTCGCATAATTTCTCCTTCTTATAAGAGTCAATCCTCTCTAAATATATTTTTTTGCGCAAGAACGAGGGAATTTTAAAGCAAATAATATTCCAACTTGGAGTATAAATGACAAAAACGGCGAGCTGATGCCCGCCGTTTTTAATTTTCCTAGAGATCCTTCGACTTTGCTCAGGATGACACTTCCGATTAGTCGCCCGTCCTGTAGTTCGGAGCTTCCTTCGTGATGGTCACATCGTGCGGATGAGATTCACGGAGGCCTGCGCCCGTGATACGGACAAACGTTGCCTTCTTGTAGAGTTCTTCGAGGTTAGCAGCACCGGCATAACCCATAGCAGAGTGGATACCGCCAATCAGCTGGTAAACGGTGTCGCGGAGCGGTCCCTTGTACGGAACACGGCCTTCGATGCCTTCCGGAACGAACTTGCGCGGTTCCTGGACGCCACCCTGGAAGTAACGGTCAGCAGAACCAGCCTTCATGGCGCCGAGGGAGCCCATGCCGCGGTAGCTCTTGTAGCTACGGCCATCAGCGAGAATCACTTCGCCCGGAGCTTCTTCGGTACCGGCAAACAGGGAGCCAACCATCACGGCGTGACCGCCAGCAGCGAGAGCCTTCACGATGTCGCCAGAGAACTTGAGGCCACCGTCAGCGATAATCTTCACGCCGACCTTGCGGGCCATCTTGCCGCATTCCACGACAGCGGAGAACTGCGGGTAACCGACACCAGCCACGATACGGGTCGTGCAAATGGAACCCGGACCGATACCCACCTTGACGATGTTCGCACCGCACTTGGCGAGTTCTTCGACAGCTTCCGGCGTGCAAACGTTACCGGCGCAAATCGTGAGCTTCGGATATTTCTTGCGAACGGTCTTCACCATGTTGCGCACACCGATGTGGTGGCCGTGAGCCGTATCGATAATCAACAGGTCAACGCCAGCGTCCACGAGGGCAGCCACGCGTTCAAGAGTATTTGCAGAAGTGCTGACAGCGGCACCGACGAGCAACTGGCCATTCTTGTCGAGGCTTGCGTTCGGGTTGTTTTCGCGCTTCAAGATGTCCGTCATCGTAATGAGGCCCTTCAAAGCACCGGAAGCGTCCACCAGCGGGAGCTTTTCAATGCGCTTTTCGGCGAGGATTTCCTTCGCCTTGGCAAGGCTCACCTTCGGGCTTGCCGTCACCGGATTCTTGGTCATCACGGCACGAATCTTCACGTTCATGTCGCTAACGGTGCGGAGGTCGCGGCTCGTGAGCATACCGACGAGCTTACCCTTCGAAAGAATCGGAAAACCGCTCACCTTGTTGCGGGCGCGGAGTTCAAAAGCAGCAGATACCGGTTCATCGGCATCGAGCGTCACCGGATTGGTCACAATACCGGACTGCCAACGCTTGACCTTGCGAACTTCTTCGGCCTGGTCTTCGATGCTCATGTTCTTGTGGATAATACCGAGACCACCCTGCAAAGCAAGGGAAATAGCCAACGGAGCCGTCGTCACAGTATCCATAGCGGCACTGATTATAGGAATGTTCAGCTTGATATTCGGGGCGAGCTGAGTGCTCACATCGGTCTGAGCCGGAAGAACAGAAGATTCAGCGGGAACAAGGAGGACGTCGTCAAACGTCAAAGCTTCTGGCAAAAGTTTCATATAGTACCTCTTTTGCGCATAGAATATAGTAATTTTCAAGCGCAAATCCTAGCTCTAAAGCGCTAGAAATGTGTAAAAAAGAGCGTTTTAGCGATGAGCAGCGTCGAAGTCGCCCTATTTGCCATTGTAGCGTTCCATGCACTTTTCGATGCCTAGCTTGAAGTAGCATTCCACAAGCGCGGGCACTTTTGCAATGGCCTCTTCGAATATGGGGCGGTCTTCGGGCGAGAACTTCGCCAGCACCCAGTTGCTAAGGTCAAATTTCGGCGGGCACTTGCCCACGCCAAAGCGGATGCGCGGGAACTTGTCGCCCACATGCTCAATGATGTTGCGGAGCCCATTCTGACCGCCATGGCTACCGTCCTTGCGGCAACGGATACGGCCTACATCCAAATTAATATCGTCGCTGAAAACCAGCAGATGATCCACCTTCACCTTGTACCAGGTCATCAGGGCCTGCACCGCCTCGCCACTCAAGTTCATGTATGTCTGCGGCTTGGCAAGCAGGCATTCCTCGCCCGCAATGTTCACTTTCATGGTCAGCGCCTTGTGTTCGCTTTTCCAGTCCTTGTTCGGGTCGGCCAGCTTTTCGACCGCCATAAAGCCCGCGTTGTGGTGTGTGTTTGAATACTGAGTACCAGGATTTCCGAGACCAACGATAATATACATGACCCAAATATAAAAAAAGACCCACCCTTTTTTCAGGGCAGGTCCTTTGAAATTTTCTGAGAAGAAAATTACTTAGCTTCGGCAGCCGGAGCAGCTTCAGCAGCAGCGTCGTCAGCCTTCTTACCGCTCTTGGCAGAGATCGTGAAGATCACGGTGCGCGGCTGGCAAGCGAGTTCGATGCCGTCGGCGAGCTTCCAATCCTTGGCGTAGAAAGTCGTCGGAGCCGGGAAGTCGGAAATGTCCATTTCGAGGACAGCCGGAATCTTGGCCGGTTCAGCAGCGAGCTGGATGTAGCGGTTCTGCTGAGCGAAGGTACCGCCCTGAGTCTTGACGCCAACCGGAAGACCGGAGAGCTTGACCGGAACGCGAACCTTGACCTTGGAAGATTCTTCAATCTTGAGGAAGTCAATGTGTTCGATTTCCTGGGTCAGCGGATTCTTCTGGTAGTTGTAAATTACGGCAGCGTTGCCGGCCTTGCCATCAATTTCCAGGTCGAGAAGCGTGTAACGCTTACCCGGGGCGAGGACCTTGCGAACATCGATTGCGCTAACGCTGATATTCACAGACTCCTGACCCTTACCATAATAGACGGCCGGGATCTTGCCTTCCTTGCGGAGACGGGCGCAGTCGCGGCTCTTGCCTAACACTCTCGAGGTTGCTGCGAGTTTTGTGAGTTCCATAATTTTACTCCAATTAAGTAATGGTTAAAAAATTCATTGGGGTAGCAGGATTCGAACCTACGAATAACGGAATCAAAATCCGTTGTCTTACCACTTGACGATACCCCAATGGTGGCGCAAATATAGCATTTTCGCCAAAATTTCAAAGGGTTTTGGCTAAAAACCCTCAAAAAAGCGGGTTACGACCTGGTACCTGGAGATCGGCTTCAGTTCTTCGGCAGCCTCTTTCGCCTGCTTACGCGTGTCAAAGACGCCAAAAACCGACGCACCCGACCCCGACATCAGGACGGATTTCGCCCCAAGACGCTTGAATTCGCTCTTCATCTCTTCGACGAGCGGGTGCTTGGGGAACACCGATTCTTCGAACCCGTTAAATCCGTTAGCAAGCGCATAGTCAACTGCGGACTTGCCCGCCAGCTTGCACTTGACCTTGAAAGTCTCCCAACGATCGGGACCCGACTTGGGAACACCCGCATAGGCATCCTTGGTCGGCACGGAATCGAGCGGAGTCGCCACGAGCAAGTACTGCTCGCCCGTCAGCTGCAACGGCTTCAGGAATGTCAGCTTTTCGCCAATCCCTTCGGCAAAGGCGGAACCGCCACGCACCAGGAACGGCACATCGGCACCGAGGCGGGCACCAATTTCTTCGAGCTTTTCGAACTTAAACTTGAGCTTCCACAGCTGGTTCAACAGGCGAAGTGTCGCCGCCGCATCGGCAGAGCCGCCACCAAGGCCTGCCCCCAACGGCATCACCTTGTTCAAATAAATGTCTGCACCGTGAGTCGTACCCGATTCCTGCTGCAACAGCTTTGCCGCCTTGTAAACCAGGTCGGACTCCAGCGGGTAGTTCTGCGGTTCATTGTAGCAAAGGGTAATGCGACCATCTTCACGAATTTCGGCGCTTACCGTGTCGCCTGCGTCGATGGTCTGGAACAGGGTTCCCAAATCATGATAGCCGTCGTCACGTTTACGAATAACATCCAAAAACAAATTAATCTTGGCAGGAGCGTATTCTTTCATGGACACAAACTTAGCAAAAAAATCTTCTAGTCAACCTTAATAACCATCATCGTAAGGTCATCAAAGGGATCTGTTCCTTCAGAAAAGACTTTCACGTCATCCGCGATTTCCTTCAGGAATTTTTCGCCTCCACGAGGCTTGATAGAATTCAATTTATCTAAAAGACGTTTTTCACCGTAAAGTTCAGCAGAAGCATTGTGAGCTTCGGTGAGACCATCGGTATAAAGGAACAGGCAATCTCCGCTTTCGAACTGGATTTCCGCTTCTTTATATTGCGTAAAATCAAACCCGGCGAGGAACACCCCATGGCGTTGCCTTAAGAATTCAAAATTGCCATCTTTTTTCGCAAAGCACACGGCATTGTGCCCCGCATTGGTGCATTTCATTATTCTAGTTTCTGTATCGAGAATACCGATCCAGGCTGTAGCAAACATTTCTTCAGGATTATTTTCGCACAAAAGTCGATTCACATCATTGAAAATCTCTGCAGTAGAAAGTTTCATGGAAGCATGATCATGAATCATAGTTTTTACAACCATCATGAAAAGAGCCGCAGGCACACCTTTTCCCGACACATCGGCAATCACAAAACAAATGTGCGTATCATCTATTTCAAAGAAGTCGTAAAAGTCACCGCCCACCTCTTTTGCCGTAGTCATGGACGCAAAAATGTTCACGTCTGGATGGCGCGGAAAGGCGTGGACATCCGTGGGAAGCGCTCCTAGCTGGATATTTGCAGCCAATTCCAAATCCGCTTCCACAGCAACAATTTTTTCTCGACTCTTTACAAAGCGTTCCGTATTCACACTAGTTGTAAAGAACACAAATCCTATTGCCCAAGAGAGGCTTGTCACTAGATAATTTTCATCAATCTCAAGAACATACGCCTGCACCGATTCAACACCAACACAAAGCAATGCAAATATCAATAAGTTTTGGGCATAGCTTACTTTTTCCTTTTGTTTTTTTCGATACAGAACAACATAATAAACCGAAAGTAAAATTGATAAAAAAAGATAAAGAAAGCATAAAGGTACAAGAAAATAATCGAATAAACCCATATACTGAATATCGCCGCTTTCATCAATGGAATACACCAGTTCCGTCCATGGAGTGGTCAAGCATAAGAAGAGTACCAAGACAGAGGGCACAACAAAAAGCAATACATGCAATTTTTTTGAATTTAACGCAAGCCCAAAGCGTTCTAAGCTAAACATAGCGAACATAGACACTCCAAAAAACAAACCTACTGCATAGACATCAGCGCAAATAAAATTCAATATTCGAAGATTCACATTTCCATCAACGAAATGCCATACTCCATCAAATATTGAAGATACAATGGCGGTCGCAAGAATTATGGATAATTTATCTTTAATACTCATCTTATACAGCACAACATTGTTGTACAGCATAAAAACAAGTAACAATATCGAAAATAAAGTCAATTCAACAAAAAGGGTCTCCGTAATGCTATCTTGAATCATATTCACACCTCGTAATTAATCCTGAACGTGTTACGGTTATAGCTCATGGTCGTCAGGTATTTCCTGTTGTCCTTCAGTTTTTCCATATAGCCCGAAACCATGAATTCGACAATCGATCCGGCAACGACATCATCACTGGACAAATCGAACAGTACGCCGTCATCCTTGGTAATAATCTGCACACCCGTATCGCGGATAATGACGGTACATTCCGCATAGACCGCTTTATCCACGCCGTTCTTTTCATAAATCAGCATATAAAGGTCCTCTACCAACAATTTCACCTTCGAGACTATCTTACGGTCAACCCCATTTTCACAAAGGAACTTTTCTGCCTGCTGCTGAGTTTCAACAATCGATGCCGGGTCCAGTTTCAACTCGTAAAATTTATGCTTGAAGCCTTTCAGCTTATCCGCAAGCAGCAAGGGATAATTATCCTTTCCATACCTCAAGCGGATATACAGAACCGTGATTACATAAGCAACGGCAGGGCTAATAGCGACACCGGCAAACATACCATATATACCAAAGAAATACCCAAGGATTATGCAGACTGGGGCAGCCACCAAAACATCACGTAGCGCACTCATCATAAATCCAAGCTTAATCTTGTCAATGAGCAAATAGTAGGAACTTAACAAGTACAGTAAACTCAAGAAAACAAGTCCCAAAGCTTCAATTCGTACCCCTCCAACCGCATAAGAATAGGCTACCGGATCGGAGATGTCATAAAGTTTTACAATAAAGGGCGAGACCAGAATCATCAACAACATCAAGACAAGTCCTTCGACAACAGCCGTTTTCAAAGAAAGACGATAACATTTCTTGACTGCGTCATAAGATTCTTCGCCCAGATAGATATTCATCAACGGAGTAAACGCCTCCCCCACGCCATCAAACAAGACTTGTACCTCTTTCATAAAAAGAATAACAGCTCCTAGTACAAGCATTTCAGGACCAAACGCGAAGGTGATAAAACGGTTCATCGCCGCAATATAACAGGCCAAGAAAAGATAGGCCCCCGCATCAATCACACTATACTTCAAAACATCGACAACCCACTGGAACGAAAAATAAAAGCCCAATTTCAAGGAATTGCCTTTACGGAGGAGATGTGCAAAAGAAACGATTAGTGCAGCAGAAGTTCCAATAAATGAGCCAAGCCCAATTCCCTCAATCCCAATAAATTTCGCAAGAACAATCGAACAAACAATATTTCCAAGAATTTGCACGATTCCCGAAACCATCGACAAAGTTTCATCGCCATCGGCAAGGACCATTTCGTACATCAATGTATAAAGCGGTAATAGCAAGAAGGTGTACTTATACCAGAAGAAATAATCCCTTGCCGCATTGAAAACGACTGTAGACGGTTCATAAAAACGAAGATACGCATCCCCAAACAGCATAAAGACCGTATATAGAATCAAGCCCATTGCTAAAGACGTCAACAAACCAAAAGAAAAACAGCGATCCGCCTTTTCCTTGTCAAACTCCCCCATGGCCCGATTATAGATGATGGGTACACCCAAAGCAATTAAACATCCCCCAAAAGCAGACAAGGAATAAGCCGGGACCACCAAACAAATGGCAGCAACGGCATCTTCTCCCAGCATCACACCAGCAATCACAGAATCCGAAAGGGTCAGCACCGTAATAACGAGCTGACCGATTGTACTCGACAGCAAGAGAGAAAAGAACTTTCTTGAAAGGAATGTCTTGAACATGGTCCTGTTACAGGATACCGAAGGCAACATCTAGGCCCGTCGCCTCGAGAACGTCCTTAAAATTGGGCCCCACATTTTCAAGACGCATATCGCCCTGATTCTTTTTCAACGTCTTGAAAGAAGAAAGCAACACGCGGATTCCTGCCGACGAGACAAAGTCGCATTCCTTGAAATCAAATACGAGGGACTTTATTTTTTCGACATGCGGAGCGAGGAATGTCGAAAGCTCCGGAGCAGTCAAAGCATTCAACTCCCCCGAAAGCTCCACCTTCAATTCATCGCCATTCAAACTAGACTTAATTTCCATATTTTTCTCCTTACATCATTCTCAATACATAATTTAAACTAATTTCATCAACTTTTCGCAATTCTGAATAAATATTTCAGCAAACTTTTCCATACTTTCACGTTTATATAGAGCCCCATTATAGTCGAAAAGAGCCACAAACTCTTCAGGACTTGCCACAATTTCCAAATCTAAAGGATTTTCGCAAGCAGTAGGATATTTATCTGAGAATATTTTTTCCATTCCACTTACAATTCCATCCAGAGCACTGTAATCATAAATATCATTATGGAATATGACTGTCGCTGCCCCATTTTTTTGCATAAACCATTCTTCCAAACAATACGAAAGACTCGCATGATTGATGCCCTCTTCAATCTGCATTTGAGCATCTACAAGATATTCTCTAAGGCATTTCCCCTCCACCATAGAGAATGCAATCGGGATTTCGCGTATAAAGACACCCACCGAATCCATAGACTCGATATCACTTCTGCCATTCCATATCCAGCCGAACCGAACAAATTGCGAATGATTATACTCGCAGACAGAAAGTGCAAAGGCGACACAATAAAAAGCATTCATCCCAATTTTTACTTTTTCACAGAATTCCTTCACATCGTTCTTTGTGAACGGGAAAGGCTTTACGATTTGATCATCCACATTTTCCTTCAAATCGGAATCAACCCTAGGGATTGCGTCAAAAATATCTTTCTTATAGCGAGAAATAAAGTATTCACGATCATCCTCAAAAGTCTTTGAGCATCTAAGTTCGTAATCCTTTTGAAGGAGCGGGTAAAAATAATCCTTGGAAGGTTCTGCTCCATGGTAAACGCGGGCAATATCTTTCAAGAACAGTTGCAAGGAGTAGCCATCACAAACGGCATGATGAGCACAGAAAAGAAGGTACTTTTTATTATTCGAACGGACTACGCGACATCTAAAAAGCGGAGAGCCGTCAAACTTAAACGGGCGAAAGATGTCTTCTTCCACATCTTTAAGTTCTTCTGCGCTCAATTCTTCAACAGAAATTTTATAGCTAATTTCTTCAGATTTTCGAATAAAGAACTCGTTTTCACGTTTTTCAATAATGCTTGAAAAAATAGAACGAGCAGCAATCTCTCTTGAAAGCGCTACAGAAAACCGTTCCAGATCGATATCGCTCAAAAGTTCAAATTTATAGGCAAGATTCATCATGGTCGTTCCCGGAAACTCAAGGTCGAGATCCAGGAAACACAGTTGCATCTCGTTTACAGGAACGCCATTTTTCTCAAGATCTTCAATTAAATGCGAAGCCACCTTTTGAGAAGAATTTTCTGACTCGCACTTTTGAATCAGTTCTGCAATTTTACGCGGAGTGCGCCCGTCGTAAATAAGTTTAAAAGACAGCGATCCCAAGACGCCGCGACTTTCAGAAACCAATTCCATTGCACAAATGGAATCCCCACCTAAAGCAAAAAAGTCTTCATCGATCCCTATTTTCCAATCTATGTCTAGAACACTCTCAAAAAGGGAGCATACCTTTTCCTGGATTTCATTTTCGGGAGCGATGTAGTGTTTATTTTCAAGATATTCAGGTTCCTTCAAGGCGAACTTGTCCACCTTGCCGTTTGCATTGAAGGGAATATCATCCAATTTCGCAAAAAACGAAGGAATCATAAATATCGGAAGATAGGATTCCAATTTTTTTGCAGCCTCGGCAGAATCAATTACCTTTTCATCTTTATAATAAAGCCCGAGCCTTACCGAGCCATTTTTCTCAAAGGCCTTTACAACACAGAACTCCAGCGAGAGCGCCGACTTTGCGGCAGATTCAATCTCCGCCGGGTCAATGCGGTTCCCGTTGATTTTCACCATACTGTCTACGCGGCCCAAAATGGTGTATTTTCCGTCGGGATCCCTTTTAGCGTAATCGGAAGCCTTGAAATACTTTTTCCCGTTATGCTCGACGAACCGATTTTCATCGGAAACCTTGTTGTAGCCCCTGAAAAACGGAAGCGCAATACAGAAAACGCCTTCGTCCGCCTCATTTCCGTTTTCATCGATCAAGATAATATCCGAATTGCAGGTGGCATAGCCGATAGGCGTATTGCTGTAGCTTTTATCCAGCGTAAAAAGACTCATCGGGTAGCCAAATTCGCTCGAACCGTAAACATTGATAATGTCAAACTCAGAAGAATAAACATCGGCAACAATTTCGCCGCCCGTAAAACAAGCCCTAAGCGTAAAGCCCGGAATTTTCTGCATGGCCTTCAAAAATTCCGGCGTCATAAAGGTCGTGTCGATACAGTGTGTCGCAAAATACTGGGCCAGGCCTTTTATATCCCTGAGAAAACCAAAGGAAAGGACATGGACCGTATTCCCGGAAATCAGCTCTCCCAAGGTAATATAGGCACCGCCCGCATAACTTTCAGGAATGACATGCGCAAACTGAGACGGCGGATTTGAATAGGGTTCAACAAAGTCGCAAGTTCCTTCTATCAGGTTTTTGTAGACGCCATATTCCTGGGCAATACCCTTGGGATTTCCTGTACTTCCCGAGGTATAAATGAAAAAGGCGAGATCGTGAGGCGAAGCTTTATGAATTTCAGCGCAGGGGGCTTCCTTCATCGCCTCATCCCAGCATTGCATGGTGAATTCAAGTTTGCAACCGCAGTCTTTCATGACAAAAGCAATTCGCTCAAGCCCCATCATATCTTCTAACGAGACCCATGCGGCACCCGCCATGATGACACCCACACGAACAGCCATATATTCCATTCCACGAGGCACGTGAATGGCAACTGTATCTTCGGTTCCAATCCCTTTTTTACGAAGGTAGGCATTCACTTTCTTGCAATTTTCATAAAATTGCAGATAAGTCGTATTTCGCCCACCCTCGTGATCAACAACGGCAATTCGATTAGAAAAGGATTCTAATTTATCAAAAAATGCGGAGAGACCTTCAATTTCAGTTTTTTCAGAAAACATCATTCACCCTTCATAGAATTTGCAACAAACAAAGTATTCTTAAAGTAATCAAGAACCGCGACGAGTCCTTTTTCCAAATCAACCTTGTTCAAGAGTAAATTCACCCTAAAACAAAAACGCCTTGTCGTATCAAATCCCTGCATAAAGCCCGGATAAACATAATATCCTTGTTCCTGCATAAGAACTTTCATTGCTTTGACATATTTTGGGGTTTCTACAGAAGAATTCATAAAGATCATAGCATAGTGCCCCGCTATCTCTGACGAGACATGAGCAAAATCGTATTGGGTCAAAATACTCTTGACAAGCCCCAAATTATCTCGCCAAAACTTATTGTAAAAAGTAACGCATTCATCAAAATTTGGCGAAGCGAAATGCGTCACCCCCTGCAAGTTGGAACAATTCAGCGAACCACCATAACAATCCTTCAAGCAGTCTATTTCATTATAATATTTTCGATGAGCTACTACAACCGAAAACTTGACGCCCTGAATTCCAAGAGTCTTATGCGGACTATAAATGTAAAACAGCTTATCCTGAATTCCAAAGGTTCTTAAAAGTTCCTTTCCATACACACACAGGGATTCATCCAAAAATACCCACTTACCGAAATCCAAAAGCTTTTGAATTCCTTCCTTGACTTTTTGACTAAAGTAAATGCTAGTCGAATTGATAGGAGATGTAAACCAGAACGCATCGCATTCAGACTTCAGGAGCAAATCCTCATCAAAGCTTTCATTGACATTTGGAGCAAATTCATCAAAAAAAACATACGGGATTTTCAAGTCATTACAGCAGGTCTGAACCGAGAAATACACCGGAGAAACAATTCCCAGCTTTAAGTTCTTCTTTGCAAGAAATGCCGAAACCGTTACAATGGAAACCGTACTTTGCGAAAAGGCAGAAAAACTCGCCAAGCTCAATTCTTTTTCAGAAAAGCCAAGTTTGGTAGCCACCACTTTTTGAAGTCGTTCTGGAATATAATACTGATAGTCAAAAATATCCTGTTCGAAATTGATTTTTAGAATATCCTTAATTTGCGCCTTGTATTCTGAACCTGGATTCCAATAAGATAGATTAACTCCACCAGCTAAAGCCATTTCAACTTCATATTCAGTCATATTTTTCTCTCATTCTCGGCGCAAAAGATAACAAAGAAAAACGCCCTGAATCAACTTTAGGACGTTTATTCCTATATAAATGTTAGCGATTACTGAGGTTCGTTCACCTTGGTCATCGTAAAGGATGCCGCATAAGGGGCGCCATCTTCACCGACTCGCAGGGCTTTCCATTTCATCACACCATCTTCGATGGATTCAATTTCCCACCATTCGCGGCTTTCTTGTTCGTCACCTTCATTTTTCCAACGGGTGCAAAGCAAGTTACCATCGACAAGGTATTGGTTAAATCCACCACCGATGGGTTCCCATTTGTCCTTCACCAAGCCGTAGTAAACATAGTTACCATCGGCACGGTATTCCCAGCGATGGAGCTGTCCGTCATCAAATTGGGAAGAATCACTAGAGACCTTGCCTTCCCACAGGCCGACAATATCTTGGCGATAGTCTTTAGCCAACTTGACTAAACGCATCGACATCGGGCCTACTTCACTCACAACGCTATCACCCATTTTGGCAACGAGACTCGCCGTGGTATTCATCTCGCTGTCCGTGACGGAATTGACTATATGCTGAATATTTACTGTCACTGGACCATTTGCCACTGCCCACGAGATAGTATCCCTCTTGATAGCGATTTCAAACGCTTCGCGTTCAATCCACGTATCACTACCGAAAGATGTGCTATAATACCCCTTGGAGAAGGATTCTATGGTCATGACGCCTTTCAGATTAGTGGGCACGGCCTTACCGGCTTCTTCGACGTTGATCCACTTACCCACAATCTTGTTGGCAATATTCTTTTCGTAGTCATCCAAGAACACCGTTTTGTCGCCGTCTTTCGACGAACAACCCGTAAAGAAAGCAGCTCCACAGACGAGAGCCACCATCATTCCCTGAACCATCCTTTTCATAGTTAAATCCTCCTTCTTACGCTAGCACTGACAGCTAACAGGTTTAACTTATTTATAAATATATCCTCGAAGAACGCAAAAGTCAACAATTTTTTACAAAAAAGTAAAAACTAGCCCAAAATTGAGCCAGTTTTTACAAAAGAACGATTTTTTAGGATTTTTTAGCCGAATTTTCCGGAGCGTTCCATGTTCTGGATTTCTTCGATTCCAAGGAGCATGGCACGGGGTTTGCTGTTGCCCTTAGCTGGGCCACACACGCCGAGGCTGTAAAGTTGGTCCACGATTTTACCGGCTCGGCTGAAGCCCACGCTAAAGTGGCGCTGCACCGCCGAGGTCGAAAGCCCGCGGCATTCGACCGCCCAGACGGCCACATCGTAAAGCAGCTTGTCAAGCTTGCCCAGGTCCTTTCCGCCGCCTTCGCCATCTTCGTCGCCTTCGCCGTCAGACACGTCGAACGATTCCACCTGCGGGTAGAACACGTTCTGGTCGGAGCAGGCATCAGCAAGCTTTTCAGCTTCCTCGTCGCTCAAGAAGGCGCCATGGACGCGCACCGGTTCAGGATCGTTCACAGCCTTATAAAGCATGTCACCGCGGCCCAGGAGCTTTTCGGCGCCGGCATGGTCCATGACCGTGCGGGCGTCAATCTGAGAGGCCACCTTGAAGCTGATACGCGTCGGCAAGTTCGCCTTGATAATACCAGTGATAACCTTCACCGACGGGCGCTGCGTAGCAAGCACCAGGTGAATGCCCACGGCACGAGCCTTTGCGGCAAGGCGCGCCACGTTCTTTTCGATTTCCTTGCCAGCGACCATCATGAGGTCCGCCATTTCATCGATAATTACCACGATGAACGCCATACGGTGACTGCGGTCTTCTTCGGGCACTTCATCAGGCAACTCGCCCGCCTCAAACTTCGCGTTAAAGCCGCCAATGTTACGCACCTTCGCCGAAGCCAGGACTTCGGTACGGCGGTCCATTTCGTAGCAAAGCCACTGGAGCGCCTGAATCGCAATTTCAGGCTTGGTAATCACCGGGGCCAGCAGGTGCGGGATGTTTTCGTACATCTTGAGTTCCACCGCCTTCGGGTCCACCAGAATCATGCGAAGTTCATCGGGAGTCTTACTGAAAAGCATCGATGCCATGAGGGCATTAATGCAGACAGACTTACCGGAACCTGTCTGACCAGCAATCAGCAAGTGAGGAGCCTTCGCCAAGTCCATCGTGAATGCTTCGCCAGTAATGTCCTTACCGAGCGCAACCAGTATCTTTTCAGGCGACGGCTTGAACTTTTCGCTCTGGAATACATCGAGGCTATACACCGTCTGGAACTTACGGTTCGGGATTTCAATACCGACTGCGGCCTTGCCCGGAATCGGCGCCAAAATGCGCACCGACGAAACGCGGAGCGGGAGCGCCAAGTCTTCTTGCAAGGCAGAGAAGCGACTCACCTTCATGCCCGGGCCCGGCTCCACTTCAAAACGGGTAATCATCGGTCCCGTTTCGCAACCGATCACACGGCCCTTCACCTTGAAGTTTTCGAGTTTTTCTTCGAGCATCTTGCCGATAGCGTTCAACTCATCTTCAGAGTAGTCAGCCATCTGCGGCTCGTGTTCTTCCAAAATATCGCTGATCGCGGGCACCTTGTATTCGTCGTAAACCGTCGTCGGGTCACGCTGCGGAATCGGAGCGGCCTTCATTCCCGAAGTCAAGGTTCCACTCGGCACCGCCCCAATCGAGGCACCCAAAGTTTCTTCAGGCATTTCAGGAACTTCGCCTACATCGTCGGCGCCATAAACTTCAGGCACAAACGTATCATCGTCAGCTGCGACAGCCGCACCAACCGTATTGGCGCCGTCGCCACCGAGCAAGTCCTCGGCATTCACATTTCCGCGAGTCGGCTCGCCCGCCATCACCGTGCGGTCATCTGCATTTTGAGTCGGGAGTTGCGTCATGGATCTTTGCGTTACACCCCTTGCAGCAGGCATCGTTCCGGTCGGCATCGCACCTGCAGCCACCGTACGCGTCGCCATAGAACCCGTCACCGGAGAACCTTCGCGACGCACATCGCCCTTCACCAGCATACGGCCGCGGTGATCCTTTTCCCAAGCAATCAAGTCGCGGGCGCGCTTGAGGGCCGCAATTTTTTCCTTGACTTCTACGATTTCAAGGGCATTCATCTTGCCGCCGTTCTGGCGCAAGTAATCTTCGAGTCTGCGGATTTCAGGGTCTTCGTCCAAGTTGTACTCGCCCGCCACATTATTCGTAGGATCAGGCTGCGGCTGAACGATTTCTTTTACCTGATGCGGAGTCATTGTCTGCAGCACTTCATCAGGGACATCAGGAATTTCAGCCAACGATCCGTTCAGACTGAATTCATCATCCATCCAGCTATTGCGTCCGCTGAAAGGCGTTACCTTGTTCTTGCGACGGATCTTGAAACCGTCCGGTTTGATATTCACCGTATTGTCGTCCATGTAAACGCCTCGCGGAAGTGTTGCCCCCGGCAAGTCCATATTCGTCCGCACCTGGGCATATCGACCAGAACGCGTATTTTCAATCGGTTCCACAACTTCGCCCTCGATGGGTTCCTTTTTCTTGAAAACCGACTTGAACCAGGCTGTTGTCTGCACAATAAACTTAAAGTGTCTCGGGCGCAATCCAAAAGCAAGCACCAGGACCAACACCAACAAAAAGAGCGAAATGCCTAGCGGCATCAGGAACGATTCCTTTCCGAACACGGGAACTGCCACGAACTGGTTCAGAAACTGCCCCACCACGCCACCGTTCTGCATCAGTTCGGCCCTGGGCACCTTTACCTGGCCATAGTTGCGGATGGCAAAAAGAAACGAGAAATTGACCGTCAACAGCGAGAGGCCAACGGCATAGCGGATGAATGTAAAGCGCCGACTTGACGAAATAAGGGACAAGCCCCAAAGCA
The DNA here is from genome assembly GCA_017626945.1 of Fibrobacter sp. Lineage (GTDB taxonomy): Bacteria > Fibrobacterota > Fibrobacteria > Fibrobacterales > Fibrobacteraceae > Fibrobacter. Next base: position 41,852 of record JAGAHT010000009.1, read on the forward strand.
CCATGGCACCCGCTGCAACGACGGACGCTACACGGCCAAGCATATAAGCAAGCCCATTGGGAAACATTTTCCCGAGGTATGGTCCCAGAAAACCTCCTGATTCACCACTATACACGGAACAGAAACACCCCAATGCCAAAAACAAGCCAAACGCGACAAGCGCCCAGCCCCCGATAATGGAACCAAAGCCCTGAGTATCCGAATTCGGAGTTAAATCCTTTTTCGATTTAGAAGACTTTCCCGCTTTTTTCGACGTCGATTTCTTTTGAGTAGCCAAAATGCCTCCGCAATTACCTTTTAAATATAGTTCTTCTAAAAATATTTGGCTCACCGGCATCGTAAAATATACCGTAACACATTGACTGTCAACGAGTTACGCCACTACGCCTTATTTTTCCTTCGTCCCTATCTATTTATTTATCATTTTGGCTCAAAATTTTGTATAACAACATATTGTTATCTTTTTCTTATGCAAGCCAAGATTTCCAAGAAACTTAAGAAAGTCATTGCAGGTTTTACCGCATCGACCATTATTGTTGTTGCAATCCTTATTTTCGGAAGTACCCAGAACGATATTGTTGGAACCACCAGAAACAGTAGCGAAGCTCTTGAAAACCTCTTTTACGACCAATTCTTCAAAGGTGCCACCTATGTCGACGACAGCGATGTCGCCCTGAACGAAAAGATTACCATTGTCGAAAAGGACGCCTCCAACAAGAACGACCCCAATATTTTCATTGTTGACATCGACGAGCCCTCGCTAGAAAAGCTAGGTCCCTTTAACGAATGGGACCGCGACGTGCACGCCAACGTGATCAAGAACTTGAGCAAGAGTAACGCGGCCGCCATCAGTTTCGATATTGTGTTCAAGACCGCCGACTTCGGCAAGAAAAAGGCGGACCAGGTGCTTCAAGTTCTCGGGAACATCGCCCCGGACACCCCCTGGGATTCCACCTACCCTGAAATTCTCGCCAACTACAACTACGACTCTATGCTCGTTTCCGCTATCAAGGAAAGTGGCCACACCATCGTCTGCGACGTGTTCGGCGACGCCAAGGGATACAAGCAAGAATCGCAATGGCGCAAGTTGAGCGGCGAAAAGCGCGCCCAAGAAATCGGTCTCGGCTCCACCTTCAAGAGTAGCCAGGTCGACAAGCCCGAAAATATCGAGCCCAAGGACCTTCTTGACAACATCTTCCCCGAACTCGCCCAGGCGGGAGCAGGCCTCGGTTCCGTAAACGCCTACCCCGACAACGACGGTATCGTGCGCAAGGTGTCCATGTTCTACCGTTTCCCGAACATGAATATCCCCCCCACCAAGGACACCACCCTCATCGAAATTGGCCGTATCGATTCCAGCCACATCTATACGACCATGTCCCTGATGACCATCCTGCACCTATTCCACCAGAAACCCGAGAACGTGAAAATCAAGATGGGGCAATATATCGATGTCGGCAAGCCTTTCGGCATCTACAGAGACTCCGCGGGGGGCTTCCATACGACCTACCCGAATTTCAGCTATCCTATGTTCACGGCCCTCAAGAAAAAGCTTTCTGAAAAGAAAATCGAAAAGACGGCTAGCAAGACCTTTATCGATGTTTCCTTCCGCATCATCGTCCAGAAGGATTCCCTGGGACAGATCACCCTGAAAATCGGTAACAACCCGCGTCCCCTCGACATCGAGCAGTCCAGACTGATTATGAACATTACGGAAGCCACCCTGGATTCCGTCGAAGAGGATAAGCCCGTCATTCTCAACAAGCTCGCCAAACTGGAATTCGACGAAGACGAAGACGACAAGGATTATTTCGTCATTTCAATTCGCGACCCGGATAGCATAAGTGACGACGAAGGTGAAGAGGGCGAGGAAGATGAAGAAGATGAGGAAGACTACGACCTCATCAACATCAGCCGCTACACCGTCAGCACGCTCCAGCTTTATGCCGATTCCATCAAAAGAATTCCTAACGGCAAGTCCGTCTACCTGTCACTCGACATGGACATCAACTACGACAAGCAGTTAAAGCGCTGGAAATCGAACCAGGTCATTCTCTCCGACGCCGTCATCCGCGATATTCAGGCAACAAGCGAAGAAAAAATCAGGAACCTCAAGCCCGGCGAGGAGCTCCGTTTCGGCCCCGCCAAAAGAATTCCGATTGATCAATTCGGACGCTATCAGGTCAACTTCAAGGGCCGCTACAATGTCGCCGATTCCCGCCGCACTTTCCAGCACCTATCCTACAAAGACGTCGCCTCGGGCGAATCCAGGACCGAGCAAGGAAAAATCTTTATTCTCGGTTCCGCCGCAGCAGCCCTCTTCGACTTTGTGCCCGTTCCCAGCGAAGAAAACTACCCTGCCGTGCTGATCCACGCCACCATCATCAAGAACATCCTTGAAGACGACTACATCGTCACTCTGGCTGAAAACTACCAGCGGATTATCGTCATCCTGCTCGCCCTGATTAGCTTGTTCCTCGGCCTCTATTTCCGAAGCTACTTCTCGGTCGCCATATCGGTCATCCTGATGGCAGTCTACGTGATGGTCGCCTATAAGTATTTCCAGAATGGCCTCTACATCGGCGTATCCAAGCAGATTCTCGCCATGCTGCTGACCAACATCACAGCCCTGGTGGTGCAGTTCTATTTTGAAAACAAGGAAAAGAGCTTCATCAACAACGCGTTCAAGCAGTACATTTCTCCGGAACTGATCGACGCCATGGTGGACAACGAAATTATGCCTACCCTGGGTGGCGAAAAGTCGAACATTACCGCTTACTTTACCGACATCGCCAGCTTCTCTACCTTCTCCGAAAAAATCGGCGACCCGAGTAAGCTGGTCGAGCTTTTGAACGAATATTTAACCGCAATGACCGACACCCTGCTTGCAAACAAGGGAACGCTCGACAAGTACGAAGGTGACGCCATCATCGCGTTCTTCGGTGCACCGATGCCATTACCTAACCACGCCCAGAGCGCCTGCGACTCCGCCGTGGACATGCAGAACAAGCTGCTGGACCTCCGTAAAAAATGGGCTAGCGAAGGCAACAAATGGCCGAAAGTCGTTCACGACATGCACATGCGCATCGGTATCAACTCGGGCGACATCGTGACCGGAAACATGGGTTCCACCATGCGCAAGAACTACACCATGATGGGCGATGCAGTGAACCTCGCCGCACGTCTCGAAAGTGCGGCAAAGCAGTACGGCGCCTACATCCAGATTAGCGAAGATACGCAAAAGCATCTGGAACCGGGACGGTTCATCTACCGTTCTCTCGATACCATCCGCGTGATAGGCAAGAGCCAGCCGGTAAAGACCTTCGAGCTCCTGAACAAGACCGGCTGCGAAAACGAGTCTACTCTCACTGAACTGGTAGGCATTTGGGAAAAGGCCCGCGCCTGCTACCTGAACATGCAATGGGACGATGCCATCGAACTTTTCAAGCAATGCCTCGAAATCGAGCCGCATCACCCCGACCGCGATCCGGGCAGCAAGACGACTCCGTCGCACATCTACATCAAGCGTTGCGAAGCATACAAAATAACCCCGCCTGTTGCAGAAGGCGAGGTATGGGACGGTGTGTTCACCGCAACTGAGAAATAGTTGATAGTGCTTAGAACTTAGATCTATGTTCTAAGAGCGTAGCGGACTAAGTTCTAATTCAGCTCGATATTGTCGATCAGGCGAGTCTTTCCGAAGAAGGCGGCCACCAAGATAACAACCTTGTCTTCGGGAGCGAGCATCCCGGAGAACTTCTGCAAGTCCTTCTGGTTGACGACTTCCACGAACTGTACGATGCCGCGAGCGGCAAGGATAGACTTCAGCACGATGTCACGAATCTTGGAGACGCTGCGTTCGCCCGCCTCGTAGGCGGCCTTCGCCTGCTTCAAGCCTCCATAAATGCCCAAGGCGCGGCTACGTTCGTCTTCGCTCAAGTATTCGTTGCGGCTAGAAAGCGCAAGACCGGACTCTTCGCGCACCAGCTTCACGCGGTGAATCTGCAGATCAAAATTCAGGTCCTTCACCATGCGTTCGATCAGGAATACCTGCTGGTAATCCTTTTCGCCAAAGTAGGCATGGTCGCAACCCGAAATCAGGAACAGCTTGGAAACCACCGTAAGCACGCCACGGAAATGGCCCGGACGGTAAGCACCGCAATACAGGCTTTCCAGCGCTTCATCGCGGACAAGCGTCAGCGGGTCGCCATCAGGATACATCTCCTGCACGCTCGGGGCGAACACGTAATCGGCACCGAGGGAACCGGCAAACTTGGCATCGGCTTCCAGGCGCTTCGGATACTTGTCCAAGTCCTCGTTCTTGCCGAACTGGATCGGGTTCAGGAAAACGCTCACCACCGTGACGTCGCAATCCTTGACAGATTCCTTGATAAGAGCCCCATGACCATCGTGCAGGGCACCCATCGTGGGAACAAGCCCGATCACCTTGCCTTCCTTAGAAAGCGGTTTGAGGATTTGACGTAGGGAATCAACAGTCGTAACGATTTGCATTATTTACCTTCTGGAACAAAGTAAGTCGTCTGCTTGGGACAGGACGCAATCGCATCCAGCACCAGTTGCAGGTGGTTTTCGTTGTGTACAAAATCAATATTGTCGGTATTGATGATCAACACCGGCGCATAGGGATAATTCCAAAAATGACGGTCGAAGCGATCCATGAGGCCACTCAGGTAAGAACCTTCGATGGTCTTTTCCATGGCGCGTCCACGGCCGTGAATACGCTTCAGCAGAGTCGGGACCGAAGCCTGCAAGTAGACCACCAGATCCGGTCTCGGAATATCGTGGTTCAAGGCCTTCGCCACCTGGTCGTACATGGCATATTCACTTTCGGACAGGTTCTGAGCCGCAAATATCTGGTCCTTGTCGTAAGTAAAGTCACTCACCAAGAGATCATGGAACAGGTCGCTCTGCAAGGCGGAGTGCTGCAACTGCTTGAGGCGGTCGAGCAAGAAAAAGAGCTGCGTCTGGAAGGCATAGGCCTGCTTGTTCTGATAGAACTTTTCAAGGAACGGGTTTTCCTCGAAATTTTCCTCGATGAACATCGCATTCCAGCGCTCGGCGATAATCTTGGCAAGGGAGGTCTTCCCCACGCCGATAGCGCCTTCGATGGCCAAAAAATGAACGCCCTTTTCTCTCAGCATATCAGGGTTCCTCCGAGGTTACGACGCGGAACGGAATCTTTTCTTCTTTTTGCAGCAGGTTGGACAGCAGTTCCTTGACCTTAAGTCCCGTCTGCGGATCTTCCCAATCAGTGGCAATGTCGTTCAACGGAACAAGCACAAACTGACGGCATACAATCTGGGGATGAGGCAGGTTGGGACGCCCTTGCCGAACTTCCTTACCAAAATAAAGCAAGTCCAAATCAATTTCGCGTGAATTCCAATGGCCGCGCGGCTTACGCCCCAGAATAAATTCGGAACCTTTCAGGTAATGGAGCAACTTGGTAGAGTTTCCCGAATACCAGAAACTGACGACCTGGTTAAAATAGGGCCCTTGACCTGCCGGTCCCACCGGAGGCGTTTCATAAATGGGGCTTTCCATCCAGCCACCCGCCGAAATCCGACGAAGCATATCACGGCCTTCGCCAAGATGCTTGGAACGGTCAGGTAGGTTACTGCCCAGGGCTATGAAAACTCTTTCTAAAGAATCCACGACTCAAATATAGATATTCAAATTTTCACTTTTCTGTCAAAAAAGAGCTTTTCAACTGTCAAAAACGCGAAAAGAGACCCAAATCTTGCGAAAAAAAATTTTTTATGAAAAAAAGGGGGATTCTTATGACAAAATGCCTTTTTTTAATTATCTTGTATCCTGCTACGCAATGTAGAACAACTTGAGCCCATTCTAGTCATTTCTAGAAATTCAATTTTGGGCAAATTTCATTATATATATCATCCGTACAAAATCATTCATTATTGTATTAAACCTATAGGACACTATCGTGGCTCCAACAAAAAAGAATCTTAAAGAAACTCATCTTGCAGATCAAGAATCCACCGGCATCGATGTTCCGGCAGAAGTGCAGGGTAACATCGAACTAGCTCCCGCCGAAGTCGCAAAGCCCAAGCGCGGCAGGCCCTCGACCAAGGCCGCCAAGGCAGAAGGCAACGACGAAAAGAAGCCGAAGAAAAACAAGAAGATTCCTGAACAAGAAACGATCATTCCGAATGAAGACAAGGTTATTACAGAAAATGCTCCCGTAGAACCCGCCACGACAGAAAGCGCAAGTTTCAACGAAGTTCCTTCCTCCGAAAGCAATTTCCAGAACGCCCCCGTCGAAAACCAGGTCAACACTCCTGCAGAACATCAGGGCGAAGGCCAAGGAGAAGGCCAGAACAACGGCGCTGCCGAAAACCAGGGCGAAGCATCAGAGGCTAACCAGGGCGACCAGGGAAACGGACAGCAGAAGTTCCAGAACCAGCAGAACCGCCGCTTCGACAAGTTCAACAACAAGAACAACCGCCGCTTTGACAAGAACAACCGCCAGAACCAGAGATTCCAGCCGGAAGAAGAAGACACGACTCCGCTCCCCGAACCGGACTCCGAAGCCTGGAACAAGGCCCGCGAATGCTGGAGCAAGTACCGCAAGATGACCATGAGTGACTTGCAGGAACTCGCCTCTCAAAAGGAAAACCTCGACTTTAGGCGTTACCGCAAGCAATCCCTGGGGCTCCTGCTCCAAAGCCTCGAAAACGAGAACAATATTGTTTATGCCGAAGGTCTCTTGGAAATCACCCCGCAGGGTCACGGATTCCTGCGCAATACCGAATTCAACTACCAACAGGGCCCCGATGACGTCTACGTGAGCCAGAACCTGATTCGCAAGCTCGGCCTGAAGGTCGGCGATACGGTTGCAGGTCTCGCCCGTCCGCCCCGCGACCAACAGGACAAGTACTACGCGCTGCGCCGTGTAGACAAAGTAAATTTTGAAGATCCCGAAAAAATCAAGCGCCGCGTCGCCTTTGAATACCTCACCCCGATTCATCCCAACGAAAAGATCAAGCTGGAATGGAAATCGGATGAACTCACGACCCGCGTGATGGACCTGTTCTCCCCCATCGGTAAGGGACAGCGCAGTATCATTCTCGCTCCTCCCCGTACCGGTAAGACAGTTCTTTTGCAGAACATGGTTCAGGCAATCGCCGCGAACCATCCTGAAGTCATCATTATGGTGCTTCTGATTGACGAACGCCCCGAAGAAGTGACCGAAATGCGCTCCATCGTCGGCAAGCTCGTCGAAAACAACCCGACGCTCAAGGCAGAAGTCGTCGCATCGACCTTCGACGAACCGCCAGACCACCACGCCCGTGTCGCCACCATGGTGCTCGAGAAGTCGAAGCGTCTGGTGGAACAGCAGAAGGATGTCGTAGTCCTGCTGGACTCCATCACCCGTTTTGCCCGTGCAAACAACGTGGTGATTCCGCATTCCGGAAAGATCCTTTCGGGTGGTGTGGATGCAAACGCCATGCAGTTCCCGAAAAAGTTCTTCGGCGCAGCACGTAAGATTGCAGACAAACTAGGACAACCTCTGAAGAAGGAAGACGGATCCACCATCTACACCGCTACAGGTCAGCCCGCCTTTGAAATCCTCCAGAAAAACGGCTCTCTCACCATTATCGGTACGGCCCTCATCGAAACGGGCAGCCGCATGGACGAAGTGATCTTTGAAGAATTCAAGGGAACAGGCAACATGGAGCTCGTGCTTGACCGCCGTCTCGCCGAAAAGCGCACCTGGCCCGCCATTGACGTCTTCAAGTCGGGCACCCGTAAAGAGGAACTTCTGCAAACCATGAAAGAACGCGATGTCATCTGGAATTTCCGCAAGGGTATGCAGAACGACACCGAAAACGGCATCATGGACAAGCTTATCAAGTTAATGAACCAGTATAAGAGCAACGGCGAATTGCTGGAATTCTTAAGCAAGGCAAAACCATAAGGAATTGAACATGTCTGAAAAAATCTTTTTCGCAGGTACCGGAAACATGGGCGGAGCAATTCTCCGCGGACTTCTGAAGGCCGGCACCACCCCTTCTACCATTTTCTTCTTCGACCCCTCCGATAAGGCTGCCGCCGAAGTGACCGCTCTCGGTTGCGTGCGTGTGGCAAGCTTCGCCGAAGGCATCAACAAGGCCGATGTCACCTTCCTTTGCGTGAAGCCGCAGATTTTCAAGCTGGTTTCCGCCGAATGGAAGGCCGCAGCAGCAGCCGAAAAATCCACGAAGACATTCGTGAGCATTATGGCAGGCGTGACCCGCAAGGCCCTCATCGAAGTCCTGGGCGAAAAGAACCAGATTCTCCGCGTGATGCCGAACCTGCCGCTTACCGTCGGCAAGGGTTCCGTCGGCCTCGCTACCGACGGCGTGACCGAAGAAACGCTCGCCATCGCCGAAAAGATCTTTGGCAACATCGGCGTTACCTGCCGCGTTGCAGAATCCCTGATGGATGCCGTCACCGGTCTTTCGGGCAGCGCACCTGCCTACGTCTTTGAATTCATCGAAGGCCTTACCCGCGGTGGCGTGAAGGCAGGTCTCACCCGCGATGTCGCTCTCAAGCTCGCCCTCGGCACCATCGAAGGTAGCGTCGAACTCGTGAAGCAGTCTGGCAAGAGCCCCAGCGACCTCTGCGCCATGGTCTGCTCTCCCGCAGGTACCACCATTGCAGGTATCAACGCCCTCGAAGAAGGCGCCTTCCGCAGCACGCTCATCAAGGCTGTTGTTGCAGGCACCGATCGTAGCAAGGAACTCGGAAAATAGCTAGTGGGCCCTTCGGCAAGTTCAGGGACCTTATAAACAAGGTTGGTGAGCTTGCCGAACCAAAGCTCTAAAATATGGCAACTTTTAATCTATACGCGAAAGAAAATGCAACGTCCTCGTTCATCCAGGACGTCTTTTCTTCGGTAGATTATCAGTTGGACTATTTTCACGATGCTCCTGCAGCAGACGCGATTCCCCAAATTCCACTTGTCATCTGGGACCTGGATTCCTTTCCGGAATCTAGCCTAGAAATGCTGACCACCTTCCGCGAAAAGTCTCCGGACACACTGATTCTCGTTTACGCCGAAAACCCAGAACAGTTCAGTGGGATTTCGAACAAACTTTACGACAGCATCCTCTCGGTGGAATCCCTGAAGCTCCACCTGATGTCGCGTATCGCGAAACTCAAGGAAATTCATAACGCACGTAAGATTTTCCGTGAACGCATGAGCCACCTGGTCGGAAAAAGCCCCGCCATGCAGAACCTCCGCAAGACCGTCGAACGAGCGATTGTGCATACGGGTCCCGTGCTCATCCAAGGAGAAACGGGCGTAGGCAAGGAACTGATTGCACAGGCAGTCGCCTGCGTCTACGACAAGTTCGTCACGGTCAACTGCAGCGCCATCCCCGACAACCTTTTCGAAAGCGAACTCTTCGGTCATACCCGCGGGGCATTCACCGGAGCGCAAAACGAGCGCATCGGCCTCTTCGAGGCTGCCGACGGCGGCGCCATCTTCCTCGACGAAATCGGCGACATGCCGCTACACGCCCAGGTCAAGCTTCTGCGAGTCCTGCAGAGCAAAGAAATTCGCCCCCTCGGATCGAACAAGACCAAGCACATCGATGTCCGCATCATCGCGGCCACAAACAGGGACCTGCAGCAGGAAATCGCCGAGAAGCGTTTCCGCGAAGACCTCTACTACCGTCTCAACGTGATTCCCGTGCAGATTTCGCCACTCCGCGAACGCAAGGAAGACATCGAAGACCTGGCCAACTACTTTATCCACACATACCAGACGGCAGGCGAAAATTATTCGCTTTCCCCCGAAGCCCTATTCAAGCTACAGGAATACGACTGGCCGGGCAATATTCGAGAACTGGAAAACGCCATCCAGCGCGCCCTCTGCTTCACTAGCGCAGGAACCCTCCGCCCCGAAGACATCCAAATCGGCGATTCTACGGCAAAAGTTTCCAGCAAGCAGAACGTTTCTGCAGTCCCCGCCCAGTCCGCAACGGGCAAGGAACTTTCCGACTACGAAAATTTCCGCCAAATGCAACTGGAGCAGGAACGGAAATTCCTCATCCAGAAAATACGCGAATGTAACGGATCTGTCCGCGATGCAGCACAAAAGCTGGGGCTATTCCGCACCGCTCTCTACAACCGCCTCAATCATCTTGGCGTCGACATTAAAGAAATTACCAGATACTAAGTCGCCTGGAACCGGAGAATCAAAACTTTTCCGTCCAGTCCAGAAGTCCCTTCGCGCGGGCTTCATCGGCCGCCTCGCAACGCGCGAGGCCATTTTCAATGACCATAATCCGGTCGCAATACCGTTCGGCATACTCCACGGAATGGGTTGACACAAGAATTCCCATGCCGCGTTCCTTCGCCAGAGTCTGCAGCATGACAAAAAGTTTCCTGCTTCGGGGAATGTCCAGGAAAGCATTCGGTTCATCGAGCAGCAGCACCTTCACCTGCTGCGCCACCGCCATCGCCAAGTAAACGCGGCTACATTCGCCATCGCTCAATTCGGACATCCAGCGGTTTGCAAAATCCTTCAGGTCGAGCCGTTCCAGGGATTCATCGACGATGCGTTCGTCCTCGGCACTATGCCCATCGAAGACTCCCGCATAGGGCGTGCGCCCCAATCCCACAAATTCCCGAACCGTCATGCGATCAAAAAAGGCTCCGTTCATGCGGCCCATACGGACAAGCGCCACTAACCTCGCCCGCTCGCGGGAAGTCCACTGCGACTTTTCGCACAGGCTCACCGTACCGGCAAGAGGCGGAATAAAGCCGGATAAAGTCTTGAGGAACGTACTCTTACCCGATCCGTTCGCCCCCATCAGGGCGACCACTTCACCCGCCTCTAGGTTGAAATCAAACGCACTTACAAGACCCGCTCTGTTTTCAGATCGGGACGCATAGCCGAACACCAGATTCTCACAGGCAAGCAGGCTCATCCGCGCCCCCCTCTACCGCGAGTAATGACCAACAGAACTACAGGTACACCGACCAGGCTCAAGATTGCATTCAAGGGAACCATCGTGAACAGCCCTGCCGCAAGGCAAAGGGTTACCCCGCACAAGGCGGAACCGGGCAAAAGCAACCGGTGGTTCCCCGTTTTGAACAACATAAACGCCAAGTGCGGAACGGCAATTCCCACAAAGGCAACCGGTCCGCAAAAAGCGGTCGACGAAGCCGCCAAAAGCGACGCCCCGAACAGGACCAAGTTCTTGTAAAGGCGCACATTTACGCCCAGGCCTTTCGCAAAATCTTCACCCATACGGATCGCGTTCAAGTAGCGGATCGAGACACCAATCAGCACGCACCCTACGATGACCGCTATCGCAAAAATCCAGATGCCGTCAAAAGTCAACCGGCAAAAACTTCCCATGCCCCAAGACACGAATACCTTGAGCGCTTCCGCATCGCTCCCGACAATCAGCAAGTTCACCAGAGCGTCAATAAAGTAGCCGACCAGAAGTCCCACAATCAAAAGCACCGTAGAACTCCGAAAATGGTTCGACACAAACATTACCAGGAACGTCACCGCGAACGCCCCCACCGCAGCCGAAGTAAGCACCCCGAAATGTCCAAAACTGAATCCGGCCAATAGCGAAAGGGCCACCCCAAGACTTGCGCCGCTACTGATGCCAAGCACAAACGGCCCCGCAAGCGGGTTCCTAAAAAGGGTCTGCAGCGAAAGTCCCGACACAGCAAGTGATATGCCGGCTAGGACCGCCGCCACCAGTCGGGGCACGCGGAGATCCCAAAAAATGCGGTTCAACACGGAACCGTCGTCAACAAAAACGTCGGACCATGACAGTCCGACCGTCCCTGAAAATAAAGTCAAGTAAGAGAACGTTGCCGAAAGCAGAAGCAACAGGGCAAATCCCGCGAGGATTCGAAACGTGTTTCGTCCTCCGATCACGAGCGCCTTATTTCTTCTTGTTCTTTTCCGCTTCCTGCTTCATTTCGGCGGAGCCCTTCGGGTCGCGCAGGTAGATTTCGGCAGGAATATTGTCAAAGCCCTGCAGGGCGTTGAGCCAGTTATCGTTCAAGTCGCGGAATTCCAGCTTGTTCAAGTTGTAGAGCAGGGAGTCCTTGCTGATTTCGAACGTGATATAGTCCCAACGAACCACCTGACGGTCCTTGAACACTTCGCGGCTCACGAGAGCCTGTTCGCTATCGAAACGGTAGCGAGCCTTGAAGGTGTATTCACCAGTCATCTGGTAGCGGCCCGAATCGGAATAGGTGCGGGTAATACCCACGAGGGTATCGTTTGCACCGAAACGAAGTTCTGCATCGCGGAAGGCATGGCCGTGAGCGATAATCGGAGTGCGCCACACGCCAAAGACCTGTTCCTTCATCTTCTTCTGGAGCACCGTATCGATATTCCAGTGGTCGAAGTTGCTCTTGTCGTAACGGATGCGCTGAACGTACTTGCCACTCTGGATCTGCTTGCGAACGCTATCGGCCTGAACCTTGGCGACACTGTCGCTATTGCGGGGACCCGTCGGAGCGGCAACCCTGTTCATGGAATCAAGCTTCGCCTGGATCATTTCGTCAAGTGTCGCAGTCGCACCGCGGGGAGCGGCAACCACCTGAGATTCAACCTTAGCAAGGTTTGCGGGCCGCGCGGCGGCATTGGCTGGAGCCTGGGACGTCGAAGAAGAGACAGTCGCTGCAGTAGCCGACGGTTGAGTCGGAGCCACGGCCTTGGCCGGAGCGGCAGGCGCGGTCTGGGCAGCGGGAGCAGTCTGTGCTGCAGGAGCGGGTTTAGCAGCAGATGCTGCAGTCTGTGCGAAAGGCATTCCTACGAACGCCAGGGACAAAAACGAAATAAGAATATGCTTGTACATGAAATCTCTCATCGACCTAAATGTAGTTAAAGCATATTAAAAAAAGTAGGAAAAAGAGTAAAAAAAGGCTATCTTTGGGCTATGTTCGAAAAAAAGCTTGATTATACCCAAGTTCCCTCCCCCTGTTTTGTCCTGGACGAGGCAAGACTCCGCCGTAATATGGAAATTTTGGACGATATCCAGAAGCGAGGGAATGTAAAAATAATTTGTGCGTTAAAAGGTTACAGCTTTTGGCGATCATTCCCGCTCATCCGGGAATACCTTGCTGGCGCAACCGCCTCTAGCTTGAACGAAGCGAGACTCGCCAAAGAAGAAATGCGCAAGGAAGTCCATGTGTTCGCCCCCGTTTACGAAGACGACGAAATTGACCAGATTCTCGCATGCGCGGGACATATCACCTTCAACAGCTTTAGCCAGTGGCAGCGATTCAAAAACAAGACTCTTGCCGCAGGAGTGAGCGCAGGAATCCGCGTGAACCCGCAGTTTTCGACCGTCGAAACAGACCTGTACAACCCGTGCGGCAAGTTCTCGAGACTCGGTGTTACCGAAGCGGAGTTCAAACCGGAACTCTTGGATGGCATTGAAGGTCTCCACTTTCACGCCCTCTGTGAACAGGACGCCGACGCACTGGAGGGCGTACTCAAGGCTTTCGAACAACATTTCGGCAAGTATCTGCCGCAAATGAAATGGGTGAACTTCGGCGGCGGCCACCACATTACCCGCAAGGACTACCACCGCGAAGAACTCGTGCGCATCCTGACCGAGTTCCACAGCCGCTACCCGCACCTCACCGTCATCATGGAACCGGGCGAAGCCGTCGGCTGGCAGACGGGCGAACTGGTCGCCTCGGTCGGAGACATTGTCCATAACGAAATGGACATCGCCATCCTGAACGTATCGATTAGCGCACATATGCCGGACTGTTTGGAAATGCCGTACCGCCCCGAAGTGATCGGAGCCGGCATGCCGGGCGAAAAGAAGTTTACGTACAAACTAGCAGGCAATTCCTGTTTGGCAGGGGACCAGCTCGGAGACTTCTCGTTCGACGAACCGCTCAAGGTGGGCGACAAGATTATCTTCACGGATATGATCCACTACACCATGGTGAAGACCACGTTCTTCAACGGGGTGCGTCACCCGAGCATCGGCAAGTTCGATGAACAGGGCAAGTTCCACTTGCTGCACAAGTTCACCTACGAACAGTTCAAGGAGAAGCTGTAAGGTGCTTTTTCATAGCGAAGAAGAAACTTTCAACTGGGCGGTTGAATTCGGGCGTAGCCTGAAGCCGGGCGACAAGGTAGCCCTTTACGGGAACCTGGGCGCCGGCAAGACGGTCATCAGCCGCGGGGTCTGCAAAGGTCTCGGTTTCACGGGATCCGTCTGCTCCCCCACCTACACCATCCTGCACGAATACCCGAACAACCCGCCGATTTTCCACTTCGACCTTTACCGCCTGGACGGCGGCGCCGACCTGAACGAGGTCGGCCTCGACCCCGACTATCTGGAGAAGGGGATCAGCCTGATCGAATGGCCAGAACGTCTCGAAGACAACGACCCCGGCCTCACGCATAAGGTTGAAATAAAAATCCTCTCGGAAACCGAGAGGGACATCACCGTCACTACACTTTAAAATTCCATGCCATTGGGGCTGCAAGTATCTGCAGCAAGGCCGGCGTGTACCTATAAGCCGGCATAAAGTAACTTGTTTATAGGTAACAAAAAAAGCGCTCTTTGCAATCGTACCTATAAACAAATCGAAAACGGACTCTTTATAGGTATTTTTTTTCAACTTTCGCTGCATTTGCGTACAAATTAAACAATTAAGTACCTATAAAACAAACAAATAACCCCTGTTTATAGGTATATATTCAAAACAGGCGCAATTTGCAAGCCGTTTCCTACCTATAAATTGTCCTAAGCAACACTTTTATAGGTACACTTCGCCAAAAAACACTCAAAAACAACCCCAAAATGGAACAAAATCTAGGCAAAAGCACGTCTTCTTCAAAAAACGGAGCTATACACAAAAGCCGTTCCTTTAGGGAACGGCTTTGCGTCTTCATTTGCAATAAAATTTGCGTTTTAAAGTTTCTAAGAACTACTTTGCAGCAGCAGCCGAATCTGCAGCGGAATTAGCCGGTTCAGCAGCGACCGCAGAGGCCTTAGCGGCATCCTTCGCGGCCTGGATTTCCGAGATTTTCACGATTTCGTCCCATTCGCTCTTGTCGCCGGTATACAGGAGCATAGCGCCCTTGTATTCCGTCACGATCTTAGCGGCAGCGGCTGTATCGCCCTTATCAAGAGCGTCGTTGGCGCTAGAGAGCAGGTCCTTCTGGGCGTTACGCAAATCCTCGATTTCACCGAGGCGGTTCTGGCGAAGCACTTCCAAGGTATCGCTCACGAAAGCCAGGTCCCAGGTGGACTCGTAGCAGGCTTCCACTTCGGCAAACTTCGTCGCATCTGCGGTCGCGGCGACATACAGAGAATCGCACTGGGCGAACGTTTCGGCGCAGCTGCGCTTCACATGCTGGTAATACTGATAACCGCCCACAATCAGGCCGACAATGACCAGGAGGAACACGCCGTCCTGCCAGCCCATGATCGGGCCGCTGGGAAGTCTCGGTTTTCCGTTAACGGTATCCCCCGCTTCCAGGCGTTCTTCGGCCTCGTCAAAGGGACTCTTTCCATTCAAGAAACTGAACATTTTCTACCTACTTTTTTTCTTCTACTTCTTGGCAAGAGCTGCAAAGACCCTTGCATATAAATAAATCTGCTTGACCAGGCTCGCAAAGCCGTTCGAACGCGTCGGCGAAAGGCCAACATTCAGGCCGATATCCTGGAAGAACTTCGGATCGACCGCGAGAATGTCCGCCGGAGCCATGTCGTTATAGACCTTGAGCGCAAGCGCGCCGAGGCCTCGGCTAATGAGCGGATTCGTGGTACCGCCTTCGACATCCATTTCGAAGTGAATCTTTTCGCCGTCAAACTTGGGCACCAAATACATGGTCGAGGCGCACCCCTGGATAATGAATTTTTCGTCCTTGAGCGCGGCGTCCATTCCCTTGTGGGCTCGGGCCAAGTCCAGCAAGTATTTCCACTTGCCGTCTTCGTCCGCAAAGTTTGCAAACGTCTCACGCACTTCGTTCAAACGAGAATCCATCACTTCACTCATAAAAACACCATCAATGCAAGAAGGAACGCATCTTCCAGATCAGCGAAGGCGCGGCCCACAGCACATTAAAGAAAATTCTGAACAAAGTCTGCTTTTCGCGCGGAAGCTTCGAAAGTTTCTTGGCCGCACGATCAAACTGGGCGTCGCTAATTTTGTTGAAGCCCGCCTTGGCGCGCGCCACCTGCAGGTGTTTCTTGCCAAGAACGGCCATCCAGCGGTCAAGCGTCTTGGCCTCGATCGCCTCACGGTTTGCACCGGAATCGTCAAGCCATTCCTTCACGGACTCCGCGACCACCTTTCCGCACAGGAGCGATTCCACGATTCCCGAACGGCTGATGGGATTCACGCAGCTTGCCGCATCGCCCGCCTTAAAGAGGCCGCACTTCGCGAAGGGGCGAATTTGGGTCCCGGTACAGGCGATTGCGCCGCCGTACACGGCCTTGACCTTCGCCTCGGGATAGTCGCGGGCGATAAAGTCCAGCAGTTTCTTGCGTAGCGGAACCTTGTGCTTGACATCTTTGCCCAACACAAAGCCGACATTCACTTCCTTGCCGTCTCGCGGGAAAATCCAGCCGTAGCCCGATTCGAATTCGGAGCCGAAGAAAAGTTCGATATGTTCCTTGCTATGCTCTATACCTTCGGCCACCGCAAAGATTGCGGGTTCCAGGTCGGCATCACCCGATTCGATTCCCTGCAGGCACTCGATGCCGCGGGTCAGTTTGCAGCTCGGGCCCGAAGCGTCAACCACGGCAGCGGCCGAAAGCGTCTCGACCTCGCCACCAGCCACGGACACCGAAACATTCCAGCCTTCGGCGGTCTTTTCAAGTTTCTTGATCAAGGCGTCGTAGCGGCATTCTACGCCCGCCGCGCTACATCCATCCGCCAGATTATGGTGGAAAAGCCTGCGATCCAGGATCAGGCCACAGTCCTTGCTGTAGAACTCAGCTCGATAGCGCTTGGGGGAGGTAAAATAAATTCCGGAAAGCGTTCCACGGACAAAAGAGGGATCCACCGGCCACAGGGCGTTCAGCCTGTCATTAGAGACGGCCTCGGCGCAAAAAATCGGCTCCTTCCACGGTTCTTTCTTGTCCAAAAGTAAAATACGTCTAGCACCGCCAGTCAGTCGACCGAGGGTGCAGGCAGCCATGAGACCGGCTGGACCGGCCCCGCAAACCACCACATCATACCGATTTGATGCAAAATTTGCCATTTCGGGGAACAAATTAGCATTTATTTATAAAGTTTTTTTCTTTTTTATTGTTATTTGCCAATTTTTTTAGTTATTTTAGGGCTATCCGTTATTTGGTTTTATCCTTAAAAGGGAATGTATATGAATATGAAGAGAGTATCAAAGTTTGGTTTGTGCCTAATCAGCGCACTAGCCCTCAACGTTTTTGCTCAGGACAACTGGGCCGGCAAGGACCTGAACGTGTCCTTCAGTAACAAGCGTATCGACAATTTCAACTTCAAGAATGCGAAGGCTGTCGCCCATACGACCGACTTCCGCCGTGCAACTGGTGAAAACCCGGATTTCACGGGTGCAAACCTCAACGAAGTTTCCTTCCAGAATGCGGTGATCAGCAACGCAAGCTTTGAAAATGCAAGCCTCGTCAAGGCAACCATTAGCGGTGCCGACATCCGTGGTTCCTCCTTCGAAGGCGCCAACATGCAGGAAGCGAACCTCTACCGTGCAACGCTCCTCGATAGCCAGTTCCCCAAGGCAAACCTGAAGAACGCCCGCCTCGACGCCATGAAGGTGTCCGACCAGACCGACTTCAGCAAGGCTGACCTCACCCAGGCATCCGTGATGGACGTGGACCTGACTGCCGCCGACTTCAACAAGGCAAACCTCACCAACGCGAACTTCTCGCGTTCCCTGATGGCAAACAGCGACCTCCGCAAGACGACCCTCGTGAAAACGGACTTCACCGCCTGTAACCTGATCGCCGCCAACTTCAAGGGCGTGGACCTCATCGACGTGAACTTCGCCAAGGCTGGTCTTTCCCAGGCCAACTTCAGCGGTGCCGAATTCAAGAACGTGAACCTCAAGGAAGCAGACCTTTCCCTGACTACCTTCAATGACGTGGATCTTTCCAAGACCCAGCTCCAGAAGGCCAAGTTCGCCCAGTCTACCCTGAAGAACATGAACTTCGACAACCAGGACCTCACGGGCGTGGTGTTCGACAAGGGCTCCGTTTCCAAGAGCTCCTTCGTGAAGACCAAGCTCTCCAAGGCATCCTTCTACGATACCGAAGTGAGCAAGAACTCCTTCCAGAACGCAGAACTCCTGAAGGCCGTGTTCGACGGCGCCTACGTTCGCAAGAACATCTTCGACAAAGCTGACCTCACCAAGGCCAACTTCGCGAATTCCACCATTGAACGTTCCGACTTCATTCTCGCCCAGCTCGCCGGTGTAAGCTTTGCCGGTGCCAAGCTCGAAAAGGTGAACTTCACCAACGCCAACATGCAGGGCATCAAGATTGACGCCGACACCAAGATGGAAGACGTGGACTTCTCTGGCGCAAACCTCGAAGGCGCCAAGATCGAAAAGTTCACCGCCAAGAAGGTAATCTACGACAACAAGACCCAGTTCCCGTCAGGCTTTGACCCGCGTCAGTACGGCTTCACCAAGCGCGGTGAAAAGGCCGCCGACATCAAGGTCGAAGGCAAGAAGAAGTCCGGTGACGGCGAAGAAGACCAGCCGAAGAAGAAGCGCAAGAAAAGAAAGTCCATGGACAATGACGACGAATAGTCGTTAACCAAAAACGGAATTGAAGAGCCTCGGTGATGAACCGAGGCTTTTTGAGTGTTCTTTTTTATGCTATCGCTTCGCCCAAACATCAAATGCTAGGCTCGGTCATAGCCATGCGAGCAAGACTGCGACACTCGCCTTTCGCATTTGTCCATCAGCCAGTTCACAGCTTCGGCGAGGGTATGTACCTGGACAATCTTCATGCCCGAGGTATTCTCCGGCAGGCGGCCACCCGCAGGGACTACTGCTTCGGTCATGCCCAGGCGGCGGGCTTCCTTGAGCCTTTGTTCCAAAAGGCTCACGGAGCGGACCTCGCCCGACAGTCCGAGTTCGCCGATGACGATGGACTGCCTACCGAGCGGAATGGCGAGGTGGTTGCTCGCGACGGCGAGCGCGAGGGCGAGGTCCGACGAAGTGTCGGAGACCTTCAGCCCGCCGGCAATCGAGACGAACACATCGGAGGCCCCGACGATTACCCCGCCGAACTTTTCAAGCAGCGCAAGGATGATGGTGAGCCGCTTCGGGTCAATCCCTGCGGCCACCCGCTGCGGTACCGCAAAGGTGGTCTGGCTTACGAGCGCCTGCGTCTCGAAAAGCATCGCACGCGTCCCTTCCATCGTGCAGCAGACCACGCTTCCGGGCGTCGGAGGAACATTCTCCTGGAGAAATACCCGGCTCGGATTTTCAACCGGAGAAAGCCCGTGCGAAGTCATCTCGAATACGCCGATTTCATCCGTCGCACCGAAGCGGTTCTTGATGGTGCGGATCAGGCGGTACTGATGGTTGCGGTCGCCCTCGAAATACACGACCGTATCGACCATGTGCTCCAGGATGCGAGGCCCTGCGATCTGACCGTCCTTGGTGACATGCCCGATAAGAATTGTGATGCAACCCGTATTCTTCGCGAACACCATCAGGTCGAGCGTGCATTCGCGAAGCTGCGTGGCACATCCGGGAGTCCCCGAAAGGTTTTCCTTATAGACCGTCTGGATAGAATCGATGACGAGCACCTGCGGCTTGATCTCTGCCGCCTGCTGCAAAATTTTTTCGAGGCTAGTCTCGCAAAGCAGAAGCATATCGGAACCGGCGACATTCAGACGTTCGCTACGCAGCTTGACCTGCACCGCACTTTCTTCGCCGCTCACATAGAGGCTCCTTACTCCGGCGGCTGTCATGGTGGCGAGCGTGGACAGTACCAGAGTGGACTTTCCGATTCCAGGATCGCCACCGATGAGCACCAGGGAACCTGGCGCAAGCCCGCCCCCTAGCACCCGGTCAAATTCAGTATTGGCGGTGCTCAGCCGCCTCGTCTCTTCTGTAGCGACTTCCTTCAGCGGAATCACCTTATGGACAGGACCGCCGAGGCCACGAGAAGCTCGCCCCCCATCGAGGATGTTTTCTACGACATGCTCCTTGAGGCTACTCCACGCCCCGCAGAATGGACACTTGCCCGCCCACTTGGGTGTGGTGTTGCCACATTCGGTACAGAGGAACTCAATTTCTTTTTTCGCTTTCGTTTTATTTAGTGCTACCATGTGCACTAATATAACAAATTACCGCCGACAATTTTTGACATCCGCACAACAATGCACAAAAAAGCACTTTTACATAAGGTTCAGCACCCGATTTTTGCAGGGCACCCCCTTTTAACATTCAAAGCATTGATGCGAATCTGCTCAAGGCTTTGGATTTTGTTTTGCATTTACATTTTTTTCTACCGATTTGCTTTACATTGGCGGAACTTCCTACGATAATTATATAGGAAATACTGCCATCGGGGTAACCTATGTTTGACTTCATCAGCAACATTCTTGAAAGCATAACTCACTTTTTCACACAAGCTATCTTGCTTATCATCATCGTGCTTGCAGTCGTCTTGCTTTTTCTTGCAACGCATAGGCACAACCATAACCCCTATGTGGACCACTCGCAAGAAATTCAGAAACAACAAATCGAGGCCGAACGAGAAGCAAAATACAAGGAGGCTTTGCAACGCCTCTATGACGAACAATATGGAAAATAAACCAACAACGGAGTCGTCACCATGGGGTGTCTTGGCAATCTAATCAAAATTTTCCTCGGTATAATCATGATTATCATCATGCTTATCGTAGGATACAAGCTCATCTTCGACCCGTATCGTCCCGAGTCTCCTAATAGCTGTTGGTCCCAAAGACCTGTGGCAGAAGAGACATCTCCATCGGACAACCATACCATAGACAACATCAATTACGATGTTCCTGTCCAAACAGGCGCAAATCACGACTATATTATGGAGAACACCTTCCAGAAACCATTTGTGATCACCCTGAAATATAATTTCGGGGTGCAGAATTGTCAACTAGACTTAACGATTTTTGCTTGATTTTGTTAAGTGTGGTTACTAATTTACGACATTAGAACCATTTTTGATGGGACTTTCTTTTGGGGGCTAGCAATAAACGGTTAAATTCAAAAAAAAAGGATGATCTGTTGTATGCGTTGCAAAAAAAAATATATATTTGCAACGTATGATTGTGAAGGGTTGCGTCAAATTGCGTGAATTGGGCCTAAAAAAAGACTCATTCAAATCTGTTACCCCCCCCCCGCGTAAAATTTAGTTTACAAAGCGACTTCGCTGTTGGCGATTTCCATCATGGTAATCGCCCTTTTGACGTGTGCTCATTTTTTATGGTGGATTTCAAGAAATTTATAGACAAAGCGAGAAATTATGCAGATGAAGACTATTTCCCATAAAAAGGCTGCCCATTTGTTTCTGTTGCTGGCCATTCATGTCTTGGTCTTATCTACGGTAACAAATGCAGAAGTTATCGAAAGATTTCCAGACGGGAAGCCAAAAATCGTGGAAACCGTTACTGCCTCAGGTCAGTATCGTTATGAAAACCATACCCAATATATGGAAAAAACAGGACAGCCTTGTCATATAGTCAAGAAGACATACAAAAATGAACGACTTTTTTCTATTTCCGAAGCCGGGGGCGATTGTAAATATTGGCCGGATTTTGGTAGCTCATTTGTTAACATAGAAGAGGATATGGTCACCACACAGTACAATGAGCGGGGAAAAATCATATCCAAAACCGGACCTGGATGGGAGAAGCGATATGACGACAATGGGAACCTTGTCTATGAAAAAAGTTCTGGATATAAAAAAAAGTGCAAGAGCAACGGCAACTGTGAAGTAATTAAAGAACGGGGTGGTTATACATCCACCCTTAGTTGTAATGGAAACAACTGTTTGATAAAGAGCATAGAATTCGAAGGACGTATAGTTTGCTCTGGGAATGATGATTGTCGCGAGTATCTAGCAAAATTAGACCAAGAGCAGGCTGAAAAAAGAAAAGCAGAACGAGAAAAAAGGGAAAAAGAAAGGGCAGCTAGGAAAGAGCAAAACGAAAAACAAAAAAACAAGAATTGTAAAGAAGGTTGGTGGGGAAAACTGTGCACGGGCAGTGATTCTCAAATGGACAATGACAGAACAACGAGAAACTGCAAAAAGAACAAATGGGGAATGGAAATATGCCACTAGACATCATTGTGTACCGAATAAAGGCAACCCATTTGTTTCTGTTGCTGGCCATTCTTGTCTTGGTCTTATCAACAATAGCAAATGCAGAGGTCATAGAAAGATTTCCAGACGGACAACCAAAAGTCGTGAAAACCATTACCGCCTCAGGCCCGTACCGTTATGAAGAATATATTTCATATAGGAGAACAGGAGGGATTCTTGATAATATCAAAAAGACATACAAAAATGATCGACTTATATTCCAAGCCGGACCTGGATGGGAGAAACGATATGACGACTATGGACATCTTGTTTATGAAAAAAATTCGGGATATGTAAAAAAGTGCAAGAGTAACGGCTTCTGTGAAAAGATAGAAAAAGGATTGTATACAAAATATTATAGTTGCATGGGAAGCAACTGCTCAATGACAAAAGTTGAATCCTCGGGTATACAAGTATGCTCCGGGGATGAAGACTGTCGTGATTTTTTAGACAAAGAATGGCAAAAATTGCGTGAAAAGAATAAAAAAGAACATGAAGAATGGGAAAAAGAAAAGGAGCGAAGAGAAGCCCAAAAAGAAAAGGAATACAACCAGAAAAAGGCAGCATTTCTGAAACAATACGATCCCGATGGTGATGGATTCTGCACAGGGGATTACGAGATGCAACCCACCATGAGGAATCTTTGCGATGGTGACGATCTTTGCCCCAAAACACCCGGCAAGTACGACGGCTGCACATTGGAACAGAAAATCAAAATGGATAACGATACCGATCGGGACGGCTTCTGTGACGATGATGAAATATATCAGAAACATTCAGAGCTTTTTGAAGGCCTTGACCTCTGTCCAGGTCTTTCAGGGACCAGTCCCGACGGCTGCACGGAAGAAGTCCGCGCAATGATGAAAAAGGACGCCAAGGAGACAATAGAACTGCAAATACGGCAGTTATTTGACTGCGATGCGGACGGGTTCTGTTCGGAGGAGTTTGATAAATGGGGTGGGTGTGCCGAGTATGCTGCAGCCTCTGGAATAAAAGAAAATGTCTCTTTCAAGAATTACATGTATTTTAATCCGTTCCTCTCTAAAGCCGAGACAAAAGCCGCTATTGCCGAAGCGAAGGAAAAGGTTTGCTCGAATGGCTATGTCGATGCGTGTCCTGACACTAGGGGAAACACCATGGGATGTGCTGACCGAAATCTTAGGGAATATGTTAGGAGCACTTATGGCGAATATGACCCGGACCACGATGGATTCTGTGACAAGTGGGTTGGAGAAAAGGGATTTTGGAGAGCCATGGGCTCCGGTTGCAACCAGGACTATCTTGACGAATGCCCCACGGAATTTGGCGGCGAACGAGGCTGCCCGAGGCAGCAAGATGACAGTTTTGCGCGACAAAAGGCGAACCGGCCGGCAGGACGCTGCTGTCCGCCCGGTGCCATCGGGTGTCATGACGATTGCACTCAGTCAGAAAGGAATGCCGGAGGCAAGAAGTACGATGATGGCGGACAAAAGAATGGAAACGGATTTTTCGTAAACGGGAAAAAAGTCAAATTCTGGTAAATGATAATCATTGAATCTGCCATATGAAGAAAATCTGTACGTATCTAGCCCTTGTAATGATATCTCTGCTTTTGTGCTCATGTATAAGAGTAGTTCACTATGTTTCAGTAAATGATGGTGAATACTATGTGGGTTTTGACTGGTATATATCAAAAATAATTGTGGATGCCAAAAACCATGACGATGGTGGCGATTTTATGAGCGATGCCGAAAAAACATTGCGTTCAAGTATGGGAGAACCCGTTATATTCGAGCATTATTCCACCAAAAAAGAATATGTAATGAGGAGTGTTTTTAAAATCACAAACACAAGCCCATACAAAGCAAGAAAACTTCTTCCCAAAGTATACGGAGACCAGATGATCATTCCTTTGGACTTCGGTACGGAATACGACGAAGATGTTAAACTAGCCTTGACATCAGATGAATATACATACAGTTTAGTTATACCAAAAGTAGGAACACCTCCAGTAGTGAGAAACGCTACTTTGCAACGAGCAACAGGGGAAACAAGACGATTAAAGGTTGCAAAAACACACGAAGGATATGTTATGAAATTCCCGCTGAGATGGCTGTACACAGAAAATCCTTTTGTGCGGATTGTGTTGACCATAGATCAGCCATACAACGATAGTAATCTTAGTGAGGAGGAACGGCAGCGTGAAGCAGAGCTCAAGAAGCTGCTTGAAGAAGTTTGGGAAAACTACTGGGAGGAAAAGTAATAAATGAAACCAATTTTTTTGTGAGGTAAAGATGAAAAAAGATATTATTCTTGACGGGACTGGTCGTTTGGGCGGTTCTTGGTATGTCGTGCGGTAAAAAGGCTGAAGACACATCTGCCAAAAATTTGGCCCCCAATGAACTCCAAACAAATGTGTCTGACGAAAAAGCTGAAGACTCATCCGCCAAAGATCCGGACCCCGATGGGGACGGAATATGCTGCCCTTGGGTAAGCCAAAATGGAGTGAATGATAAATATGACGCTGTCCGCGATGGTGTTGACAATTGCCCAATCAGGCTGGTTCCGTAGATGCCGGCGGTTGCCCCTAAGGCCTTGTGGTTGGCGCGATGTGGTGCCTTTTATTTCAATAAGGAGTTTGACAAATGAACAATAGGAACAGATTTATAGTGCCTCTGATCTTGGGGGGGGCGGCGGTTCTATTTTTTATCGCAGTGGTTACCGCCGCAGTTGTCTTGAGAACATCCGATAAAATAGTCGGCCTTGACTATGAATGCAATTATTCGCACAACAGTTCCCTCGTTAGCAGCATTGCCTCTGCGCTGGGAAACCGGGCTGCTGAATTCAATAAAGGCTTATGCTTGCTGGAAAAGAAGGAATATGGCGAAGCCTATGATGCCTTTGTGCCCATCGCCGAAAAGGGGCTTGCAGATGCTCAATGCTTACTTGGGGATATGTACGCAGAAGGCTTGGGAGTTTCCCAGGATCTTGAAAAAGCGGAACACTGGTACAGGATGGCTGCAAATCAATTCAATGGCTGTGGTTTAATTTCTTTGGGATTTATGTATTATGACGGAAATGTTGTGCCAAAGGATCGTTCGGAAGCTGCAAAATTATGGAAAAGGGCGCTTGATATTAGTCCCGTTCCTCGAGGATGGGAAACTTGGTATGCTAATATTGAGGGACGGTTAGGGCTTATGTATCTGGAAGGAGATGGGGTTCGGCAGAATTATGACGATGCTCTTCGTTATTTGACCCGAGCAGCAGGAGCTGATGATGCGGAAGCTCAAAGCGCACTTGGGTCTATGTATGCAAAAGGCTTGGGAGTAACTCGGGATTATGTACAAGCGGAACATTGGTACAGAAAGGCTGCGGATCAAGGTGACGTAGACGCAATGGTTCGTTTGGGAACCATGTATTATAGTGGGGTTGAAGAATATGGAATACGAAAAGATTTCAACAAGGCGTTCCATTATTATTCAAGTGCAGCCAATATTGGTGATGCACCGGCCCAGTTCTATCTTGCTTGTTTGTATTTAAGGGGTGAGGGTGTGGAGCAGAATTTAGAAAAGGCTTTTGAATGGACGGAAAAATCTGCCAAGCAAGGCTTCGCTGAGGCTCAGAATGAATTGGGCAGAGCCTATGAACATATGAAACAGGATCCTGACAAGGCCATTGAATGGTACCAAAAGGCGGCAGCACAGGGTTTTGAGCCTGCACGACAAAATCTGGAGCGTATCTTTGAAAATACAGTAACATCAGCCTTCAGCTTGGACAATTTAGATTTAGAGCATTTATTTACAGATGAAGATACAGTGCGCCTTTCAAAAAAACGGTCCGCCGATTTGGATACAGGAGTGAGAGACCCGTTCGCCGATTTGGATTTAGGTGATAATTGACAAATTAAAGGAAAAATCTTATGGACTATTTTTTAAAAGCTTTAGCAAATTATGCAAATGGAAACGGGAGGGCGACTAGAAAAGAATATTGGATGTATAGCTTATTTGCTACTTTATTTCTAATCATTCTATTAGCAGTCGACATGCTACTCATTTACCATGGAATATCTTCATATCTTGCGAATGTTTACGGGCTAGCTATATGTTGCCCAGGAATTGCAATTACAGTGCGTAGAGCTCATGATATAGGTTTAAGTGGCTGGTATTGGTGGCTTTTGCTGGTTCCCTTCGTAAATTTTTATATTGGTTTCAAACTTTGTTTCGCGGATTCTGAGTCAAGAGAAAACAAATATGGCCCTGACCCCAAAGCATTTGAGCGGGTAAATTCCGAAAGCTCTCGTTCTGATGACTCGGAAAAGAAACCGGGAAATTATGATGAATATGAGAAAAATTTCCAATTTGACGATGATTTAAAGTGGGCGTTTGAAATTTTAGGATGTGAGCAAGACGCTTCGGATGATGAAGTGGATTGTGCATATTTCATGAAAATGAAAGAGAGCCACCCGGATAAATTACCTAAAGATTCTCCTGAATGGATTGTTGATGCTGCAAAGGAGAGACTAAAAAAAATTAAAGAAGCCTATTTGAAAATCCAAAAGGCGAGAAAAAATTAACGGCTTTGACAAGGACAAAAGTGATGACTGAAAAACAAAAAGGGATTTATGTGGCCATCGGCATCTTCGTGGTTTTGTTGATAACCCTAATTATAGAACTTGTCGTTCATGTTGCGGCAGGCAACGCTCATGTTGTAGCAGATGGTCCTGATGTTGTAGCAGACAGTTTTACGCTGAAAGATTTGGAAAATTTAAAGAATCAAACAGAAGCGTTCGAAGAGTGTGTGCCAGATTGCCTTATGAAGCAAAGTGACATTGAAAAAAAATTGGGTATGTCAAATAAAGGAACTTGTTTTGATGTGTGTTTGGACGCACGTCTTGGGAGTGAAGATTGTATGCAAGATGGGGGTATTTGCCACTATAGAAAAAAAATTGGTCGGAAGATGTATGCTATAACTATAGAATACTTATTATGGGAAGGAGAATTGCGTGCCCAATCCATTGATTGGGAAGAAGGCTATGATTGACGGCTTGTGTCAATTTGCTCTTGTGGATGATATAAATAGGTGCATCTAGTTTTTTCGGTGCAATTCTCTTCACTACTATGGAGTAAAATATGGCAATTTTTGAAATACTTTTTATCTTGGCCGGTTTTTTCGTTGGCCTTGTATCGCGGGGAGGAATGTCCCTGTTCTTGCTTCCGCTTGCCGTGGTGGCGTTCGTGCTCGCTATTATGAACAGGCCGAGCCCGACAGGCTCCAGGGCAAAGAAAATCGTGAGTTCGATTTTGTCGGCGGCATACCTTGCCGCGGTAGTTGTCGCGGTAGTTGTTTGCTCACTTGCTGCCACAGCCCCCAAAAAGGAGACGGCAGTTGCATCGCAGGCTCCGGATAACAAGAATTTGTCCGGTATGTCAGAGAAGGTGGATAAAATCTATTCCATGCTTGCCGACATGAAAACGGAATACAGCCTGATTGGAAAAAGCGATCTAGAGCGGGTCAAGGCGGAAATCGCCATGCATGACGACGAATTGATTGAGTGCGACCCCACTAAAGAGAAGGGCTGTATGGAATTCACCATTTATGGAACGGAACGCGACAGCAGCAGGTTTTACATGGTATCCTTGCACTGGGAGTTGCCGAGGTTCCAGGTTTATCCTAAATGGGTCCACAGGAAAATCATCAAGGGGTTGCTGGGCGATGACTTGACCGATGCCGACACGGTCCTTGATGCCAGACATTTAGAAAAAATTCATAAAAGAGCCCTTTACCGTCAGGTGGAGCAATACAAGAGGTTCATTGAATCCGAACTCAGGAATTATCCCGGTGACTGGTACTATGACAGCGCCCATACGCAGGTCGCCGCCTCCCTCCGTTACGAACGTCGGGACAGTATAGATGTCGCGTTCGATTCACTGCTGTGGACGACTTATTATATTTCGAACGCCGGGTACAATGCCGGTGCTGGCGGAGGATACATTTACGAGTATCATCGGACTTTCTCGAAGAAAGACGGTGCGTTAGTCGATTCCACTATTTTCAATCCAAATGAAAAGGAAAAAATTGTGTTGCTTCTTCGCAAATATGCGGAAAAATACTATGCCAAGGCCGATGCTATAGGCATGGATTTCAAGCTAGAACCCTCTTTTTTGAAGGAAGGTATCGGTTTTGACGGGTACTCTTTCGAAATCGGCGAGCACACTCACGGCAGCGTGATGATCGTGGTGCCTTACAAGGAAATTCTGCCCTATATGGAAGCTTGGGCTCGCCAGAAATTCGGTCTTACTGAATTCGCCCAACAGAGATGAAGACGTATTAACTTTGCAACCACTGGCTCATTACTTTTACAGGAACAAACTATGCTCAAACCTGCAAACAAAGAAGAACTGAAGAAAATCATCGAGAAGCGCATTCCGATCGAGGGGTTCAAATGCAACCTGAACGACATCGATGTTTCGGACATCACCGATATGAGTAGTCTGTTTTATGGCAGCTCATTCAACGGTGACATCAGCAAGTGGGACGTATCCAATGTGACTAATATGAGCAAAATGTTCGAAGCAAGCTCATTCAACGGCGACATCAGCAATTGGAACGTATCTAAAGTAACTAACATGAGCCATATGTTTGAAGGCGATTGTTGGGATGAAGACTTCGATAAAAAAAATCTGTTTAAAGGCGATATCAGTAGGTGGGATGTATCCAATGTGACCGACATGAGTGGGATGTTCCTAGACAGTCAATTCAACGGCGACATCAGCCAGTGGAACGTGTCCAATGTGACTAACATGAATAGAATGTTTTTGGGCAGTCAATTCAACGGCGACATCAGCCAGTGGAACGTATCCAACGTGACCGACATGAGCATGATGTTCTACGGTAGTGCATTCAACAGCGACATCAGCGAGTGGGACATATCCGAAGAAATTTCAAATCAGGATAGCTGGGTTCGTCATAATTACTTAAAAAAACAGTTTTTAATGAAAAACGCTCTCTTAGAAAAACAGTTTTTAACAGCAACCCCACTCAATAAAAAAGATATTTTGAGTAATCTTATTCACACAAGAGTTAATCTGTTCGGATCCGGATGCGACCTGAACGATCTCGATGTTTCGGACATCACCGATATGAGTGGGATTTTTTCTGGCAGCTCATTCGACGGCGACATCAGCAAATGGGACGTATCCAATGTGACCAACATGAGCGGGATGTTCAAAAGAAGCTCATTCAATGGCGACATCAGCAAGTGGAATGTATCCAACGTGACCGACATGCACGAAATGTTCAGTGATAGCACATTCAACAGCAACATCAGCCAGTGGAATGTATCCAACGTGACCGATATGCACGAAATGTTCAGCCATAGCAAATTCAATGACGACATCAGCCATTGGGATGTATCCAATGTGACCAATATGAGCGGAATGTTTTCCGGAAGCGCATTCAACAGCGACATCAGCCAGTGGAATGTATCCAACGTGACGAACATGAGAGGAATGTTTTCTGGAAGCGCGTTCAACAGCGACATCAGCCAGTGGGACGTATCCAACGTGAAGTACATGAGTAGTATGTTCAGCGATAGCACATTCAACAGCGACATCAGCCAGTGGGATGTGTCCAATGTGACCAACATGAGCAGGATGTTTAAAGGAAGCTCATTCAACAGCGACATCAGCGAGTGGGACGTATCCAATGTGACCGACATGAGTGATATATTTAAAGGAAGCTCATTCAATGGCGACATCAGCCAGTGGGATGTATCCCCCCGAAATATAAACCAGGATGGCTGGGTTCGTTGCACTTACTTAAAGAAACAGTTTTTAGCAGCACCCGCTCCCGATAAAAAAGAACTTTTGAGAAATCTTATTGAAGAAAGAATTAAGCTGCGCGGCCCCAAATGCGACCTGAACGATATCGATGTTTCGGACATCACCGATATGAGCAGAATGTTCCATAAAAGCCCATTTAATGGCAACATTAGCCAGTGGAATGTGTCCAATGTGACCAACATGCGCGAAATGTTCTGGGGTAGCCAGTTCAATGGCTACATTGGCAAGTGGGATGTGTCCAACGTGACTAATATGCGCGCTATGTTTCGCTATTCCAAATTCAACAGCGATATCAGCCAGTGGAACGTATCCAAAGTGAGCGACATGAGTTATATGTTTTCGAGTAGCGACTTCAACTGCGACATCAGCAAATGGGACGTATCCAATGTGACTGACGATTATGGGATGTTCTTCCGTAGCAAATTCAACGGCGATACCAGCAATTGGAAGATACACCCCGACAGAGACTCCAAGAACATGTTTGAAGACAAATAAAAACGCCCAACTTTTGCAGGGCATCCCTTCTTAAAATTCAAAGCCTTGATGCGGATCTGCACAAGGCTTTTCACTTTTTTTGCGTTTACAGAATTTTAGAAGCATATCCTCTCCGAATTGTTAAAAATCTTATAAAATTACTTTTTTCTTACGGATTTTGGCAAAAAGGCTCCAAAAGGGTACAAAACGCCCCCCTTATTTTCTAAGTTTGGCGCGGTTTGTAAAGAAAAGATAAAGGAAGAAGGAATTTATGGTTATTGAACCGATGATCCGTAGCAATATGTGCGTCAACGCCCACCCGCAGGGCTGCGCTATGGATGTAAAGCGCCAGATCGACTACGTGCAGAAGAAAATGGCCGAACGCGGCGAAACCAAGGATGCCCCGAAGACCGTCCTTGTCCTGGGCTGCTCCACCGGCTACGGGCTTGCCAGCCGCATTACCGCCGCCTTCGGATACGGCGCCGCTACCATCGGCGTATCTTTCGAAAAAGAAGGCTCCGACGAACCGCGCCAGAAAACGGGAACGCCGGGCTGGTACAACAACATGGCCTTCGACAAGTTTGCTAAAGAAGCTGGCCTTGAATCCGTCACATTCAACGGAGACGCCTTCTCGCACGAAATGCGCAAGAACGTCATCGACACCCTGAACAAGATGGACCGCAAGGTAGACCTGCTGGTATACAGCGTGGCCTCGGGTGTACGCGTAGATCCGGACAACGGAACCCTTTACCGCAGCGTGCTGAAACCGATCGGAGAAACCTTCTCGGGAGCCACCATCGACTGTATGACGGGCAAAATCAGCACCATCAGCGCAGAGCCCGCCACCGAAGAAGAAGCCGCGAATACCGTGAAAGTGATGGGCGGCGAAGACTGGGCTCTCTGGGTAAACCAGCTGAAGGCCGCAGGCGTGCTTGCCGAAGGCGTAAAGACTGTAGCCTACTCCTACATCGGTCCCAAGCTCTCCCACGCCATCTACCGAGACGGAACGATTGGCGGCGCCAAAAAGCACCTCGAAGCGACCGCCCGCGAACTGAACGCCGAACTGCAGAAAGACCTGAAGGGCGAAGCCTATGTTTCCGTGAACAAGGGACTGGTGACGCGTTCTAGCGCCGTGATTCCCATTATCCCGCTGTACCTCTCGGTACTCTTCAAGGTGATGAAGGAACAGGGCTCGCACGAAGGCTGCATCGAGCAGATGGAACGCCTGATGAGCGAACGCCTGTACACGGGCAAGGCCGTACCGACCGACGAAAACCACCTGATCCGCATCGATGACTGGGAACTCGACCCGAAGGTACAGGAAGAAGTGAACAAGCGTTTGGCGACCATTACCCAAGAAAACTTCGCACAGGTAGGCGACCTCGAAGGATACCGCCACGACTTCTTGGCAACGAACGGATTTGATGTCGAAGGCGTCGACTACAGTGCCGACGTCAAGAGCGTCGAAACGATTTAAGCTTTTGCAATATAAATTGAGCCCGACTTTTGGTCGGGCATTTTTTTTCTACGATTATCGTCCACCGACGAGAATCTGGTCCACCTTGATGGAGGGCTGGCCCACTGTCACGGGGACATGTCCCGAAGAAGCTCCGCAGACACCGGCCGCCACTTCCCAGTCGGAGCCGACCATACTGATGCGTGGCATGATCTCGTGGCCCTTTCCGATAAGGGTTGCACCGCGAACGGGTTCGCAAATCTTTCCATTACGGATAACATAACCTTCATCGACGGCGAAGTTGAACTCGCCCGTCGCCGGATTCACGGAACCGCCCGCCATACGGGCGGCATACAGGCCGTTATCGACACTTGCAATCATCGAATCAAGTGAATCCTTACCCGGAGCGATAAAGGTGTTGCGCATGCGACTTACAGGCGCATACTTGTAGCTTTCGCGACGGGCGGAACCCGTACGGGCAATGCCAACCTCGGCCGCACCTACGCGGTCACTCATGTAAGTCTTCAAGATTCCATTTTCGATCAGCACCGTGCGTTGCGTGGGAGTACCTTCGTCATCGTACTTGAGGCTCCCCCATACGCCGTCCAGCGTACCGTCGTCGATTGCCGTGAGGCACGGTTGCCCGATTGCCTCGCCGATTTTTCCGCAGAAGGGGCTTGCTCCGCGACGGACCGATTCCGTTTCGAGCGGATGTCCGCAAGCTTCGTGGAAAATGACACCGCCAAAGCCGTTTCCCATCACCACGGGCATCTGTCCGCCCTGGATGTAACCGGCAGAAAGCATACGAAGCACGCGTTCGGCACATTCCGTAGCCAATGCTTCGGGAGAATAATTTTCCAGCAGATCGTAACCGCCCAAGGCACCCGGAGCTTCATGTGTCGTGAGCCTTTCAGTTCCATCGCTAGCCGTCACCGTCACATTCACACGGAGACGGGCTCGGTCGAAAGCCATGTTCAGACCTTCGCTGTTCAGGAGCGTAATCGATGTGCAAGAATCCGTCACGGAGGCGCCCACCTGGACTACTTTGTCCGAAATGGCACGGGCAGCCTTGTCGGCACGGAACAGAAAATCCTGCTTGACCGCCTGTCCCAGTACACGCGGATCCTTGAAGGCGGCAACATTGTAATCGGCAACGCGCTTCTGCGGAGCAAATTCAAATGCAGTAGAAGGCTTCCCCGCGATGCGCCCAAAGGCAAGCGTCTGTACCAATTTCAGCAGAGCCTCTTCGGAGTCGTCACTCGTAAAACCGTAAAGCACTTCCGTGCCGTACAATAGACGAATGCCGATGCCGTACTCGGTTCCGGCAGTCGCCGACTCAATTTGGCTGGACTTTAAACCCAGGGTAGAGCTACGGGTTTCCTCTTCAAAAATTTCGACAAAGTCCGCACCGGCGCGCTTGCCCGCTTCAAAAATCTTTACCGCAACAGAAGGATTCATTCAGGCACTCCCGCCGAGCGACATCCGAGGCGCCACTCGGCCACACAAAATTATTTCTCGCGAACGGGAACTCCCGCCCGACGCATGGCATCCTTGATTCCAGGCACCGTGTAGTCGCCGAAGTGCACCATCGACGCCACCAGGGCCGCATCCGCAGATGTCTTTGCAAAAAGGTCCACGATATGGTCAGGCGTTCCTGCTCCGCCACTCGCGATTACCGGCACCTGTACCGCACGCGCTACCTGGTCGGTAATATTCAACTCATAGCCACCCTTGACGCCGTCAGCATCAATCGAGTTCAGGCAGATTTCACCGACACCGAGCTCCTCGGCGCGCTTCGCCCACTGAACAGCATCGAGCCCCATCGCCTGTCTGCCCCCGCGGATATACACTTCGTAACCGCTCGGGAACTTTTCGGAGACACCAACGAACTTCGCATCCATGCCAAGCACAATGCACTGGCGACCGAAGGCCTTGGCGCCCTCGGCAATAATTTCGGGATGCAGCACGGCAAGACTGTTCACGCTGACCTTTTCGGCACCCGCCAAAAGAGCCTCGTGCATATCGTCGAGGTTACGGATACCGCCGCCCACCGCAAAAGGAATAAAAACGCGACGGGCAATCTGGCGAATCATCTCCATATCGCAGGGACGATTTTCGGCACTGGCCGTAATATCGTAGAAAACGAGCTCGTCGACACCATCATCGCTGTAGCGCGCGCCCATTTCCACGGGATCGCCGATGTCGATATTACCCTTAAACTTGACGCCTTTCGTTACCTTGCGGTCACGGACGTCGAGACAGACTATAAGACGTTTAGTAAGCATTTGAATTACAGGTTGCGATCAATGACAGCCTTCACGGTCGCCTTGGGTACGGCTCCCACCACGTTACCCACTTCGACACCATTCTTGAAGAGCTTCATATTAGGAATGTTCGTGATGCCAAAACGGCCACAAATATCACCCACGCCAGCATCGTCCACGTTCATCTTCGCAATGACGGCACGGCCATTGTATTCATCGGCAAGTTCGTCGATGATCGGGCCCATCATCATGCACGGACGGCACCAGGTTGCCCAAAAATCAACAAAGACCAACTGGCCAGAAGAAATGGCCTGGTCGAAATTTTCTGCAGTAAGGTGAATTGCAGGCATAAGATTCTCCACTTTTGTAGCGGCGCGTAACCGCCATTTTTGTGTGCAAAAATAGCAAATTTGAGAATGCTATTTTTTCTTGAATCTTAGGAAAAGTCCCTGAGGAGCGAAAACAAATGACCTGAAGAGCACCAGCCCATCCAGCCCGTCGTCAAAAAAATCCACATCAAGTTCATCGGGGGCATCCACGTCCGCATTTTCCATATCCGTCGTCATCTGGATATAGTTCGTCGGATCGGCGACCACAACAACGAACATCGTATAATCTGCCGTTACGGGAATCTCAAATTTCGCATCGAACTCAAGAACCAGACGCGATCCCTGGAGACTCGCCTTAAAATTATCTAGCCGACTAATCTTGACAAACTTTGATCCGAGCAACACGTAATTGAAATAATTCTTCTCCTGATTCGGAGCCATAATCGTCTTGTAGAACCAATCGTTTTCCGTAGCAGAGATCTTGCCATCGCCATCGGCATCCCCCGAAGACGCCATAGCGGTACTGTAGAGTTCGTCAAAGACCCAACGGTTATGAATCCCCGCAAGCCCCTTTTCATTGAAAACGACCTTGATCTTGGAATCCACAAAGACATGCGGATGAGCAAAAACGGGCGCCACGCCAATCAGAAGAATCAGGCACAGCACCCGCAAAAGGTTGTTCATAACAAATTAATCCGCTAGCGAATCAGGCTAGAAAGCAAGGATGATACCGGCGGTCAGGAGTCCCAGGCCAAGGGCGCCGAGACCTATCGCCACGCCGCACTTGGTATCGCCACTGTCATTCAGCTCATGGTTATCCTTCACCATCCTACGGGTATCGTCGCTGTCGAATGCAGAAAGTTTCTCGTAGGCGTGCTTCTTGTCGGCAGCATCGCTCCAGTCGCGTTCCGCCAGATACCATAGGACTCCGCCCGCAAGAATCGGCACAATCGAGCTCCACAGGAGTCCGCGACCGATACGCCTCTGGCTACGTTCCTTGTCAAAGGCCTTCTGGTCCTCGATGAAATCCAAATCTTCCAGAACGGGCGTCATGTCGACATAGACCAGGTTCGGCATATAGGGCTTGATTTCCATCGTCACAGAGGTATCGCGATACCCCACCTTCCTGAAGAACACCGTAGCACCGACCTGCGGCTTCACGTTATCCACCACGATATCGGTCATGTAATCTGGCATGCGGTTCACGGAAGG
Source organism: Fibrobacter sp. (assembly GCA_017626945.1). GTDB lineage: Bacteria > Fibrobacterota > Fibrobacteria > Fibrobacterales > Fibrobacteraceae > Fibrobacter. The sequence continues at coordinate 77,741 of JAGAHT010000009.1, forward strand.
TTCCTCCCCCACATACACTTCTACCGCTTCGGGGTTCGTATTGAGTGTAAGCCTGGTAGACGGACGCACCACCGGAATCGTCACCTTGTTCAGGCTATCGGCGTCGATGCGCACCACGGCAGAGCCCCACCATTCCACGTCCTTCAGGACCTTCATCACCGAGATCGTATACTTGCCCGGCTTGATGTTCTTGATGGTGTCGGGAGCGACAATCTTCAGCGGAATACCGTTCACGAACAGCGAACAGGCTTCCGGTTCCGAAACCACCAGCAGGTTCGCCTTTCCAGGGGGATAAAGATCCTTCTCGATTTCTTCCTTGATTTCGGGAACGATATAGTTCGAAAGCGAGAGGTCGATCATCACTTCGTCTTCCATGTTGTAAAGACGCTTGAGCTCGAACCTGAAAATCTTGATATAGGGATTCTTCTTCGCCGCTGCGATACTGTCCTGGATTTCGCGTTCGCGGAGCTCCTTTTCGTACTTCTCGATTTCCTCGTTTTTCAAACGAGTGTCTTCCTTGGCAAGAGCAGTTTCCAGGTCGTCACCGGAGCCGTCATCTACGGGAGCGGCTTCAGCCGCCGTAGAGGTATCTGCACGGGCCGCGAGGGAGTCCTTGACCGCATCGGTCATGATAATGTCGGCGGAATCCTTCTTAATATCCACATCGTCGTTCTCGTCTTCGAGGGAATCCGCAACCTGCTGTCCGTTGCTTTCTTGCAGGGCAAGAGCTTCTTCGTCGGCAATACGGTCGATATGCTTCTGTTCGGCCTCGGTCGGCTTCTTCAGGTAGACCGTATCATTCTCGATCTTGACGAAGATTGCCTCGAGTTCCACGGAGTCTCCGCTAATCCAGTAGCGGACAGGAACTTCACGCCCCTTCGGGGCCTCCGCTGCAGAAGAGGCGGCAACCACCGTCGCAGACGACGAAGAAGCGACTACCTCAGCCGAAGACGAAACAACCTCGGCCGATGAAGAAACAAGCTCGGTCGAAAACGGCTGGGCAAAAGCTACACCCGCCAACGCCAAAAAAGACGAAATCAGAATTCGTTTAAACATGTTCTAAAAATAAATAAAAAATTAGCCCAAAAGGTCGGGGCGAGCCTTCATTTCGTCCAGTTGAATCTGGTGAAGCACCACATGACCCTGTGAAAGGCTTTCCTGCACATCGATAATGCGCTGGTTAGACGAACCCCTGAACTTGAGTTCCAAGGAACGCTTCGCCAAGATGAACGGGCCGTCGATCAGGATGTCCGCAAAAGTCAAGAGTTCGAACATTTCGGGACGCTCGTGCGTCAGTTCCATCAGGCGTTCGTAGGTGTAGCCGGTGAAAATCACCAGGTTCATGCCCCGTTCCTTGATTTCACGCGCCAAAGGGATCAGGGCGGCCGCCTGGTCCATCGGATCACCACCACTAAACGTGATGCCGTCGAGCAACGGGTTTTCCTCGATCATATCGAGGATTTCTTCAATATCAATATAATGACCCCCGTTAAAATCGTGGGTCTGCGGGTTCTGGCATCCGGGGCAATTATGGTGACAACCTTGAGTAAAGATTGTCATGCGGATTCCGGGACCGTCCACGAACGATTCGGGTTCGATTCCGGCAATCCGCAAGCGAGGGTATTCGTCCATACTAAATGCCGTGCTTCACGCGATCGTTCACTTCGGCACGCTTGGCGTTGTTGAAGCGATCGACGGTACCGACGAGGTAACCCGTGATGCGGCGGATACGTTCGAATCCAACACCTTCACCATACTTGTTCAGTTCTTTTTCGGACATTGTTGTTTCTCCTTACTAGAAAATTGTGATTTCGGATTTCAGAATTCAGAATTATTTTTCAATTCCGAAATCTGAATTCCGCATTCTAAACTTACCTGATTCCTTTGAATACGGGCATGCCGGGGTACAGCTTACGAAGTTCCTCGATCTTTTCGGGGGCAATCGCATGACCTTCGGTACGGCCGCAACGCGGGCAGCAGTCACCGATGACACCCACGAATCCGCACACCGGGTCGCGGTCGACCGGGTGGTTGATGGATCCATAGCCGATACCGGACTTCGCCATGTGATGCACGATCTTTTCGAAGGCTTCCAGGTTCTGCGTCGGGTCGCCATCGAGTTCCACATAGCTAATGTGGCCTGCGTTGGTGAGCGCATGATACGGGGCTTCCAGCGAAATCTTCTTGAAAGCGGAAATCTTGTAGTACACCGGAATATGGAAAGAGTTTGTGTAGTAGTCGCGGTCAGTCACGCCCGGGATAATACCGAACTTCTTCTTGTCCATACGCACGAAACGACCGGAAAGGCCTTCGGCAGGCGTAGCGAGCAAGCTGAAGTTGAGGCCGAGACGTTCGGATTCCTTGTCGCAGAATTCGCGCATGTGGCCGATAATCTTGAGGCCGAGCTTCTGGGATTCCTCGGATTCGCCGTGGTGCTTGCCCGTAAGCATCACCAGGGTTTCGGCAAGTCCGATAAAGCCGATCGAAAGCGTACCGTGCTTGATGACTTCTCCCACGGTATCTTCCCAGCCGAGCTTGTCGGAATCGATCCACACGCCCTGTCCCATGAGGAACGGGAAGTTCTTGACCTTGCGGCGGCTCTGCACGGCAAAACGTTCCATGAGCTGGTCGCTCACCAGCTGAAGCATGCGGTCGAGTTCCTTGAAGAACAGATCCACGGACTTCATCTTGATGGCGATACGCGGAAGGTTGATCGACGTAAAGCTCAAGTTGCCACGGCCGAAGCTGATTTCGCGGCTCGGGTCGTAGTGATTACCGATTACGCGGGTACGGCAACCCATGTAGGCAATTTCGGTTTCAGGGTGGCCCGGCTTGTAGTACTGCAGGTTGTACGGGGCATCCTGGAAGCTGAAGTTCGGGAACAGGCGCTTGGCGCTCACGCGGCAAGACAGCTTGAACAAATCGTAGTTCGGATCTTCCGGGTTCAGGTTGATGCCTTCCTTGACGCGGAAAATCTGAATCGGGAAGATAGCCGTTTCACCACCACCGAGGCCTTCTTCAGTCGTGAGGAGCAAGTTCTTCATGACCATACGGGCTTCGGGCTCCGTGCACATACCGTAGTTGATGCTAGAGAACGGAGTCTGGGCACCGGCGCGGCTATGCATGGAGTTCAGGTTATGAACGAAAGCTTCCATGGCCTGGAAGGTCGCCTTGTCGGTTTCTTCGTAAGCCATCTTTTCGGCGAACTTCTGGGCGTTGATTACCACTTCTTCGCCATAAGTCTTGGAAAGTTCACGGGCTTCGGTATCCTGGAACTTTTCGTTCGGCACGAGTGTTGCCACCATGCCCATTTCCGCCATTTCGGTATGGAGTTTCTTGACGACCGGCTGGACTTCTTCTTCAGTCTTGGAAGTCAAGAGCATGAGGGCCTTGACCATGTTGGCCAAATAGCTCTTACGGTACGTGATACGCACGCCGTCGGCCATGGCATAGTCAAAGTTCGGAATGGACTGGCCACCGTGCTGGTCGTTCTGGTTAGACTGGATTGCGATAGCGGCCAATGCGGCATAGCTACGGATATCCTTGGGTTCGCGCAGATGACCGTGACCCGTATTGAAGCCGTTCTTGAAGAGCTTCTTGAGGTCAATCTGGCAGCAGGTCATGGTAAGGGAATAGAAATCCAGATCGTGGATATGGATATCGCCTTCCATGTGGGCACGGCTGTGCTCGGGCTTGAGCATCATCATCGTGTAGAAATGCTTGGCAGATTCGGAACCGTACTTGAGCATGGTGCCCATAGCGGTGTCGCCATCGATGTTGGCGTTTTCGCGCTTGAGGTCGGATTCCTTGGCAGAACTGAAAGTAATGTCGCGGAGCGTATGCATGAGGCGAGTGTTCACTTCGCGCACGCGAGTACGTTCGGCACGGTACAAGATGTAGCTCTTCGCGGTATCGGCGTAGCCACCTTCGGTAAGAGACTTTTCTACGGCATCCTGGATTTCTTCAATTTCGGGAACGGTTTTGCCCTCGGATTCGAGCCTGCCCACCACATCGGCAGACACCTTGAGAGCCGTGCTCGTAAGCACGTCATCGCTACCCAACAAATTCAACTGACTTTGGGCGGCCTTGATCTGTTCATCAAGTTCACCCGAGGCGCGGAAAGCCTTGACAATAGCATCGGCGATTTTTTCAATGTTGAACGGCATCTCACGGCCGTCACGCTTCCTTACAGAAACAATCATCTACCAATCCTTGCATCCGGCGGAATCGGCCCCCTGCGGGCAAATTCCGTATCGAACATACATTTTTCTTCCAATTTCTTTTTTTACTATATCTTGTGCTCTCCTTCAAGACAGAAACACAAGATATGGAAAACAATATAATAAATGTAGGCGACATTGGAAAGTTTTTTTCAGAAAAAATTCGCTTTTTGTGTAAATTTTAGTTTTCAAACCATCCATTTTATCAACATCTTTTTCAGGCGGTTCCACGGCGTTACACATAAATTAATTAAAGAGAAAGGCTAACCTCTTTATAAACAAGATGTTAGCTTTATCAACAGAAAAATAAAAGTTTTTCGTAAATTATATCTTGACAAAAACAGCCGTCTTAACTACCCGCTATTGGAGCAGTTCCGCCACGAGGTGAATAGACGCCGAAATTTCTACCGAATCTGCCACGGCAGAAAGATTATCCGCCGTCGCCCCGTCATAGAAAGCGGCCTTTCTTGCGCCAAGGACATGATTTCTAAAAGAGAGTCCCTCCCCATTTCCCGTCACCGAGATAACCTTGCCCAGTTTGCCGCCCACGCTTTCCGCGTAGCTGGACGCCGTTTCGAGAGCCTTTTCCCCAGCCGCCTTAATAATCCCCTTCTTGAGTTCGGCCTCATTCTTGAGCGTTGCCGACGTATGGCTGATTTCCACATCCAATTCGGCAGAAAGGGCCGCAATCACCGCCGCAGCCGTAGCCCTGTTCGAAGACTTGATCGCAAAGAGCTGACTCACCACATAGCCCGTCAGGCTGCGCGTGCCCTTGTCGTAGGACCATTCTTTGCGCATTTCGACACTGTTCTGCTCAATATCGCTTTCCGTCACGTCGAGACTCTTCATTTGTTCAAAGATAGAGGCGCGGCGGCTCGTCAGCTGCTTGAAAAGAAGTTCCTTGTCCTTGCCATGCAATTCAAGGCTCGCCACCGTGACGAACTCGTTCGCCTCGTACTTACGGCTTTCCGAAGCAGAAACCTCCACCGTAGGCGTTGTCTTGTCGCCAAGAGGCAGCATCTGCGCCAATTTTTCGCGAGGAGTCTCATCCTTGTCCACCGACACAACAATGAAGGCGACAAAGAACATAAGGATAATGACCAAGACAAAAAGCTTGTTAGACATCTTTCCTCCTATTTCTTGAATAAATTAACAACCGCATTGACTAGGAGCGCCACGGCCACCGTCGTCGTCATGCTGATAAAGGGCATCCACGGCCAGCTGAAGATTCCGCCAAGTACCGCGGGCACGCCAAAGGCAGGAATTCCCTGCACCAGTACAAGGCTTGCCATGCCGCAGAGAACCGCCACAATTACAACCCAGCCGCGAAGCTTTTTCGCACTCGTTCCAAACAACCTGTCGGCAAAGAAAGCCAGCAGGAACATTCCCAGGAGCGGTCCCGTGAAAAGACCCGTAAAGAACAAGGCGTTCTTGAGCAGGCTTCCCTGCTGCGTCGCCGCAAACAAGGCAAAGAAAATTCCTAGAACACCCCACACGACCGTCCAGATCTTGGCTCGCTTGAGGCCGCCAATTCCTTCGTTTTCGTCCCAGCCCAGGAAATCGCGTTCAGACGTGTTGCCGAGCGAATTGATGGCGCTCGAAAGGCTGCTCATGGCCGCCGCACAGATGGCTGCCACAATGAGTCCTGTGACACCGGCAGGAAGTCCATGAACGATAAAGTAGGGGAAGACATCGTTCTGTCCCAGACCTTCCGGGAGCGGTGCCGCATGAGCCTTCTGGTAGTAGACATAGAGTGCCGCGCCGACCCAGTAGAAAAGGATCGAGACCGCGCAGCCCAGCACCATCGAAAGGATACTCGAACGGTTTGCGGCCTTGACATCCTTGCAGCTCAAGTAACGCTGCACGAACTGCTGGTCACAGCCGCGGATTGCAATTTCAAGGATCGCATAGGCGAAACCCGCCGAAACAAGCGTTCGGGCATTCGAAATATCGAAGCTCGCATCCCACCACTTGGTCTTGCCCGCCTCGGAAGCGAGGGCAGCCATTTCGCCGAAACCACCGACGGAGTTCGCAATTACCAGGAGCACCAGCACGCCGCCACCAAAGAAAACGCAGAACTGCATCACGTCGGTCCAGATGACCGCCTTGATGCCTCCGAACCACGTATAAAAAATGGCCACGGCAGCAGAGACTATAATCGCAAGCTTCAGGTCAATATGCAGAATCTGCGCAAGCACCAGCGACGGCGCAAACAGCAGGATTCCCGTGCGGAGCAACAGGTGCAGGCAATAGAAAATAGCCGCAAGCCGACGAACCGGCCTGGAAAAACGCACCTCGAAAAGTTCGTAAGCGCTGTTGATTCCCGAGTTCCGGAACCTGGGAATAAAGACAAATCCAACGACAACGATACTGATGAGCGCTCCGATCTGGAACATCAGGAACGTCATATTGTCGCCGTACACATCGGCCGGCGCACCAAGGAACGTGGTCGCACTCACCGACGTAGCGATCAGGCTAATGCCCACGGCCACCCACGGGATGGAGCCACCGCCAAGCATGTATTCCTTCAGGTTCTTGTTGCCACGAGACACCCAGAGACCGATAAATACAGACAGCAGCAGATACGCCGCAAGGACAATCCAATCAAGAACAGTAAACATAGCAGGAAATCGATAGTTGGCCCTTCGGCAAGCTCAGGGACCCTACAAGGTTGGTGAGCCTGCCGAACCAAAGTTCTAAGTTAAACAGTTGCAGGTTCGGGTTCTGCAGTCTGGAACTGAACCACCTGGTTACGGCCCCCTTCCTTGGCACGGTACAGCGCCTGGTCGGCATTGTTTACGGCCTTCTGAAGGTCTCCGTTGAAATTGGGCTGCAGGAGGAATGCACCGATACTGACCGTCACGCGCAGGGGTTCCGCCTGGTGAATATCGAAGGAAAGCTTCTGGACAGCCTTGCGGATACGTTCCGCAGTCTCGACCATGCCATCGGCATCCGTCTCGATAAGTCCCACCACAAATTCTTCGCCGCCGAAACGCGCCACGATGTCGATATCGCTACGAATTTCCTTGCTGATCGTATCGGCGATTCCCTTAATGACCACGTCACCAATCGGATGACCGTAAGTATCATTCACGCTCTTGAAATGGTCGATATCCATCATCAGGACACCGATACTGTACTTGCCGCGATCGGCGCGGCTCTTTTCGGCACGGAGCTTTTCGAACAGTGTCTTCTTGTTGATGAGCCCCGTATGGCCGTCTCGCATCGCCTGTTCACGGCCCATTTCAAACTTGCAGGCACGGTCGTAGGCAAAACCGGCGACACTTGCAAACGCCTTGAGCAGTTCCTTTTCATGATCGTTATACGGAAGCGAACTGCTGCTTTCCAGACAGATAGCGATATCAGCCGTAGCCGCATCGTGTTCAGCCGCAATAGGCATCACAAAAATCTGACGGAGGTTCAGGTTCTTCTTTTCGGAATCGTTCAAGCGAGGCAGGTAATCCTTGAAGCCCGGCAAGAAGGAACGTTCCATAGGACGGTTGCGCATGATCGAAAGGACAAAGATGCCCTTGTCGGAAAGGGTAAAGCGCTTGTTGAGGAACTGGTCAGAATCCACACCTTCGCAATGGACGACATGTCCCGCATCCTTATCCTTGTCCATCGCCATGATCGTCAGGCGATCGTAGGCCATATTGGCCTTGACATAGTTGATGATTTCCTTGTAGATGTCATTCACCGACATCGTCTTGAAGAACTTGCGCAAGTAGTTGTAAAGGCCGCTGTACTGCTGCAGGGCGATATGCTTCTGCGCAGAATAGAATCCCTTGTAGTCGAGCATCGAAATGGATCCGGCCACAAAGCTCAAAGCACGTGCCGTAGAATTGTTGAAGGCGTTCGGACAAACAGAATCCAAAATCAAGGCGCCCACGCGGACTCCGCTCCCATGGTCAATCAGCGGCACGGCCACCACCGACCTGATCGGGGTATTGTCCACGTAATACTGCAAGCTCTTGCAACCGGGCAGGTCCCCTTCAAGAATACGGTCGACCCCAGAGCGGAAAAGCTGGCTTAAAAGTCCCGAAGTTTCTGTAATCACGGTAGAAGGATTGACGGAGACTTCCTTGTCGTTCACATAATTGCGGACACCCCATTCCTTGGCGTTTCGCTGCGAAAAGACCAGGGCGGAATTGACATTCGGAATAACCCCCTTGAGAGCAAGGAGAAGGTCCATCATGGCCCTGTTGATATCGGCATTGGCACGCGCCCAGACCTGGCTTACCTTGAGAGCGGCCTCGGGTTCATTAGCCATCCCGTTACCGTTGCGGAATTCCGAACGCAGATCGGGAGCGACCACAGGAGTCGTACCTGTAGCTCGGTTCTTGAGCGTAATCACAGGAAGTGTCGCCGTAGAAGCACCAGGACCGGCAAGACGCGGACGGTTCATCCAGGCAAGGACAAAAGCCACCACGGCAAAGGGTATCAGGAACAGGAACATTCCGTTCAGAAACGAAAGGCCAAGCAACAAACCTGCCACAACAAACAAGATTTCAGAAACCGACATATTTCACCTTCTAAAGACGGAACGAACGGTACAACATGACCACGGCAACGCCTCCATAAATGAAGTGGCTGATCCATGCCGCCCAGAAGGGCGTCAACGCACCGTTTTCACCCATTTTCAAACCGATTCGTTCAAAGATATAATAGCTAAAAACAATCAATAGGCCAACCCCGAACTTCTGGGAAAGCCCCCCGGAACGGCTATAGCGGTGACAAAGTGCTGCACCGATGAGCAGAACAATTAAGTTCATCCAATGGGCGGAACGCTTGAACTGCAAGGCCGTTTCCATGGCGTGGGTATCTTCACCGGAACGTTTCAGCACGCTGATTCGCGCCATCACCATCTTGGAATCCATCTCGTCGGCGGTCTGACGTTCGTTGATTAGGTCATTCGGATGCGTGTTGACCTTGTCGCAAACCTTCTCGCGCTTGATCGGATAACCCTTGACGGTACCGTCCTTATTGAACTGACGGCGGTTTCCCCTTTCGAATACCCAGCATCCCGGCGGGGGGTCGATACTTTCGAGCCGTGCAATCGAATCCAGGGAATCCTTCGGCGGAATTTCTTCCCAGCGGACAATCCTTGCATCGTAGCGTTCCCGGAGGCGGCCATCTTCGCGCAGCAGGAGCACCACGTCGCGGCCAAGCCGATTGACGCCGGAATAATGCCTAAAGAACCAGCTCGCCCGTTCGCTGTCGATAAAGGTAAAATCACGTTTTTCCTTGATGCGCGGATTTTTCTTTTTCTGCGCGTTCGTTTCCATGGTTTCGAGTCGCTTATGGTTTGCATCGGGCAGCCAAAGTTCGCTCATCTCGTACGAACCTATCGAAACGAGGACACCGAAAACAAATATCGGGAAAAGGGTCTTGAGGGGGCTCTGTCCCGAACTCTGCATGGCACTCGTTTCCAGGTGACGCGCCATGTTGCCGATCGAAGCGAGCACGGCAATGAACAAGGCCACTGGCGTAATCAGGTACACCATGTAAGGGATATAGCTCACGTAGTAATCGATGGCATCCTTGGTGTCGCGGGCAAGCCAAGTCTTGATGTTACCCACGAAGTCGATGACCGCAAACATAAGGATTGCACCGATCAGCACCAGCAGGAACATCTTGAGGAAGTTCCACATCATGTAGCGGGTAAACTTCATCCGAATTTTCTCCCCAAAAAGCCGAAGATTTTCTTGAAGAAGCGCCCCACGGCACGCACCGCCCTGAAGAACTTGGAATCGCCCGAGAAACGGTCTCGCACCATCGCAATCGTAATGAAGATGCCGAACGCACCGATAATGATATTGGACGCCCACATAGCAAGATAGGGGCTCACCAGGAGCCTGTCGGCCATATTTTCGCCACCAATCAGGCAAATCCAGTAAATCACAAAAAACGCAAGGCTATAGAGGATACCCGTTCCGATACCGCCCTTGCGGGCCATGATACCGAGGGGAGCCCCGATCAGAATAAAAATGAAGCAGGCAAAACTCGTGCTGTACTTTTTCTGGATTTCTACCGTATACTGCGCCTCTCGCTTGAGTTCGGCTTCCATTCGACCATACAGGCGCTCTGTCGTACGGAAGGTCGCGATTTCCTGGACGCGCAGACGCTGCAACGACCGCCTGCGCTGGATAGAATCGAGCGTCACGCCGCTTTCGAGCGATTCGGGGACAATCGAATCGCCTTCGACATCGTTCCGCAACGCCACCAACGAGCCCAGACGCTTTTCGAGGGCCGCATCGCGGTATTCCACATATTTTTTCTGCGCATCTTCCACGACTTCGGTCATCATCTCGATAGGCATTTCGCGGTCACTGCGGTAACTGCGGCTACGGCGTTCCAGACGGTCATCGACGTTCTTCATCGCCAAATCCTGCGAGAAGAAGCGGATTCGGAAATAGTTTTCGGGGTTGTCGGCATCCGTCATGTGCGTCTCGCCGCTGCGGAGCCTAAGCATCAAGGTCGCCCCGTTATCCGCATATTCCATGGAGGCGCTATCCGCATACACGATACGGGGAGCGCCGCGCTTTTCCATCTCGAAAATCTGGATTCCGTACAAAGTTCCGGAAACGGGGTCGATGCGGTTTACCCACAGCTGCACGTCGGGGAATTGCGTAATCAGGCGGCCCGCATCGATGAACACGTGCGGTTTCTTGCGCGACACGGCATTCATGAGTTCCACGGAACGGTGGTTCGCCTCGGGAAGCACCCAGTTGTTAAAAATCACCATCAACAAAGAAATCAGCAACGAAACGAGAAGAACCGGGCGCATCAGCGAAAGCGGCGACACGCCCGCCGCCTTGCAGGCCGTAATTTCCTGGTCGCCCGAAAGCCGGCCAAACGCCATGAGGCTTGCCACCAGCACCGCCATCGGAATCGAGAGCGAGAGCATCCACGCGAGGTTCAGGGCGAATATTTCGAGCACCGTTTCTGCCGGGAGTCCCTTGGACAGCACATTGTCCAGGATTTTTACGAGAAAATCCACCACGAACAAGAAGGTGATGCCAAAAAGAGCCGCCAAAAACGGGGCTATAAGCTCTTTCAACACATAGCGGACTAGAATCATTACTTCTGGACTTGCAAAATTTTCTACTTTACGGAAGTAAAATTAGAATTAAAACCAAAGAAAAAAAATGAACCTGTTCAAAAAGATTCCCCTATTCCTTTATCTTTTGGCCTTTGCAATCGCTTTTATAGGTTGTTCGTCTAGCGGGCAGACCAAGATGAAACATACCGAATGGTGCAGAATCCGCTACGAGAACGCCGAGGAACTCTTCAAGAAAGAGAAGTACGGGCGTGCAACCGACAAGCTCGAAGAAATTCTCGCCACCTGCGCCGGGACCGGCTACATGGAACAGGCGCAGTTCCTGATGGCAGAAAGCTATTTCAATATGGAAGACTGGATCGAGGCCCGCGGCGAATACGGCAGCTTTATCCTGAACTTCCCCGGTTCCCCGTTTATCGAGACCGCCGAATTCCGCAAGGCAATTTCTTCTTTCAACATGGAATTCCGCGTGAGCCGCGACGAAGCCAACACGACGATCGCCATGAAGGACTTCGAACGCTACCTGTCGAACTACCCCGATTCCCCGTTGCGCGACTCCGTGAACTACTACTACAACCTGTTGGTGGAACGCCTTGCCGAAAAGGAATTCCAGACGGCCAGACTCTACATGCGCATGGACAAGTACCAGGCTGCCGTCATCTACCTGAAGGAATTCCTGGAAACCTATCCGAACAGCAAGCGCCATACCGAGGCCCTGTTCATGATTACGGAAGCCTACAACGAACTTGACCAGTTCGAGACAGCCAAGCTGTACCTGAACATCGCAAGAAACGAGGCCTCCCCCGACGACAAGGATATCCTGAAGAAAATCGAGAAAAGCGAAAAGGCTATCGACAAGTCCGAAATTGCCTTCGCCAAGCGCATGAAGAAGGATTCCCAGAAGAAGAGATTCTGGAAAGAAGACCGACAGATGCAGAACTAACCCTTAAAATATCATCCTGGACCCCCGAAGGGGGGACGGGAACCAGTACTGGATTCCCTCCCCTATCGTGCTACGCACTCCAGGGTCGAGAATGACGTATTGTGATAGACGTTAATAGGAAACCAAAAACGAAACAGCTGCTACACATTTTCCTTGTGGTGCTCCTTGCAGCATCCGCCATGGCCGCCGAAGAAACCTCGACACGCGACCGTTCCAAGCTGTCCATCTTTATCCAACCCGCCGTTTCCTTTCTGGACTTTCCAGAGCGAGAATATTTCCAGAACGCCATCGACACCCTCTACTACAATTTTAGGGAAGACGCCCTGACCGAAAGCGAATCGCTCAGTGTCGCCAAGCAGGATTTCCAGAAGGTGAACTTCTGTTTCCCGATTTCGGCCGGACTACAGTACCAAATTTTCCCCGATAATTTCGTAAGCCTCGGCTTGAGCTTTATCTACGACAACGAATCGGTGGTGCTTACTGACCGCAAGAACAGGACGCATAACTACAGCTACACCATCCAGGGTATGCCGCTATTCCTCGAATACCGTCTCGGCATTCCGCGCAACCTGATGACTCTTTCGGGAGAAAGCCTTTTCAGTATCGCCGTCCGTTGGTACTGGGTACTGCCAGGCACAGAAATTTACAGCACCTGGGGACAGCTGGAAGCGAAATCGTCCGCAGTGGGTGCGGGATTCGGCATCAGTGTCGGTTACCTCATCGCCAACTGGAAAAACTTCAACATTTACGGTGATGTCGGCTACAGCAGCATCAAGGTGGAATCGGACAAGAGATATTCGGACATCGTTCCTGATGGTCCCGAAAAGAAGGCCAAGTGGAATATCGGCGGAATCACCATGCAAGTGCGCGTCGGCTTTGGACTTTGGAACGAACCTGAGCCTATCGAAGACGACGATGACGACAACGATTCGGAAAATGATTCGCTAGACAGCACCTCTACAGCACCGGAAAAAATAACTGACACGGCAGACTCTACAGCCTCGTCCGAAGACAAGGCCGCAGAAGAAAAGACCGAAGCAAAGAGCGAAAGCAACGACACCGCTACAGAAACTGGTAGCGGCGAGGCAGAATCCACGGCAACCCCAGCCACGGAAACCCCGGCAAGCGAACCGGAACAGACGGCAAAAGAAAAATCCCCGGAGGAATAATGAGTATTCTTCCTGGCGAAAAATTGCATTACGCCGAGACGCATTTCAAGTTCAAGCTCCCCTGGTCGCTGCTCTACAAGCCCTGGCCCGAAATTCAGACAGACGCCCCCTTTCAGTTTGTACCCGGCATAGAACCTACCCTATGGATTGTCGTTCGCGACGCACATCGTTTTCCGACACTCATCGAAAAAATTGATATTTCGATTGTGGGCACAGAAAATTTCAGGGAGAGCAAAACTGTCGACCTGCAGATTCGCGCCACGGAACAGTTCGGATTTTATCCCGTCAAACTGGGCAAACTTCCTGCGGGAAATTATGATATCGACTGCCAAATTTACGCAAAAAGAATCAGCGAAAACGGCGAGTGCGCCGAGACGAAGTTTTTTACCCGCTGGAATTACCCCGGATTAAAACCAAAGCCACTCAAGATTCAAGTACTCGCCGAAGAGCCGCCCAAGGCACCTGGATATGTGGCAGGAGAAATGCATTGTCACACTTATTATTCGGCAGACCACGTGGAGCACGGTGCCTCGCCTGCAGTATTGCAACAGGCGGCCCAAGCCGTCGGGCTCGATTTTGTAAGTTGCACCGACCACGCCTACGATTTCGCCTACACAACCGAAGACTACACCAAGGAAGCGGATACACCACTCACCCGCTTCGATATGCTCCGCGAAGAAATCCGCAAGCTGAACGATGCGCAGGCAGAAAATATGCCGCTCATGATTGCGGGCGAAGAAGTTTCATCAGGCAATTCAAAAGGCGAAAACGTGCACATGACTGTTCTCGGCCCCGAAGGTTATTTGCCCGGGCTCGGAGACTGCGGACGCAACTGGCTCGACAACAAGCCCACCTTCAAAATTTCCAAGCTACTGGAGATGACGACGGCGCATTGCTTTGCGGCGCACCCGATGCAGCCCATGGGCTACCTTGAAAAGTTCATTTTCCGTCGCGGCTACTGGAGCCACAAGGATTTGAATCTGGACGCAGGCCACAAGATTCGCGGCATCCAATTTTGGAACGGCATTCGCGACGAAGGATTCAAGCTTGGAAGAGAATGGTGGATCGAGGAACTCGGCAAGGGGAATTTTCTGCTTCCCATCGGCGGAAACGACGCTCACGGAGACTTGAATGACACGACCTCCGTCAGCCTGCCGCTGATATCCATAAGGCATTCCCGCGAACATGTTTTCGGGAAAGTGAGAACGGTTGTTAAAATAGACGACAACTGCATAAGGCAAGCGTCGCGACCAACGCAGTTGGGCATGACCGAGCCGAACAGTTGGGACTTGAACGAAGTGAAAGTCCAAAGAGGAGAGACGAGAGACGAGAGGGGTTTCTCGCTTGAATCGCTCAACGAAGCATTCGCCGGGGACAACTGCTACATTACCGACGGTCCTGCCCTCTGGTGGGAGCGCGGAGAAAAGAAGGTGACTTTCCACGCCCGCAACACGCAGGACTTCGGCGGAGCATTCCGTTACATCCGCATCTACGGGCGTCGCCGCAACAACAGCGGGAAACTCGCCAAGAACGAAACCGTCTGCATGGAAAGCCTTGTCGCCGCCCCCACTAAAACCGACATTTCCGTAAATGCCGACAACTTCGCCTACTTGCGAGCCGAATGCGAAACGGCAACCGGCAAATTCGCGATGACCTCGGCGGCGGTACTCGCGTAGTAGCGAATTTTATATCTTAAGGGAAACCCATCCGAGGAGGTACACATGCCACGCTTTATGTCGCCCTTACGACCGCGCTACATGCGTTCTCCGTTGGACGTTCCGAAAGAAGGGTTGCAAGTACAATCCATAACGCCGACTCAAAATGCAAGCGAAGCTACCTCAAACGGACTGAATCCCGAGAATCAGGAGCCCGAATACCCTGAAATCGTGTGCGTATCCGAAGGCACGTTCCGCCAGATTCGCGACGACAGCCTGGTGCTGCTTTCGCAGGGAATTTCGCACCGGCTCTTGCGCAGTATCGAAGGTCCGTTCCAGATTTTCATCCTGCCAGAACACGAGGATCGCGCCCGACTGCAGCTCGCCCTCTACCGCAAGGAAAATCCACCCAAGGAAGAGAATCCCCCCCTTCCGCTAAGTTTCAGCTTGCAGCCCTTATGGGTTCTGCTCGCCCCTACGATTGTCACGCTTATTGATTTTACAGATAAAGTAAATCTCACTACACCGGGGATATCCGACGCCAGCAAAGTCCTTAAGGGTGAATGGTGGCGGTCACTCACGGCGCAGACCCTGCATGGCGACATGCGGCACCTCGCCTCGAACCTCTTGTGCGGCTACATCGTGATGAACATGATTACCTTCCGCATTCCGCTATTGCGGCTCGCGCCGTTCATCGCGATTGCGTCAGCAATCGCGAACCTGTGCGTTTCCCTAACGGTGCAGACGAGTTTCCGCTCGCTCGGCTTTTCCACATTCGTGTTCGCCGCCATCGGCTGCTTAAGCGTCATTGAATTCCGCCTAATGCCCAAGGAATCGCACGGCCTGCTTCGCAGGTTCGCGCCGCTCTGCGGCGCGGCATCGCTCGCCGTGTTCCTCGGACTCGGCGAGAACGCCGACATCCTCGGGCACGCCTACGGATTTATCGCAGGTCTTTTCTGCGGTTTCATTCCAAGCAAAAAGGCGCTCCGCTGGGGAACGCCACTTTCTACAGTCGATGGAATCGGCTTGCTATTCTATTACGGGCTGTATATCGCCGCGTGGAAAATAGCTTTCGCCTAGCAAACGAAATTAGATTGCCAAGAACTTCTTTGCCTTGTCGGCGTACGCCTGGTTGTCGCCGTAGACCGTGAGAATGCG
Source organism: Fibrobacter sp. (assembly GCA_017626945.1). Classification (GTDB taxonomy): domain Bacteria; phylum Fibrobacterota; class Fibrobacteria; order Fibrobacterales; family Fibrobacteraceae; genus Fibrobacter. The sequence continues at coordinate 93,946 of JAGAHT010000009.1, forward strand.
TTCTGCAGTCTGCTTGGCCTTGTCGGCAGCACCGAGCTGTTCGTAAACGAGAGTGAGTTTCCACATGGCGTCAGCCACCATCGGAACTTCGTCCACCGGTTCGTCCTTCTGGAAGCGGTCTTCCTGGTCACCCGTGCGCTTTGCAAATTCGGAGATGTACTTTTCCAACAGACCGGCAGCGGCGGAATAGTCGCCCTTTTCAATCTTCACGGAGGCAAGACCGTGCATGGCGGCCGAACGGACCAAGGCCACGGAGCCGGCATTGTCGAGGCTCTTCTGGAAGAACACTGCGGCGGCGTCAAAGTCACCGGACTGGTACTTGATGTTGCCTGCATAGAGAGCGGCCTTGGCCAGAGCCACACCGGAAAGCTTGCCAGAATTGATCTTGGATTCGAATTCCACCAAGGCACTGTCCTTTTCGCTTGCATACAGATAAGTCATGCCAGGACCGAGGAGTTCAGCCTGTTCAGCGGCAGAAGCCTTGCGGTAGTCGCGGAACTGCACCACACCCACCACGATAACCATCACCACCACGAGGGCGGCAACGACCTTGGAGCCGTGAGCGACAAAAAATTCCTTAATTTCAGAATTGTTGGTATTCGATTCGTTAGCCATTTTTAACGTCCATGTTAAATTTTTGTGTTCCAATCATAGAAAAATTTTATTGTATTGTCAGCAGACCTTGACAAAACAACCCCGATTTACTAATTTTGGCCTACCACGCCACTCTAGCTCAGCTGGTAGAGCAGCTGATTCGTAATCAGCAGGTCGGCAGTTCAAATCTGCTGGGTGGCTCGAAAAAAATCCCGTTCCGAATGGAATGGGATTTTTCAGTTTCTTTAAATTTATTCTAAAAAAACAAAACCGAAGCTAGAAGCGAGCAGAACGAGGCCGCAGGACCGAAGCTGTACAATAAGTACAGCGAGAGTCCGAGAACGAAGTTATGCGAAGCTTATAGCGAGGCTACCCTCGGGCGGCCAGTTCCTCGGGAGTGCGGCAAAGAATATCCCAATCGCCACGCTTGATGATCTTGTAGGCGTAGCCCTGTTCGGTCAAGAACAGCTGGCGATTCATGGCGAATTCCTGTTCCTTGGAATCCTGCGTCACGATGCTGTAGAAATGCGCCGCGCCACCGTCGCTCTTGGGGCGGAGCACGCGACCGAGGCGCTGGGCTTCTTCCTGTCGGCTACCGAAGGTACCCGAAATCTGAATCAGCACGTTGGCATCCGGCAAGTCGATAGCAAAGTTGCCCACCTTCGAGACCATCAGGTTTTTCTGCGTTCCGTTACGGAAGGCGGCATAAAGCTTTTCGCGGTCCTTGTTCGGCGTCTTACCGGTAATCAGCGGAATCTGCAAGTCTTCGGAGAGGGCTTCGAGTTGGTCGATGTACTGGCCGATAATCAGCACGCGATCATCGGGCTTGTCGAAGTACTTGAGCAGGCGTTCCACGATGTCCGTCTTTTCGGGGTTCGTAGATGCCAGCGTAATCTTTTCGCGGACAGGCGCAAGCGCATACTTCATCTTGAGTTCCGCTTCCATCGGGATGCGAATTTCGTTACAGTCGGCAGTCGCAATCCAGCCCTGGGCTTCCAGAATACGCCACGGGATGTCGTACTTTTTGGGGCCAATCAAGCTGAACACTTCAGTTTCCTTGTGGTCTTCACGCACAAGCGTTGCGGTAAGGCCCAGGCGACGAGTGGCCTGCATTTCGGTACTCAGGCGGAACACCGGAGCCGGCAGCAAGTGCACTTCGTCATAAATCATCAAGCCCCACTTTTCCTGGCTGAACAGCGGGAAGTTCGCGAGTTCCTTCTTGACTTCTTCTTCGGTCAAATCGTCGATATCGGCATCGGCTTTTTCGTCGGCCTTCTTGGCACGCTTGCGCTGAGTCAAAATCTGGTAGGTCGCCACCGTCACGGGGCCGATTTCCTTGACTTCGCCGGAATATTCCTTCACCTGGTCGAGTGTCAAGTCCGTCTTGTCGCAAATTTCGCGAATCCACTGACGGCTAGCCGAAATGTTCGGCGTCAAAATCAAAGTCTTCGTTTGTACCAAAGCCATCGTGGCAAGGCCAATCACGGTCTTACCCGAACCGCAAGGCAGCACAATCACGCCCGAACCGCCCTTCTCGGAACCGCTCGCGTAGAACACCTGAGCAGCTTCCTTCTGGTAGTCGCGAAGAGCAAAGGGCTTTCCGCCCACCGTCGTTTCGCGCAGGTGAATCGGAAGCGGATCGCCCACGGTATAACCAGCCAAGTCCTCCACCGGGAAACCCGCATTCGTGAGGGCCATCTTCAAGTGGCCGCGACGTTCCGGATCCACTTCGGCGTGCAAGTCGTCGATAAACTGGAGAATGTACGGTTCCACTTCCTTGAGGTGGCAGATTTCGGTAAACATGTACTTGTCGTCAGATTCGACGATCAGCTTGCCATCCTCTTTTTTAAGGCGCAACAGACCGTAGCGGTCCATGTAGTCCTGAACTTCCGTAACGACGGTTTCAGGAATCGGGAAGCGGCTCTGGCTTTCGAGACGTTCCAGAACTTCCGGTGCACGAAGGCCCGTCGAAGCGGCGTTCCACAGGCTGAGGGGACTAATCTTGTAGGTATGCAAATGCTCGGGGCTCTTGACCAGTTCGGTGAAAGGGGCAATCGCGTCGCGGGCAGCTTCGTAGGTGGGAGCATCAACTTCCACCATAATTTCCATATTACTCTGAACAATAATGGCGCCATTCGGATTCATAGGCGCCAAATTTAGTAAAAAAAATCGGAATGACAATAATATTTTATGCTTTTAAATAAAACATTCTCACTACCTTCACGCACACTCATCTTGAAAGGCGCATAAAAATCGATGTTCGTACCATCGGGACAAGTCAAAGCAAACGAGCCGTCATCATTTGACCTTACCGAACACCCTTCGCCGGAAATGCCCGCGCCACCATCATCGGGGAAAAGGAATGATTTTTTAGCAAAACATAACCACCATTCCCATAAAACGAATCGATCCCTATTTACGCAAGTACTCCCGCAACTTTTCCAGAGTCATTCCGTCATCAAGCATTTGCGCTATTTCACTATCACGAGCGTCAACGGCCTTTTGCTCAGCCTCTTTCAAGTACTCTGGGTGGTCCTCGACAAGGGCAGTCCATTCCGCATAATCGTCCCATTCCATTTTCATAGTATACCTGTACCTTTCTAGTTCTTCCTTATTGAATCTAGCTACTTTTGCAGAAAGAAGCAACCCTTTGAACTTTCCCTCGTTCAAGGCGGGAGGTAGGCGCTTGATACGGTTCAGGTACTTGAGAGCAAACATCCATTTTGCAGCCTCGGCATCGTTCTCGCGGATTATCCGCCCGACTTTCGGCAACTCAATCACCGTAAAGTTGACACTATCCACAATCGGCTTGTTTGTCGCGTAATCCACGATGCCCGCACGGTGGATGGCGCGGTCATCGTCAAACACCCTATGCTTCGTAATCGCGATGACGTAAGTCGGTTTGACATCGTAATTCCACTCGTCACCGGGGACACCCTGTTTTACAATCATCTGCCCCGAATAGAACGCGAGACGCTTCAGGAAGTTCGTCTTTTTACGAATCTGCACCTCGATTTCGATGAAATTCCCCACCTCGTCGCGGCAATGCAGGTCAAAAATAGAAGTCCTGGACTCCTTGCTTCCAGATTCGTTCTGCTCCGACTGCTGCGAATATACGTCCATAATGCGGTGCGGAATCTGCCCTTCGAGCATATCGTTCAACAGGTTGAGCAGATTGCGCTTGCCCTGCTCCGTATCAGGGGAAAACGCCTTTTTGAAGGTTTCATCAGTCAAGAGGCTCGCGTAGGGGCCATCCTCCCTGGTGTCAACGAAATATTCCGAGAGATCGACTTCGGCGGAACTGCTAGCCGAATCCCCCGTTTTACCGGGATCCCTTGATCCCACCCCATACGCAGAAACCTTTTCACGTAAAGAATTCGACTTCGTTTCGCGCTGTTCATCGGTTTTTAGAGGTGTAGATACCGGCTTTGGGTACAGATCCGGAATCCAGACAAGCGGACGCCTGCCACGATACAGGTGTGCAAGGCCGAGAAGTTCGAGAATGGGGTCAACGCCACGATTATTTGCAGTTTTCATAGTCAATAGTTCCTTTTTTTTAATAGTCCCTACTACTATACACGCAAGTATTTGAAAAAATGAGAAAATAAAGACCATATACCACCCTCCGTGACATCACAATCTTTCATTTTCGTGTATTTTTATATCTTTATATTGTAAAAAAAGAGGTTTTTTTGAGCCAGTTAAAATTGAATGGAAAGACCGAGACGCTTTGCATTTTCGGTCATCCTGTTGGTCATAGCAAGTCGCCCTTGATGCACAATGCCCTTTTTGAAGCATTAGGCATCAATGCGGCCTATTTACCCTACGCCCCGGAACCCGAAAATTTGGCAGACGCCATCAAAGGTTTTAGAGCCATGAAGTTCCGCGGGGCAAATGTCACGATTCCCTACAAGACCCCCGTGATGGACCTTGTGGACGAGCTTTCGGACATTTCGAAGTTTACCGGCAGCGTGAATACGCTCTACTGGAAAGACGGCGTTGTCGGGGGCACTCTATGCGGTACGACAACCGACCCCTACGGATGCATCCGCAATCTGCAGGAATCGGGCGTAGAACCTTCGAACAAAAAGGTAGCCCTGCTCGGAAACGGAGGAGCCGCCAAGGCAATCGCCTACACGCTCGCCGAAATGCAGAACCAGCTCACCATCGTGTGCCGTAACCGCGAAAAAGGGGCCGCACTCGCCGACAGCCTGAACCAGTTCTTTAACGGCAAGGCACCCCAGGTCCAAGTCGCCACGTTCGATGAATTTCCGGTCGTATCCAAGGATATCGAAATCATCATCAACGCGACCTCCGTGGGCATGACGCCAAACGAAGACCAGTCGCCCTTGACCGAAGAATCCTTGCACCCCACGCAAGCCGTGATGGATATCGTGTACACGCCACCCATGACCAAGCTGCTAAAGACTGCCCAGGCAAAAGGATGCAAGGTGGTGACCGGCGAAGGCATGCTGGTACACCAGGGTATCGAAAGCTTTAGAAAGTGGTTCCCCGAAGAAACTAAAAACAAGACGAACGACGAACTCGCACAGATTATGCGCAAAGGAATGCAGGGTTAACATGAACAAGCACATCTTTTTCACCGGATTCATGGCAAGTGGAAAATCCCGCACCGGACGCGCCCTGGCAGAACGGTTAAACCGCCCCTACGTAGATACCGACGCTGTTATCGTCGAACGCGCAGGCAAGACCATCAGCGAAATCTTTGAACAGGAAGGCGAAGCCAAGTTCCGCGAAATGGAACGCGATGTCGTCGCCGAATTCGCCAAGAAAGAAACCCCGCACATTATTTCCCTGGGCGGTGGCGCACTCACGCAGGCAGACAACCTCAAGGTCATCCGCGAAAACGGCACCATCATTCGCCTGTGGGCAAAGCCCGAAGTGCTTTCGGAGCGCATCGGTCGCAAGAACACGCGCCCGCTGCTCGCCAACTTGAGCGACGAAGAACGCCTCGAAAAAATCAAGGTGATGCTCAAGGAACGCGAGAAGAATTACGCAAACGCCGACTTCAGCGTGGAAAGCTCCGACGAGTTCACCGAGGACCACGTCATCGAACGCATCCTCTACATCCTGAACTTCTGGAACAGCCATGCGCTGGACGTGTGCCCGAGCAGCGGCGGACGCTACCCCATTTTTATCGGCAAGAACATCATTCCCGAAGCGGGCGTGCTGCTGGAATGCCTGAAGCTTGCACCAAGCCACGAGTTCCTGGTCTGCACCGATACAAACATCGCAAAGGTCCAGAGCCAGATGCTCGGCGAACTAAGAGGCCAGGCCGGACGTTGTCCGATTTTCAAGTTCCAGGCCGGCGAAAAGAACAAGACCTTGCACAACCTGAACCAACTGTTCAGCTTCATGCTCCACCGAGGCTACACCCGCAAGAGCTGCCTGCTGCAGTTCAGCGGCGGCGTGGTCGGCGATATGGCAGGCTTTGGCGCAGCCACCTACCAGCGCGGCATTCCGTTTATCCAGTTCCCGACGACGCTCCTTAGCATGGTCGACAGTTCCGTGGGCGGAAAAGTGGCCGTAAACCACCCCGAAGGCAAGAACATGATTGGCGCATTCTACCAGCCCAAAGCGGTGGTCTGCGACCTCGCGGTACTCAGCACCTTGCCCGAAACGGAATACCTGGCAGGACTTGCCGAAATCGTAAAGTACGGCGTGATTTACGACGAAGAATTCTTCCGTTATATGGAACAGAACGTCGAAAAAATCAAGGCTCACGACCTCGACGTTTTGAAGCACCTGATTTACCGCAGCTGCGCCATCAAGGCCGAAGTCGTCGGCATCGACGAAAAGGAAGCGGGCCTGCGCGCTATTTTGAATTACGGGCATACCTTTGGGCATGCGATTGAAAACTTGACGCACTACAGCATGTTCACCCACGGCATCGCCGTGTCGCTTGGCATGCGCGTGGCCGCCCGCGCGGCAGTTCTCCTCGGCAAAATCAGCGCCGAAGAAGAAGCTCGTCAGAACAAACTCTTGGACGACCTCGGATTCCCGAAGAAATACGGCATCGACGTGGAAGCCGCATGGGACGCCATGGCTGTAGACAAGAAGGCAGAAAAGGGCAAGCGTGTTTACATCCTTCCCACGAAGATTGGAGCCGTGGAAAAGGTCGTGAACATCGACAAAGACATCATTACTCAAAGCTGGGGAGCGATTAAGTAATTATTCTATAGGAGCGTGTGAAAATGAGTATTCTTGTAACGGGAGGAACGGGTGCCCTCGGGTACCACATTCTGTCGAGCCTTGTGGGAACCACCCACGATCTGTACAGTTTTAGCGACGAACAGCCGCAGCCCTGGCAGAAGGTCGAAGGCGTCGAATACCTGAACGGAGACTTGCTGAACTTCAAGCACATGCAAGACGTGATTCAGTTCGTGCAGCCCACGCACATTTACCACCTGGCGAGCCAGTCGTCGGTGGGACTCAGCTACAAGAAACCTTACGAAACGCTGAACATCAACCTGCTCGGCACACAGAACTTGCTCGAAGCCGTGCGCCAGAATTGCCCGAAGGCAAAGGTGATGCTTTTAAGTTCTAGCGAAATTTACGGTCGCACCGACCACCAGCTCACCTACCTGCATAAAGAAACAGACGCCCCGAATCCGCTCACGCCTTATGCAACATCGAAAGCTTGCATGGAACTTCTGGGCAACCAGTTCAAGAACGCTTACGGATTGCACGTGGTATTTGCAAGACCTTTCCACTTTACGGGTCCGCACCACAGCCGCCGTTTCGTGATACCCTCGATTACTTACCAGCTTGTCAAAATCAAGTATTACGGCGCGGAACCGACCGTCTATTCGGGCAGTCTCGACATTAGCCGCGACGTGATTGACGTGCGCGATGTGGCCCGCGGCATGATCCAGCTTTTGAATCAGTCCGAACCGGGTGAAGCCTACAACCTTTGCTGCGGAAAATCCTACACGTTCCGCGAACTCACCGAAATGCTCGTCGATATCGCGGGCGTGAGCGTGGACTTCCGTTTTGACCCCGGTTACGAACGCAGCAACGACATTCCGCTGTTGATCGGCAACCCCGAAAAGGCAATGAGCATGGGCTGGAAGCCGATGATCAGTGTCGAAGACAGCCTGACCGACCTATTCAACGAAATGGTGCTCCGCCGCCGTACCGAACTGAAGATGGGTATGGGACAGGACTTGAGGCTATAATTCGGATTTCGGAATTCAGAGTTCGGAATAGAATATGAAAAAATGAATTGTCATTGCGAGGAACGAACGTGACAAAGCAATCTATACTGATAGCGATTATGGCAACACTCTGTACATCGTTTGCTTTTGCAGGCGATGTGGTGGCGCCGCAAGGTTCCGTGCGTAGCGTGTCGGTCGACGACTTTATGCCGCACCAGAGCAACGTCAAGGAATTCAACGAGACCTGGAGTTACCAGTTCGTTTTCGACAACGGCACTCGCGCCTTTATCAACTATTCTACGCTCCATATTCCTGGCGCTGGTAAAAAGGTCACCTGCGACATGAGCTTTTGGAACTTCAAGAGCAAAACCTACACGGTTGGCCGCCAGTATCCGCCGGAACGCCTGAAGGCAAACAAGGCCACGGCAAGCATCGATATCAACGGCGAATATGCGATGGAGCACAAGCCGGGCAAAGATCACCGCGTGCTCTTTTCCGCCGACAAGGGAGGCAAATTCCTGGTCGATGTGACATTCGAAACTGCCGAAGTCGGAAAAGTTCCCGGTAACGGCGTGTGGAAAATCGGCAAGGAAAGTTTCGGGCAATACGTTCACATTCCTTACGGACGCGTAAAAGGCAAAATTGCCTACAACGAAGATACCATTGCCGTGAAAGGCTACGCCTACATGGATCAGACCTGGCAAACCGAGCAGGCCACCGATATGGCAGCACGTTCGGTCAACTTCAGCACCAGCGCCCGCAGCCCGTTATTTGCAGGCCGAGTCTCGATTTCCAAAAGTGGCGAACCGTTCGGATACGCGCTATACAAGGACGAATCCGGAATGAAAGTCGCAAGCCCCAAGGCCATCAAGGAAGGTAGCGACAACTACAACGGCAAGAAATTTGCAAAAGGCGACTTGACCTTCGAATGGCAAGACGCCTCTATTCCTGCACTCAAGTTCAGCGTGGCAAAGACGCTCCAGAAAGCTAGTCTATTGGACAAGGTAGACGGCTGGTTCGCCAAGAAGGCCTTCAAGATTGCAGCCGGCGGCGAAGTCCTCTTTTACAGGGGCAGGAGCGATGCAAGCCACGGAAAAAAACTGGACTGGTGCATTACCGGAGTTAAAGACTAATGACAAAGTTTCGCCCCTGCATCGACCTGCACGACGGACGTGTAAAGCAGATTGTAGGCAGTTCGCTGAATGACAGCGGAACTGGCCTCAAGACGAATTTCGAAACGGACCGTTCCCCCGCTTGGTTTGCGGAACTCTATAAGAAAGACGGAATCAAGGGCGGCCACGTGATTATGCTCGGCAAGGGCAACACCGAAGCCGCGAAAAAAGCGCTCGCCGCCTATCCCGGCGGACTGCAAGTCGGCGGCGGCATCACTGCCGAGAATGCGAAAGAATATCTGGATGCAGGTGCATCTCATGTAATCGTAACGAGTTGGATTTTCCCTGAAGGCAAGCTCGACCGTGAGCGACTGGAATTGCTTTCCAAGACGGTCGGCAAGGAGCATCTGGTGCTTGACTTGAGCTGCAAGCGCGTGAGTTCTGCGAAGAAAAAGCAATTTGTCCCCGACGACGAAATCGACGATCCGGACGAAGCACGCCCCCGCTGGAAAATCGCCACGAACCGCTGGCAAACTTTAATTGACATCGAAATCAACAAGGAAACGCTCGAGGACCTTTCGCGTTACTGCGACGAATTCCTGATTCACGCCGCCGATGTCGAAGGAAAGCAGCAGGGCATGGACGATGAACTGATTATGTTCCTCGCCGAGCACAGCCCGATTCCTTGCACGTATGCGGGAGGCGCCAAGTCGCTTGAAGACCTCAAGCATTGCAAACAAATTTCTAACGGAACGATTGATCTCACCATCGGATCGGCCTTGGACCTGTTCGGTGGCAAAGGAGTGAAGTATGCCGACTGCGTCAAATTCAACAAAGCTTAAAGCCACCGACGTTTTAGATACGCGTCCGGCTATCTTTGGACGCACCGTCACGAGCACCTTCCGAAAGATGTTCGGTTTCAAGCACCAGCCCCCCGGAAATTTGCGCACCGGCATGATTCCGCCGATCGTATTCGGGTCGCTGTTTCTTAATTTACCGAAACTCTTGAAGTTGCGATTCTATTTGAAAAAAGAACGCAAGCAACACCCTGCCGATGATGTGCGCATTCTTTTTTATTCCGACAACCTGGACGAAACCAACGGAATTGCAAACAACTTAAGAAACGTAATCCCCTACATGCGGGCTCACGGTATGAATGCTTTCCTCGCCGGAAACGCCTTCAACACGCGCCCCTGCGGCGTCGTGGAAAACGGCTACTGCCTTTTGCTTCCGCGTATGTTCAGCATGGAACAGCTGGGTTACGCCAACAGTGAATTGGCAATACCCCGCGTGGGTCCGGTGCTTCGCCTGCTCAAGCGCTATCCCGTCGACTTGATTGAATTCGAGACGCCGAGTCCTGGCGCATGGCTTGTCTGCTTCTGCGCGAAAGTCGCAGGCATCAAGGTATTCAGCCACTACCGCACCGACGTTCCGACTTACACCAAGACGCTCGTGAAAGCCAAGTGGATGTTCCACTTTGTGCTTTGGCTCATGAAGATTTTCTACCGCATGACACGCCCCGTGGTCAGCCCCTGCAAGGACTATGCGAACATTCTGACTTCGCAGCTAAAAGTGCCCGAAAACCAGGTGCAAATTTTGCCCCGCGGACTCCCGCTCGAAAAATTCTCGCAGAACCTACGCGGCAAGGGTACCTGGGAAAAGTACAGCGATAGCAGCACCCGCAAAGTACGGTTTTCGTTCATCGGGCGCATTTCCAAGGAAAAGAACCTGGAATTCTTGAACGGCGTCTGGAAAAAATTTGCCACCAAGCACAATGACGTAGAACTTATGTATGTGGGTTACGGCTGGTACCTCGAAGAAATCAAGAAATTCTTCGAAGGCGACAGCAGCGTGCATTTTGCAGGCGAACAGGGCGGCGAAACTCTCGCCGGCCTTTACGCCGATTCCGACTTTTTCCTGTTTCCGAGCACCACGGATACCTTCGGGAACGTGGTAGTCGAAGCGATGTCTACCGGCACCCCCGCCATCGTAAGCGATTACGGCGGACCGCACGATATCGTGATGGACGAAGCCGCAGGGCGCATTCTGCCGATAAACGAAGACGCCTGGCTGAACGCCATGGAAGAATGCCGCAAGCTGTACCTTGAAGAACCCGATACCTACGCCAAGATGCGTGAGGTCGCTCACGAACGCAGCCTCAAGTACACCATGGAATCTTCCACCAAGGCCCAGTTCGAATACTTTAGGAAACTGAAAAAAGAAGCGTACGGGATTTAATTCAAAATTCGGATTTCAGAATTCAGAACGTCATTGCGAGGAGTATCACGACGAAGCAATCCTTAAAAGAACTCCGCAATTGGTTCCGCAAGAATGCCGCAGATTTGCCGTGGCGCTTGAGCGATTTGGATGCGCCGCGCGATCCATACGCCGTGTGGATTAGCGAAACAATGCTGCAGCAGACGCAGGTTTCGACCGTACGCGAATATTTCACAAGGTGGATGGAGCGGTTCCCTGATGTGGAAACGCTTGCCGCCGCCGAAGAAAGCGAAGTATTCCGCTACTGGCAGGGGCTAGGCTACTACAGCCGCGCAAGGAACATACTGAAAACGGCCAAGATAATCAATCAGCGAAAAATGGATGGATCCCGTCGCCTACGGCTCCAGGATGACAATAAGGCGACCATGCCTACGACCCGTATGGAACTAGAAGCGTTGCCGGGTATCGGAGCATACACGGCAGGGGCAATTTTAAGCCTCGCCTACCACCAGCAAGAAGCAATTCTTGACGGGAACCTGGTGCGCATTTTTTCGCGACTGAATGCATTAGACTTTCTGCCGACGGACAAGCGCGACGGCAAAAGCGCTAGCGAAATTTACTGGAACTACGCACGCGAAGTGGCAGAGAGCCCCAAGGCGTACATGCATAACGAAGCGTTGATGGAACTTGGCCGCACTGTATGCAAGGTCAAGAATCCCGACTGCGAACACTGCCCGCTCAACTCAAACTGCAAGGCTTTCGCCGAAAACCGCGTTTCCGAATTTCCGCCCGCCAAGACGCACATTCAGAAAGACTGGCACGGCACCGTTCTCGTCATCGAAAGCAGCGACCACAAGATTCTAGCAATTCACGGTGGACAAAAATTCTTCAAGAACCAGTTCACGCTGCCGCATTTTGAATCGCCGCGAAACGCAACCGCAGGTATTCCCGCCCAGGCCGAGGCCTACATTAACGCAGACCATGTTTCTGCCATCGAGAACATCGGTCAAATCAAGCACAACATCACCGTGCATAAAATTGAATGCGACGTTTTGCATATCCAGCTCAGAAGCAAGGCTCCCGTTCGCAATCATTCTGCAAAAACGGCGCATGAAATTCAGTGGGTAAAGCGAGAAGAAGCTCAAGAATTTTTTGCGAACAGTTTCTGCCTAAAAGCTTTGGCCTTGCTATAATCCCTGGATTCCGTCACCACTTCGTGGTTCCAGAATGACATACATAAGAAATGGAGCTCCCCGCCAGAGCCAGCCCCTGAGCATGTAGAATGTACAGGGAAGGCATAATAGGAACACGGGAAACGTTCTTCTAGAACGTCTTTTTCGCCGTGCAGATAAAGCGGATGCGGTCATAGCCGCCATTCACCGTTTCCATCACTTCGTCGGCCAGCACATGCAACAGCGTCCCCGTCAAGGTCAAGCCATACTTCGGGAACATCTGCGAGAATGAAGCATCCCAGGTCCAGTCGCCCTTGACCACCATCGGGTCCCTCGAACGCAAATTCCACTGGGCGTCGCTCCGGTAACGCAACGAATGCGAAATCTTGAAAGTTCCATTCAGGAGCCAGTCCCCCGTAAAGCCCGTGTAGAACTCCGCAGGAGTCACTTCCGCATTTTCCACAGGACCATCGATGCGTTCAAACCCTGCCATCGCCGTGAACTTGAACATATCGCGATACCATGCATTCAGCCAGAATTCACCCGTCACGCCATTGATCCAGTCGTGGATCCGGCCGACGTTTCCATAGCGAGTCTGGATACTGGCGTGAATCTTCTCGTCGCCCTTTTCCGAAAGGTATTCCTCAACCTCGAATGTCTCGGCGCCATATTCGGCCCAATAAGAGCCGCGGCCACCCATAGCGACATAACCCATCGTATCGACAAAGGTAAGGTATCCCTGAATCAAGTTCATCTGGCCATCCGCAGTCAAGTCGACCACTCGATCTCCGTAAAATTCCTTCGTGTCCGCCAACGGATTCATTCGCGTGCCCGAAATATTCTTGACACCGATCGTCACGCCCAAATCATCGGGAGTTATCGGCATAAACTGCAAGCTGTCTTGCACCAACCAGTCGCGTTCATTTATACCAAACGTCATGTCGGCACTCATCCATTGAATCGGCTGTACACGCAGTTCCATAAACGGCCATGCAACACGGTCTTCTTCCAATTCCGTATACACACTGCCCGAATCATCGACCGCACGGAAAGCGAGGCCCGCAGAAACCTGCAAAATTCCCTTTTGGCAAGCCTTACCGCACTTGTAGTAAACGGAACCGTTCACTTCCTTGCGCGTTCCCGTTTCCTTCTTGTACATATTCTGGTATTCGCCGTCTTCGTAGGCAACGGTCAAGGACAAATCCATCACATCGACACGTCCTTCGACGCGCGGCTTATAATGTACCGGAATCCAAAGCGAGGTCGCCGTGTAGAACCACAGATATTCCTCGCCCGCCAGCACCGAGGCATTCATAAGAGAATTCGTGTAACCGATTCCAGCGTACGCCGAACTGAAGAACGGCCAGTTGGCGCCGAAATGCGAATAATCACCATCGACGGCCTTGTAGCGGTAGCCATAAGCGCCACTGCAGAAATGGTCATCCTGGAACAAGCGGGCAGTCGCCCAAAGTCCATTGAAATCAGGCGTACGGAAGCCGCCTTCCAAAATCGGAGTCCTGTTGGCGGGGCGATTCTTTTCAGCCACAAAATCCTGATAGATCAAGTCGCCAAGTTCATTTCCGGTCTTCATCCAGACCGAAGGCTCGAACGGAGTCCACGAAGGCGTTCCCGACCAACGGTTAAAAAGCAGGCGGTCTCGCAACTTGGCAGGAGTCCAAAGTTCACTTTCGGAATGGACACCACCTGCGCCAAGGATTCGGTCAAACGCGAATGTCGGACCACCGATTAAAAAAGTTCCATCGGCACGAGTCTCGTACTCCATTCCTTCCATTTCTGCGGGAACCTGGGCGAAAGAAGCAACGGCCATTCCCAACAAAACGGACAAAGCCAAAAAAGGAATTCCTACAAACTTCTTCATTACCAAAGGCTCCTTTCTACATAGAGACCCACATACAACATATCAGAACGTTCCGGCAGGGTCCAAAGTTCCTCCCACATCACGTTGAGACCGACCTTGTATTTTTCGTAATGGAGCACATTCAAGTTCAGCCTTGCGTACCAACCGAATTCCGTTTCGTTGTCGCCAAGAGTTCCACCCGGTTTCGCATAAATTTCATTTTTGTCTTCATCTTCCAAATCAGCGCGAGTCCAGTTGCAGGCAAATCCCGCGCCAAGCTTTGCAAAATTGATCCAAGGCAGTTGAACATCCATACCCACCTTGCCCATGGCCTGATGCACGCCATCGTAAGGCACTGCTTCAGGGACAGGCTTAAAATAGGCGTAATGGAACATCACCACACCATCCACATTTTCCCAATAGGCGTAGCGGAAATTCAAGCCACCATAAAGCGTATTTTCGACAGCATCTTCCAGCACACCGAACGGATAGATTTCACCACCTTCAATTCCGATGGACGCGTGCGAAAACGCGACATCTTCTACGGACGTATTCGGTTCACCCCACGACAGCACCGCAAAAAATGCAATCGCCAAAGCAAGACTTAATTTATTCAAAATCATCTATTTTCTCCGCAAAGCCTGCGCAAAGAAACCATCAAAACGGGAATCCTCGGTACCGGGAAGCACCGCCGCGCCCGCCTTTTCAAATTCAGGATGAGCCTTCAAGAAACGACCAATGACCTTTGTTGTCTCGTCGGGATCGGGGCTACAGGTCGCATAGACCAGCACCCCTTCGGGAGCCAGCGCACGCGAGGCGCTTTCCAGCAGGTTAAACTGCAAATCGACCAATTCCTTGATCGATTCCGGCGTAATGCGGTAAACCGATTCCGGACGACGCGCGATAACGCCCATATTGCTACAGGGAACATCAAGGAGGATTCGATCAAATTCAGAATTCGGATTTCGGAATTCTGAATTCAGTACGTCGCGGCATTCCACGCGAACATTCGTAAGTCCCAGACGGTCTACAAGGTCGTGCATCTTGAGAACGCGAGCCTCGGAGACATCGCTCGCGAGAATATCCAACGAAGAATCCATCTCGGCCATCAGCGCGGACTTGCCGCCAGGAGCGGCACAGGCATCCCACACCTTAAGGCCAGGCTTCAGGTCAAGCAACTGGATGACCCTATAGGCGGCAGGGTTCTGCAAGCTGAATTCACCTTTCGTAAAGGATTCCGATTCCAGAATCGGCTTGAGTTTCGCATCAGCATTCACCTGGATGTATCGGTCGTAAAGGATCGATGCACCGGTGAGTCCAAGTTTCTGCGCCACTACCGGTGCCGAAGTCTTCTGCAAGTTCACGCGGATCCACTCCACGGGGCGTTCAAGAGTTGCCTTCGCCATCGCTTCGGCGCGGTCGCCTCCGTAAATATCGAACCAGCGGCGCACCAGCCATTCCGGCACCGAATTTTCAATAGAAACGCGACGCACTCGCTGCGGCGGAAGCTGCGGCAAGCCGGACCTGCGCGCGGCATGCAGCACGGCATTCACGAGCCGCGCGGAACCTTCGCCAAGGTTCGCCGCCTTAATCAGCTCGACCGTCGTCGCGACGGCGGCATGGTCCGGCACTTCGGTGAAGAACATCTGGAAAAGTCCAAGTTCAATCACCGTGCAGACTTCGAGCGAAGGCGCCTTTTTCACAAGCGACTTCAAAAAATATTGCAGATACAAATGCCTGCGGCACACGCCCAGGGCAAGTTCCATCGCAAATGGAGAAAGTCCGCTTTCCTTGATAAAGGAACCATCCTTCTGCCAAAGCAAAAGGACGCGGTAAGCGTCCATGCGTTCTTTCAGAGATTCATCTAGCAAAAGATCAGTCCTTCGTGTTTCTGGATTCCGCGCATAAAGTCGGCGACAGGCATCGGCTTCTTGCCTTCGGCCTGAATCTCGATTACTTCAAGGACACCCTCGCCCGTTCCGACATAGAAGCGATTATCCTTGAATTCAACCGCGCCCGGGGCAAGCTTCGGCCCTACTTCCGGCGTATCCGTCTTACGCAGGTACACCATGCGGCCACCGAGTTTTCCGTAGCCACCCGGCCACGGATTGAAGGCTCGAATACGGTTATGGATTACCTTCGCCGGCAACTTGAAATCAATCAGGCCTTCTTCCTTTTTCAGCTTGGGAGCGCCCGAAGCCTGCGCATGATCCTGAGTCAAATCCTTCTCGCAGCCATTCTTCAGCTGGGCAATCGCATCGTCCAGTGCATCGCAACCGGGAGCGACCATCTTATCCAGCAGCGACGCCGTCGTATCCTGATGTCCGATTGCAACCGTGCGCTGCGCCAAAATCGGGCCATGGTCCATCTTTTCGTCAAGGCGGAAAACCGTCACGCCCGTTTCTGGGAGGCCATCGGCAATCGCACGCTGCACCGGAGCCGCACCGCGGTACTTCGGCAAGAGACTTCCGTGCACATTCACGGCGCCGAACTTCGCAACAGCGAGGATATTCTTCGGCAAAATCGAATAGGCGACCACCACAAAAAGGTCTGCATCGTACTTACGGAGATCCGCTTCGAGCTCAGGCGACTTCAAGTCCGTCGGTTGCAGCACCGGCAAATTATGCTTCAAAGCTGCTTCCTTTACCGGCGGAGGCGTAAGGACGCGCCCGCGGCCCGCAGGACGATCCGGTTGAGTGACAACAGCCAAAACTTCATTATCAGAAGCGATAAGATGTTCCAAGAAATGAGCCGCGAAATCCGGCGTTCCCATAAATACGATTTTCATAATGAACAATTTAGAAAACCCCCTGCAAACCACATAAAAAAAAGCCCGCATTCGCGAGCTTTTTCAAGACTTTCAGCCTCCTACAGAACCGAGTCCACCTTACAGCGCAAAAACGCGCTTGATGTCGTCGGTACGGCTAGTCTGCGTCAGCACCAGCTTGAGGAGAACCGCCGCCTTTTGCGGAGCGAGCCTTCCCGCACAAATACGCCCTGGAGCAAGGGTTTCGTTGAGTGTCACCAACCCATGATGGGTGCGGCTTGCAATCACCACGGGAATATCAATCTTTTCGAGGATCTTCGCCCACGCGAGACTAAATTCACCCGAACCCGCCCCAGCAATCACAAGGCCATCGGAAACACAGGCGGCGTACTCCAGAATTTTCGGATTGGCATCGACCGTAAAATAGACTACATTCACACGGGGCAACCGATCGAGCTTTGACACGTCAAAATAATTCTGTTCCTTGAGCGCGTTCCAGTTGGATCCTTCGCCTGGGGCGTTCACCCCCATCGCATTGATGGCGGACGCGCTACATTTCTGCACATTGCGGGCATCGAAAAGTTCACCGGCAAAATAGACCCACACCAAATTCGCAGGAGGATCGTCATCGACGGCAAAGCCAGCCGCCGCACGCACCGCACCGAGCAAGTTTTGGGGACCATCAGGATTCTTCGCCGTCGCAGGTTTCATGGATCCCGTCACGATTACGGACTTTTCGCACTTGACTGTCAGGCTGATAAAATAGGCGGTTTCATCCATCGTATCGGTTCCGTGGGTGACCACGATTCCATCGACGGTTTCATCTTCCTGCAATTCCGCGATGCGGTTCGAAAGCTTGATCCACAACTTGTCCGTCATATCGTCGGAATTCACGTTGCAAATCTGTTCGGCAGAAATTTCTGCATATTCGGACAGCTTTGGCACCGAGGCGACCAAGTCTTCGGCAGAAATCTGCCCCGAAGTGTATCCTGTATCTTTTCCGAATTCTCCCACGCCTGCAATGGTGCCGCCCGTCGCCAAAATCACGATATGTTTCTTACGACTTGCCATAAGACCTCCGCCAAATTCTACCGCAGTTCAGCGCACCTCGTCAAGGAGCTGTCGCGAGGAAACCCCATAAAATTTCTGGAGAGCTTCCTCGTTGCCGAGAGTGCGCATACTTTGAATATAATCCCTAAAGTGGACAAGACTTGCATTGCGTTCTAGAAGCCGTTCCACCATCGCCTGCGAATACCAGTAAAGCTTGACCGCCGTCGATGTGTTGTTTTCATTCACGAAGGGAGTCGTCAACGCCGCAATATCCGGCGTTCCGCCCTCGGGTTTCGCCATTCCCGTACGCGAACCGTCAATTACCTGAGCAATGCCCTCGTTCACCCACAGCGGAACATTGTAGCGGGTCATGGCACGCACAAAGGCATGAGTCAATTCGTGGAAGAACATCGGGCGGTAAATTTCACGATGCTGCATGACATTCACAGGAATCCGCAACTTGCCATCAAATACGGCCCCCACCCATTCTGGGCGCGGCCCAACCCCCTGGTACTGCGACGACTCGTAAAGCACCAGATGCATCTTGTTTTCAGGGTGAAAATCAAACAGGTGACACAGGGAATCGTAAGCGACTTCCAGCACGGCAAGCGCCTCCATGATATCCTTGCGGGCGGGGCGACCTTCAAACTCCACCCTGAAATGCATCGAACGTTCCAGCTGTAGGTCCTGAATTTCTCGAATCAGCGATTCCGATTTTTGCTTCAAGTAGTCCAGATCAGCATGCTTAAAATTACGTGAATCAACATAGGCGATACATTCCTCGTAACGTTCCTGTTCGTATAGGATTCCCGCCAAATGAAGTTGCAGATTCTGGTCGTCGGGAGTTTCCTTAAGCAATGCACGCACATTCTTTTCGGCGCAGTTCCATTCCGCCATTTCAAGGCATTCATTCGTTTCCTTGATCAATGCTTCGTGCTTCTCGAAAGCCTCCTTGGCCGCCGATTGCTGCATAAACCAGCGGACACCAATAAGGAGTACAATAATCAAAAGGACTATATAGACAATATTTTTCATTCTTTATTCATCTCTGGTTCCCGTCGGTCGTTACACGCCCTCCAGGATGACATCAACTAACTACAGTCTACCTTTTCCAGCCTTCTTGAACCGTTCGCGGATGAGTTGCAAGTCATGCTGGTACGGATTCCGCTTGAAATCTTCAAAAGCCCATGCCGTCGGATGGAACAGTCCCTTCGCATAAGTCAGCAGCATATCAAGCCACACGCCCTTGCCTGCATACAGCTTGAAAGGGCCGCGCTTGTAGCTCGGGAGCACCACCTTGTCCATGTCCATATAGCCAATATCGATATTCACCTGTCGCATTTCAGGATTTTCCGCCTGAGCCATCGTCAGCTCAAGTGCGTTACTATGCTCTTTCTCTTCGGCAATCGTTTCCGGTGGAATTTCCTTTTCAAAAGAAACGACTCCGCGATACAGGCCCTCGCCCATTTCAGGCGTATAATAGGGGGTCTGGTCAAAGGCAAAGAGTTTTCCCTTGTAACGGAGCTTACCCCAGGTGCGTTCCAAGGCATCTATGACATCGGGATTCCATTCGGCACCCTTCTGCAAGACAAAGGCAATCAACTGGGCATTTTCTGAAAATTGAGAAGCTTTCATCGTATTATATCTCTAGACCACACAAAAAATTAGTGCGGGAAAATCATCAAACTCTTGCGGATTAATTCAAGCTGCTGATCGCTAAACTTTAAAGAGCGATTGCTGACCGCCGTCGGGAACATAATGTTATCCGCATCAGGACATTTCGCCGTCACGTCTCCCAGGCTTCTCTGGTAGAGGCCGTATTTCCATTGAGGAAAAACAATATCGCTATTGACCGAATTGGACGACTTGAGCAAACCACTCTTGAAAAGTTCCGAGCAAAACGGAGTATCATCCAAGCCATCTTCAATATTGGAGTAATCCCCATAGTCGACCCCATTTTTAACATGTTGCATATCGACCTTCGTCGAGGTCGTATGCCGAAGCCCAAAATAGTGTCCCGTTTCATGCACAGCCGTTTCAATAATTGATTTGATGGATTCACGCTTTTCAATATTATACGAAGCGATTACACTCGTTCCCAGCAAAACGGTACTAGCAGGGCCTCCACCTAAGCTGCCTCCAAAAAGCGAAGAAGTCCCTAAAATACCTTCACTACTAATGGCATGGACCAAAACAATGTCCAAGGCCTTTTCAATTCCGGGCCAATCGCCCAGTTCCGGGAGCATCATATTGTCAGAACCATACTCCGCCACCCAAGGAAGGTTCGCCGGGTAATTGCTCCCTAAAGTCGGATGCTCGTGCGCATAGTTCACGTACAAGGTATCAATCGTTATTGACTTATAATAGTAACGGAAGGCTGCCAGTAATTCATCCCCAAATTCACGCAGGCTTATGGTATCCAAATCTTCTTCGACATTACCAACAGCAATCAGGTTCAAGGATAGAGTGGACGAATAGGCGCCATCACCTTCAAATTGGACATTGGAGACTTTCCCCTTATAGAAGGTTCCTGAGTCTTCCAGGGTCGTAATCCATTCCGTAGCAGCCGACTCCTCGCAAACAAATCGGTAGACAAGTCGTCCTCCGACCCGTTCTGCCTTCAGCGTTCGAACCTGACGGTACCGACCATTCTTATTGATACGGAACAACTGGAGGACAGGAGGTTCAAAAGCTGTATCTTCGTCGAACGACAGTCGGTATTCCGCCAAAGGATGAACTTCCAGGGCAACACCGTGTGCAAGGTTTGTTTTTATGGAATCATTGGGAGCCTGGTCATTCGGATATATCGTAAAAAAGACTGCCTGATCTGGATACAGGACAACCTTTTCAGAGGATTCGTCATCCCATAAACAGGCTGTCAAAAGGACACTTACACAAAGAGCAATGCCAAAGCCTATTACAGACGAAAATTTTTTACAAAAAATTTGCATAAAAAAGCACCGTGAATCGTCAAAAAATACGTGTATAGAGAAGATACAACTTTTTACAAGGAAACGCATCTTCATGAATTCCAAATGGCGCAAAAAACACACACTCTCTGCCGATTTTGAGCAGATGCTATCACCACTTGTCGGGAAACCCGCCCTATTAAGTTCCGTTATTATCATCGCCCTTTTCGCAAGCCTGGACGCACCAACATTCGCCCCCGCCTTGCTACTTCCGTTAGTTCTTGCAACGCATTTCTTTCACAAGCGACTCCAATGGGTTGTCTTTTTATCCATCGCGGCGGCTATCGTATGCCACAGTTTAATTCCAGGAAGCAGTTCTTTCAATGTCTTGACAACAAAACCAGCCACGAAAGCCTGCGGAATCGTCGAGACCACCCAGCAAAAAGCAAACGGGAAAGCGGTCTTCATCCGAACCCGCGAGGAACAGTCCACCACAGGTCCTTCCGCAGAAACGGATTATCGCGTGAGACTGACCGAAAAAAGGGTATTGCCGCAGTACCCGCTCCCGGGCGATTCCATCTGTTACGAAGCTTCTTGGTACCCCGTCACGCCACCGAGCGTTCCAGGCGCTTTCGACACCAGGAATTGGCTGAATTCGCAGAGCCTTGCAGCCTACGGGAAAATGCTTCACTGGACGGTATATAGCAGCCACTGGATTCCCGAACGCAGTTTCTTTTCCTTCCGCAACTGGATCGGAAGCCGATTCCACGAATACCTAGATCCCGCCGAAGCTGGGCTTCTGCTGGGGCTTCTCGCAGGAGACCGTTCGGGAATCCCCGATGCATTAAGGAGCGACTTTCAACGGTCGGGACTGGTGCATGTTCTAGCCATCAGTGGGTTTCATGTGGTGCTTCTGGCGGGAATGCTGATGATATTCCTTAAGGCTACAGGACTGCCGCACCGTTTGGTGCGGATAGCCGCCGTTCTCCTGCTACTGTTATACGTCCCCGTGACCGGCGGCTCGCCCGCCGTAAGGCGGGCCGTCCTGATGTTCGCCGTGCCGCAGCTAGGAGCCTTATTTCAACGCCCCGCCAACACCTTGAACAGCCTCGGAGTCGCCTTACTTTTCATCATTTTACCGGAACCCTCCGTCATTTGGAATCCAGGCTTCCAGCTTTCTGTCGCCGCCACCATGGGCATCCTTATCGGAGGTCCGCTCAATCCGCTCAAGAAACTCCCCGAAGCGCTTACCAAGAACAAATGGTGGATGCGGTTTCAAAATCTTATTCTTGATCCCACATACGTTACCTTATGCGCAACCCTTTCAACCGCCCCGTTTCTGATACACCATTTCAAGACACTCTCCCCCGTCGCCTGGCTCGGCAACATCGTCGTAGTACCGGCAATATCGATGGGAATGCAGGCGGGACTTTTCGCACTCCTGTCGCCAATAGACCTGTTGCGTGAACACTTCTGTTTTGCGGCACGTTTCTTTTTAAGGCTCGCCTCTCTCCTGACCCGGCTACTGTCGGATTCCGCTCAGGCCTCCGTCACCGTCGGCCCCTTCGGCCCATCCATCCTACTTTTAGGAGGATTCCTACTCATCCTATTTCCTCTCTTCTTCAAGAATCGCATTGCAAGACGAATTTCACTAACAAGCCTTTTGCTATTTGCAACTATTTTCAGCTACAGCAGTTTTCATTCGGCCAATTCACCGACATGGAAACTCACCACCATCGATGTCGGCCAAGGGGACTCCCACCTAATCACCACCCCCTCCGGGAACCACCTTCTCATAGACGCCGGCGACATCAAGCGACAAGATTCAGGGAAGGACATCATCGTTCCCTACCTGCATCATATCGGCGTTTCGCACCTGGACGCCCTCATCATCACGCACCCGGACCAGGATCATTTCGGCGGAGCACTTTCGCTCATCAAGACTTTTCCCGTAAAAGAGCTTTGGATTACCGACTGTGCAAGAATCGAACCCAAGAAAGAATGGCAACAGGTCATCACCGAAGCCTATCGGCGAAACATTCGCATACGCGACATTGAGCGAGGCTTTAAATACAGGGAAAATTTATTCGAAATCAAGGTAATTCATCCCGAAACCAGGTACTGCATCGACCCCAACACCCAAAGCATCACCTTCAGAGTGGCGGGACTCGGACACTCGGCGGTACTGACCGGAGACTTGACCGTTCAGGGAGAAAAGGAAATTCTGAAAACAGACGTCTTCTTGAAAAGCGACGTGCTAAAGCTAGGCCATCATGGTTCCAAGACTTCAAGCAGTCGAAATTTCCTGAAGCAGACTGACCCGAAACTCGCCATCATTTCCAGCGGACGAAAGAACCGTTTCCGCCATCCGAGCAAGCAGGTCATCCAAAGACTAGATTCGCTGAAAATTCCTTACCTAAATACGGCAGAAAAAGGAACGATAGAAATCCTCTTTTCTAGCGACACGATGACTATAAATACGATGTGGTAGCTATCGGCCGCTTATAAAGCCGTCATTACGTACAGGGCGATGCTTTTCTGGTTATTGTTATCATCCTGCATCACACCGACATCGAATTCCACACGAACCCTGGTCGCGCCGAAGGCGATTTCCATCTTGGGGATAATATCCACCATGAAATCGTCCTTCAAATGTCCAACACTACCGCTGGACGTAATTTCGATCATGCAAAGGAAGCTTTTTCCAAAATGAAGTGTCGGGATCGTTCCCAGACCAAACTTCACGTAACCATCTTCCCCCGTGACGCCTTCCAGAAAACCGGCACGGGCTTCATAGGAATTCGAAAAGTTCTTGGCGATGTAATGTTCCTTACCGTAAGTCAACACCAAGGCACTACCATTGTTTCGGTTCAATCCAAAATAACCGTCCAACTCAATAAAGCGGGCTGCACCCATACGATAGCGGCCACCAAAGTCCACCGATGCTTCCACGTTATCCAGTTGGTTGTAGGTAAACATATCTACCTTGGCACCTAATTCCCACTCCTTGTTCAACGAACCCATGATGTTAATCGGGAAAAGAACATTACTGCCAAAATCGGAGCGCATTCCCACGCCGGCACCAAATTTCGGTACAGGTCTAGCCTCAGGACCAAACGTAAATCGCATATTCCACATACGATCCAAGGCAAAAGCATTCTGAAAGCAAATGCCTATTAACACAAAAATAATGAAATGGGAAATTTTCATGGGTCACAATTTAGCTAAATTTTAGGCGCAAAAAAAAGAGGATATCATGATTGATCCGCGTCCAGAGCTTTCTAAACTTTCAGACTACGTTCCCGGCAAGTCCATGGAAGAAATCCGTGCGAAGTACGGGCTAACCGAAGTCGTCAAACTCGCCTCGAACGAAAACCCGCTCGGAGCCTCCCCGAAGGCCGTCGAAGCCTACCACAAAATCGCGGACGCACTGCACCTTTACCCGCGTGGAGATGCTCCCAAACTGATTAATGCCATCGCCGATTTTTATGGTGTGAACACCAACCAGATTGTGATCGGTAACGGTTCCGACGAAATCATCGACATGGTGGGCAAGGCCTTCATTCGTCAGGGCGATAACTGCGTGGGCATTACGCCGACGTTCTCGGTCTACAAGTTCACGACCCTTTCGAACGGCGCAGACTTTATCGGTGTCGGTGTGGGCGACCAGAAGACTCCGCTTTCGGAACTCTTGAAGGCAATCAACAACAAGACTCGCGTGATCTTCATTTGCAGCCCGAACAATCCGACAGGCGTTTACTACAACAAGCAGGAATTGCTTGAATTCCTGGATAAGGTTCCGAGCAACGTGCTCGTGTTCCTCGACCAGGCCTATTCCGAATTTGCAACCGCCGAAGACTATCCGGTGCTGATTGACATGCTGGACAAGTACAAGAACTTGTTCATCAACCGCACGTTCAGTAAGATTTATGGCCTCGCAGGGCTTCGCATCGGTTACGCCATGGCAAATGCCGAAGTGATCAAGGCCATGTGGAAAATCAAGCCACCCTTCGATGTGAACCAGGCAGCCCAAGTGGCCGCTATTGCCGCCCTTTCCGACAAGGAACACGTCAAGAAGACTCTCGAACTCAACGCCGAAGGCATCAAGTACCTGACACCGGAATTTGAATCGCTCGGATTCAAGGTGCTGCCGACCCAAGGTAACTTTATTTGCGTGCACATCGGCCCCAAGGCTAAAGACTTGGTTCTGTTCCTTGAACAGAACGGCATGATTGTTCGCGGTCTTACAAGCTTCGGTCTCCCCGAACACATCCGCGTGACCCTCGGCAAGCGCGAAGAAAACGAACTTCTGATCAGCCTCGTTAAAAAGTGGAAGGCTCAAGTCTAATCGCCGGAGGAACTATGGCAGCAACTGCTGAAAATCAAGAATTCTTGAAAATCGCGCTCAAGGCGGCTGAACTTGCCCAAGAAAATATCATGAAGTATTTTCAGGCAAGCGTTGGCGTAGAATGGAAAAAGGACAATACTCCTGTAACCGTCGCCGACAAGAGCACCGAAGAAATCGCCCGCAAGTTCTGGGAAAAGGAAACTCCGGGTTTCGGCGTCATTGGCGAAGAATTCGGAATTGAAAATCCTGATGCAGAATACCAATGGGTCATCGACCCGATTGACGGCACCAAGGCCTTCATTCACGGCGTGCCGTTGTTTGGAACATTGATTGCGCTGTATCACAAGGGCACGCCGATTGCAAGTCTCATTCGCATTCCCGCGATGAATACGGCGGTCTGGGCGGTGAAGGATGGAGGCGCATTCCTGGACGGCCGTGAAATCAGCTGTTCCAAGGTTGCAACAATTTCCGAATCGCTCGTACTTTCGGGCACCGTGAATACCATGGAAACCGCAGGCTACGGCGAAAAGTATGCGGCCGTGCGTCGCGCAGCCAAGCTGCACCGCGGCTGGGGCGATTGCTATGGCTACTATCTGGTGGCCGCCGGTCGTGCCGAACTCATGATTGACCCCGTCGTTTCACTGTGGGACATCGCCCCGTATCCGCTCCTGTTCAAGGAAGCGGGCGGCAAGTTCAGCACCATCAACGGCATCACGGAACTTTTCGATGCAAGCGGCAAGCCAGTTGCCCCCATTTACGAAGGCTACACGAGCATGGCTTCGAACGGGCTGATTCACGACGAAGTCGCGAAAATCATGAACCCGTAAAACGCATTTGTCTTTAAAAAAGTCCCGCTCCAGTTTTCACTGGGGCGGGTCTTTTGGTTAGGAGGAGGGATGATTGGAGAAATTTACTTCACCGTAATTTATTTCACCGTAAACGCGGTTCCGTCGTAGTCGATGACTACGGGCTTTGCGGCACTCACGTCGCCAGCAAGAATTGCGTGGCTCAGCGGGCGTTCCACGTTCCGTTCCAGGTAACGCTGGATCGGCCGCGCGCCGAATTCCGGCTGGTAGGCACCGTCGGCGATGGCATCGAGCGCCTTGTCGGTCAGGGTCAGTTGCAAATCCTGACGGGCGGCGCGTTCGGCGAGTCCCTTGAATTTGAGCCTTACGATGTCCCTGATTTGCGGCTTCGTCAAGCTCTGGAATACCAGCACTTCGTCCAGCCTGTTCAGGAATTCCGGCCTGAAGAAACTGCGGAGCTCCGGCTCGATTTCCTTCAAGGTCACGGGCTTTGCATCGCCTGCGCGGTTCTGGAAGTGAGCGGCACCCAGGTTCGACGTCATCAAGATCAAGGTGTTCTTGAAGTTCACGGTACGGCCCTTGCCATCGGTCAAACGACCGTCGTCAAGCACCTGCAACAGCGTGTTGAACACATCGGGGTGAGCCTTCTCGATTTCGTCGAGTAGAATCACGCAGTACGGATGCGTACGCACGGCTTCGGTCAGCTGGCCGCCTTCTTCGTAGCCCACGTATCCCGGAGGCGCACCGATCAAGCGGCTCACGCTATGCTTTTCCATGTATTCGCTCATATCGATACGCACCAGCGCGTTCTCGTCGTCGAACAGTTCCACGGCAAGCGCCTTCGCAAGTTCCGTCTTGCCCACACCCGTGGGGCCCAAGAACAAGAAGCTACCGATCGGCGCATTCTCGCGGCTAAGACCGCTACGGTTACGCAGAATCGCTTCCGAAACCGCTTCCACGGCCTCGTCCTGGCCAATCACGCGGGCATGCAGGCGTTCGTCCAAGTGCAACAACTTGGCCTTTTCGCCTTCGCAAAGTTTCGTCACCGGAATTCCCGTCCAGCGGCTCACCACAAGGGCGATGGTCTCTTCCGTCACCTCTTCGCTCAGGTCGCCGTCGCCGGCAGACTTCTTGATTTCTTCGGTCTTTGCGGCAATTTCCTTTTCGAGGTTCACGATCTTGTTGTACTTGAGTTCGGCGGCGCGGTTCAAGTCGTAGCGGGCTTCGGCCTGCTCCATCTCGTCCTTCGCCTGCTGCAAGGATTTCTTGAGGCCCTGCAACTCGGCGTTTTTCGCGCGCCTCTCCTGCCAACGGTCCTGCATCAGCTTGACGGCTGCATCGGTCGTCGCGAGTTCTTCACGCAACTCTTTCAGGCGCTTTACGCTGGTGTCGTCGGTTTCCTTCGCCAAGGCCTGCTCCTCAATTTTCATCTGGAGTTCCTTACGCTGCAAGGTATCCAAGGCTTCGGGCACGGTATCCATCTGCGTCTTCACAAGGCTTGCGGCCTCGTCAATCAAGTCAATGGCCTTGTCCGGCAAGAAACGGTCACTGATGTAGCGGTTCGAAAGTTTCACGGCGGCCACAAGCGCGTTGTCGTGCAGACGCACGCCATGGTGCGCATCAAAACCATCCTTGATGCCACGGAGAATGGAGATCGATTCCTCTTCGCTGGGCTCGTCAACCTGCACGGGCTGGAAACGACGTTCCAGTGCGGAATCCTTCTCGATGTACTTGCGGTATTCCTGCGTGGTAGTCGCACCGATGCAGTGCAGTTCACCACGGGCGAGTTTCGGCTTGAGCATGTTGCCCAAGTCCATGGAGCCTTCCGTCTTGCCCGCACCCACGATGGTGTGGATTTCATCGATGAACAGCAAAGTATTGCCGTCTTCTTCAAGGGCGTCCAGCACGGCTTTCAAACGTTCCTCGAAATCGCCGCGGTACTTTGCGCCCGCCATCAAGGCAGACAAATCGAGCGCAAACAACTTCTTGCCCTTCAGAGCGTCAGGCACATCGCCGCGGTAAATACGCTCGGCAAGGCCTTCCACAATAGCGGTCTTACCCACGCCCGGTTCACCGACCAGGCAGGGGTTGTTTTTCGTCTTACGGCTCAAAATCAAGATGACGCGGCGGATTTCTTCTTCACGGCCAATCACCGGCGAAAGCTTTCCGTCGGCAGCCATTTCCACGAGTTCACGGCCGTAGAGTTTCAGCGGAGACTGTTCCTCGGCATTGGCGGCACCCGCAAACGGGTCCGAAAGCCAGGTTTCCACGACTTCCACGGAACCGAGCGCATCTTCGAACACCTTCGCAAGGCCGCGGTCGCCCGAGAACTTCATCAAGGCCACGAGCATGTCGCCCGGAGTCACCATACGGTTCACCTGACGCGCCGCCTGCACCGAGGCACGCAAGATACGGTTCAAGTCGTTATCGGGTTCCACGTCGGGGTTCACGCCTTCCATACGCGGAATCTTCTGCACGAACGGCTCCAGCTTGCCGCGGAGTTCATTCGTTTTCGCGCCCTTCGACTTGTAGAGTTTCTTCAAGGTGGCATCGGGGCCTTCTACCAAGCCCACGGCCAAGTGTGCCGCACCCAGGTAGGAATGCGAGCAACGGTCGCGCAGGCTCTGCGCCTTCGCCAACACCTTTTCTGCATCATTGTTAAAATCGGACATAAAACCTCTCTTTTTTACCGCCCTATTATATGCAAAGGCCGTGCCAACGCCCCAAAATGGCCCAAATTCGCACCAAACAACAGCAGTGTTTAATAAAAAAATGCCGTTTTTTCAAAAAAATACGGTTTTTCAGCTCTTTTTGAGACAGATACGCGGAACGGAGGGTGTTGTAAAACGCAACAACACTTTATCACTCCTACCCCTACCTTTTACCCCGCCACAAATCTATCTTATAGATACGAAACCAAACATCCCAAACACCAACTACGGCATCCCTTTGGGGGGGATGCCGTTAGTTTTTTTATCCCCCAAAAATCCTAATTTACTACATTATTTATAAAGTTTTTTACTAAAGAGGTTTATAATGGCTCGTATGCGCGTTTTGGTCTTGATGGGTGGTCCGTCCACCGAACATGATGTTTCCGTTGTCAGTGGCACCGGCGTTGTCCGCGCCATGAACCCGGACCGTTACAATATCCACCCGGTCCTTATCGACAAGGACGGCACCTGGCACTGGTCTTCCCGCGAACTCTCCCCCTACCAGAAGGACAACTTCTCGGTGAACTACTTCCGCGGACTCGAAGGCACCGCAGCAAACTGCAAAAAATCTCCGGCACTTTCGGAACTTCCCGACGCCGACATCGCCTTCCTCGCCTTGCACGGCAAGTGGGGCGAAGACGGCCACATCCAGGCCATGCTCGAAAACTGGGGCATTCCCTACACCGGTTGCGGCCTCCTTGCCTCGGCCCTTGCCATGGACAAGGTGAAGACCAAAGAAATCTACAGGGCAAACGGTATTCCGACTCCGCCGTACCGCGTGATTTGGAAGCACGACTTTACGGGCGACACGCTGGTGTCCGTCTCCGACGAACTGGGTTTCCCGCTGGTGATCAAGGATCCGCTGGGCGGCTCCTCCATCGGTATCGGCATCGCCAAGGACCTGGACGAAGCTGGCAAGATTGCCCAGGATCTGTTCAAGGATTCTAACCGTCTGCTCTGTGAAAAGTTCATTGCTGGCGAAGAAGCAAGCTGTGGCTACATTGAAGGCGAAAAGCCGCTCCCGCCCACCGAAATGCGCATGACCACCCGCGAATACTTTGACTATGAAGCCAAGTACAACGGCGAATGCAAGGAAATCACCCCGGCCGAATTCGACGCCGACCTTACGGCACGCATCCAGGAACTGGTGAAGAACGCCCACTACGCCCTCGGCGGTGCAGGCTACAGCCGTACCGACGTGCGCATCACCAAGGATAAGCAGTTGTTCGCTATCGAAACGAATACGCTGCCTGGTATGACTCCGACTTCGATTCTTCCGGCCGAAGCCGCCAGCGTAGGCATCACCTACAGCCAGCTGATTGACTTGATTATTGACAAGAGCCTCTATATCAAAAGATAAAGTTGGTAGAACTTAGATAAGAAAAACTCTTCTAAGCTCTAAGTTCTAAACTCTAAGCTCTAAACTCTAACTATGTTCGACTTATTTGTAGATACTTCGCGCAAGGGAATCTCGATGGCGCTCCTCGAATCGGGAGCAAACCGCTACATCGAATCCATCGATGAATCGGCCCGTGGCGAAACCGCCTCGGCCATGCTCGACGCCCTCCTCGAAAAAGCAGGCGCCACCCTCGACCAGGTCACACGCGTCATGGTTACGCTCGGTCCCGGCTCTTTCAGCGGGCTGCGCACGGGAGTTGCCTTTTGCGAAGGGCTCAGTTTTAGTGGCAAGCGCAAGCTCTATGGTGTTTCGACCCTGGCAGCCCTCGCCTGCTTTGCCGACGCGTCCGAAAGTGCGGCAGTCGTCATCCGCGCCCGCAAGGACTACTGGTACCTGCGCCTCGATGGAAAAGAAAGCTTTATCGAAACGGCCCAGGTCATCGAAGCCCTCAAGGCACATCCGGTAAAGACAGTCGTAGTAGACGAAGCCGCCCTTGCCGATGAAACCTTACAAGCAGCCTTCAAGGAAACTGGAGCAGCTACACTCCTCGACAAAGGCCAGCCGCTCAGCAAATGGGGAAAGCTTTTCGATTCCGTCACGCCCAGCCTGATGCTCGAAGCAAACTACATCCAGCCTTCGTATTTCGAAAAGTTGCACTGACATCTGCCTTACTGCCACATAGGAAAACGCCATGCCGATTCGCCTTATGAATTCCGCCGACATTCCTGCCGTCCTGCGAATTCAGGGCGAACTCGCATTCCAAGACTGGAACGAGCGTCAGTACGAGATTGAAATCAAGGCACCCTACACTTACGCCGTCGTCTACGAAAACGAAGGTGAAATCATCGGCTACGCGGTATTCCATCTGTTAGGCGCCGACTCGGAACTTCTCTCGATTGCCGTCCGCGAAACCGCCCAAAAAAGCGGAATTGGGGGCAAGCTCCTGCAAGCAGGGCTTTCGCAACTGGACCTTGAAAATTCGGACTGTTGCTTTTTGGAAGTCCGCGAAAACAACCTCAAGGCCCGTCGCTTTTACGAAAAGCATGGTTTTACTTTATTCGGAACCCGCAAGAAATACTACGCCGACGGCGAAAACGCGGCACTCTACCGCACCGAAAAAAGAAGTGACATAGATCCATCGCTAAAAGGAGTTTAACTTGTCTAGACTACCTACCAAGAAGCAGATCAAGAAGAAAAAAATCGTCCTGAGCGCAATCGCCCTTGTCGCGGTTTTTATGGTCATCTCATTCTATATCATAATGACGCAAAGCGGTCACTGGCTTGTTGACGACGATGAATTTGACCATGTAAACTGGGTCGTGGTTCTGGACGGACAAACGGCAGACATGGAACGCACAGACTTCGCCGCCGAAATGATGGCAAGCGGGAAAGCGGATTCCGTTCTGATTCTCGGACGACGCAACTTCCGCAACAAAACCAATGCCGAATTTTACCTTGACGATTTCATGAAGCTCGGAAACTTCGACAGTAACGCCGTCTTTATCGCAAGACATGACGATCCTTCCACCATCGGCGAAGCGTACACTATCATTCCCTGGCTCAAGAAACACAAAGCAGACACCATACTCCTCTTGACGAGCGCCGCCTCTACCCACCGAGTCAAGAACATATTCCAGACGCTATCCGGTGACAGTCCCGTCTACTTCACCAAGGACATTCACCACTTCCTCTACAACGCCGATTCCTGGTACACAAGCCGAGAATCCCGCAAGGAATGGCTGCGAGGCTGGGCCGCCCTGTTCGTTTCGTACTACGATCTTTTGCCCGCAGGGAACCTTACGGCAACAGACTCCTTCTACTACAAGCCGATTGTTTCCGCAAAGGAATTCGAGGCAGAAAAGAATCCTGTCGTCGACTTGCAATCGCTCCTTCCCAAGGTGCAAGAAAAGCTGAAGGAAGCTACGGCAGATACCGTCAAGGCGGACACGACCGTCAAAGATACAGTCGTCAAGAAAGACTCGACTGCAAAGGACTCAACAACAAAGTAACGCAAGAACCGCTGTCAGCGGGGCATTCCAGTTGATAGCCGTTTCATTGCTCGCAAAAGAGCAACGCTCATCGGTATACGAGAATCCCGCGAGTTCTCCCGGGTAATGCGGGGCGCGGTGCATATCCTGACGGTCAGAGTTAATTCCCCCCACTAAAAGTCCGGGAATCGGTTCTGTCACGCCATCCGAATGGCTCAGTCGATGATGCGGGAACTTCGGAGAGCTCCACGCGGATCCCGTCACGAAGCTCACATCTACAGGATTGCGACCGTAAATAAAGTTCAAGAGTTCGCGACACCAGAAATCAAGAGACAAACCCTTTCCACGGGCTTCGCGCTCGCCGCCGCCAACATTTTCGCCACAATCGCTGCCGCAGGTGTCATCAAGATAGGCGTCTTTTTTCCAGCGTTTCACGACAGCAAGAGTGAGAGCATGGTTTGCAATTTCGCCATTACTCCCCCATATAAACTTGGAAAGGGATATTCCGTATGCATCGTGCTTTTGCGCCTCGATAATATCTGCTGCAGTCTTTTCGAGAGTGTGCCTAGCGCTATTCCGCAGTTCCTCATCCTGGTCCTGCAAGGCAAGCCCTATCCAGCCGAGGTTCTGCGTATCACGCCAATCCACACCGAACTTCGGCGGCAACTTTTCCATATCTTCTAGGAGCTGCGGGCGAAGTTCCGCAGCGGTCAAACCGCCAATGGAGCCGCGTGTCTGCAGTTCGCGGAACAGCATCGCGCGCGCCCAGAAGAATTCATCCTCGGCGTGTTCGTCGCCGTACCCGCCGCTGCCTTCGGTATTGTGAGGCCAATCCACAAACGGGCGCGCGACCGCCCAGCGGTACGCCGAAACCGCGGACTGCAGGCAGCGTTCCGCGAACGCTGCATCGCTTCCGCGATACACGCGGTATGCCGCAGCCATCACCCCCGCAAAATTCAGCGTCGAAGTCGTCGACTTTCCTAGAATCATGCGTTTCTGCAACGAATCAGATTCTTTCGGCGAAATAAAGCCGTCCCAATGTTCGGGCGTCACCTTAAAGAAAACGCCGCCGTCCTCATCTTGCATTCGCAAGAAGAATTCCAGTTCAAAGCGCACCTCGTCCTTCAGGCTGTACTGCTTAAGGCCATCCCCCGTTTCCGCCCCTCCGCCAAGAAGGGCCTCACGGAGCTGATTTCGGCAAGGTTCAGTTTCCGCTCCCAGGCTTTCTTCCGCCAGTTCACAGGCGAGCAAAAGGGCCGCCACGGACACACCGCCATTCACAATGTACTTGCCATAGTCCCCCGCATCGTACCAGCCGCCGTGAGCATTCCACAAGCCCTCGCGCTGCATACTCGGGTGAAATCCAATCGCGTCGTCTCGGTGCGCCATCGGACGCGCCCACTTTCCCGCAAATTCGGGCAAAAGATCCACCCCGCTCCGCTGGTAGTAAAACGACTTGATATTCGCAAGTAGCTGACGGTAAATCCAGCCGTCCGAAATTTCGAACGGGGCGGTTTCAAACAACAGAATCTCCTTCTCAATCCTGTCTTCCCGCCAAATCTGGATGGTATAGTCACCGGGCTCCCTGACCGTCGAAAAATCACCCGACCAGAGCAATTCCCCTGTATACCCGCAAGCACCCCCGTGTTCAAAGGTACCGTCCCTAAAACGGCCCTCATATTCCAGGGAACAACCAAGGTCGTGGTCTTTCTTCACAATTCTAAAGAAGCAGGCGTCTACAGCAAGTCCGCCATGCGACAGCTCCTTTGCATTTACAAAGAAAATCTTGGCACTTTCAGGTGCATATCCCACATGGTTGTAGCGGACAGGAATCTTCATACCGCAAGAATAGCTTTTCAAAAAGCGCCGCGCTACATCTTTCGCAATTTATTTGTTTACCGCCGCAACCGCCTTCCGTACTAGCGCAATTTCGGCAGCATATCCAGGCAATTCATTGGGCGTTTCCAGATAAAACGGCAACTTTTTCAAAAGAGGATGGTTCGTCACACGCAACAGGGCGTCTAACCCAATAAAACCGCCCCCAAGCACCTCATGACGGTCCTTGTGGCTTCCCATGGGGTTCTTCGAGTCATTCAGGTGAATCGCCTTCAGGCGCTTCAATCCTATCACCTTGTCGAACTTTTCAAGGACGCCATCCAAGTCATCCACGATATCGTAGCCGCCATCAAACACATGGCAAGTATCCAGACAAACGCCCAGCTTGTCCGAAAGCTCCACACGGTCTATAATCGCACGCAGTTCCTCGAAAGTGCGCCCGACTTCGGAACCCTTGCCAGCCATCGTCTCCAGCAGCACCGTTGTCTTTTGGGTGGGTTTCAGGATTTCATTCAGGGCCTTTGCAATCAACTCGATACCGGCTTCGACCCCCTGCTTCACATGACTTCCCGGATGGAAATTGTACATCGCCCCCGGAAAATGATCCATACGGAACAGGTCATCCTTCATCACGTCAATGGCATACTGCCGAAGGCCTTCATCGGCGGCACAGGCATTCAGCGTATACGGAGCGTGCGCCAGAACTGGGCCAAAATGGTTTTCTTCAAGCAAAGCAACTAGCTTTGCCGCATCCGCCTTGTCAAAGGGCTTTGCTGCGCCACCGCGCGGATTACGCGTAAAGAACTGAAAAACATTCGCACCAATCGACAGAGCCGTTTCACCCATCGCGAAAAATCCGGCAGAAGAAGATAAATGACAACCGATATACATCACGGTCCTCTAGAATTCATAGTTCAAGGCAGCCATCACGTAGAAATCCTTGTATTCATCGGCCAAGTTGTCAGGGCGATAATTAAACAATGCCCCAACCGTCCAATCCGAATACAGCGACGGCGTATGATACACGCGCAGCTTGGCGGAACCGTCTATATCCAGTTCCATCTCGTCATAGTCGCTCTCATCAATTTCGTAACTCAGGAAATTCTGACGGAGCCCCGCCCCGAGCGAAAGTTCCAGGAAGTTCTTGGACAAGTCGATATCCATATTGTCCGACAAGGTCCATTCAAATTCGCACATCTCGTTGCGGTTGTATATCTTATAACGCGGCATCACGGCAAACATGTTCCTGAAACCATCCCTCGAGATCGTCAAGGATATCGGATAACGTTGTTCAAAATAGTCCCCACCGTGGAAATAATAGCCCAAGATTCCGTAGGTTTCGTCTTTGAAATCAAACTGTTCCAGCAAGTCGTCCTGTTCAAACTTGGACATGTCCGAACGGACTTCCACGGCACCGCCCACCTTCAAGACACTCTTCTGGGGCAACTTAACCGTCAGTCCCAACTCAAGCGTATGCTTCATCAGCCGTTCCACAAACTGCGTCGCTAGGTAATCTTCGTCGGCCACGCTATAATACTTCTCCCAACGGGCCTTGTCTATCAGCAACGTGTCTTCATCGGTATAAACTTCCAATGTCGGGCGGCCACTCTGCGCCTTGAACCAGGGATCGTTATAGATTCCGGAACTTGCGGAATAGTTGGCGTACATGCGCTGCGACGTACTGCGGGTTCTATAGTTTATTGAGTACTTCAGCATCATGTTGACTTTTTCCGTCAAGCAGAAATCGTTACTCAGGTAACCATCGTGAATATACTGCGCACGCGATTCGTCCTGTTCATGTTCCTTGAGCCAGTCGCTTTCCGCCCCCGAGAACATTCCCCACTTGGAGCCTTCCGCCATACCGAAAATATTGTAGCCGGAGCCATCATCGGCCGCATTTTCCACATTCACCGTATAGCCGAAACCCAAGTTCCAGAAATCGTAGATTTTCTGTTTCAGGTTTCCGCCAATCATACGCGTATTCTGCAACAGGTCAGGCGATCCCGCACTAAAGTATTCGCGGCCCACATAACGCAAGAAACCTTCAATAAAGGTATTTTCGTCGGACCACTGATAAGAACCCGCCACGGCCCAATGTTCATGTCCCCAGAAGTCGCCTTTCGAGGGCTTGGACTGGTCCACGACCGATTCCTTCGCAATCTTCGATGCCTTATCCAACAGGCTCCGCAATTCCGCACGCATTTCCGAAGGAGTCTTCAAAGAATTATCCCCGTAAATCGATTCCAGCTGCTTTGTGGTCAGCGCACTGACCTGCCGCGGGTCATTCATCAAACGGTTCAGCAAGGCATAATTCGACGCATCTAGGCCCGCTTCGGCAAACACCTGGTTAATCGCCCTCATGACCTCGACATTCACCGTATCGACACCACCGACAGCCACCTGGCCATTCAGCTTGACATCCCCCGGGAAAAAGAGCCAGTTTCCATCAGCAAAGAATGTCTTCGACGAAATCCTCGCGCTTGCCATATTGACCTTTTCCGACATGCCGTCCCTCAGGAACGGATCCTTCACATAATCCTCGTTTCCGATAAAACCGAGCGTTCCGTTGAAACGGCGATGCATATTCCAGCGGACCTTTCCTCCCACGACCATCCGCTGCGGCTCTGCTTCGCCGTCATCCACATAATCCTTGTACACGTCATAGTTGCGTTCGCCTATAATTTTAGGGGCTTTCGTCTCGCCCACAAACGCCATGCCTTCAAACAGAGGTTCATTCGCAGAATTCTTCAGCACGTTCAACTCATACGAGCCACCGAAGGCGTTCACTCCAGCCAGGTAAAGTTCACCCGCATGCGCATAGACATCACCCAGGACCAGCCGCTGGTATTCATCGGTATAGGAGGCCTGGAACTGGTGCACCTTAAAGTGGTCCCAGCTGTCGTTAGAGACATCGGCGACTACCTCAACCACCTGCCCCGTCGGAGACTGCATCACGACATCCGCATTCCAGTTCGTAAAAAGCCCCGGAACCTGGAAATAGTTGATGTAATGATCGCCTTCATAAACCGTATCCGTACCGGACTCATACGGCTCACTCAAGTGATGCCTCTTGGTCAGCACCTTGTGGTAACCAACTTCGAAACCCACGCTACCCGAAACATTCCATACCGAATCCGTCGATTCCGTTCCGAGCTTCGCCCCAATCTTCATGCCATCCGCATAAGGATTGCGCGGTTCCTCGCCAATACTTTCCTGCAAATGATCCACATCGTGCGTCAAGTCCTTATGATTATTTTTCAAGGACTTCTTCACATCTTCGGGAGGCAGATTCTGCGACGCAAAGCCGATCTGGTTGCCTTCCAGAACCGTATTGCGCAACTTCAGATGATTGTTACCCATATCGAGAATGGCGGCATCGTTTCCTTCAAGGTTGGATCTCTGTAAATTCACTCTGGACTCGTCGCCCATCACAAGGGCGATACGGTTATTGTCTAAGTTCGCCCCGTCAATCATCACCGAGGCACTCTGGGTCGCCCATACGCCAACGTTGCTGGAATTCTGAATGGTCGCCCACTGGACATCGACCGATGCATTGCGAGCATAAAGTGCAGCCCGCGAGGCATTATCAATTTCGACGTCGCGGAGTTCCAAGGCACCACTTTCGACCGCAAAACCAAACTCGGCATCCCTGACGACAACGCCCTGCACCTCGGAACGCTTCGCGCCCGTCACCGAGATTCCGTTCCAGGTTTTTCCTTCCGTCACCGGGGCAAACACGACCGGATTTCCCAGTTCACCCATCACCGCAAGCGATCCGCCGCGAACATCAAGGCCAGTCCCTTCTGCAAACAACAGTTCGACACCTGCTTCAATCAAAAGAACGCGACCTTCGGGAACCACGAGAGTTTCGTTCACCTTGTAAGGCGAATGATCCGCTTTCAAGAAGCCAGAAAGGTTTCCCCCAATGACTCTCCCCGAGGCCTCGCCCGTATCAACGGCAAAAGCACCCCCATGGAGTGCCGCCATCAAAAACGCCATCAAGGCCAAAAACTTCAGTTTCATCAACGAACCTCGTAAACCTTCTTTGCCTTCGCCGTGTACCCACTCTTGTGAGTCACTTCCACATCGATATGGTTTACACCGCCTCTCGAAAGTTCAAGCGGAATCTGGTAGTCCAGACTATGAATCTGCGACAGGAGCTCCTGCAGCACCACCTTTCCGTTCTGCTTGACGACCACCTTGTACAGGTTTTCGGGATTGTTGTCCGGAACACGAATCCTAAACTGCAAGCTTTGCATAATACGATCCGCGACATCCTTGGGCGGAGGCGGAACCTTCAACACCTCTTTTGCCTTGCCCAGGATTTCCACATTAAAGCGCTTGACCGGATAACAGCCCATCGCCCTAGAGACCTCCACCTTGTTGCCAGCCTGGTCCTCAACATTGACCGTATACTCGTGCTGACCTGGTTTAAGCTTGAGGCGCTTCTGCGTATTCTTGGTCACCGCATCTTCGGACATTGGAGAACCGTCTGCCGTCACAACCATGATACCCGCATCATTCTGCATCTCGTTAATCGAAACATTCGCAGAACAGCGCAGGGAGTCGTAAGAAACAACCGCAACGGTCGGAGCCTTGGTGTTCACTTCGGGGCAAGCCCTGTTCACCTTCAAGTCAATGGACTTACTTGTGGTCACCCCCGCTCCCGTAAAGGTAAGCGTCGCCTTGTCCGCCGTCCAGAGTCCGTTTTCGTCGTTCACCACAACCTGCTGCGAGAAGGAATGCGGATTGCCATCGGCGGCATGAATCAAGTTGTTCGAGGTAAAGCCCTTCCCCACCTGCAACGTCAAGGTCGCATTTTCGTCGGAGGTTCTGTAGGAACCTTCCACGACCAAACCCTGTTCGCAGACCTTCAGCGGCGAAGAAGAAGTCACCGCAAAACCGTTCTCGGGCAACACCACGGCACTCGCCTCTTTCTTCAGTTGTTCCTGGAATTCCGTATCGGCCTGCCGCACCTCGCGCACCAGGTCATCCATAGACTTGGACTTGTCCGCAAGAATTTTCTCGAGGCGTTTAGCAAAACGCGCCTCACCCGAAGAGGAGAGCTTCACGACCACAAGCGAATCGCGACCGAAGGTCGTCTCGCCAGCAGCGATAGAAACCATCCTGTCGCTACCATCGGGAGTAATTTCAAGCTTACCGGTCTTAAGTCCCGCAAAGAAGACGCCCTCGCCACCGACAAAACCTTCGGTTCCGCGAATCGATGCCGTCGCAGTTCCCGTCTTGAACTTGAAATTCGACTTCTTGTTCTTCTGCTTGCGAACAGCAAAATTGATAAAGCCCTTATGGATGTCAATCTTTGTTTCGAAACCGCCTTCGTCATTCGGTTCCAAAAGTTGGGACAATTCTATTTCCGTATTTTCAGCAATCGTAATAGAGCTTCCGTCGGGCAACGCAAAAACAACTTCGGATTCTACACCCGTACGCACCAGGTCGGACTGATAGACCTTCGCACCCGTCCAAAGTTGCTCCCAATTATTCAGCTTTACCTTCCAGCGGTCGACAATCCCCAATGTAGAACGAACCTTGCCTGCAGCCGGTGCAGAAAACGACAGTGCAGGCAAAACAGCCAGTGCTACTGCCACACGGAAAAAAAACTTAGCAGAACAAAACATAGACACCTTCTTGATATAATAAAAATACCCTTTTTTTTCAAAAAGGGTAATAGTTTTTTTAAAAGGGTGATAAAAAACAACCCTAACCGCCGGCTAGCTTTACCGTATAGCCCCTTTTTTCAAGTTCGGCCTTCAGGACGTTCCTTTTGTCGCCCTGAATTTCTATCGCAAAGTCCTTGACCGAGCCGCCAACACCGCATTTTTGCTTCAATTCGCGACCCAGTTCCTTCAATTCCGGTTCATCGAGCGGTACCCCGACAACGACACTGGCCATCTTGCCACCGCCGAGTCTCTTGAGCTGGATACGCACCACGCCGTCACCCTTCGGGCGTTCGGCCTTGGGCTTCTCCTGCTTGACTCGGCCACCCAGGGCCGTCGAATACACCAGCGTCGAGCGTTCTTCTATCGACATATTCACTCCTATAAAAAGGCCCTCGCTCTAAAGGGCGGGGGCCAAAGATTCTTTTTTACTTCGTCTTCGGACGCTTGTAGCCGAACGGTTTCAAGAGGTCGTCGCTAGACTTGATCTTGTCGCCCTTGCGCTTGGCATTGGGCTTGTCGTGCAGCACCGCCTCATCCAGGATCGTACAACGCAGAGTCGAGCGAATCGTCGCTTCCACCTTGTACAGGTAGGCGCCCGTTCCCATCATCTTGCCATTGTCCGCCTTCACGAAGCCGTCCCTATCCGGTTTCATTTCGAAGAACATCTTCAACTTACCGGCATCGTTGGTGTAGTCAGGATCGTTCATATCCTGGCTGAAGCTGAAGTAATCCACAAAGCTTCCCAGAGACGTGTAGACCCAGATCTTCACCTGCATCTTGGTATTGTACATGTTGAACTTGCTAAAGTCGCTCGGGACCTTGGTTCCGTCTTCGCAGAACTTCTCCACATATTCCTCAACCGTGTATTCCTTATATTCACGCTTGAGTTCGTCGCTCAACTTCGACGTATCGATACCGATACCGATATTCGAGATCTTGCCGTTCGGGAGAATAAGGTCATCAAGGGTCGCAAGACCGCCCAGGCCCGTGTTGCCTTCACCGTCCTTAATGGTCGGGAGCTTCACGTCAAGAGCAAGAGTCGGACCGAGATGCTTCTTGTCCTTACCCGGATAGAGTTCCTCGCCGCTACCCTTCTTGGTATCGAAGGTACCGCCCTTCAGGGTTTCGACTTCCTTGCCGCTC
This sequence comes from Fibrobacter sp., assembly GCA_017626945.1. Taxonomy (GTDB): domain Bacteria; phylum Fibrobacterota; class Fibrobacteria; order Fibrobacterales; family Fibrobacteraceae; genus Fibrobacter. The sequence goes on from JAGAHT010000009.1 coordinate 134,712, forward strand.
GTCGGGTTCAGGATACTGACCGCGAAGGTTTCGCCTTCTTCAGGCGGATTTTCTTCGTAGTATTCCTTCACTTCTTCCGGATTCATTTCGGTCACCGGCTTCACGACGGCAATATCCACATCCTTGCTGTCCTTCATAATCACAAGCACCGTATCCGCGGCCTCGTTACCGGCCTTGTCGCGGTAGAAGCGCTTAATGTAGTTCGGACCCTTGTCAAGTCCCTGCACAGTCAAGGTATCCTGCGTGACACCGTTAACCGTCCAGACCACTTCCACGTAGTTGGAACGTATCACCTGGCCCTTGACCGGCTTCAGGATTTCAACCGTCGGACCCTTCTGGTCAAGCACGATATACAGGGACTGCGTTGCAGCATTGCCATACTTGTTCGTGTAAGTATAGGACACGGCGTAACCCGAATCGCCATCGGAATTCTGCACCAGCTTACCCTTTTCGTTGACAGAATAAGTCACGGTCGTAGAATTGCCAAGAGCATCCTTCTGGCTGTAAGTAATCTGGAACATGCCTTCGGTCACGTAGGAAGTACTGCCGGAGCTGCTGCTGGAGCTCGAAGAGGTATTGCCCTTCGAGGACGAGCTGGAAGCGACCTTGGAGGCGCCACTTTCCATGAGCGTTCCATTGGAATCCTTCACCAGCACTTCTCCCGTCACAGAATTCACTACGAACGAGACCGTCACCGTCTTGCCGTCAATCACGGTATTGTAAGAGACCGTCATCACTTCGATAGAATCAATCTTACCCTTGTCATTGACAACAGGAACCATCACCGGATCGCCATTGGCATCGGTCATGTAAGAGACCGTCACGGTATCCTTGCCAAGAATTTCCTTATAGGAGACCTTGACTTCGTTGCCGTTCACCGGAGTACGGGTCACACCACCCTTCGGGTTTTCGTTCAAGATAAAGCTATTTTCCTTGACAATCTTATTGACCTTGTCAAGAGTCTTCTGCGGGACATTCACCGTTTCCAGCTTCAGGTTCACCACGAAAGACGTATCCGTCTTGCTCGCAGGATCCTTCACCGTCACGCGAACATCCTTCTTACGTTCGTTCACGTACAGGTTGGTATCGGCCTTGTCCGTGTTTTCGATAATCGTATAGAAGTTGCTTGCCAAGTTGGCATCCTGGTCACCCTCAATGGTCACGACCGGAGCTGCATTGCTAAAGAAGATAACCAAGGAGTCAACACCATAGGAATCTGTCGTCGGGTCCTTATAGCGGATCACGATAACCGTATCCTTCTTGATGTGGACATTCATACAGGTATCCTTCAGGTCACGGTCGGAACGGCCCTGCACCCAGCAGAGTTCGCGGCCCGGGCTGTTCGTGTACACCGTATCCGGATCATGCCAGACCTTCGTCGAATCATCGTACAAGGTGATCTTGACTTCCGTCTTTTCATCCTTGTTGTTCACGTAGATAGGCACGGTTGCCGTATCGGCAAATTCGCCATCGAACACGCGGACCACAATTTCGTACTTATTCTTGGTTTCGTAGTCCAAGGTATCCTTCAGGGTCACAATACCCGTAATGGAATCGATCTTGAACGTTGCCGTATCGCCACCGATAACCTTGTAGATGAGCTTGTTGTACTTGGGATCCTTGTCAGGATCGGTAGCCTTGACCGTATCCACCACAGAACCCTTCTTCGCGTCTTCATCCACAACGAACGTTTCCTTCACGATCGACGGAGCTTCGTTTACATCGAGCACCTTCACCGTAATCGGCTTTGTGACGGTAATACCCTTGCCCAAGGAATCCGTTACGGCGACCTTGATCGGGATAATCGTTGTCTTTTCGTAGTCGAGAGCGGAGCACTTGTCCTTCTTCACCGTAATGACGCCAGACTTGGAACCGATATCGAAGCAGTCGGTAGGATCTTCGGCGATCTTGAACTGCATTTCGGAATCGAACTTATCCACGTCTTTCCACTTGACGGTATCGACAACGGTACCCTTCGGAGCATTTTCCTTAACCTTAACAGTATCCGTCAAGACGGTCGGCTTTTCATTGATGTCACGAATCGTCACCGGCACCTTCAGGTCGGAATACACCGTTTTCAGGGTCGTATCACCGTAGGCCAGTTCAACCGAGTAGGCACCGTTCTTATCGCAAACATACTTACCGCTTTCACAATCGAATTCCACCTTCGCAACAAGCACGATCTTCATCGGGTCGTTGGGATCTCTCTTCAGGTCAAACAATTCGGTATCACCGCCGGTCAACTTGAAGTAGTTGGTATAGAATTCCGGATTCCTGGAGAATTGGTCAGGATCGCTCGGACGTTCGACATGGCCAAGAGAATCGCCAATTTCGTTACCTTCGGCAATCACGCACGGTTCCACTTCAAACGAAGGAGCTTCGTTCACGTCGAGCACGCGAATCACGCGATACAGGGTATCCACCAAGTCACCCTTATCCTTCGCGAAAATAGCCATCGTGTATTCCGGATCAGGATCATTCTTAGACGTTGCGTTTCTGAGCGTTTCGTAGTCCAGTTCGGCCTTCGTCTTTACAGTGATCTTGTGAGTCGTCTTGTCGTAGCCGATTTCAAAGAGGTCAGAGCCCTTCTTGTTCACAGACGGAATCGAGGAAGCGACATCCTTCCAGGAGACCGTAAGGCCATCCAAGTCACCAGCATCGACGTCTTCGACATAGTATTCGAACACAGTCGTACCCTTCGGGACCTTTTCTTCGATACCGACCGTAAGGATCTTGCCATCCTTATTGCCACGGTCTTCAGTCGTGCAGTTTTCAACACAGAACGGATCAGAATCATCCTTACCATCAGGATCCTTAGGATCATCGATAACGATTTCCGGCTTTTCATTGACGTTCTGAATCTTGACAGTCACTTCCTGCAAGACAGGTTCAACGCACTTATCAGTCTTTACATAAGTGCCGTTCTTATTCACCCATTCGCAGTTTTCAACCTTGACTTTGAATGTGTATACAGTCTTGCCCGATTCATAGTTCATCTTGGACGGATCCTTGACAACAATCAAGGAGTCCTTCATCGCGAACGGAACAGGGTCACTCGGGTTATCAACAATCGAGTATTCTTTAACGCCGAATTCAGGAATATGCTTCACATCCGGATCATTTGCAACGACAAGACCCACAGGGGCATTTTCCCCGAGATTTTCTTTCGGATACATGGTGAACTTTTCTACCGTACCCTTATATTCGTCGTTCAAGTTCTTCACATCAGCAATAACCGGAGCTTCGTTGATATCCCTGATATTGATCACACGACGGAGAGAATCGCCCATTCCTTCCGGATCTTCGGGGTCCTTCACATAAATCGTTACCGCATGGCTCAACTTGATCGTTTCGTAGTCAAGTTTGGCGCCATCAATGACCGAGAGAACGACTCGCCACTGGCCATTATCCTCAACCATTCCGATATTGAACAGTTTCTTGGCATCGGAATTATTCGTATTCACGAACGATGCTTCAAGCTTCTTGTGTCCCGTTCCAACGTCCTGGTCCACGACAACGTAGTTGAGCACCTTGTAGCCGCTCGGAGAATGTTCATTAATTTCAACGGTCAGGACCTTAGCCGGATCGCGCGGAGTATCGCAGTTCTCGACACAGATAGAATCCATTTCGTCCTTGCAGTTCGGGCCGACGCAAATATCCTTGCATTCGGGGCCGTCGCAGTCAGGAATGATCTTCGTGCATTCGTCATCATCCGTCACGGCGATTGTCACCTTGGAGCTGTCAGTCAAGCACTTATCCGTTCTCGGATAGGTTTGCGTAGCCGTATCAATAGGACAGTTGATTACCTTGACATAGAAGGTGAATGTCGTATCCGGTTTCAGCACTTCATAGTCAAGGACACTTTCGTCCGTGACCACGATATTGTCAGATACCATCTTGAACGGAGGAACCTTTTCACCTTCAATCTTGACAATTTCATATTCAAGATGAGCGAAGGCCACAGGATTCAGGACATCAGGATCCTTTGCCGGAATTACGCCAGCAGTCTTGCCGTTAGCAAGATTTTCCTTGATGACAATGACCGTATCCTTGCCCGCAAGCACAGGCTTTTCGTTCACGTCGACAATATTGATAATACGACGGAGAGAATCGCCCATTCCATCCGGATCTTCAGGGTCCTTCACATAAATCGTTACCGCATGGCTCAACTTGATCGTTTCGTAGTCAAGCTTCGAGCCATCAATAACCGAGAGAACGACTCGCCACTGGCCATTATCCTCAACCATTCCGATATCGAACAGGTTCTTGGCACCGGAATTATTCGTATTCACGAACGATGCTTCAAGCTTCTTGTGTCCCGTTCCAACGTCCTGGTCCACGACTACGTAGTTGAGCACCTTGTAGCCGCTCGGAGAATTTTCGTTGACGGCCACGGTCAGGACCTTAGCCGGATCGCGCGGAGTATCGCAGTTCTCGACACAGATGGAATCCATTTCGTCCTTGCAGTTCGGGCCGACGCAAATATCCTTGCATTCGGGGCCGTCGCAGTCAGGAATGATCTTCGTGCCTTCGTCATCATCCGTCACGGCGATCGTCACCTTGGAGCTATCAGCCAAGCACTTATCCGTTCTCGGGTAGGTCTGCGTTGCCGTATCGATAGGACAGTTGATTACCTTGACATAGAAGGTGAATGTCGTATCCGGTTTCAGCACTTCATAGTCAAGAACACTTGCGTCCGTGACCACGATCTTGTTCGATTCCATCTTGAACGGAGGAACCTTTTCGCCTTCAATCTTGACAATTTCATATTCAAGATGAGCGAAGGCATCCGGATTCAGGAAGTCAGGATCCGTTGCAGGAATTTCGCCAGCCGTCTCACCATTCGCAAGATTTTCCTTGATGACAATGGTTGTATCCTTGCCAGCAAGTGTAGGCTTTTCGTTCACGTCAACGACATTGATGACACGATCAATGGAAGCGGAGAGGCCGTCGTCATCCGTAACGGTAAGCTTCACATTGTAGGTCAAGTCATTTGATTCGTAATTGATGTCTCCAGCAACGAGAATCTGCAGCAGCCATTCGGTTTCATCCGTCGGATTCTGCACAACCTTTGCATAGAACAGTTTATCAGAACCTTCACTAGGAGTCGTGTTATAAGAAATTGAAGGTGTAAGCGTTGCAACCTGGTCCTTATCCGGGTCGGATACCACAAATTCGTAAATGACGGAATCCTTTTTGGAATGTTCAATAGCATAATACGGTCCCTTACACTTCGGATCGGAATTATCCTTACACTTGATAATCGGACCTTCGGGGACATCCTGAAGAATCACTGTTACTGGAGCCGTAGTTACAAGGCACTTTTCCGGGTTGGTTTCAAAGGAATAGTAAACCTTGTTTACGGTATCCAATTCGCAGTTCGTCACCTTCACGTCAAACTCAAACTTGACTTCCTCGCCAGCTTCGAAGTTCAGCTTTTCAGGATCCTTCACGCGGATCGTATCGTTGCTCATCACGAACGGAATTTCATCATTCGGATCGTCAATGGAGAATTCCATGTGACCGAACCAATCAAGATGAAGTTTGTCGGGATCATAAGCAACGACCACACCAATGGAGTCACCCTTTTCAAGCATTTCCTTCGGATGCAGAACAAAGTCATCAGAAGCACCTTCATAATCCTCGTTCAGATCTTTGACTTTTTCAATAATAGACTTTTCGTTCACGTCAACAATATTGATGATTCGATCAATGGAAGCGGAGAGGCCGTCGTCATCCGTAACGGTGATTTTCACATCGTAGGTCAAGTCATTTGATTCGTAATCGATGTCTGCAGCAACGCGAATCTGCAACAGCCATTCGGTTTCATCCGTCGGATTCTGCACAACCTTTGCATAGAACAGTTTATCAGAACCTTCACTAGGAGTCGTGTTATAAGAAATTGAAGGTGTAAGCGTTGCAACCTGGTCCTTATCCGGGTCAGACACGACAAATTCGTAAATGACGGAATCCTTTTTGGAATGTTCGATAACATCATACGGTCCCTTGCACTTCGGATCAGTTTCATCCTTGCACTTGAGTACCGGATCTTCAGGAACATTCTGGAGAACAACAGTCACGGTCTGTGTCGTTTCAAGGCACTTTTCCGGATTGGTCTTGATAGAATAGTATACATTATTTACAGGATCCAGTTCGCAGTTCGTCACCTTCACATCGAAGACAAACTTGACTTCCTCGTCCGCTTCGAAGTTCAGCTTTTCAGGATCCTTCACGCGAATCGTATCGTTGCTCATCACGAACGGAATTTCATCATTGGGATCGACAATGGAGTATTCCATGTGACCATACATATCAGGATGTGCCACATCGGGATCATCAGCCTTAACTACACCGACAGAATCTCCTTCTTCCAGATTTTCCTTCGGATACAAGGTAAACTTTTCAGGAGTTTCCTTGTAATCCTTATTCAAGTTTTCAACTTCCGAAACAGACGGAGCTTCGTTCACATCAATCATGCGGATGGTAACGACAACCGTCGTATCCATGGAGTCATCAGGATCAGCGGTCGTCTGACCATTATCGGCAACCTTGACCTTAACGTAAAGCAGGCTATCCGTCGATTCATAGTCAAGCTTTGCGCCTTCCTTGACAAAGATTTTTCCCGTAGTCGGATCAATATCGTACAATTCAGCGACATGCTTATAGTATGCAGCAGTACGAGTATCAGCGGTAAGATCGAACGAGAAGGTCAATTCATCACCGTCCACGTCAGAGGCCTTAACGTCACCTTCGGCATAGGCAGTCACAGCAGTAGTCGTTTCGCTATTTTCAGGAATCGTGAATTCAGCACTTTCAGCCTTCGGCTTGTCATTCACCGGAGCAACAGTTACCAAGGCAGAGTAGCTATCTTCAGAGGCATTTCCCTTATCAACGACCCAGAAATCAAAGTTATAACGCTTAAGAGCATCGGCGTCATCCGTCTTTTTCGGCAGGTAATCATCAGCATCAAAGCGCAAGACTAGCTTGCCCACATCAGGATCTTTATTAATGGCAGAGGCAGGAATAACCTCCCCAACCTTAACAACAACAGAATCCTTACCGGTTGCATCAACAAGGACAAGCGAGCCAGCACTCGGCAAAGACTTAATCTTTACAGAATAGTCGTCAACAGGATTACCTTTAGCATTGGTTACTGTAAAGGCATCAAAATAGTAGGGAACATCTTCTGTTCCAATGACCTCATAATCAGCACCAAAAGGCTTAGCATCATTATCCTTAATCTTAAGGGTAATATAGCCATCATGTTCACCATTTGCCAAAACGGCACCATCAAGGTTTAGAATCCAAATCTTGAATTCCTCGAATTCATGTTCCAGGTCATCGTCGTCTTCAACATGAAGCACAATCGGCTTTTCAAGAGTAAGTTCACCGGCCTTAAAACCAGACGACAAAGGAGTGCTACTACAAGTTTTCGTAGCAGGATTATATATAGGCAAATCATCAGTAATATCAGCCTTGATTGCATAATCCGTCCCAACAGCATCTGTACCTTCAAACTGGAAACAATAGTCGAAGGTAATGTTATTTTCATGATCCTTATCAAGTTCAATTTTCACATTATCAGAAGTGTGGCCTTCATAGAGGATGTTACCTCCGCCGGCGGTCGGTTCCAAAATAGGGGGGTCAAAGGGTACATAGCGGAAGTGTTTCCCGTCAAATTCATTCTGAACAAGAATACGCTTTGCAAGCAACTGCCCTGCCAGAACCAAATTTGAACCTAGTTCAATATCTTTTAAAGAAAGGAATGATCCCTGCACATAAGCACCACCGTTCATTGACGGCCAAGCAATACGATCCTTACAATGGAACAAAAGATTACCAGCATAATCCTTGTTTTCTACAGGTTTTTCTTCTGAAATATTTGTCCATTTTCCGTAAGAGCCGTTCACAGCCTTATGCGATTCTGCAGCATATTCATACTCAGCATCTTTCACATACACTACCTGAACGATAGAGGACGAAGCCAACTTGAAAGAGCCGCTCAAGAAGAACCTAGCAAGGCTTTTCGACGACTGCATACGAATAATCAATTTGCCACTACTACCAATATTGAAAGATCCATTGATGTAGTAGTCATACATTTTTTTATCGCCCTCAATGGGAGGAACATCTATCTCATAGGTATCATTGATGACAACATCACCACTACCATTCACTGGAATAATCGCCGCATCACTGGGAACAACATTTACATCGGGAATAGACAAGTAGGTAGGAACTTCTTCAACAGCACTACATCCCTCATTAAGTGCACCCTTGGGGGCATCATATCCTTTTTCGCCGAAATAGTCTACATGAGTATCACCATAATGATGAGCATCAGTATTCTTAATATCTCTCTGCGCATCGGCATCGGCTGCACCAACGCAATATGTTCCATGGAAAACGTTGTGGTTCGTTCCCGCATCAAAGGTTCCATTCACACGAACAGGACCACTCACGATAGTATCAGTACCATTACCACCGGTAAAATTGTTACCAACATAGATTGGACCACCCAGGAAGTGACGGTCATCCTTTAGAGTAAAGTTATTCGCCGTACCAATAGCACCGCTAAGGCTCGGCATTTGGGCACGACCGAGGTAAATGGAATCGGTACCCCACATCTTGAACGACATGAGCTTATTCCAATATGCCTGATAATCCGAAGCCGTCGCTCCTTCAAATTCAAGCGGAGCCACATCCGCAGCAAGAGCAGGGACTGCCATGGCCAGTACGAGGCCGAGTTTTGTCATTATGTTCTTTCCAAACCACATAATAAACTCCTAATCTCAAGGGTATACAATACACCCTTATAGTTTTCTTGTGTAAAAGATAGAAAACTTTTATTTTAATTACAATAGACTTTTTTTCACAATAAGTTTACAAAGCTTTCTTTTCATGGACTAATTATCCAGATTTTGTAGAAAACGACATATTTTCGTGAGGAAAAGCACTAAAAACCGACCTTTTGCACGCCTTCATTTGTAAATATTCTGCAACACAAAAGGTCGTCCCGCAGGATGACCTTTATATATAAATGATGTTAAACCGAAAATGTTACTACTTGCCGGAGGGGCGCTTGTAGCCGAAAGGCTTCAGCAGGTCTTCGGAAGAACGGATGGTGTCGCCCTTCTTCTTGGCATTGGCACCGAAGGTCTTCGTCTTGGAATCGAACTCCTTGGACGGCAAGGTGCAACGGAGATGCGACTTGATCGTGGCTTCCACCTTGTACAGGTAGGCGCCCGTTCCCATCATCTTGCCATTTTCGGCGCGAACGTAGCCGTCCTTGTCCGGTTTCAGTTCAAAGAACATCTGGAGCATGCCAGCCTCGTTCGTATAGTCAGGATCGTTCATATCCTGGCCGAAGCTGAAGTAGTCCACATAATTTCCGAGAGACGTGTACACCCAGATCTTGACGTTCAGCTTGGTATTGTACAGATTTACACGGCTCAAGTCGTCTGCCTTCACGTCGTCTTCGCAGTATTCCTGGACATATTCCGCTACGGTCATCTTGGTACCGCCATCGGCATCCACGCCTTCCATCGGAATCAATCCGTCGGAACTCAACAGGTCATCAAGTGTCGCTAGGCCACCCACACCGCTCACCACAGGGAGTTTCACATCCAGGGCAAGGGTCGGGCCCAAATGGGTCGTTTCACCCGGATACGGTTCCTTGCCGCTTCCTGCAGTCGTCTTGAAGTCTCCGCCAATCAAGGTTTCCACTTCTTCGCCCGTGCCCGGGTTTCTGATGCTGATAGCAAAGGTCTGGCCTTCCTTAGGCGGATTTTCTGCATAGTACTTTTCCACCTTTTCCTTCGAAATTTCAGTCACCGGCTGTTCGACAGAAATATCGACATCCTTGCTATCCTTCATAATGACGATTACCGAGTCAATGGCTTCGTTACCCGCCTTGTCGCGGTAGATACGCTTGATCACATTCTTACCCTTTTCAAGGCCCTGGAGCGTCAGGGAGTCCTGTTCCAAGCCATCAACCGTCCAAGTCACCTTCACGAAGTTGGAGCGAATGACCTGACCCTTGACCGGCGAAATAATTTCGACCTTGGGTCCCGTCTGGTCGAGCACAATAAACACGGACTGGGTTGCAGAATTGCCATACTGGTTTTCGTAGGTGTAGGAAACCTCATAGCCGGTATTCCCTTCGGAGTTCTTCACCAGAGAGCCCTTTTCGTCTACGAAGTAGGTCACCACCACGGTATTGCCCGCAGAGTCCTTGTATTCGTAGGTCACGGAGAACGACCCGGCCTGCACCTTTTCGCTTTCGGCCGCAGATTCCGTCATCAGTCTGCCCGAGGCATCCTTGACCAGCTTGGCACCGGTCGCCGCATCCGCCAGATAAGAGACCGTCACAGTCTTTCCGTTGATTACCGTTTCGTAGGACACCGTGATGACCTCGATCGATTCTTCCTTGCCCTTGTCGTTCACGACCTTCTGCTTGACGATTTCGCCGTCATTGTCGGTCGTGTAGCTCACGGTCACATTGACTCCTGCAACCTTTGTCGGATACGACACCTTGATTTCGGTCCCGTTCACAGGCGTCGACTTTTTGTCCTTCGCATATTCGTCGAGGGCCACGGACTCCTTCGCCACGGAGGCCAATGTTTCGTAAGTCTTACTGGGCACAGACAATGTTTCCAGATTCAGCTTGACCGTAAACGAAGTGTCCTTATGGCTTGCGGAATCCTTCACCGTCACCAGGATGTCATTCTGCGTTTTATTCACATAGATATTTGCATCGGCAGAGTCCGTCTTCTCGACAATCGTGTAAATGTTGGCTGCCTTCTGGTCATCTGGATTTGCAGACACGATTACGACCGGAGCCGCATTGCTGTAGTACACGATAAGCGAGTCTACGGCGCAGCCTTCGAAGCCCTCGATATCGCAGACTTCCTTGCGGATGACATTCTTGCCGGGCTTCAGAATCGTATCAGCGCAATCCTGGTCTGCACGATTCACTTCCCAGCAGACGTTCATGTCAGATTCGTTTGTATAAATCGGATTCTTCGGCTTAATCCAGGTAGAATCCTTGTTGCTCGCCTCGGTGATTTCAAGCGACGGCGAAGGAATATCCAGGACATTCACCTTGATTGTCTTGGTGCTAGAGCCGCCATGCGTATCTTCCACCTTGACCACGATGGAGACCTGCTTGTTCTTTTCATAATCAAGGTCCTTGCATTCCTTGACCGTAATGACGCCCTTGTTAGAGACATCAAAGCAGCCGCTCGGATCCTCGACCAGAGTAAACTTCAGCAGTGTGTCAAGATCGTCAAAGTCTGCATCGACGGCCTTCAACGTGTCGACTACCGTTCCCGATTTCGAATTTTCAGGAACGCTTGTGGTGTCGGTCAGAATGTACGGGGTTTCGTTCACATTCTTGATATGAATCACGACCGTATCGAGTACAAAGAGCGAGGTGTCGATGCGATCCCGCACGGAAACAATCAGCTGATAGGTCGTATCGCGATTGTCATACACCTTCATCTCGTAATCGAAAACCTTATTGGTCTTGATGACGCCATTGGAATCGATACTGAAGAAATCCGTATCGCCACCGACGGCAATAAACACGTTATCCCTGAACTTGGACGCCTTGTCGATATCGTCGAATTCAAGCGTATCGACAATTGTTCCCGAAGGCATGTTTTCGTTGACCGTCGGATCTGGAGTCGGGTGTATAGCTATCGGCAACTCGTTGACGTCAATAATATGAATATTCAACGGAGCCTCTACAGTATGAGAGCCTTCGACACCATTCTTATCTTTCAGCACAAGTGTTGCCTTGTACACAGAATCAATCTGTTCATAATCTAGCTTGGCGCTATCCTTTACGGTAATAACGGCATAGTAGGTTGCGCCCTCCTTGACCAATTCATAGTTGAACAGATCTTCGAGCGGGACCTTTTCACTTCCATTATCCACCATCGAAAGGACCATCTTGGAAGCATCACTTCCCCGGATTTGAATTCTAACCACTTCGGTTTTCTCAGGAGAATTTTCCTTGACACTATAGTCCCCCTTGTTATCAACAAAGTCAATAACAGCGGCATCAACTAGGGTCAACGTAAAGTAACCCGTACGCTTGTTGCCAGGGAGCACAGCTCCGGTGAGATCGAAAATCTGCATACGGAGTTGTTCGTTTCCGATTTCTTCGACGTTATCGTCTTTTACATTCAGGTACACTTCATAACCTGAAGCAGGAATGGTGTCATTACGATTGATGACAACCTCCGCCGTGTCAATCCCACAGAAAGCAGGCTGCAAGCCCTTACGCGGGTAATCGCCCTGAATCTCATTGAAATCCTCTTCCATAATACCCTTATCAGAGGATGTCACTCCATCAAGATCAAAGCAATACTTAAAGGACACTCCCGTTTCCGTAATCTTGTTCAAGTGAACCGGGACCTTTACGTCCTTATCGTTTTCCAAAAAGACACCAGACGCAAGCGCCGTAGGATCGAGAACCGGCGGATTGAACGGAACATACTTAAAGTCGTCAGCTTCAAAATCGGCGTCAATCCTAATGACTTTTGCAAGAAGTTGTCCTGCGAACTTGGTGTGTTGGGCAAATTTGATTGTCCCTGTCGAAATATAGGTACCCTGCATCGTTTTCTGACCGGCACCCAAACTAAGGTCTTCATTGACGAAAAAGAGGAGGTTTCCCGCATAGTCCTTATTTTCCAGCGGTTCACCAATTCCAGTCCATTTTGTCCCGTCCCAAGTTCCAGCGGCACCGGAAACCACCACGATGTCATTATTGTCTGTACTTCCCAAGCCATAAATCGAGGTCTTAACGAAAACCTTCGTCAAGCGACCCTCGGGAGGCATGACGACGTAAAGCTTCGAATTGTTGCTGAACGAGATGGATTCTACAAAATAGCTATAGCTACTGGAATCAGTATCATCTGTCGGAGGAGGCACATGAATATATTCAATCGTTCCATTACCAGCAATACCCGTGTTCCAGGTATATGCATCAACACCATCCTTGAGCTCCGGGATAATCACGTCCGTATCGACCGCAGGAACAACCGACGTATCGGCACACGAGGTGGTGCTAAGAATCGCCGTATTCGGAACTACCGTCTTTCCCGCTTCAATTCCAGGATTCGTATATTCGTCGTTATACCCCGCATCAAAACAATAAAATCCCGCAAAAAAGTTCTTGTCCTTACTATTGAACGTCGGTTCAAACTTTTGCAGGAAACGGGTCGGCCCAGTAAGAATGGAATCAGTACCATCTCCGTTAACAAACTTTCCGGCAAACAAGACCGGACCACCGACAGAATGGTTCAGGTTTCCCTGTAAACGGAAATCGCCCGTAGCACTCCCGACATAGCCCATTTCATCGGTAATATGAATATTTTGCCCTGCAAAGGTAACGCCTTCGATACCATCAGCGTCAGCAATTCCTTCCGCGAACAGCTTATACTTCATCAAACGATTCCACAGCTTAAGCTGCGCAGTCGTGTCCTGTGAGCCAAATGTGAGCGGATAGACATCAATTGAATAGGTTGATTCAGCCGCCCATACGCAACTGGCAGCCCAAAGCCCTATAAAAGTCATCCATATTCTTTTTACATTCAACATCATACAAACCTCCTGTTTTTTCCGACTTGGTATATTCCAAATTGGAACAACAAGCAAATACATCTACCCCGCAATACCAGGATGTGTCCGGCATCACATCCTTAATATATACAAAAAAGTTTACATATGTTACTATTTTTTAACTACTTATCGTATTTTCCTTAATAAAATGTCAATAAATCACCCATTTTCGCCATAAATGTCCCAAAACATTGACAAAAATCATCGGTTTTTGCTAAATTTGAGGGTCCTAGGCCCTGCGCAATGACTATTTGCGGGCAAATCGCCAGGGCGAAAGCAGCAACGGACTTGCGAATTTTTATGTGCTCAGGTCGCCTAGGATTTTTTTCGCAACCCACAAGGTTGCTTTTTTATTTAAAAACATATGGATCCCGTCGCTACGCTCCAGGATGACGCGCCAGAAACCTGTACCTGAGAAAAAAACATGATTCTTTGGACAATTCGCCATACCAAGCCCTACAACCCGAACGACGTCTGCTACGGCAGACTAGACTTTGACGTATCCCCCACTTTTGAAGACGAAAGCGACGGGGCGTTGAAGGCGTTGAAGGATGCAGGGGCCAAGCCCACGCGGATGTTCACGAGTCCGCTCCTCCGTTGCCTGCGACTCGCCGAAAAGGCTGAAAAGGCGACGGGACTTTCCATGGAAAAGCGCGAAGAAATCATCGAGATGAACTTCGGTACCTGGGAAGGCCAGAAACTCACGGAAGTTCCTCGCGAAGAAATGACGGCCTGGGCACGCGACCTGCGCGGATACAAGTTCAAGGACGGCGAATGTTTTTATGATATCGACCGCCGCGTGCAGTCGCTGCTGGACACGCTCGACGACAACGGCGAATTCCTGTGGATTACGCACGCGGGCGTGATTGCCGCATTGCAGCACTTTGCCTGCGGGCTCCCCGATGAACAGTTCGTAGAAGGAGCCTTTAGTTACGCCATGGTAACCCGTTTCGAGTTCAAGCGCGACGCCGAAGGGCACTTCCGCGGGACTTTTGAAAAAATCCACGACGGCATCCAGATGGCTCCGCTGAAAATCGGCTAAAGTATTTAAGCAGAAATGGCGATTCCGGGACATGCCCGGAATGACAGTTAAAAATCAAACGACATCAGCGCCTGGACGCCGCCTTCAAGACGCGGAAGAATGGCCAGGTGCATCGGGTTGTCGAAATCGCTCAACAGGGCATCGACAGCCGCATCGCCAATAGAATACAGATAAATTAAAGCAATCGCCCAAATGTACTGGTTGCGGTTTTTGCGGTAATAGGTGATGCGTTCGCAGACCCGTTCGTATTCTTCGGACGAGGTGCTTTCCTTTTCGACCAGGTGCTTACGGTCTAGATAATACTCCACCATGTTCTGCGATGTCCAGATACTGGTAGACGCCCCGATGAACGCCATGTACAAAAGCCCCATCTTTCCGAACTCACGGTTATACATCTGCCCAAAGCCAGGGATGATAGACCAGAGGAGGGCGGTTTTCATGCTCTTGAGTTCGACACTACGGTAATTATTGTTGTACCAAATTCCAAAGGCATCAAAGAAGCTATACAGATACAGGCCGTACATCCAGGCGGTTTCTGCCTTGCGGAGGTCTTCCTGTTCCATCTTCTTGTCATTTTTTTCGCGGACGCGGCCCACGAACTCGGCTCGTTTTTCGTGATAATACTCGAGACTGTCGCGCGTAGAAGAATTAAGCAACCACTGCGTATAGATTCCGACTGAATCCTGGAACGGCTTCGTCTGTTCCCGCACGCGGCGATCCTGGTAGCTCTTGTTCGCCGTCACTTCATAAAGGAGCAAAAGTTCGATGCCCGCAATAAAGCCACCGCGCACATAGTGTTCCGTATAGATCTGACCGCCACCGGGGAAAATGGCAAACAGCATCGTAAGAGGCAAGGAATTATGCGATGTCGGAATGTCCCATTCGTTCACCGTAAGGGTATCGATGGCGACAATGCCCGTCTTGCCCTTCTGCAGAATATCTGTCGAAGAAACGGAATCCACCGCAGAGGAATCTGTAGCCGCCACCGTTTCTGGAGTAGGTTCAACTTCTGCAGGATGTTCTGCAACTTTTTCCGCCAAATTGTCGTCGGCAAAAGACGGCACCGCAAACAGTACCGCCAAGACAACGCCCATAATCAACGAACGGAAAAACATCGAGCGTGAATATAGTAAATAGTTTGTAAAGCCAAGTTGTCCCTTCGACAAGCTCAGGGACCTTTTTAAGGTTGTAGATTGCCGCGATCCGCTCGCAATGACATTATTCCTAGTTCATTTTTTCTACTTTTTTTCACAGATTGACTTCATTGTCATTTTATGACACTAAATTTACCTATATTTGGTAATGTAAAAGGAAAGAACATGGCAAACGAAACGAAAATAATCGAAATGGCCGAACTGGACGAAATCGAGCGCAGCGAAGACCTCGCCACCATCCGCGAAAAGACACAGGAAATCGCTCGACAGATCCAGCAGATTCTTCTGGAGCGCGGCCAGATGATGGCCACCGCCGAATCGCTCACGGGCGGTCTCGTGGCAAGCCACATCGTCGATATCGCAGGAAGTTCCGCCGTGTTCGCCGGAGGCATTGTCGCCTACCAGAACGAAATCAAGGAAGCCCTTCTCGGGGTCCCGCATTCCGTTCTCGAGGAAAAGGGGGCCGTTTCTGCCGAAACGGTGCTCAACATGACCGAAGGAGCCCGCAAAAAGTTCGGTTGCCAGTGGGCTATCGCCACCTCCGGAATCGCAGGCCCGGGTGGCGCAGAACCCGGCAAACCTGTCGGTACCGTATGGATGGCAGTGGCCAATGGTAAAAAAAACACGGCTTTTTGTAAAATTTTCGCAGGAAACCGCACTTGTGTGCGCGAAAAAAGCGTGTATAGTGTATTGGGCAAGTTACTTTTTTTGCTAAATAACCAAAAAAGCACTTGCACAAGTGAACACTAAATGTTATATTTAAAAACGAAAAAACAAAATGGAGTCCAATATGGCTAAGAAAACAACAACCCCGACCAGCAACCTTTCCGCAGACAAGGCAAAGGCAGTAGAAGCCGCCATCGCCCAGATTGAAAAGAATTATGGTAAAGGTTCCATCATGGCACTCGGCCAGCAGCCCGTCGAAGACATTCCCGTCATCCCGACCGGCTGCATCCAGCTCGACATGGCCCTCGGCGTGGGAGGTTTCCCCCGCGGCCGTATCATCGAAATTTACGGACCCGAATCTTCCGGTAAGACTACTCTTACCCTGCATGCCATTGCAGAAGCCCAGAAGCTCGGTGGCGTAGCAGCCTTCATCGACGCAGAACATGCTTTTGACGCCGTTTACGCCCGCAAGCTCGGTGTCGATATCGAATCCCTGCTCGTTTCCCAGCCGGATACCGGTGAACAGGCTCTTGACATCGCCGAAACCCTCGTTCGTTCCGGTGCAATCGACATCATCGTCATCGACTCCGTGGCAGCCCTCGTTCCGCAGGCAGAAATCAACGGCGAAATGGGCGACAACCACGTCGGTCTGCAGGCCCGCCTCATGAGCCAGGCCCTGCGTAAGCTCACTGGCATTCTCTCGAAGTCCAACACCTGTATGCTGTTCATCAACCAGCTGCGTATGAAGATCGGCGTGATGTTCGGCAACCCCGAAACGACTACCGGCGGTAACGCCCTGAAGTTCTACGCCACGCAGCGTATCGACATTCGCCGTATCGCAGCGATCAAGGACGGTGAAGAAGTTATCGGTAACCGCACCCGCGTTAAGGTGGTAAAGAACAAGGTGGCAGCCCCGTTCACCCAGTGTGAATTCGACATCCTTTACGGTTGTGGCATTTCCCGCGAAGCATCTATCCTCGACCTCGCCACGGAACTCGACATTATCCAGAAGAGCGGTTCCTGGTTCAGCTATAACAACGAACGCATCGGTCAGGGTCGCGAAAACACCCGCCTGTTCCTGAAGGACAACGTGGAACTCTGCAACGAAATCGAGCAGAAGATCCGCGAAAGCATGAAGGACGTGGAGCTGTTCAAGCTGAACGAAGGCGATTCTATCGAAGCCGACGAAGGCGAAGAAGTCTCCGTAAGCGACGAAGCATAAAGAATCTTTGAACTCATCACTGGATCCCGTCGCCTGACGGCTCCAGGATGACTTGTATTTTCTTCCTGAAGAGCAATAAACCCCGACAAATCCTTTAGCCATTGGGATAGGTCGGGGTTTTCCTTTTATATATTACACCAAACTTAATTCGGATTTTCGAGTCTAATTTATTTGCTATCTTATGGCCATGCTCAAGATTGTAAAAAGTGCGATGATTGCGATTGCTGGAGTAGCCGCTATAAGCCACGCCCAGTCTTCTTGTCCGCACTTTTTGCTTGAAAGCCCGATGGTCGTGAACATCGAGGGGTTCTTCATCAACCAGAAGATGTCAAGAGCCAGCCTCGACGTGGAATGGCGACACCATCCAGACGCACTGGACACATTCTTCGTTAACCAGCCCGACGTTCCCAAGTTCAACTTCATTACCGCCGGCGAATACCGCTATATGGAATTTCCCGACATCAAGGTCAAGCGCCAATTGGGAACGCACCATCTAAAGGAAACCATCGGCGAGACGCCCCTGAAGCTTGATGACATGGAACTCCTCGCGAACGGGCAGTTCCTGTGCAAGGATTCTACGGTGCAAAAACCGAACATTCTGTCGACTGCATTTTCGATGGCCTGGTGGAGCCTGGTCGCAGACTCGCTGCCCACGCCTTCCAGGGTCACCATGAACGGCGCCCGCAAAGAGAAGCGAATTTTCAGCATCCGTCAGTGGAAAAACTACTCGGGAGAAACGCTCCCTACCCTCGTGAAGCTCGAAAGCGAAAAATATAGCGGCGAGCTCTGGATCCGTTCCGCCTACCCGATGCAGGCGCTGGTATCCGACCCGTTGAAGAACAAGGTCGAAGGCAAGACCAAACAGCCGCTACCGGATCTCTTTAGAAAAATTCCGGTGAAAGGGGAAAGAAAAATACCCCTGATACTCAAGCTGAACCAGGAACTGCTGCGCGAGTGATCCGTTATAGAACCGCTTTTCGGTGCGGCTCCAGCCACCCACTTCCAAGATAATATTCTGCAGGCCTTCGTCCCAGAAGAAATGCGTGCCGATCATAGCCTTGCCGTAGCTGAGGGATTCTTTCTGCACCGTATTTTTCTCGCGCAGAAGGCCGGTCTTGTAGAAGTTTGATTCGAACAGCACCGCAAAATGATTATTCAGGGGAATTCGTCCGTAACCGTCCAGGACGATGATAAAGTCACGGCTGAACACAGGAATATTCCTGCGGTAGTCGTAGCTCTTGCCTTCGAAGTCGGTACTGATGTCCGATAGAACATAGTGGAACTTCACCCCCAGGATAGAGCCTCTCGGAAAGGAATAGCTGAGGCTTGCAGCAAGGTCAATAAGCTGCATATAGTTAACTTCGCCGTCACCCTCGTAAAGATTATCCGTAATGTAGTCGGCGTTCCAACTTTCGGCAATGCGGCCTTCGCCTTCCACCTCGGCGGTCACCATTTCCAGATTGGACTGGAAATAGAGGTAGCTTTCGTAAACCGCATTCAGTTCCAGCTGCGGATTCGTCTTGAGCGGACGGATACCAAGTCCAGCGAGGTAACCGCCATAAAACGGGGACACTTCCAGCGCAGCATCCATACGCAGGTAAGTCGGATTGACATCGAGTCGTTCCCCGTACGCCAGGTCCTGAAGGGGTTCAAGCCAGGTATAGTGCAACATTCCCGTCGCCTGCGGAAGCCACTGGCCCCACACGAACGGGGTGTTCCCCATCAGGCTCCAGGAAAGGTTCGGGCCATAACGGAAGCCATAATTGGCAATTTCATTAAAACCGTCGGCATAAGTGGCGACGTTACAAGTAAAAAAAACTACAATAAAGGCCGATAATTTCTTAAAAAAAGACATTTCGGGATAAAATTTAAAATAATTTCCCCATTTGCGCCATAAATTCTTATTTTGTAGGCATTAATTTATAGGAGTCACTATGAAGCTGTCTCATTTATGCGTGCTTGGCGTGAGCGCCCTGATGTTCTGGGCATGTGCCAGCCGTTATTCCTCCCCCATCCTGATTGAACGTGGCGAAGGTCGCAAGGAATACGAACGCGAATACTTTGCCGTGAAGGAAAGCATGGGTATCGACAAGCGCCTGAAGGACGTGTTCAAGCAGGGCTATATCGAAGAAGGCATGACCAACGACATGGTCAACCTGCTGTGGGGCCCTCCCGACCACGAAAAGACCAACGACAAGACGAGCATATGGGAATACTACACCCGCGAAGGTAAGCTCATTACCCGCCTTATCTGGAAGCACCCTGACCAGGCTCGCCTGAAGGGCTACGAGAACGAATGGATCCTGGAAAAGATCGAAGGCGACCGCTACGGTGGTTCTCCGGCTCCGACCTCCAAGCATTCCAGCAACTACTAATTAAGTAGGGATTCCGGGTCAAAACCCGGAATGACATAATGGAGTTGTCATGCCCGCTATCGCGCGGGCATCTTCTTTTTTTGCAAAAAAGAAAGACCGACTACCGCCTTCGGTTGAATTTTACTAAATTTAGGCGCGTTAAATTTTAAACCTCTCAAGGAGTTAATTATGCGTCAGTATATCATTGCTGGTAACTGGAAGATGAACAAGACCGTTAGCGAATCCGTTCAGCTCGCTAAGGATATCGTGGAAGCCGTCAAGGACGTGAAGAAGACCGAAGTGGTCATCGCCCCGACTTACCTCGCCGCTGCTAAGGTTGCAGACGTCATCAAGGGTACCAACGTGAAGCTCGCCATCCAGGACATCCACTGGAAGGACCAGGGCGCATACACGGGTAAGGTTTCCATCGACATGGTCAAGGAAATCGGTGCCGAATACGTGATTATCGGTCACTCCGAACAGCGTCAGTACTTCCACGAAACGGAAGAAACCGTGAACCTCAAGGTCAAGAAGACTCTCGAAGCCGGTCTGAAGCCGATCATCTGCATTGGCGAAACTCTCGACCAGCGCAACGGCGGCATCCTCAAGGAAGTCCTCGGCCTCCAGATCAAGGGCGCCTTCAAGGACGTTTCTGCTGAAGACGCAGCCAAGTGCGTTCTCGCTTACGAACCGGTTTGGGCAATCGGTACTGGCGTTACTGCTACCGACGAACAGGCTCAGGACACCCAGGCCTACGCTCGCTCCGTTGTGAAGGAAATCTACGGCGAAGCCGTTGCCGAAGGCATGCGCATCCAGTACGGTGGCTCCATGAAGGGTGCCAACGCTGCCGGCCTCCTCGCCCAGAAGGACATCGATGGAGGTCTCATTGGTGGTGCAGGCCTCAAGGCTAACACCTTCAAGGAAATCATCGACGCTGCCGAAGCTCGCTAATTAAAACTTTAAACTCAAGGTAAAACGACTATGACAACTCTCTTTTGGATTGGTATCGTCCTGCACGTGTTCCTGTGTCTTTTCCTCATGTTGCTCGTTCTGGTTCAGAACGACAAGATGGGCGGCCTCGCAGGTCTCGGTGGCATGACTTCGCAGTCCGCTTTCTCTACCGCAGGTGCCGCGACCTTCATCCAGAAGCTGACCCGTGCCGTGGCCGTGATTTTCTTCATCGTCGTGTTCGCCCTCGGCCTCATCACTGCTAAGCAGGATCAGGCAGTGGAAGAATCCTCGATGCAGAAGGCAACCCGCGAAAATGCTGCCCAGCAGCAGGCTCCCGCTCCGGCTCTTCCGGCTGACTTTGCAGCTCCCGCTAACGCTGCTGCACCGGCCGCCGATGTTGCCCCGGCTACCGAAGCTCCTGCTTCGGAAGCTCCTGCCGCTCCGGCTGAAGCCAAGTAAGGTTTTGTCTCGCGCGGCTTAGGCTGCGCAGGCAATGCTGCGGTCGTGGTGGAATTGGTAGACACGCTAGCTTGAGGTGCTAGTGGGAGCGATCCCATGACAGTTCAAGTCTGTCCGACCGCATTACGAAGTCCGCCCTTGTGGCGGACTTTTTCGCTAAGTAAAAATGTTAGATTTCTTGATATGAAGCACATTCTCATCATTCTTTGTCTCGTCTTGAGTTCATGCGGTTGTTGGGAGTTATCCGACAAGCATTGCCAAGAAGAAAACGAGTTTTGGGAAAACGAGCACGAACGCGATAGCCGCCTTTGCACAGACACAGACGCCGTCGAAAAATGCAAGGTTCAGCAACGAGAGATTCAAGCGACTCTGCAACCAGAAAAAATACTCAACATCGATTCCCTGTGCAGTGCAAACACAGAAAAAATCAAATGTAAAGACCGAGAAGAATATGGATTCTAATCTTATAGCCCCTGTTGGCGTTTTGGGCTTTGGCGTCGAAGGCCAGAGCACGTTCAATTACCTTGTTCATAACGGAGTCAAGGACATCGTCGTGATGGACAAGAACCCGGTGAAGTTGCCGGAAGTACCCGCAGGCGTAAACGTTAAGGTAAGCAGCGGCGACAACTACATGGATGGTCTGAAGGACTGCGTAACGGTCGTACGTTCGGCAGGTGTCTACCCGATGAGCCCCGAGCTGTTCAAGTTCCAGATGAACGGCGGCCTGATGACTAGCCAAATCCAGTTGTTTTTAGAACAAACTAAATCAAAGAAGACTGTCGGCGTCACAGGAACACTCGGCAAGGGTTCTACCGTAAGCATGATTAGCCACATTTTGACGAAGTGCGGTGTGAATAACGAGATTGGCGGCAACTTCGGTGTGCCGGCGTTAGACTTGCTCGAAACAGAAACGGCAGACCGAGTGAGCATTCTGGAGCTTTCGAGTTTTCAGTTGATGACTTTGTCTGTGTCGCCGGATGTAGGCGTGGTTCTGCGCGTTTCAACGGAGCATCTGGACTGGCACAAGAGTGTCGAGGAATATCGCGACGCGAAAGCGAATTTGGTACGTTGGCAGAAGCGCGCCGGCACCTGCGTGTACCTTAAGGATGCTGAGCCGACCGCAAAGATTGCAGGCGAAAGCCCCGCCAAGACGAAGTACGCCGTGAGCCTAAGCGACGGCCCGAGCGCTGGCGACGGGGACGCGGTGATTGATGGCGCCACACTTACAATCGATGGCGAAAAACTTTACCTTTCGGACTGCAAAGTGCGCGGCATCTACCAACTCGAAAACATGGCAGCGGCGACCCTCGCTTGCAAGGCCCTGGGCATTAAGGTGGCCGACGCCTTCGAGGCGCTCAAGAGCTACGAAACACTCCCCTTCCGCATGGAATTCAAGGGCGAAAAGCGCGGCATCGAGTTCTTTAACGACAGCTACGCCACACGCCCCGACGCGACGATCGCCGCGACCGCCAGCATGAAGCGCCCCTTTGCGCTGATTCTCGGCGGCTCCGAGAAGAACGCAGACTTCACCGAACTTTCGAACATTCTCGTAAAGGAACGCCCGAACCTCAAGCGAATCGCGCTCATCGGCGCTACCGCTGAACGTATGCTGGAATCGCTGAAGCAGGCCGGGCTAAAGGCCCCCGCAAACATCTTCCCCACTCTGGAAGAAGCATTTGCAGACAGCTTGCAAATCGGTAAAGGCGGCACAGTCATCATGAGCCCCGCCTGCGCAAGCTTCGGATTGTTCAAGAACTACAAAGTCCGCGGGCAGGTGTTTGACAAACTCGTCGCCGACTTGTAATTCGGATTTCAGAATTCAGATTTCGGAATTATCAATTTTAAAGTTATGCCGCACCCTGTGCGGCATTTTCTTTTTTTTTCACTTTTTTTCAAAAAAATTCGCCCTTACCCCTTTACAAGCGGAATGAATTAATCTAAATTTGGGTCGTTCCGCTAAGGACCACGCGGTCGTGGTGGAATTGGTAGACACGCTAGCTTGAGGTGCTAGTGGGAGCGATCCCATGACAGTTCAAGTCTGTCCGACCGCAGAAGAAAGACTCAGTGAAAACTGAGTCTTTTTTCGTTTTAAAACTAATCCAATACTTTGTTTCTAGAGATCACCTCGTTGGCAAATCAGGCTAGCAACGTTAAACAAAAGACCTCCCCGGCTTGCACCGAGAAGGCTTTTGGAGGTGTGTATGACTAAATTCTACTTGGCGGTATTCACCATGAATTTCTTGCCGCCCTGCACCTGCTTTAGCATGTAAACGCCCTTGCCAAAACCTGCAGCATTGAGGGCTTCGGCTGCATTAGCATGATCCAAGTTCACGGTCCCTATCACAGAGCCACGCAGGTCGAACACACGGTAAGCCGTATAGTGCATCGCCTTGAACGCAACCTTGTTCCCGATTGCAGTCGGACCTCCGATCGGGTCGGTATCTTCGGCATTCTTGCCCTTCACGAAGTTAATGTAGTCAATATCCATCCAGTCACCGGTCACGGTGAAGCGGAGGATATGCTTGCCCGCCGTGAGGGTCACGTTTTCCTTGACCTTGTTGTAGTCATCGTAGTTTTCTTCGCCGGAACTTGCCTGCGGCACGGCGATTTCTTCGGTAATGTCATCACCATCGATAGAAAGCTTGAAGCCTGAGGTCGCATTGGCCGAGGCTACGGCAGCATACATGGTGTAATCGCCTGCTTCAGCCACATCCACAGTGTATTCCAGCCATTCCCCAGTCTGGTTATAGCCAACCACATAGCCCGTCGCCTTCTTGTAGATGTCTACACCCGTGCCTTCGCGGTAGCTCTTGCCGCCATTACTTTCGGCACCGTGATCATCGGAATCGTTATCGGCATAAGAATCATTGCCTGCGCCATAGCCCGGCTCATCGAAGTCTTCCATCTCGATCTTGCCCGGGATAGCCCAAGCCTTGCCGCCAAATGGCTGCTGCGGTTCAGGTTCGCGCTTGGTGCCCTGGAATTCCCATTCGATAATACCCATGGTGGAATCCTTAGAGCCCTTGAACACGAAGAAGAGTTCATCGACAACACCAGAAAGACCACTCATTTCGCAATCGTTATCGACATAGGAGTTCCAGTTACCCGTCTTTTCGAGGCTGCAGGTACCGGCGAGCGTGCCGCTCACGGAACCCTTGCGGATTTCAATCTTGTTGCCGTCGCCCACGTTCGCAGCCTTCACGCGGAGATTCTCGGCACCGTTACCAAAGTCCACGCCAGAAACGCGGATCCAGGATTCCTTCGTGCCAAGCGGAGTCAGCACATGCACCACGGGCTTGCCCTTGGTCCAGTCGGTACGGCTGCGCACGTTACGCTGCTTGGAACTCGTGAGAGCCTTGTAGGTTTTGTACGGGTCGAAGTTCTTGATCTGCTTGGGGCCTTCGCTCGTGAAGGTCAGTTCATTCATCTTGTCACCGTTCCAGGTGAGTTCGTCGATGGACACGCTTCTGTGGTTTTCCTTGTTCGGGCTATTGGTGCACTGGCCCGACTGCGTGCAGGAACCCGGATGTTCGTCCGCAGTGACCAGGCGGCGGTCGTGATACACGGCATACCACTTGCCCTTGAATTCCGCAAAGCCCTGGTGGTTGTTTCCGCC
The DNA here is from genome assembly GCA_017626945.1 of Fibrobacter sp. GTDB lineage: Bacteria > Fibrobacterota > Fibrobacteria > Fibrobacterales > Fibrobacteraceae > Fibrobacter. Next base: position 159,805 of record JAGAHT010000009.1, read on the forward strand.
CGCGTTATGGGCATCAGGCACCTTCCAGATAGCCGGAATGACCGTTCCTACAAACGTATAGGGGCCCATGATGTTATTGGACATGCTGTAGTCGATCACCTGCGGCTGCGTATTGAAGCTCAGATAATACGTGCTACCCTTCTTATGGATATAGGGAGCTTCGAAGGAACCCGGAGCATTGATGCGCTTCAGGGAATTCTTATCGAACGTAATCTTGCCATTGTTTTCGGTAAACTTAATGATATCCAGGTTGTTGCCATAGGGGCGCTGACCGTTTTCGCCACCGCCGAAAACCACATAGCCCGTACCGTCATCTTCGATGAAGATGCCCGGGTCGAAGCAGTGGGCAATCTGGTCGCAGCTGCCAATCACGCTAGATCCAAAGGAAGCCGCAATGTAGTTCACGCCATGGGTTTCCTTGACAGGATCGGTATAGGGTCCATCGATGCTTGTCGCAGTAATCATGCCCACGCCGCTAGCACCATTAGGGTAAACGATGTAGATTCTGCCCTTATGGACGGCGATGCCGGATGCCCAGGTATTGTCGGGGTAATTCCCAAACTCGCGTTTCGACTTGAAAATCATGCCGTGATCGGTCCAGTTCTTCATATCCTGTGAAGTGAACGCGTTAAGCCCCACAATATCGTAATTAAAATCTTTCTGAGGACTGTAGTCGTCGACATCGGTCAGGATGTAGAACGTATCGCCGTCAGATGCGGCAGAAGGGTCCGCCAGATAATGATATGTTGAAACCGGATTGTCGGCTAAGCCAAACACAGCCAAGCCCGCCAAAAGACAGGTGGCCCTTTTCCACACCTTTTTGTAATCCATATATCACTCCATGCAGGAATCTACAACATGTAGACCCATCCAAAGTTAAAACTACCCCCTTTTTTGCGTAAGAGCCAGTTAAATTTCAATATTGCTATGGATAAATTGACAACGGGGAAAATTCGGATTTCAGAGTTCGGATTTCGGAATTAGATTCAAAAAATTGGATTTTGCGATATGTTTTTTTATATTTGGGCTTAATGAACCGTTTTGAGCTTCTAAAGACCTCCAAAAAGTCAAAAGCGCGTCTTGGCGTGGTCCATACGGACCATGGTGACGTGACAACGCCGATTTTCATGCCTGTGGGCACCGAAGCGACCGTAAAAGCGGTAACGCCCGCGCAACTTAAGGACATCAAGGCCGAAATTATCCTTGCAAACACCTATCACCTTTACCTGCGCCCCACGACCCCGCGCATCGCGAAGGCGGGCGGCATCCATAAGTTCATGGGCTGGGACGGCCCCGTCCTGACGGATAGCGGCGGATTCCAGGTATGGAGCCTTAAGGATTTACGCAAGATTACGCCCGAAGGCGTAGAATTCAGGAGCATTCTCGACGGTTCCAAGCACTTTTTCAGCCCGGCAAGCGTAATGAACGCCCAGCGCGAAATCGGCGCGGACATCATCATGGCGCTCGACGAATGCACCCCGTTCCCGAGTACCGCCAAGGAAGCCGAGCATAGCCTCAAGTTCACCCTCAAGTGGACCGCCGAGGCAATGCAATGGCTCAAGGAACACCCGCCCATCCACGGCTACGACCAGCAGTTCTTCGGAATCATCCAGGGCGGCATGCACAAGGACCTGCGCAAGCAGGCTATCGAGCGCATTACTGAACTAGGCCCCGACGGCTATGCCATGGGTGGCCTTTCAGTCGGCGAACCCACCGAGACCATGTACGAAATTGCCGACTTCTGCACCGACATTCTGCCGCAAGACCACGCCCGCTACGTGATGGGCGTAGGAACGCCGTGGAACCTGCTCGAACTCATCGAGCGCGGCGTGGACATGTGCGACTGCGTGATGCCTACCCGAAACGCCCGCAACGGCATGCTCTTTACCAGCGAAGGCGTACTGCGTTACAAGGCCGCCCGCCATGCCGAAGAATTCGACAAGCCGGTCGACCCGAATTGCGACTGCTACTGCTGCCGCAACTTTAGCCGCGCCTACCTGCGTCACCTGCACCACGCCGGTGAATCGCTCGGGTTTACACTCGCAAGCATTCACAATCTGCACTTCTACCTGCACCTGATGCGCGAAGCCAAGCAGCACATCGCCGATGACACTTTTGAAGAGTGGAAGCGCGAAAAGTGCGAGATTCTGCAGCGCGATTTGCAATAGCCATTAGCATTTGGGAAAGGAGGGGGTTAGGGAGGGCGGAGCCTTCCCTTGTCTAAGAAGCCTTGCGATAAGCAAGGCTTCAAAAGTGAGCACCCCGGCAAAGTGATGTGAACCCCGAGGTGCTTTTTTTTTCTAAGAGGAATATTTTTAGAGAAAAATTTTTATTCTACCGACTTGCCCTTTTCGACTGCATCGGCAAGGGACATGCCAGTAAATTCCTGGGCGCTGAACCAGCGGCCGCTCTTCTTGTCGTCAAGAAGCACAGACACCATAGAACCTGGAATCACGGATTCGGGAGCGTTAGGAGCATTAGGACCGCCAAGGTCCGTGCGGAGCCAACCCGGATCCATCACGTTCATCATCACGTCGGTGCCGTTCAGCTTGCAGGCGAAATCCTTCACGAACTTGGTGAGGGCGGCCTTGGCGCACGCATACCCCATCAGTTCGGGCTCATTCGCAATACCGCTCGTAGTGAGCTGCATACGGCCAAAGCCACGCTGAATCATGCCCGGCAAAAAGTGATAGGCAATCTTGATGGGAGCAAAGAAGTTCACCGCCATGGCATGGTGGAAATCATCCATCGTATTGGTGAGGTAATCGGAGAAATAGTGGCTCATAAGGCCCGCATTGTTGAACACGAGGTCCACCTGCACTCCCCAGCTGTCGATTTCGGCGAGGGCAGCATCAATTTCAGCTTCGTTCTCGAGGTTGCAGCCCACGGCGCGGACTTCAACACCATACTTCTTGAGTTCGGCAATCACCGGTTCGGCATGGGCCTTGTCGCGGCCCTGCAAAATGATATTCGCACCGAGTTTCGCCATTTCGATAGCGGTGAGACGGCCAACCCCGCGGCAACCGCCGGTGATCAAGGTCCATTTGCCCTTCACGTCGATCATAATCCATCCTTTTTATTTTAACGACGAAACAATCCGCCGTATTTCCAAATAAAAAAATAGACTTTCGCACCCCAAAAAGCAAAACAAATCCGCCCTTTTCTGTATACAAAAGTAAAGGGGAGGGCATTCGTTCCTTAAGCAGGAATGCAGCCACTGGATCCCGCCCCATACTGGGGCAGGATGACGTATGAAGTTACTGCTGCTGGATGACGTACAGGCGTACGGCTACTGGATGACGTATGAAGTTACTGCTGGATGACGTATGGGGGTACTGCTGCTGGACGTACAGGCGTACGGCTACTGGATGACGTATGGGATTACTGTTGCATGACGGACGAGGGTACTGCTGCTGGATGACGAACGGACATAAGTGCAAAAATCCCCGGCCATGCCGGGGATTTCAGATTTAAATTTGCCAGAAATTACTTGTGCTTGCTGCGCTTGTAACCGAAGCGATAGGTGTCGCTCGAACGGCTATAGAACACCGTGTTGTCCTGCGGGGTAGCCCCCACCACCAGACAGTGCGTCGTCTGTTCCTGAACGAAGGTCACCTGGTAAATGTAGGGACCCGTTGCGAGCAGGCGGCCATTCTGCGAGACCGGATACATCTTGACGGTAATCCATGCGGCACCGGTTTCGCCATAGAGCGGCTTGGTGCATCCGCTCGGATGCGTTTCAGTACCCAGAGCCTTATGCAGCATTTCTTCGGTCACGACCTGCTGGTACTGGCTCACGAAATGACCCAGGTGGTCAAAGACGCGCACGTTCAAGCGGAACGGACCAGAAACCGGGTAAGCAATACTGGTGCAGCTTTCGTTGGAGCCATCACCAGCACCGTAGCACATTCCAGAGGCGCCTGCATCATTGCCACCGACAAATGCGGTCGTCTGGTTTCCAGTAGAACCACCTTCCGGTGCGGCAGCAGAGTAAACCTTCTTTTCTGCGGGGGTCAAGTCAAGCGGGTTTCCGTTGCGGCCCTTACCGGCAGGAATAGAAGCGATCAACAGGTCGGCCGTGTAGTTCAGCGGCAGCTCACCGGAATTGTTGTCTGCAATCTGGGTAAGGACACTGGACTGACCCGTAAAGTCCGGACGTTCAATGAGGGAGTCAAGCGTAAACGAAGCCACCTTGGTGTTAGCCACGAGCTTGGTGTTTGCCCAGTCTTCGTAAGTGTTGGGAGGACCAGTCACACCCTTGCCAGAAGAAGACATAACAGTGAAGCTCATCTTTTCGGCCCAACCCATCAACTGGCTCCAGACTTCGGAATACAGGGCAGCGGCATCTTCATCAGATGTAAGGCCTTCGGTCTTCGGGTAGTTGAACGCAATCTTGTCGTTACCCACGATACCGGTTTCAACAACATTACCCTGCAGGTCCATCAGGACACCCGTGAAGTCATACTGCACACCGGAGGAACCCTTGTTCTGACCCTGCTGCACCGTAGTGATATAGTAGCCATAGACAACCTTGGACTTCGAGCCGTCGGCATTTTCAACTTCTCTCATGACGAGGATAGCCGGCTGTCCAGAGGACTGCATCATAGCAAGCGTATTGTCATCCAGGGTCGTATTCAGGAGCATGCTCACGTTCTGGTTACCGTTTTCATCAACGGTGACCACCACGCTACCGACAGCCGGCTGACCGTAACGGGACGGAGCAAGTTCAGAAAGGGACGTTCTAATATAGATGTTGGAACCATCGGTCTGGCGGTCTGCATAGAAGAAGTGCAGATGGTGCCAGGTATTGTTGGCCCAACCCGTAGCGTCAGTTGCGCCTTCGCAGTTGGAGTCACCGGCCAGCGGTTCACCCGGATGGCAACCATGGTTATTCAAAGCAAGCGTCTGGATGTTCACGCTACCCGGAGCAGACAAGTGGGTACCACCCAAATCCACCGCAAGCACACCGTCCACATAGATCCACATGTCATCGTCACCAGCGAATTCAAAGACTTCGGGAGTCGGAATCTGGTTTGCGGCACGATACTTGAACTTGGCATAACCCATCATCGTGAATGCATAGTTACGCAGGTGCTTCCAGCCGAGATCGCCGTGAGCCTGCGCAGCGCTCCATGCGGCACTACCATAAGGAGAGATATTCGTGGTAGAACGGACGCCATCGCCATAGACAATTCCGGACATCGGGCCCGAAACAGCACGAGGACCGCCATTCTGCAGCCAAGACGTGCAAAGGGCGTAGGTATTGGCTCCCTGGAAGTCAGTCTGGGTCTTGTTGTACTGGTATTCATACGGCGGGCAGAAAATGGAAAGACTCTGCGGGCCATACTGAGTACACTTTCTAACACCCTGTGCATCCGGTTCCTGAATATCCGGATTGCAGACCTTGGGCTGAATCCACTTCTTTGTCACCGGATCAATAGAATCGAGAGGCGAGTAACCACCGTTATTGTAGTTATAGTCGTAGATGTAGTAGTTCGAGTTCGGATCCTTCGGGATATCCATCGTGGTATTCGTTCTCAAGTTCCAGTCAGGAACATCGTTGTACCACTGGTCGAAGAACTGGTTATCGCAAAGATCATTCAGCTTTTGGATATGGGCACCATCATACATGTCGCGCTCGCCCGTTTCCGGATTGGGATCGTCAAAGCGCATATAGGTCTGGACCATCCCAGGGGTGTAGTACACCGGGTTTGCCCAATAGGTCTTGTTGTTCAGGCAAACAAAGCCACTCACCGTATTCAAGGCGTTTCTATAACCGCGCTGCGTAATACCTGCAACAGTCGAAGTTTCACATTCACCGTATTCCAGGGTCTCATCCGTAGAGGCGGTCTGCAAATAAAGCGGCAAAATCGGGTTCGCGGTCTTCGGGTGGCCGTCGCGGGCAATCAAGGCTCCCGTCTGGGATTCCTTGTTACCGCAGGTCGTATGATAAGCAGTCTTGCCGAGCCACGTGGCATCGTAACCATAAAGGTTCATCACCGCCGTACCGGCAACATAGTTATAAATGTTGTTAGCGTGCTTAACGGCTTCTTCCGAGAAGTTTTCAAAGTCCGGATGATTCGGCTGGAAATCGCGAATCACAATATCCAACTGACGAATGTCGTCTACTGCATAGAGCATCGATGCACAACCGATCACAGCACCGATAACATTCTTACCTTTTTTACCAAACAGCTTCATAATATCTCCACACCTTAAAGATGGGTTAAAAACATTCACCCCTAAATATACACCTTTTTCAACCCGATTTAAAACGCCTTTTTTGAAAAAAAAAGGAAAAACAGCCACTTTGACGATTTCGGATGACCGGTTTTACGCCATTTTGAACAGACACCGGGAGATTTTGGCTCATTTTTTGTTTTTTGCGCCCTAAATATTCTAAATAGTAGGACAAGATGTCAATTTCTACCCTATTTACAATCGCAATCGCCGCTATCCTTTTACGCATTTTTTGGTTAAAAATCAAGGACGCCAACATGAAGGGCGAAGGATTCAAGCGACTGGCCCCCAAAGACCAGCTTGCCGTGCTCAAGGAATGCCTCCTGAACAACCCGACCAACGGGAACTTACAGAATCTGAAAAATTTTTGCACCAAAATGGGGACGGACCTAGATACCGAGTCCTACCGCCCCTTCATGCAGAAACAGCTGGAACTGACAAGAAAAAAGGATGCCCTCGCCGAGGACAACGAACTTTTTGGCGCCGAAGCAGCCTGGATGGATCGCATCCGTCCGTTGGAATTCGAAGAAGCCCAATCGGCCCGTCAAGAAGGACGCCATGAAGATTTTATCCTGAGGACCCTGGAAGGAATCGCACGACTCTACTCGGACGAAGCGATTCTTAAGGAACTGGGCAATCTCGAAGCCGACTACCCCAAGGCGAACGAACTCGCCCAAGGCTACCGGGACCTAATGGAACTACGCGACACAAGCGGAGCCGACGACGACTCGCTCGCCAAGTTGCGCAACGCCAAGGCCGCCTGGGAAGAAAAACTGTTACAAATCGACCTCGCGGATTCCACGGATCCCCAACAGGATAGCGCCCCGTGATTCTGCTTGTTGCCGAAAAACCCTCCGTCGCAAACCAGCACTACCGCCCGATGCTCGAACGCCTGGAAGGTGAAAAATTCACCCAGGGCGACGGTTGCCTAATTGGTAAGAACCATTGCATTACCTGGTGCGTGGGCCACCTGATTACACTTGCCCCGCTGGACGCCTACCCCGGCTTTGAAGGCGGATGGAGACTTTCGAACCTGCCGCTGCTGCCCGAAAAATTCCGACTGATGGAAATCGAGAGCACCAAGAAGCAGCTAAACGTGGTGCGACAGATGATGGAGCAGGCAGACGTACTCGTGAACGACGCGGACGCCGGACGCGAAGGAAACCTGATTTTTGACCTAATCCTCGACTACACCCCCACCTTCAAGCAGAAGACCATCAAGCGACTCTGGGTCAACAGCTACGTGGCAAAGGACCTCGACAAGGCCTGGAAAAATCTGGAAGACGCCACCCAGCGCGTGAACCTGAGCTATGCCGCCCGCCTAAGGCAACGAGCCGACTGGATGGTAGGGTTGAACGCCACGCGAGCCTACACCTTGACGGCCGGTCGCGGAAAGATGATTTCGGTGGGACGCGTACAGACACCGACCCTGAACCTGGTCGTGGAACGCGACACCATCGTGGAGCAGTTCAAGGAGCTCTATTACTATAGTGTCGTCGGGACCTGGAAAGGATTTCAGGCTCAGTACCTCGCAGAAGATAAAGTTGCAGTTTTCGAAAAAGAGGCTGAAGCGAACGCCGTGGTGACACGGTGCAGTCCTCCTGCCGATATCGCGATTGCAAAAATCGATACGCAGCAAAAGAAGCAGTTTCCGCAAAAACCTTTCGACCTCACGGAGCTGCAGAAAGAAGGCAACAAGCGGTTCAAATATAGCGCCCAGCAGGTACTTGACTGCGCACAGAATTTATACGAAAAGAAGTTGCTCACCTACCCGCGTACCGACTCGCAGTACCTGCCCGACAACATGAAGCAGGAAGCCTACGCTCTTGCGCAAAGGCTTGCAACACCCGAACAGAAAGGCGTGATGCGAAGCGCCGAAGAAAACTTCGTCTTCATCAATTCGAGCAAGGTCACGGACCACTACGCTATTATCCCGACGGGAGAAGTTCCGAACGGGCTCCCTGAAATGGAGCAGAAGATCTACGACCTTGCGAAGGAACGATTTGTACAGGCGTGGCTGAAGCCGTATGTCTGGAACGAGATGGAGGTGATTTTACAGACAAGAGACGAAAGACGAGAGACGAAAGATTTATTCAGATTAAAGCTCAAGCGCAACGAAGACTTGGGATTCCGCGCGCTGACGAAAGAAGAGACGAAGGGCAAGAAAAAGAACGGTTCGGCAGGCTCACCGACCGACAATAAGGACGCCGCTGCCGAAGGCAAGGGCGACAGCGACGAAATCACGAACCTGGTCGAAAGTTTCCCCGAATGGAATGTCGGCGACCACGCCCCATTCGACAGCATCGAACTGCAGAAGAAAAAGAAGAGCAAGCCCAAGTACTACACCGAGGCAACGCTCCTTGCCGCGATGAAGACCGCGGGAAAGCAAATTGAGAACGAAGAACTCGCCGAAGCCATGAAAGACCGCGGGCTCGGAACGCCGGCAACCCAGGCGGGCATCATCGAGACACTCAAGAAACGCGGATTTATCGAGGCGCAAAAGAACTACCTGGTGAGCACCGCCCGCGGTCGCGAAGTCATTGAGCTAATGGACGAAAAGGTGAAATCGCCCGAGATGACGGGCGAATGGGAATACCAGCTTTCGCAGGTCGAAAAAGGCAAGCTTTCGCCGGTGGAATTCCGCGACGGCATCGTGGAATACGTGAAGCAGCTGTTCGCCGACTTACATGCACGATACGGCTGCCAGTTTGAACGCGAGACTGTAACCGACGCAATCAACTGTCCCAAGTGCGGACAGCCCATGGAAATCGCCCCCTGGGGATACACCTGCAAGAACGAAGCCTGCGCCTTCAAGATCGGGTACACCGTGGCAGGCCGCATGCTCAGCCACCATGAGATGAAGGATCTGCTCACTAACAAGGCCGTCGGTCCCCTAGTCGGATTCAAGAGCAAAAAAGGAACCGAATTTGCGGCGAAGCTCATCGTTGACAAGGACTTCAACATTCAATTTGAATTCGAAAGCGACGGCAAGTTCCACGGGCAGAAAACCGAATACAAATGTCCGCTCTGCGGGGCCGTTCTCGAAGAAAACAAGAACGCGATTTTCTGTACTGCGACTAAGGATCCCGGCACTACGGCCGGGATGACAAACGAGGGAACGGCCGGGATGACAAATGAAGGGACGGCCGGGACAACAAACGAGGGTGCGGGAGATTGCAACTTTACGCTGTTCAAGACAGTCGCAGGACACATGCTCACCGCCGCAGAAATCGGCGAACTTTTCACCAACGGGGCTACCCCGCTGATCCAGGATTTCAAGAGCAAGAAAGGCGCTGTCTTTACCGCACGTCTCAAGTGGGGCGAAGGAGCCGACAAGGGTCGCGCCATCTTCGAATTTCTACATAGGAACCTCCCCTGCCCCGTCTGCGGCGACCAGCTACGGTTCCGCAGCGGAACGACTTCGCAAGGCAACGAAACGCACGCCGCCTTCGTCTGCATGAACCCGCAATGCGGCTACGGTATTCCGCAGATATTCTACCAGCGCAAATTCAGCGATGAAGAAGTCGAAGGATTGCTCAAGAACAAGTGTACCCCCGTACTGGAGCCGTTCAAGAAGAACGACACCACCTTCCGCGCAGCCCTCGAAATAAGGGAAGGCGGGAAAATCGGTTTCAACAAGTTAACCGTCGAAGTCATTAACGGCTAGACATCTAGGATATGGCGGCGCCACTTGCCGTTTTTCCAGCGAAGCCAGAAAAGAACCGGAGCCGTGCTGTAAACCGCAACGACCGCAATCCAGGCGAGATGCGCCGGCAAGCCGAACACATAAGCTACCAGATACAGCGAACCCGCCACGCACCAGTTCATAATGGCACAGGCGAACATGACCCATAGCGTATCGCCCGCCCCGCGGAGAGCTCCCGCATAAATGACCAGCAGGACTTCTACGAATATGTAGAGGGTCGCTATCCGCAACATAAAGATACTCATGGGACGCGCCGATTCGAAGATTGCAATGGCTTCGGCTGACGCCTCCGCGACATCGGGCTTGAAGATATCCGTAAGTATGCCCGGCAGGAATATAAAGAAAATGCCCATCAGCAAGGAATAGCCCCAGCCGAGCTTGAGACCCGAATAAGTAGAACGGGAAGCTGCCGCCCCGTCCTTCGCGCCCACATAGCGCCCCACAAGGCTTGTGGAAGCAACTTCAAGCCCCATCAGGGGAACATAGGCCACCATGTCCCAGTTGAACATCACCGAAGATGCTGTAGCCGACTCAGGACCGAGCGCATGGAACATCAGGATTAGCAGCTGGAACGCCGACATGTTCAGGAACATTTCGACTCCCGACGGGATTCCCTTTTTCAAAAGTTCCTGCGTCAATGGCCAGCTGAAAGCAAATGCGTAGCGCGTGCGGAAACGACGATGACAGCTCTTGCCGAAAAATTTAGCGAACAGGATAACGGTCGAAACCACATTCCCGATAAGTGTCCCGTAAGCAGCGCCCGCCACGCCCAAGGCAGGAACTGGCCCCATACCGTAAATCAGTACGAAATTGCAGGCTACATTCACGAGCATGCCCACGAAGGCAGCCTTCATCACGATTTTCGTTTCACCGATACCGCTAAAGAAACACGGCGCCACATTGCGCACCAAGTTGATGACGCCACCGAACATCAAGATGTTGAAATAGGTTTTCTGATACTGTAGCTGGTCTGCCGGCAAATGTTCCATACCAAAAACAACGTGTCCTAGAGGAATCGTCAAATACAGGAGCGGTACGCACATCAGCGAAACATAGAGCGCCTGCATAAACGCTCGGGCGCAGTCCCATCGCCGTTTGCCCCCCAGCCGTTGCGCCACCATAGCAGTCGTGTAGCTAATCATTCCCGTAAAGAACATCGTGAGGGCCAGCTGTACCGCCCCCGCGCCGAGGGCCGCATTCATTTCGGCAGGACCAAGCTTCGAAAGAAACAAGCGATCGATAAATGTCATCAATGTATCGAACGACATTGACAGAAGCATCGGGAGCGCAACAACCAGCACATCCTTCACATCGCCGTTTTTCTTGAATCGAGACGGTCTATAGAACCTATTCAGTATTGCATCGACCATAGGGTGGCCAAAGATAGAATTTTTTACACGAGTATTTTTTAGAAACCGATGACGGCTTCGGAAATTTCGTTCGCTTCGTCGGAATAGTCGTCGGCGTAATCCGGGATGAATTCGCCCCAGCCGTCGCTTGTGCCGCAACCGACTCCCACATCGAGGGAAGACCATTTGAAGGCCCCGTAGACATGTTCGAAACGTTCCATGAGCTCCGCAAAAAAATCTTCGGGGAGTTCATCTTCGATCAGGACTGAGCCGTCCATCGCCAAAAGTTCGCCATCGGGGAGTTCCTCGAAGCGGCATTCGTACTCGTCCATCATCACATCGTCCACCGAATACCACTCGCCCGCATCTTCACTGGGCAAGTCCATTTCGGGGTACTGTTCCATGAGGGCATCATAAATTGCCGCGAGTTCCTCGCTCACCCCCACGAAACGCATCAAAATTCTACAATTCATAAGTTCTCCAGTCCAATCAAAGATAAATATAATTGCGCCTTTCAAGAAAACCATAGACCTTTTGAAGCGGTTTTTGACGCCTCCGAAGTGTTTTTTCTACATTTGAGCGCATGAAGAATTTTTACGTTACAACCCCGATTTATTACGTGAATGACGCCCCGCATATCGGGCACTCCTACACCACAGTCCTCGCGGATATTTTGACCCGTTTCCACAAGATTATCGGCTACCAGACTTTCTTCTTGACCGGTACCGACGAACACGGTCAGAAGGTGCAGCGCGCCGCCGCCAAGCGCGAAGTCACGCCGCAGCAGCACGTGGACGAATACTACCACCGATTCGAAGACCTGTGGAAAAAGATGGATATCGAAAACGACTTCTTTATCCGCACCACGATGCCCGAACACAAGGCATTTGTGCAGGAATGCCTGCAGAAGCTCTGGGACAAGGGCGAAATCTACTCGAAGGAATACGAAGGTTGGTACTCCGTCGGCGAAGAACGCTTCTTTGGCGAAGACGAACTTGACGAAAACAAGTGCGACCCCATCAGTCACCGCCCGGTGGAATGGCTCAAGGAAAAGAACTATTTCTTCAAGATGGGATCTTACCAGCAGAAGCTGATTGACTTTTTGGAAAGCCACAAGGACTGGATTGTACCGGACTACCGCTGGAACGAAATCCGCGGGTTCCTGCGCCAGCCGCTGAACGACCTGTGCATTAGCCGCCCGAAGGCACGCCTCAGCTGGGGCATTCCGCTGCCCTTTGACCAGGACTACGTGACCTACGTATGGTTCGACGCCCTTTTGAACTACGTGAGCGCCTCGACCGCCTTCCACAAGACTTATGCCGACGGCACGCCGATCTGGCCCGCCACTTATCACCTGATCGGTAAGGACATTTTGACCACGCATAGCGTGTACTGGCCGACCATGCTCATGGCACTCGACATTCCGCTCCCGCAGCATATCCTCGCCCACGGCTGGTGGCTCGTGAACGGTGGCGACAAGATGAGCAAGTCCGCAGGTAACGTGGTGAATCCGATGGATTACATGACCAAGTACGGCGTAGATGCATTCCGCTATTTCCTCGCCTCGGCGATGGTCGTGGGACAAGACGCCAACTTCACGCACGAAAGCTTTGTCCGCCGCATCAACAGCGACCTTGCAAACGACCTAGGCAACGTGCTGAACCGCGTACACCGCCTGGTGCTCACCAACTTTGAAGGCAAGCTTCCCGCCGCATCGAACCTGGATGATGCAGCCAATGAAGTCGTCTCGATCGCAAAGCGCGTGATTGGCAACGTGATGGAATGGGTGCCGCAGGTGAAGCTTTCGCAGGTGATCGACGAAATCATGTCGCTGGTGCGCAGTATCAACCGCTACCTCGAAATCAAGGCCCCGTGGAAGCTTGCGAAGGATCCCGCCGCAAAGGACGAACTCGCAACGGTTCTCTACATTTCAGCCGAAGCCGTGCGTCTCTCGCTGTGCCTGCTGTGGCCGGTGATTCCGACCAAGGCGCAGGAAGGTCTTGCCATGATCGGCTCCAAGTTCACCGACGTGAACGACCTCGCCTGGGGTATCCTCAAGGGTGGAGAAGTGTTCGGCGAAGGCAAGCCGCTCTTCCCGCGCATCGAAGAAGAAGTCAAGAAGCAGGAAGTCCAGCAGAAGCCCAAGCAGAACAAGCCGCTGACCGCCGCCGATGTTCCCGCAGCGATGGACCTCCGCGTGGCGCAGATTGTCGAAGTGGCAGACCACCCGGATGCTACTAGTTTGTATGTACTCAAGGTAGATGCTGGCGAAGGCGAGCCCCGTACGATTTGCAGCGGACTCAAGAGCAGCTATAAGGCCGAAGAACTCCAGAACAGAAAGATTCTCCTGTTCGCAAACCTGAAGCCGAGCGCACTCCGCGGCATTATGAGCCAGGGTATGCTTTTCGCAGGTGACCTCGAACCCGAAACGCACAAGTGCAGACTCGTGAGCGTCCCGGAAGATGCAAAGCCGGGTGACCGCGCGTTGTTCAAGGGCGTTGCCCCGAGCGAACCGCGTGAGCTCAAGGTGAAGGATTTCGAGAAGATTGCGCTTTCTGCAAAGGGTGGCGCCGTGTTCTGCGACACACTCGCACTTGAGGTAAACGGGAAGCCGGTGACCTGCGACGTCGCCGACGGCGCCGGAATACACTAAACGACCGCTCGGCTCTATCGCTTCGTCAAGAATGTGATAGCGCCTCGCTCTCGCAACCGCCCCTGTTTAATAACAGGGGCTTTGTTGCTCACTAAACGACCGGACTGGCTAAAACCACCGACGCAGACACGCAACTCATTGAGCATCAACGATTTACGCACGTATTTTGAATATGGAAACCGGCTGCGGTTTCCATATTTTCTATACTTATAGGCAAGTTGAGTAAACGACCTACGACATTTGTAGGAACAGCCGTCTTCGCCACGGCTGTAGTTGGCGCCATTGCCCTTGGCGTCTGGTTTGCGCGTGCGCTTTTCGAGCGAATTCTATCCACGCCGCATACCTTTGCAGGCGTCACGGTTACTCCTTACGGGCACAGCATGGAAAACCTGCTGGTCCACCATTTTGATTCCGTCCGCATTTCTGTAAACGGAACCGAAGTCAAGATCGCCAACCCGGACCTGGATATTACCCTGCTCGGAGGCACGAGGGGAGCCAAGCTGCAAGCCGATTCAGTCATCGCAGTGATCCAGCTACCTAGCGATTCCGGGAAGCAGGAGGTTGAGCCCGCCCAAACCGGCCCACCGAAATTACCCGACAACCTGAACATACCCGTTTTAGTTGAGCTTGACGTCCAAACCGCCCAAGTCATGTTGTCGGACGGTAAAGGATGGCAAGCAAAGAACATTTCGGCAAGAAACCATGGTGGAAAATCCGTCCAGCTCAACGTCCAAGAAGCCACAGGCGACTTCTTGCCCTCGGCCACCAGTATCGCCCTGAACGCAAACTTTGAGACCCAGAAGCTAAAGCTCAAAGGCAAGGTGAAAACGAAGTCGGACTCCCTGAACGTCAACATTGAAGCGCCCAAGGACAACCTGACCTCGCTGAAGACATCCACGAACTTAACGATCAACAATCCCAAGGAATGGATTCCCATCGAGTTACCCGACATTGTTCCCAAAATCGAGAAGTTGAAAGTTTCCGCAGACGCCACCGTCGATCTGCAAAAGAAACGCACAACCTACAACGCCACCATCAAGACGAGGGTCGGAGAATTCTGGCCCCTGCTGGCAGAAGACATCTCCATCAAACTCGCTGGCGACCAAAACAACCTAGAAACAGAAATCCTCCTGAGAAACGACGAGGGCGGAAGCATCAGGCTGAACGGCACGTTCGACAAGAACTTGAACGGTTTCATGACGGGACAAGTAAAACAGATGAGTGCCGAATTCGGGCCGCAGATTATGCCGATGGACATGGAAATCAAGTCCGCGGAACTGCGCGACAAGAAAATCAACGTATCCGTAGAAACTAGACAAGGCTCGCTCGTAGACGGAGTCATCGACTTACGCGATTCGCTCATGATTACATTCACGGGAGACATTTCCCCATACGAACCGTGGGCGTTGGACTGGACGCAAGGGAACCTGACCTTGGGCGCCCGTTCCAAGGCTTACGGAGCTTTCGACGGACACTCGCTCAAGATCCTTGCCAAGATTAATTCCATCGTAAACGCCTACCACATCGCAGCGGACTCGTTGCAAGTATCGCTAGACCTCAACCTCAACGGCATTGATTTCTCGAACGGCACCATTTACTCTCCCAAGGAAACATTTGACTTCGACGGCGACGTCAAGTGGAACGATCCGCATCCGCACACCTCTTGGAACGTTTCGCAGCGGAACGGCGGCAAGGCTAGCGCCTACGTGAACATCGGAGACACCATCGCCCTTGATGTTGAAGCGGACCACGTCGTCTTTGCAACGATTCCCTTCTCCGATATCGATCTCGACAAAAAAATCAATGGACTCGTCACGGGCAAGTGGAGTCAGGATTTCGACCACAACATCGGAAGTGCAGAAGTTTCCATCGACGGACGACTCGACGCCTTCAAACTGGGGGCCGAGGCGGCGGTCCGGCAAAATGGCGATACGATTTTCATAGACAAGTTCGATGCGACACATGACAGGAATACGGCGACCGCCACCGGAGCATTTATCTTACCGAACGATTCCAACCCCGACTTCCACACCTCCGGGTTCTTGCCGGTACAGTTACTCTACGCCAACATATCTTCTCACGAGTTCAGCATTCCCTTGCTACTGGAACCCCTGAACGACAGCACCTTGACCTCGGGCATGCTCAACGGCGACCTGAGCTACAAGCAAGGCAACAAGCTCATCGGCAACCTGGACTTCTACGACATCAAGTTCAGGAGCATCCCCCCGGAACTTTTCAACATCCGCAAGCTGAACATTTTTGCCGAGAACGACAAGGTCGAACTCAACTCCTATCTCGACATCGGCGGGGGCGGCTGGACGGGCAACACGCAAGTCATCATCAACAACGTCTTTAACGAAAAGCGACATGTCAGTTTCTCGCACGGCAGCGATAACGGAGGAACCCTCTGGGCCGAGGGATTTATCGACAACGACTTCATTTTCAACGGAACCTTCGATGCCAACGGATCCTGGTTCATTCCGGGAACCGTCAGTGAAATCAAGAATACCGACCTGCACATCGACATGACGGCGGAACTCAAAAAAGGACTCAGGGGTATCACCGCCGATCTACGGGTAGACTCCACCATTTACGAACCTCCCAGGACCAAGGTCCAGTTCCCCATCTATATGCGTGGACATCTTGAAAATGGACTCTTGGACATCAACGAAGCACGCACCCAGAATGATAGCGGCGAAGTCATCTCGGCCAACCTGCAGTTCAGCCTTGACAGTATGAAGCTGATGGGCGTCGATATCAATTCAGACCGATTCACCATCGAATCTGGCAGTCACTGGCTCCTGCTCGAAAACGTGCACAGCCACACGACCGACACCGAAGACGAATTGCTTATCACGGCAAACATTCCCCAGATTTCGTACAAATTTAAAGACGACGTCTACGGTCAGGCAGAAGCTAAAGCACGAGGCGATATCGGGTTCAGCATTCCCCACGGTCATGAAGGGCTAATCAAGAACAACACGATTACAGGAAACATCGTGATTGACAAGGCCGTATTCTACAAGGATTTCGATATTGACATTACGCCATCGGCCCTAGACAAGTACCTGACTATGTTCAACAACTTCGTTGCCAAGTTGCGAAAGACCGGCATTCAGGAAGAAAAGATTTCAGTTTCAAGCCCCATTAACCTGGCTCTGCATATCAGTGATTCGCAAATGGACTCCATCGCCGTGGTCACCCCATTCGCCACCTTCCCGCTTTCTGTTGACATCTGGGTGCTTGGCAATACCGTACGCCCCCTGCTGCGAGGCGATGTCACCAATACCAACACCGGCTTTATCGGTGTCAGGGAAGTATACGAATTCGGTCTGAACAACTTCCTGATTTCCTGGAACGACGTTCCTTGGCAGAACGGCGTCATTGACGTTTCCAGTAGCCAGGAACTCCCCTACTGCTCCGAGACCTCCGAAAAGGATAAGGAAACCTGTCCCATCAACCTGGATCTTCAGGGAACGATTACCAACCTGCAGGCAATTCCGTCGTCAAATTGCGGCGGAGAATCGTCGACTGCATCGATTTACTACAACATTTTACTCGGCTGTATCGCAGAAGACAACGGCGAAGAAACCGACTGGAACAAACTTGCAGGAAAGGCAATCGGCAAGGTCATCTCGTCTACAGCGAACAAGACCCTTGGAGGCGACTATATCGGCGACATTGACATGAAGGTGATGCTATTCGAAAACAACACCACCGGCGACAAGGACTCAAGCTACTTCAAGGTCCCGGTTTCACTTGACCGCTGGGTAAAGAACCTCAGTCTCATTTTCGGCTACACGCAAGACCAGAGTAGCGAAAACCGCACTTACGACCAGGCTTTACAATTCGGTGTCAACTACACGCTCCCCGTGTTCCAGGAAGCGGAATACTCGCACAAGAACCATCTTTCTCCATCACTCGAACTGAACGCCATGCTGATCTCGAAACAATACCTGACCAACACGGGTACCGAAAGTGGAGAAATGTCGCGTATTGAGAAGAACATCGGTATCGACTACACCTATCGATTCTGGAATCCCTGCCTACTTGGGTTCGGCCGCTGTGAAACGATGCAAAGTAAACCGAAGGAGGAATCCAAATGAGAATAATATTATTCCTTCTTTTATTCGTAACGGCACTCTGCTTCGCCGAAGAAGATAAACATCCTTGGTACTTGAACATTCGAGGCAACAAGGCATTCTCGAACTTTCAGCTGGAAGAACAGCTGGATGTCCCCGAAGAATTCGGCATGATGGATACCACCAAGCAGGACTTCATGATGCGTCTTTCGCTTGAAAACATCAAGGCGCTTTACTATTCCCGCGGATTCTACAGTTTGGACATTTCCATGGAAATCCAGAGGGACATTATCTCGGCAGACAGTGTCGTCCGCGGCTACTTCATTAGTATCCGTGACGGCGAACGTTACCGTTTCGCAGGAATCAAGCTGATCTCGCCCCCGGAACGGACTGTCAAGATAGATACCAGCGGACTGAATACGTCTCAAGACCACTACTACAACCAGGAAGATATCGGCGAAGACATGGAGAACATCCAGAAGGCTTACCGCCGCGAAGGATACCTACACGCGACACTTTCTTCCGTAGAGTTTCTTGATACAGCCCAAAAGAAAATCCGCGTCGAAATCACAATAGACCCCGGTGCAAAAGTCATCATGGGCAATATGGTGAGCGAAAGTTTCCGTACCCGCGACAAGCGCAACCGACAGGACACCGTCAAGGAAGCTGGCCTGACCGATACGTCTTGGCTATCTTCGCTATGGAAAATTCCACAGGGTGAAATTATTGACGGTAACCAATACCACTCCTTTAGATCAAAACTCTACTCGACACAGCTGTTCACTCAAATTAAAATGCGAGATTCCCTCCGCCAAGACGGACTTTCGGACGTTTATCTGGAAGCCACCGAGCGCATTCCCGGAGAAATGCGTTACGGATTCTTCTACGAAGAAATTTATGGTTTCGGAGCACATGCATCTGCCAAGCACAAAAATTTCTTCGGGCACTTCCACGAATTTTCAACCAGCGCCATCGTGGCCCAGCACAAGCAGGAGGCTTCCGTTGGTTATGCAAACCCGCTCCTTTTCGGGACCTCGTTCAGTTTCATTCCGACTGCCATCCGCTTCGAAGACCACGTTACCTTAAACCACGAAAAAATCAATCCGCCCGCCTACCCCGACAGCCTTGAAGAACGCTACGAAGTCATCAACCGCGCCGACCTGACTTTCGGCATTACCAAGCACATCCGTTTCCGCGGCACACTTGATACCCGATACGTGAACAAGAACGAGGACAAGCTTTTCAAACTGAAAGGCGAAACCGCACTCACCTTCGACTACACCGACGACTATTTCAACCCGGTAAAAGGTATCCGACTTGCACCGACATTCGGCGCGGGCTCCAACTGGAACGGTAACATCCAGAACCTGACAATGGTGGGCGACCCGTACACTTATGGCGAACTCACCGTAAACCTGTACCATCCGCTTTTCTGGACGTTCAACGGAGCCGTGAGCGGAAGCGTCGGCAAGTTCTTCGCCAAGGCGCTTGAAGACGACGCCCGAGTGTTTTATCAGGGCGGTTCGCGTTCTGTCCGCGGTTACCGATTCCGCAGCATTTACGCAAGCTACACAGACTCCGTCTGTGTAGACGACGATTGCAGCAAGCAGAAGGAGCGCATCAACACAGGCCTCACGCCGCTTTACTACCGTCTCAACGAAGAAATCCGCTGGACATTCCCGTGGAAATCGTGGCAACGCTGGCAGATTGTGCAATTCTACGACTGGACGCTCGTGACCGACAACGAAAGCATCTACACGAAGCGAGAAAGCGAAAGCCTCGGACTCGGTATACGTTACCGTTGGCAGTTCCTGACGTTCCGTCTGGATTACGCGTTCAAGAAGGATTTGAGCAACTGGGATCCCGAAGATTTCGCCTGGGGAAGATTTGCGTTTGACCTATCGCAGACCTTCTAGGCTACAATTTCGCGATAAAGTTTCGAGAGGCTTGCCGATGCAGGAGTTACCGCGGCGTCAATCCCTGCATTCTTAAGAGCAGCACGCACCTGATCCAAAGTCACGCCGGCAGCTGTTTCGACCTTGAAGCTTTTCGCATCGTCTGCAAGGTCGGCCACACATCCACTTTTCAGCACCTGTCCACGGTCAATAATCGCAAAATCCGTCGCCTCTTCTTCCATTTCGGCAAGAATATGCGAACAAACGATTGCCGTGCCCCCCTCTTCTTTTCGCCAATCGGCAAGCAGCGACCACACCGTTTCGCGGGACATCGGATCGAGATTTGCGACAGGTTCGTCAAGAATCAACAGGCGCGGTTTCGGAGCCATCGCGCGCAGCAATTGGACCTTCTGACGATTTCCCAATGAAAGCGTAGACATACGGGTTTCAAGGGATGGCAAATCCAATTTCTTGGCAAGGCTTGCAATACGTTCGCGAACAACAGCCTCGTTCCACGAAACACTCCGCGCCGCAAAAAATCCAACAAAGTAATCTATATATTCCGCAATGGAAAGTTTCGGATAAATTCCTGGATTTTCAAGCAGAATACCACATGCAAGCGGATTCAAGAATCCATTTGTGCCACGAACATCCGCAGCAAATTCAAGACTTCCCGAAAACTTAGCAAAGCGACCGCAAAGTAAACGCAAAAGAGTCGTCTTTCCGGCACCATTCGGTCCGAGAAGCGCAAAGAAGCTTCCCTGCGGAATTTCAAGCGACACTGACGAAAGCGCCTCCACATCCGATTTCGGATAGCGGAAAGTCACACCATCGAGTGTGATCAGCGGTCTTTGCGGTGCAACATCCATCGCAGAACCTATTTGCAGAATTCCTTGACCGCTTCGGAAGGGTTCTTGATGAGCGGGAACACGGCCTTGTCCTTGCGGACCGCTTCCATCTGCACGCGTTCAGAAGCACGCTGCAAGTACTGGATGCAACGCGGATCGGTTCGCACAGCGGCCATCTGCACGGCCTCGGTGCGATTCTTGATGCTCACATACTCGAAGGCACGGTAATCCTGCTTGACCGCCGCAACAACGATAGCCGCCGTCGGGTGTTCAATTTCCTGCAGATAGGTCCAGTCACGTTCCACAGCAGCCATCAGGACGGCTTCGCCCGGGTGACGGACAAACTTGAGCGCATCGGCATTCACGCGGACCGCTTCGGCCCACAAGTCATCGCTTGCGTTATCGATTTTCTTGACAATCTTCCAGTCGCTGCGAACCGCAGCCTTCAACAGGTCCGGATTCGTCACAAACTTCAAGATGTTCGGATCGCCATTCAGCGCCGTCAACAACGCCGATTCATCCAGCGCATTGAGCGCGGTCTTCAAATCTTCACACAGTCCGTTCTTCACATAGAGAATCGCCTGCACATTCTGCTCAAAAGCGGCCTTCTGTACAGCAACTGTCGGATTTTCGATCAGGCTGATTGCGAACCAGTTGAGTTTGACGGCTTCCAGCTGCTGTTCTTCGGTAGGATTCTCGATTTTCTTGATTTCGGTCCAGGACTGCATAATACCTCGTTTTAACGAGATAAAGATAATAAAAAGCGGCCCGCCAAACGCGAACCACTTTTTCAATATCTTGCGCCAAAGGCGCCATTATTTTACTCAAAGCATTCCGAAGGAATGCGACCTCAAACCTCAAAGACCGAAGGCCGCCCTCAGAACCTACAAGTAATTTTGCTCCGCAAAATTACTTGTACAGCGGGTGCTTCTTGCAGAGTTCGACAATTTCCTGACGGATCTTGGCGAGAGCGGCATCGTCGTCCTTAGCCTGGATTGCACGGTCGATAATGCGAGCCACTTCGCGGGTGTCTTCTTCGTCGAAGCCACGGGTCGTGATAGCGGCAGTACCGAGACGGACACCGGACGGATCCATCGGCTTGCGCGGATCGAACGGAATCGTGGAACGGCTGCAGGAGATGCCGACCTTTTCCATAGCCACTTCGGCTTCCTTACCGGAAACGCCCTTAGAAGTCATATCGACAACGATGAGGTGGTTGTCGGTGCCATCGCTGATGACCTTGTAGCCGAGCTTCTGCATTTCGGCGCACATAGCCTGAGCGTTCTTGATGACGTTCTTGGCATAAACCTGGAATTCCGGCTGGAGAGCTTCGAGGAATGCAACGGCCTTACCGGCGTTGATGTGGTCATGCGGACCACCCTGCATGCCCGGGAACACGCCCTTGTCGATTTCCTTGGCCAAAGAAACTTCCTTGAGTTCGCCCTTCACCATCTTCTGGATCGTGCGGTCCTTGCACATGATGATAGCGGAACGCGGGCCACGGAGAGTCTTGTGGGTCGTGGTGGTCACGATGTCGAAGTACGGCACCGGAGATTCGATTGCCTTACCGGCGATGAGGCCAGCAATGTGAGAGATGTCAGCCATCGTGAGAGCGCCAACTTCGTCTGCGATTTCCTTGAAACGCTTCCAGTCGAGGTTACGGCTGTAGGCAGAGAAACCGGCGAGGATCATCTTCGGCTTTTCGCGGAGGGCGATTTCGCGGACCTTGTCCATGTCGATGCGGCCCGTTTCCTTGTCGACTTCGTACTGCACGAAGTTGTAGAGCATACCGGAGAAGTTCACCGGATGGCCGTGAGAAAGGTGTCCACCGTGGTCGAGCTTGAGGCCGAGGACCTTGTCGCCCGGTTTGAGGACGGCGAAGTACACGGCAGCGTTGGCCGGAGAACCGGACAGCGGCTGGATGTTCACA
>JAGAHT010000010.1:0-22891 GCA_017626945.1 Fibrobacter sp.
GACCAGCGGAAGCAAGGCTCCCTCCACGATTGACCTGCCGGAATCCCCGCTCCCGGGCTATGGCATGGTCACCAGCGATGATTTTGAATCCAGCGAACTTGCTCTTGAATGGCAGTTCAACCACAATCCCGATAACAAGAATTGGAGTTTGTCTGCAAATCCGGGATTCTACCGCATTACTACGAGCCGCACCGATAGCCGCGTGGTGAATGCGAAGAACACCTTGACACAGCGTTCCTTTGGACCCAAGAGTTCTGGCCGTACGCTTGTCGATGGCACCGGCATGAAGGATGGCGACATGGCCGGCCTCGTTGCCCTGCAGGATGACAAGGGCTTTGTGGCGCTTGCTAAAGATGGCGGCAGCTACAAGGTGGTGATGTACACCGGGAATAAGGACGGCGAAAGCCTGAAGGAAACGAAGGCGATTTCGGGTTCCAAGGTTTACCTGCGAATTGATTTCGACCTGCCGATTGATCGCGGTACCGCATACTTCTATTACAGCACCGATGGCAATACCTGGACAAAGATTGGTAGCGACGTGAAGCTCAATTACGACCTCCACATGTTCGTGGGAGTGCGCTGGGGCCTCTTCAACTTCGCGACCAAGCAGGCGGGCGGCTATGCGGACTTTGACTGGTTCAAGGTCGGTGTTGACGTGAACGATGAAATTTATCTCGATGGCGCTGGTTCTGAACCTGTCCCGCAGACTCCGTTCTGCGCCGCAGGTGAAAACTGCCCCGCCGTTGCGCTCCCGGGCAAGATTGAGGCCGAAAACTTCGACGTGCCGGGCAAGGGCAAGGATGGTACCTCTTACTATGACGGCGATTCCGAAAACCACGGCGATAGCGATTACCGCAAGGGCACCGGTGTTGACCTTTACAAGAAGGCAACTGGAATCATCGTGGGCTACAACAGCGAAGGCGACTGGCTCGAATACACCGTGAACGTGAAGGAAGCGGGTGATTACACCATGTTCGCGGCTGTCGCTGCGGCGGGCAACACCTCGAGCTTCAAACTCTCCCTGGACGGCAAGGACCTCACCGAAGAAATCGCGGTGCCTGCGGCAAGTTCCGGCGAAGAAAATTACGACGACTATAACAAGGTAAAGGCTAATGTGACGCTCCCTGCTGGCGAACATGTGCTCCGCTTCACGGTGGTGGGCTCTTGGCTTGATATCGACTACTTTACGTTTGTGAAGGGCAAGGATGCAACGGATCCGGAACCCATCGGAACGGAAGGGATTGCAGCTGCCGTTCGCTACGATGTGCAGGCTGAACAGCTTTACCGCGTGTACGGCCTGAACGGAAGCTTTGTGGGAACCGTGTTTGCAGCAAGTGCAAGCGAGGCTCAGTCCAAGGTGCGCTCCATGG
The DNA here is from genome assembly GCA_017626945.1 of Fibrobacter sp. GTDB lineage: Bacteria > Fibrobacterota > Fibrobacteria > Fibrobacterales > Fibrobacteraceae > Fibrobacter. The sequence goes on from JAGAHT010000010.1 coordinate 1,371, forward strand.
TTTCGGAAAAGGGCGTGTACCTGATCAGGGCGAAGAATGGGATGGTTCGTCGCTTTATGGTAACGAAGTAAGGGCTGCAAAAAAGGAGCGAAGGATGTTTGGTATGAAAAATTTGGGCAAGGTGGTGCTTGCTCTTGCCAGTGTTGCGCTGTTTACGGGTAATGCTTTTGCAGACAACCTAACTGTAGACGGAAAATCCCGCAGCATGCTCGTGTATGCTCCGTCGGGTATCGAGAAGAATCGCCCGCTCATCATCCAGATGCACGGCATGAACCAAGATGCCCCCTACCAGAAGAATGCAGCGAAGTGGGAAAGCATAGCCGACACGGCTCGCTTCGTGGTGGTGTTCCCCAATGGCGAAAACAAGGCCTGGGACATTGGCGGCGACAAGGATGTCAATTTCTTGAAGGCAATCATCAACGAAATGTACAACAAGTACGGTATCGATAAAAACCGTGTATATGTTTCGGGATTTTCGATGGGCGGCATGATGAGCTACCATGCGGCAAACAAGATGGGCGACATGATTGCGGCTATTGCGCCTGTTTCGGGGGGTGGCGGCGTGAATTCGCCCAAGCGTGCGATGCCGATTATGCATACGCACGGCACGAGCGACGATGTGGTGAATTATAACAGCACCGTGAATACCCTGAAGGGCTGGGTCAATGCGCAAAAGTGCTCAAGCAGTTCGCAGAAGATTAAGCCGTATCCGACGACTAAGTCGGGCTCTGCCGCGTCTCTTGAAATTTGGAGCGGTTGCACCGACAATGTAGAAGTGCGCCTGCTGACAATCGAAGGAAAGGGTCACTGGTATTCCATGGACGAGGCCGTGAGCGTGAACACGAGCGTGGAAATCTGGAACTTTGTGAAGAACTATTCGCTGGATGGTTCCTCTCTTCCGCCGCCGACACCTGCGATTGTCGTGCCTACGAACCGCGATGAAGTCTTTAACGGCGGCTTCGATTCGAGCGCCGTGGCTTGGGACTTGCAGCTACATGGCGATGCCGCTGCGACTGGTGATGCGAAAGATGGAAAGTACCAGCTTGACATTTCCGCTATCGGTACGCAGAATTACCAGGTGCAGCTGATTCAGCACGACTTGCATCTTGAAAAAGACCAATGGTACGAGGTAAGCTTTGAGGCAAGCGCAGGGGCTGCCCGCACGCTCGAAGTGAATGTGGAGCAGCACAACGACCCGTGGGCTAGCTACCTCAAGGAAAATCAGAATTTTGAACTCGGCACGGATATGAAAACCTATTCGTTCAAGTTCCAGATGACGGCCGCGACGGATACGAACAGCCGCCTGAGTTTCAATGCCGGTGCTGCGACGGGAACGCTTACGCTCGACAACGTGAAAATTGCAAAACTCGATGCCGCGCAAATTCCTGAGGAAGGTCCGTCGACTTTGCGTGGGGTACAGTACATGCGTGAGCAACCATCGGCGTACGCCGTGTTCGATATACACGGAAGCAGGCTCGGCTTGGTTGAAATTCATGGTGCGGGCATTGCCGAATCGCTTGAACAGGCTGGGTTCACTAAGGGTGTGTATCTTTTGCGGAGCTTGAAGGGCGAAAAGTCGCTCCTGGTGCCCGTATCCCGTTAAAAAACGCCATTTTTCCCATAGCGCTTCATTGATAAATAATCAATGAAGCCTTTCTTTTAGGTGGGTGTTTTTCCTTTTTTTAAGAATATTTTTTTAGGTGTAAATATCATCATGGAGTGATGAAGATGTTTGGCTTAAAAAAATACTCGTTCGGCGGGGCTATCGCCCTTGCTTTTTGTGGTTTGGTCTCTCAGGCCTTTGCGCATCCTGACAGCCTGGTGCTTACGCCCCCTTTGGGATGGAACAGCTGGAACGTGTTCCACGAAAACATCAATGAAAAGCAGATTCAGGAAATTGCCGATGCCATGGTCTCTTCTGGCTTGAGGGATGCTGGCTACATTTACCTGAACCTCGACGACAACTGGATGGACACCAAGCGCGATGCCCAGGGTAATCTCCAGAATAATCCGAAAACATTCCCGAGCGGCATGAAGGCCATTGCCGATTACGTGCATGCGAAGGGCTTGAAGTTCGGCCTTTACGGCGACCGCGGCAAACGCACCTGCCACCATTACAATAGCAACTGGCAGAGTGAAAGCGGTTCCAATGGCCGCGAAGAACAGGATGCCAAGAAGCTCGCCGAATGGGGCGTGGACTACTGGAAGTACGACAACTGCGATTCCGACCCGACAACTCAGGAAAAAGATTACACCGCCATGTCCAAGGCCCTCCGCAATTCCGGACGCGATATCGTGTTCAGCATTTGCATGTGGGAATACAAGGACTGGATGCCTAAAATTGCTAACCTCTGGCGCACCACCTTCGACATTGGCCCCGAATGGATTTCTACCTCCTGGTACCGCGGCGTCTACGAAATTATCGATGCCAACAACAAGTACTGGCAAATTGCAAAGCCCGGCCACTGGAATGACCCGGACATGCTCGAAGTCGGCAACAGGGGCCTTTCTTACGAGGAACAGCGCTCCCAGATGACAATGTGGTCCATTATGGCAGCCCCCATCATGATCAGTTCCGACGTGCGCAACATGAGCAACGAGACCAAGGAACTCTACCTGAACAAGGACATGATTGCCATTAACCAGGATTCTCTGGGTGTTCAGGGCCACCGCATCTCCGACAAGGACGGCAAGCAGGTTTGGACCAAGCCCTTGCGCAATGGCGACATTGCCGTGGCGCTTCTCAACAACAACTCTTCTACCCAGACCGTGGAATGCACCTTTGCAGACATTGGCGTGGAAGGCGAAGTGGAAGTTCGCGATGCGTGGAAAAAGAAGGACTTGGGCGCACTCTCCCATGTTTCTGTGGAACTCCCGGCACACGGCTCTGCGTTGCTCCGCCTGATTGTCAAGCCGGTTCCCCGTGAACCGTTCAAGGGCGAAGCTCTCGCCATTCCGGGCAAGATCGAAATGGAAGATTTCGATATCAGCGGCGTGGGCCAGGGTAACACCAGCTACAACGAAACGGATTCTGAAGACCATGGTGCCGAAAGTAACGATGGTATTAGCTATCGTCCAGGTACTGGTGTCGATATCTACAAGAAGGCGACCGGATACATTGTCGGCTACAACCAGGCGGGCGAATGGCTTGAATACTCCGTGAAGGTTGCCAAGACGGGGACATATTCCATGCTCGCCGCTGTGGCATCGGCTAACAATACTTCGAGTTTCAAGCTCTCTATGGATGGCAAGGATATCACCGAAGAAATTTCTGTGCCGCAGGCAACCTCTGGCGAAGACAACTACGATGAATACAACGAAGTCAAGGCCAGCGTGAGCTTGACCGAAGGCAAACACATTCTCCGCTTTACGGTCACCGGCGACTGGATGGACATTGACTACATCAAGTTCTGCGAAAGCGAGAACTGCGAAGCTACGGACGGTTTCCGCACGGCTCTCCCCGTTATCCGCGATGCATCTGCCCCGCGCCTTATCAAGAAGGGCAACACGCTCTTCATCGAAAAGAACGGCAAACGCTTCGACCTGACCGGACACAGGATTAAGTAATCTTTACTTGTTGCAGGTCCCGTACTTGCTGATGGAATGAATCTTTGACGAAATGTTCGTGGACGGCTTCTCGAAGCTGATTTCTACGCGGCTGATGTTTTTCACGACGCTGTCGCGTTCGACGCGGAGCCCGAAGCCTTCCTGGACAAAGTCGCTCCACTTGATGTTGGCGGTCACGAGCTGCTCCGTTGCGGGCAGTTGCGCCTTGTAGTAATCGTATTCCGTCAGCTTGTTGTCGTCGGGGAAGCGGATGTTTATAAAGAAGCTTTCGTTCGCGGTGTAGGTGATACATACGCCGCCCCATTCGGTCAGGTCGTTGCCCCGCTGTTCATCGCCGGAAATTTCGAAAAAGATTCTTGCGTAGGGGTGGCTGTCGCCGAGGCGCGCGATGGTGTAGATGTAGCCGTACTTGTCGCGGGATGCCGATTCGTAGCCGTAACCCTTGTCGCCCGCGGGCCAACTGAGCGCCGATGCGGAATCCGTATAGAAATGCAAGAAGCCGTAGGTGTCGCTGCCGTCGTCGATTTGCGTGTTCACGCGGCTGCAGGTGCGGCCAAGGTCCGGGTCCATCACGTTCATGCAGTTCTTGGCGCAGTACATGGAGCCGGTGCAGTCCAGTTCGCCGATGGTGTCCAGCTCGACGACCGGGAAGATTACGGTGTCGCCGCCGTCAAATTTCTGCTCCAGAATCCAGTGTTCGTCTAGGCAGCGGAATATGGAGCGGTAGTAGGCAGATTTTTCGCTGGTGTCGGGGAGTAGCGCACCGGCGCGTTTTTCGGTGCAGCGGCCAAGCCCGTAAACGTCGTTCCAGAACGCTTCCATGACGGGCTCGAATGCGGGAACGGTATCCGCGAAATCCCACGCCTTGATATTTTTGCGTATTTTTGGGGCGTTCGCTTTGAAGGCGTTGTCGGCAAGGGTCGCCTTCAATTGTTCGCTGTTCCAGAAACCGTCTTCTTCCAGGTCGTTTGCAAAGTCTGCCAGCTGTTCGCTGAATTCCGCCTCGGTGCAGTTCAGCTGCATCAAGACGGAGATGGCGAGCAGGGCAGCGTCCCCTTCACTGTCGCCGAAGATGTTCAGGTCTTCGAATCCCCTTGAAATGTCCGTAATCCCGAATGCGGCGAAAATTTCCCGCTCCGCTTGCGATTTCGCCTCGCCGATTTTCATGGACTTGTTGCGTACCAGCCATTGCGTACGCTCGTAGGCGAGGTGCGAGAGCAGGTTGATGTTCGCGGTTTCGCGGTCTTCCAAATCGGTCAGTGCGTTCAGTTTTATCTGGCTTGCCGAACGTTCGCCGGTGACTTCGTTCCAGTAGTATCCTTCTGCTTCGAGCAGTGCATAGGGGGCGTCCAGGTTGATGTTGGAAATATTGAATTCGCCTTTGTTGCTTGCGACCTTTCCCGTAAACGTGTTGCCCGTTTGCACCAGGTTGTCGCCATCGACTTCGTACAAGGTTACGGTTGAGCCGCTCACGAACGGTCCCTTCTGCGAAACGCCCGCCACGGTCTTGTCGGCGATGGCGTTCTCGGCCTCGGTGGAACCGCCGGTGGATTTTTTGCTGTCGTTAGAGCAACCCGCGACGAAAAATGCTGTTGCAAAAGCAACTAGTAAAAGTTTGCAATTTGAAAAAATCGAAACTGTATTTTTATTTGATATTTTACCTTTCATCTCTCATTCCTCATCTTTCGTCAAGGTTGGTGAGCCTGCCGAACCATGTCTCTCGTCTATTTTCTTCGTCAGCGGGAACAACTGCAAATTCAGCTCGTAGACGCGTTCCACTTCGTCTTCGTTGGTGGCTATGGCGACAATCTTTCGCCGAAAGTGCGCCAGTTCCTTCAAGATTTTCTGGTACGACTTTTCGGTGAGCCCAAGCGTAAGTGTCGAAAAGTTCCGCTCCGTCACGGGAACCTTGTCCAGCGTATTCAGCGCGAGCTCACCCATTTGCCTGTGAAAACTGCGGACGGCGGGAGTCGCAATGTCCAGCGGCCCCGTGGCGACTGATTTTTCAGTCTGCCGGTAGTTGTGGATGCTTGTCGTGCGCCGAAGCAGCTTTGCCGATGTCAGGAACTGGAGCGCTTTCACGACCTCGTCGGGCGAAATTTCGGGGATGCACTGCTTTGCCAAGTGGTTCGGCTTTGCGCCCTGCATGGCGGGGGCAAGTTCCCGGAGGGTGGCGTATTTCCAGTTCGAAAAATAGGTGTAGAGATCGGAACCCAGAATGTTCACCTTGTGCGCCTTGGCGATTTCCTTGAGCTCGGCGAACGTTTCGTCGCGCAAGTTGTCGTTTTTCGCCTGGTTGAACCGCACCAGGGCCGTAAAGTAGTCGAATTCGAATCCTGCCAGGTCCATCGCGCTGGCGACCCGGTTGGCGGCGTCGTCCGAAAGTCCACTCTTGCCGTCGCAGACCAGTTTCAGGAATACGGGCGAGGAAAACTTGGCGGAGCGGGCGAAGTCACGCCACGAAAAGCCGACCATCTTCTTCTTTTCTTGGTAGAAGTCCTGGATGTATCGGCGGTAGTTGTTGTATTCGATAATGGGACGCATGTCCCGAAAAATAGTAAAAAACTAGAATGTATCAAAGCTGTGTATCATGAAATGTCTTCTAAAATTTCTTTCAGGAGCTCGCCGGGGTCGATCTTGAAAAATGCAGCCATGTGAATAAAGTTGAGCATGGTGAGCTGGGTGCGCCCGAAGTTCCCGCTCTTGCGCATGACTCCCACTTCGACCCCGTAAAGCGTGTTCTTGTGCAGGTTGAGCTCGAAGGCTAGCCTGTCGCGGGAAATGCCGATGGCTGCACGGTGGCGCTGGATGACTTTCGCCATCGCCTCGGTAAAGCGGTCTTCGTCGAGACCGAACCAGTCCGGTGCTTTTTTCTGCCTTTTGCCCATGTAACAATTCTTTGTGATACGCTTTATGATACATAAAATAGGCAGAAATTGTAAAATGGCGTCACAGATGTCTGTGAAATTTTTTTTGTGCCCCCATGATACTGTTTCGGGGTGGTGATACGGCTTATGATACGGCAACCTGGATTGACGGTTGCGATATGTCACAATATCACAGTCCTCTGTAAAAAATCCTTAAATAATTTGTGACGAAGGTGATTTGAAAACCTATATTTACCATGGGAATCACATTCCTTTGTGACTATTTGGTGATTGTGGAAAAGTTTTATGCGTATCATAGATGTGTATATTATTTTGTTACACTGCTTAAAACGATGTGTAATTGCTTCTTTTTGGATAAAATTGTATCAGATAAACTATTGACATTCTCTGAAGGGCAAATATATATTTGTTGCAAAAGAGTTTTAGAAAAAGACAAAAGGGATAGACGATATGGCTAAAAAATTTCACCTTGCTTGGGGTTCGGTCGCTGCGGTCTGTTTGGTAGGTGTTTACGCCTGTGGCGACAGCGACGGTGGCGCAAACGCTTCTACAAATGCGGAGACTGCCGCTCTCGACGAAGTCTACGCTTCTGAAGATGACTTGCCGGGTTGTACCGAAAAGTACGACGGCGCGGTTGCCTTTGTCAAGGAAGGTTCGACGGCGTTCAAGTGCGAAGACGGCCGCTGGGAAAACAAGGGCGAATACTACGCGAACAACGACGCCATCAAGAACTGCACCGCAAAGCGCGAAGGCGAAGTTGCCTATATCGTCGACGAAGACAAGAGCCTTGTCTGTGAAGACGGCAAGTGGGTAAATTCTTCGAATGTCTCTTCCTCGTCATCCTGGACCCCCGAAGGGGGGATAGGATCCAGTTCGTCTAAGGTTCCTGAGCCTGTCGAAGGGACGAGTTCTTCGGATGTGTCGAGTAGTTCTGTGGTGTCTTCTAGCAGCAGCGTCACACCGCAGTCGAGCAGCAGCGAGACAAGTGTGTCCAGCAACAGTACTAAATCCAGCAGCTCCGTTGCGCAGTCGTCGTCATCGGTTGCGTCCAGTAGTTCTGCAAAATCTTCTAGTTCATCGGTAAAATCAAGCTTGTCGATTACTTCTAGTAGTTCATCAGGTATTGTTTTGCCTTGTAAGACAGAGTCCGAAGACAACTGCGAATATGGAATTTTGAAGGATTCTCGTGATGGTCAGGAATACAAGACCGTGAAGATTGGTGAACAGTGGTGGATGGCCGAGAATTTGAACTACAAAGTTGATAGTAGCTATTGTTTTTTTGTGTCTCAGGATAGTTGTGCGATCACTAAATATGGTCGTGTATATACGTGGGCGGCCGCAGTTAATGAAAGTGAAGAACGTTGCGGTCAAAATACAATGTGTGAGTTGCCAGAGCCTGTGCAAGGAGTGTGCCCTAAAGGATGGCACTTGCCGAACGAAACGGAATGGCGTTTTTTAATTAATATGACTGGTAATAGTTCGACAATCGGAAAACTTCTAAAGACGCAAGCAGGATGGAATGTATATGATAACGGTGATGATTCGTTTGGTTTTTCTGTACTGCCTGCTCCTCGTAAAATTTCGGCCTTTAATTCTGATAAGTCGGATGCGGATTTTTGGAGTTCATCAGAAGTTAGAGGTGTCGCCATAAGGATGAATATAAATGCAAGATATGATTTTGCCACTATGACCAATTATGATAAGAGTAGTGCTCTTAGTATTCGTTGCATAAAAGACTAAATGACTAATCTAATAAACGAAAGGATATTTGAAAATGTCAATAGAAAAAGAATGGGATGGGTTTGAGCAAGATAAATCTGTATGGATCTCTCAGAATGAATTGAGTGAAGCGTATAAGGTGAAAAAGCAATATTCCCGAATACATTTCTTAACCGAATTGCCAGCAAAGGAAAATGAAAACGACGAAAAGAAAGTTCTTCTCTATCGTTATATTCGATACAAATATGCAAAATCCATTTTAGATAATGAAGATCCATATCTAATTTTTTCTACGCCGGAAAATTGGGAAGACCCCTATGAAAAAAGATTTTTTAAGGGAAAATATGACATAACAGGAAGTGAAAAATATAGGGTTAAACCTCTAGCTATGATGTGTGTTACGACCAACGCTTCTGAAAACGAAGCTGCCTCATGGCTAATGTATGATAGGGAAAGAAAAAATGATGTTGTTCAATTGACATTTGATTTCGATGAGTTGCTAAGAATCCTGAATGATTTTGCTGTTTCGAAAAATGTTGATGTATATGTTTCAAAAGTGGAATATGTTTCTAGAGAAGAATTGGACAAACATGAAAACATTCGCGAAAGAGTAAAAAATGGAATGACTGATGATGTCTTTATGAACTTGATGTGTTTGAAAAGAAAGAGTTTTAAGTTTGAAGGTGAAATTCGTTTTTCCATATATGGAAATGGGCTGGACATAAAGGACAATATGTTGAAAATTGGGCTGGAAAAACGAAATAATCTTGTTAAACAGATTAAAGTTCATCCTGATGATGGGGTGAATTCCGTATCAAAGGATTTTTTGCAAAATTTGTATGGCGATAAATACAACATCATTCGTTCGCGTCTGTATGACGAAAAATCGGCCTTTTCGCTAAAAATTGGAGATGTTTCTGCAGAGAGAAACTAGGCGAAGATTTTTTAGCGAATTTTAAGGAAAAATCAATGACGCCTTATTTGCGAACGAAAGACGAACTAATGGTTCCTTGCAAGATCCGCTTGCAGTTGCAGAATTCTCTCTTTAGGAAGATTCGTTATTCCGTCAATCTCGTTCAAATGTTATTTATCGCTAGACTGAAGGTCTCTTTTATTAACGTGCAGGAGCGAAATAGCCTTTTCGGGAGTCAGGATTCCCGCCTCAATCAAAATTTTGGCAACCTCTTTGCGGTCGTCTGCTTTCCCTTGCAGGTAAGACCCCTGTTTTTCGTAAAGGATGTCGGTCATTCCATCAACCTCGTTCAAAAGTGTTTCATCGGTGTACCCCTTCAAAGATACATCTTTAGCGAACTCCTTGTCAAGAAGACGCTGCAACTTTTCGGCGGAAATATCTTTTTCTTCAAGGACATTGCGAAAAATACGGAGCATTTCGGCGCGATCGGTTGTATCACGACTCTCCGGGGGAGTGCGGTCGTCAATGGCGAAGAACTTTTCAATTTCGACAAGATAGATGTCAAGCTTTTCGTAGAACATACGGCGGTTGTGCACGAGTTGAGCGTGGTGCAGGAAGGTGTTCCTTTCCAAGGGAAACTGGTTCTCGGTGAGCAGCGAAAGCACGTAGATGCGCGGCAGGTTGTAATCCTGCGACTTCTTGACGGTTCGCGAAACGACACGGGACGTGTAGTAGATAAGCCTATCGATAAAAAGCGTATTGAAGTTCTGCTGCACCTCGATAAGGATAGGGTTGCCCACCTCGGTAGTGCCGTAGATATCGAAAATGGGGGACTTGTCATCCAGAACACCGGGGTTTTCCGGAACACCCAAGGTGAACGACTTGATGGCGTTTTCACCGGAGAGCAAGAGCATCGCATTCAGAAACTTCACGGTGCGTTCGGGCTTGGCCTCGTTCGCTATGAGCATTTTGAAGATGCCATCAGTGAATGGGTAAACATTCTTGTAGATCTTGCGGTATTCGGCCAGTCGTTCGGTGTGCTCATGAACATCCTTCACCATGGCAAAAAAGTCACTGCGGTTCATAAACCTGTTCCTTCTATCGGTTTGAAGGGTAAATCTAAAAACAATAATTTTCACTCTTGCAAACAGTTGTTTGCAAAATGTTGTAAAAAGAAATTTGTAAAAGCAAGCGGGAGCATTTATGAAATGCCCTTGGCTGCATGATTTTTAAGGAGATAAAATGAATCTTAACTTGTTTAAAATCTACTTTGGCGTGGCGTTTTCGCTGCTCGCTGCCGCTTCGGCATGGGCGTCTGCTCCGCTTGTGCAAATTGCCGAGAACGAATCGCTCTTGATTGATGATTTCGAAGATGGCGATTACAATTCGAATCTTGGCGTGTGGGAATCTTTCACGGGAGAAGGGTATAACGCCACCTTTGGGCGCTCCATTGTTGATTCGGAAGAAAAGAACTCGAAAGTCCTGCGGATTGACTACGAATTTCAGGATGAACAGGAAAACAACGGATGGGAATGGATGGAAACTCGCGTCCTTGTCGCGAATTACACTTCCTTAGATTTCTCTAATTGCACTGAAATCAAGTTTGATTACAAGGCTGCTTATCAAAATAACAGCGCTTACGATAACTGGCTTGACTTGCGTTTCCGCGTAGAGGGCGATGACAAAAATGCCTATGTCGAGACGGACTATCATTCCATACCGTTGGACGCAAGCGATGACTGGCAAACGGTAACGGTTCATTGGAATGATTTTTTTCAGGATGGCTGGGGAATCAATCTTCCTGTTGAAACGGTACAAAAGAATATGCTTGCATTCGGCTGGTTCTGGCATACGGAACATGCGGCGCAGGGAACTATTGAACTGGACAATTTCCGCTGCATCAACCAGCCCAAATATGAAGTCACATTTATGGCCGATGGCAAGGTGTTTGCTTCGGACATGTACTATAGTGGAACAACTCCGCGTGACCCGCTGGAAGAATGCAAGTATTATGACCACTGCACGAGGCCGACAAAGGAACCGTCCGAAACCATGATGTACACCTTTAAGGAATGGGACAAGAATATTGAGCCTGTCACGGCACCGGTGGTTTATACCGCATTGTTTGACTCGACGGTAATTCCTAGGGGTGTGCCGCTGAATATGGTGGGTGATGAACTCTTGATTGAAAATTTTGAAGACGGCGATATGAATGGAGAACTGGGTGGTGTATGGGTATTCTTTGACAGTGAAAATCCTAGTGGTGCGATGACATCGGAAATCGTGACCGATGCGGGTAACAAGGAGCTAAAAATTGGCTATCAGGATATACCTTATGAATGGCTGGGTGCAAGGCTCTTTTTGAAGGGAGATTCTTCTGCCGTAGATATGTCGCAGTGCGATGCTATCCAGTACCGTTTCAAGGGAAATTCGCATCAGCTGAGAATTGAAAGTAGTTACGAAAATGAATGGATGCATTGGCATGCCGAGATTCCTGGAAGCGATAGTTGGGCAACTTATGTTGTTCGTTGGAAAGACTTGGGACGTCCCTCTCTTGCTGATGCAGATTCGTTAAAACCGGTGGGTGTCATTAAGAAAAAGGTCGTGAGTCTGACATGGCAATATGATGCGCCGTATGGCAATGGAGTCGGCATAGGCTTTGAAATAGACAACATCAAATGCCTGCGGACCAAGTTCGGTGCCGTGACGATTTCGGCGGTTGACTCTACAGCGATTATCGATGGGCTTTTTGCGGATGGCGAAGTTCTCGACATTCCCGAAGATATCGTGGTGAAAAATGTTGAACTGCAACGCACCTTCGAGGTGGGCAAGAGCTCCACGGTGATGTTGCCTTTCTCGATTGACGTGTCGAAGGTGAATGGGGCGGACTTCTATAGCCTTGCCGAAATGGAGTATGCTGATGGCGAATGGAAGGCGGGTGCCACGAAGGTTACGGGAACGCTGGAAGCGAATACGCCTTACCTTGCAATTCCCACGTCTAGTGCAATTACATTCGACCTGGAAGAAAATGAAACCGTTACCTTGAATACGACCGGCTCAAAGGTGACCAAGCTTGGCGACTGGGAGTTCCGAGGCGCTTACGGCGCTATCGCCATGGCCGATTCGACGCACCTGCTGGGGCGCGCCTATGGCTTTGCAGGCGAAGACAAGGACGGGTATAAAATCGGTGAATTTGTGAAACTGGGCAAAGGTGCTACGATCCCTGCATTGCGAACTTATCTCGTGAAAACGGAAACAGAGTCTGCGCAGTGCCCGGCGGGGGCGATGTGTGCCCCGCATGCAAACAGCGTGGCGAGCATCGAGGATTTGCCCGACCGAATTACCGTCGAATTCCTGGATGAAAAGGAAAATGTGATGGCCGTCGAAACCTTGGATGCCAAGACGGGCAAGATTCGCCTTGACCGCTATCATTTAGACAGCTGGTACGACTTGCGTGGCCGCCGCCTGAACGGCAAGCCCTCTGTCAAGGGTACCTATTACAACAACGGAAACATGGTGATTATCAAGTGAGGAAATAATGGAAAACGAATCTCAGAAGAAGACATATATGCCCCCGAAAATTAAAATTGTCGAATTGGCGCACCAGGCAAATCTGATGCAGTGCAGTGATGCTAGCGATCCTGGGTGCGATGGCTTCAACGGCGTTACGGGCTGACGTCTGTAGATCGAATTTCTTCTGCCCTATTGACTTTTTTAACTTAATAAGTTAAATTTAAGTTAAAAAGGGTGGATTGGTATGAGTATCGGCGGAATCACCTACAAGACAATCAACGGCAAGCGTTATGCTTACTACCAGTGGACGGAAAACGGTAAGCAGCGTAGCCGTCGTGTGAAAGACGAGGAATTTGCGGAACTTGCCGCGAAAATTGCGGCGGAGCGTGCGCAAAAAGAATCGCTGCGTGGCATTTTGCAGGGCATGGTGGCTGAACCCGTTGCGGCTTATTCTGCCACTCCGAATTTCAAGACAGACGTGAAAATCGGTGCGCAGTTGCCCCGCTTTTTCACCTCTGTAATGAAGTGGAAAAAACGCGAGTGTTTTGCCGCTCTCCACGACTATATCTATAGCGAAAACAATGACCGCGTTCTGATTCTGTATGGACTTCGCCGTACGGGCAAGACAACGCTTGTCCGTCAGCTTATGGGCGAGATGCCTGCCGAGATGCTTGCGAAAACGGCGTTTGTCCAGTTGAGCTCCCGCCATTCCCTTGCCGATGTCAATCACGATCTCAAGTTGCTGGAATCGCTCGGCTACCGCTACGTGTTTATTGACGAAGTGACCATGCTCAGCGATTTTATCGAGGGCGCTGCGCTGTTCTCCGATGTGTTTGCGGCAGGTGGCATGAAGGTAGTCCTTTCGGGGACGGATTCCTTGGGGTTTTTCTTTTCTGAAGACGAACAGCTTTATGACCGTTGCATTTTGTTGCACACGACCTTTATCCCATATCGTGAATTTGAGAATGTCCTTGGTGTAGCGGGGATTGACAAGTTCATTGAGTTCGGCGGTACCATGAGCATGGGTGGCACGAACTACAATATGGACAAGTTTACTTTTGCGACGAAAGAGTGTGCGGACGATTATGTGGATTCCGCCATTGCCCGCAATATTCAGCATTCTTTGAGGTGCTATCAGCATGAGGGGCATTTCCGCTCGTTACAAGAACTCTATGATGCGGGGGAGCTGACGAATTCGATTAACCGCATCGTGGAGGACGTGAATCACCGCTTTACGATAGAGGTGTTGACAAGAACGTTTAAGTCAGGTGACTTGAGCCGTTCCGCACAGAATCTGCGTCGCGACAGGTTCAGACCCACGGATGTCTTGGATAGGGTCGATGTTGGTGCGGTAACGAAGAGGCTTAAGCATCTTTTGCAGATTCGTGATAAGGCGGAACTGTCTGTCGGGATAGGCGAGGCTCACCGTGCGGAGATTAAAGAATATTTGGACTTGTTGGACCTTACGTGCGACATCGATGTGATAAACATGTCGAACTTGAATGCGCGTGTTTCGCGTACAGTTCTTTCGCAGCCGGGGCTTCGTTACGCTCAGGCGTCGGCGCTTATCCAGAGCTTGTTGCTCGATGAGACGTTCAGGAATGTTCCGATAGCCGAGCGCATGTCCATAGAAAAGCGAATTCTCGATGAAATTCGTGGTCGTATGATGGAAGAAATAGTTTTGCTTGAGACCAAGATGGCTAGGCCCGAAAAGCAAGTTTTTCAGTTGCAGTTTGCTGTTGGCGAATTTGATATGGTGGTGTTTGACCCGAAAAACGGCTGCTGCGAAATCTACGAAATCAAGCACAGCGACCAAGTGGCCAAGGAACAGTGCCGTCACTTGCTGGACGCAAAAAAGTGTGCCGATACTGAATTCCGCTATGGGAAAATTTTGAGCAAAAACATAATATACCGAGGCCCCACGGGAGCGCTCGGTAATATTAACTATCTGAATGTCGAGGAATATTTAAAAGGTTTATAATACATCCCTTTGACATTTTTTCAAAGGAAAATTCAATATAGGCGTTCCCGGCGGGGTAGAAAAGATTATTTTATTGATTGGATGAATGTCTTTTCGAGAAAGCGCCTATGCTGAATATCAACGAAATTAGCGATTACAGGGATTTGCTCAAGAATTATTATACCCAGCGAAAGCTGGATATGCCCCTGTATTCCTACAAGATGATGGGGCAGAAGCTGGGGCTCGATACGAGCCAGATTTTCCGTGTACTGAACAAGGAACTGCATCTGCCGAACCACAGCATTCCCCTGGCGAAGGACCTGTTGGACCTGAAGGGGCGTAGCGGCGAAATTTTTGAAATCCTGGTGGCGGCAGCCAAGGCGAAGTCGCAGGCGAAAAAGGAAAAACTCTACAAGATGGCGCTTTCGCTGCAGGATGTGGACCTGCGCAAGTTCAGCGCGAGCGAATACCTGTTTTTAAGCAAGTGGTGGATTCCGGTGGTGCGGGCGCTGATCGAGATGAACGGGGGCCATGCCGAGGTTTCTCGTCTGGTGAAGCAGATTACGCCCGCTGTTTCGGAAGACCAGGTGCGCGAGGCCATCGCGGTTCTCAAGGATTTAAAGCTGATTACGCCGCTTGCCTCGGAACGCTACGCCGCGACAACGGCTAACTTTACATCGGCGGGGTCGCCGACAAAGACCGCTGCCATTCGCAGCTACCAGAATCAGCTCTTGGCGCTTGCGCAGAATGCGCTGGTCGCCGTGGAGCCTGCGAAGCGGAATATCTCTTCGCTGCTGGTGGGTGTGGACGATGAATGCTTTGATGACCTGAACGAGATGACTTTGGAATTTAGACGACAGGTGCAGAAGAGAGTGGCCGAAGTGAAGGATGTGAATCGCGCGATGCAGTTTGTGTTCGCCTTTTACCCGGTCGCCGAAGTGGCTAAGGAATCCAAAGCGTCGCAGACGAAAAAAGTGGGGGCGAAAAGATGAAAAAATGGATTTTACTCCTCGCCGTTTTTGTGTCGCTTGCGTTTTGGGCGTGTTCCGGCGAAAAAGAGGTGGCCGGAATCAGCACGGTGGAGACGGAAAATGCCTACCTGATTCAGGTTGTCCGCGGAGATTCGTTGCCGGCGGCAAACGTGGTGGCGCGCATGCGTTCTGCGGAATATGTCCGAAGCGTCGAGGGGGTTGCTGCGGATTCCGCGGATGCCGAATTTTTCAGCGAATTCGTGACGGATTCCCTGGGCTGCATTCGTATCGACAGCCTTGCTGTCGATGTGGCGACGCTTGAAGTGGTGGATGCTGGCGAAGGCCTGTTCAAAAAGATTTCAGCCGAAGACATCAAGGACGGAGATTCCGTGCGGTTTGTCTTGGAAAAGACGGGAAGCCTGCGCGGAAAGGTGCATTTGCCCGAAGGGGTCGACTATGCGTGGGTCCAGGTGTACGGCTCCGATCGCCTTGTCAAGACGGACGCTCGGGGTTTCTATGCGATGGATTCGTTGCCGCCATTTGAATATGAGTTGCGTTACATTGTAGGCGATAGCGTGGTGGAGGGATCGGCTACGGTCGATGCCGCCGAAGAAACTTCGGCCTATGTTTACGCGTTCGAGCCGGATTCCGTCAAGATTCTTGATTTCGAGTCGGACAGCGAGGAATTTTTCATTACCGATTTGGGAATCTCGGTGGAAGGCTATATGCGCGTCACCGACACGAACGTGGTGACGACGCCGGATGTGGATGCAGGTGTCGCAAGCTTTATCGAAGATGCGGGAGAGGGCCGCGAAGGCAAGGCTTTGCGCTGGAAATCCTCGGCGGCAGTGGGCAAGTGGTCATTTTTCGGAACTTGGATTTGCAAGGAGGAGTTTCCCTGCGATATTTCGGCGACGGATTCCATCGTGTTTTATGCTCGCGGAACTGGTGTCATCTCGATTGCCTTTGAAACTCTGGGAAGTTCAAATGTCGAAGGCAAAACCTTGGCGTACGACACCCTTGCCACAGATGGTGAATGGAGCCGCCGCGTTATAAAGCCTTCGAACTTTAAGCCACGCGATGACCTTTACGGAAACCTCGGCTGGGATGTTATCAGCAAGGCTACGACGACGATTTCGATTGCCGCTTACGACGATACAGAATTCTGGATAGACGATGTCGTGCTCTACGGTGTAAAGCCAAGCGATTTCGCAGAGCGTTAGATCCCGGACTCCCTTTTGAAATTTTGACAAAACTAAATCCCCGAACAGGGGATTTTTTCGTGCTACAGGATTTAATTTTAGATTGGTTGGCTTGTGCTGGAAAAAGGATGGTACGAGATGTTTGGAATCAAAATCAATCGCATGGCTTGCGTTGCCCTTGCTGCAATGGGATGTTGGTATGCTCAGGGGCATACGCAAGACCTACTTTACCCCGATATGTTTGCGCTTGGCGATGTGCAGCTGCTCGATGGTCCGCTGAAAGAACGACAGGACTTGAATGTTGAAACGCTACTCGCCTACGATACGGATAAATTAATTGCGCCGTTTTACGAAGAAGCGGGGATGAAGCCGAAGGCCAGCAAGTTTTCGAACTGGGCGGGTCTCGATGGCCACGTGCTGGGGCATTACCTGAGTGCCTTGGCGATGCAGTATGCGGCAACCGGCGACGAACTCATCAAGGAACGGTTGGAATACGTGCTGAGCGAACTCAAGACAATTCAGGACTACAATTCCAGGGACAATAATTTCAAGGGTTACCTGAGCGGCGTTCCGAACGGAAAGCAGATGTGGCTCAAGTTCAAGAGCGGAAATGCGGGTGCGCAGAACGGCTATTGGGTTCCTTGGTACAATATCCACAAGATTTTTGCGGGTCTTCGCGATGCCTATATCTATGCGGGTTATGAGCAGGCGAAGACAATGTTCCTTGCTCTTTGCGACTGGGGCCTTACGATTACGGGTGGCCTCAACGACAACGCCATGGAATCGATGCTTGGTACGGAACATGGCGGCATGGATGAGGTCTACGCCGATGCATACGCACTGACGAAAAACGAAAAGTACCTGAAGGAGGCCAAGCGCTGGTCGCACAAGTGGCTTTTAAACGCGATGGCGGCTGGGAATGACAACTTGACGAATATCCACGCGAATACGCAGGTGCCGAAAGTCGTGGGTTTTGCACGTATCGCGGAACTCACGAACGATGCCACTTATGTAAAGGGCTCCGAGTTCTTCTGGGACCGTGTGGTGAACAAGAGGAGCATTGCAATTGGCGGCAACAGCATCTCGGAACATTTCCCGGCGCTCGACAATCACAAGAAGTATGTGGAGGAACGCGAAGGACCGGAATCGTGCAACACCTACAACATGCTTAAGCTCACGGAACGCCTGTTCAATATGGATCATGACGCCAAACAGGCGGACTTTTACGAACGCGCCCTCTTTAACCATATTTTATCTACAATACATCCGAAACATGGCGGGTACGTGTACTTCACTCCTGCGCGTCCCCGCCATTATCGGGTGTATTCCAAGGTGAATGCGGCCATGTGGTGCTGCGTGGGTTCCGGAATGGAAAACCCGACGAAGTACAGCCAGTTTATTTATACGAAGGACGGCGACGACCTTTATGTAAATTTGTTTGCTGCGTCGTTGCTAAATTGGAAAAATAAGAAGGTAACTATTAAGCAGGAAACGGCTTTCCCGAAGGGCGAATCGGCGAAGTTTACCGTTACGGGTAGTGGCTGTTTCGATATGAAAATTCGCCACCCCTACTGGGTAAAGGAAGGCGAATTCAAGGTTGTCGTGAACGGCGATACCGTCGTGAAAAAGTCGGAGCCTTCCAGCTATGTTTCGGCGGGAAAATCGTGGAAGTCGGGTGATGTAATCGAGGTGCTGTT
This sequence comes from Fibrobacter sp., assembly GCA_017626945.1. Lineage (GTDB taxonomy): Bacteria > Fibrobacterota > Fibrobacteria > Fibrobacterales > Fibrobacteraceae > Fibrobacter. Next base: position 19,801 of record JAGAHT010000010.1, read on the forward strand.
CCCGATGTACACGCATACTGAAGATTTGCCGGGCGTGAGCGATTACGTGGCGCTTTTGCACGGGCCGATCGTGCTTTCTGCAAAGACCGGAACCGAGAACCTGAACGGCCTCGTGGCCGATGACGGCCGCTGGAGCCATATTGCGTCGGGCGCGTTGCAGTCGCTGGATCAGGCGCCGATGCTTGCGAGCAAGAAGGAAGAAATCCCGTCGAAGGTGGAGAGCGTGAAGGGCGAACCGATGCACTTTAAGGCGCCGTACCTGTTTGCAAACAAGAAGGATGCAAACCTGTTGCTGGAGCCGTTCTACGAAGTGCACGATGCCCGCTACATGATGTACTGGATGGTGCTTACCGACCCTTCGATTCTTGAACGCCTGAAAAAGGAACAGGAAGAGGCTTTGGCGCTCGACGAAAAGACAGTGGATAAAGTGGCGCCCGGCGAGCAGCAGCCCGAAGTGGACCACAAGATGAAAACGGAAAATTCTTCGACGGGAACGCACCAGGGTGAGTTCTACCGCGATGCGGGCAAGTGCAGCGGCGGCGATGGTGGACTCATCAGCTATGAATTTGAGACGAACAGCGAAGATTCCCTGAGTCTTATGGTGCGCTACTGGGGCAATGAGGGCTGCACCCGCGAATTCGACATCAAGATAGATGATGAAAAGCTTGTGACCGAAAACATCTCGGGCAAGTGGAACAAGGACGAATTCGTGAACGTGACTTACCCGATTCCGGACAACATGGTGAAGGGCAAGAAGATTGTGCAAATCTCGTTTACGGCAAGTTCCGGCATGGTGGGTGGCATCTACGGCGTGCGACTGCTGCGCAACAAACCGAAGCCAGAGGAACCTCCGCAGGTAATTGCCGCGAAGCCGGTCGCTCGCCCCGATTTGAAGGCCCGCATTATGGGCGGCGAGTTGCAGATTGCGGTAGACAAATCGCTTTCGCAGGGCTATACCGCACGAATCTACGGCGTGAACGGTCGCTTGGTAAAATCGCAGGCGCTTGCTGCGGGGCAGTCCAGCTTCAGCATCGGCCTTGGCGACATGAAAAACGGCATGTATGTCTTGAAAATCCAGCGCGACGGTTTCAGCTACGGCACAACGATTTTCAGGAAGGATCGGTGATCCCGCTGCTCCCCCCCCTTTGACAACTTGTCAATAGAATCTCCTTTTAGGAGGTTCTTTTTTTTTGCCCAAAAGGTAATTTATAATCAGGTTGTTTGAAAAGGTGGAAAGGAAGGTGTTCTTATGAGGTTTGGTTTCAAGGTCAGGCGTATTGCCTGCGGTGTTTTGGCCGCTATGGTCATTTCGGCGGTGAATTCCTTTGCCGTCACGAGTCAGTTCCGTGGCGTGAACTGGGCGGATAAACGCGACAATTTTGTTTCTGAGGTGTTGGTGCTTTCGGGCCTCAGCCTTGCCGATAATTACGAGTCCGCGTCGGTGGTGGCTGAACGTGTGATCGGGCAGTTCCAGGAATTACTGGGTACGAACAGCGTGCGTATGCCGGTGAACGAACCGACGATTTTGAGCGCTTTCGAAATGTATTCGGGGGCGTTGGATGTGGCGCTGGAACATGGTCGCCTGGTGATGGGCTACTGGGGCCCTTCGCAACCGTCCGGCCCGAAAAATATGGATGACTGGTGGAAAATGTGGAGCAGGCTCGTCGAAAAATACGGCGACCATCCGAACGCTTACTTCGAAATTTTCAATGAGCCGCATATGTACACCAAGGACCAGCTGCGTAATTTGTATGCAGAGTGGCTTGAAAAGTTTCCGAATGTGCCGCGTGACCATATTTTGCTCGATGGAACGGGAATGGCGCAGAACGTGCCCGACATTGCCGATGACCCGCGCTTTGAAGGTTGCCTTTTTGCGGTTCATGAATACACCTTCTGGAATATGAGCATCAATACCGAAGAAGGTTGGCGAAATAGCTTTAAGTACAAGGTGGGCAAGTATGCCGACCGCACCGTGTGTACGGAATGGGGTGGCGCGATGAGCCCTGGCGACAAGGCTGGAGTGCATTATGAAACGATGGACTATAATTCTACTCCGACCAATTACTTCATGGCTTACATTCGCGGTATGTCTGATCAGCTACACGAATGGGAAATGGGAAGTTTTTATTGGCCGGGACTCCGCGATGGCGACTGGTACAGCATGACAAAGCGCAGCGGCGAAGGTGCGAATATCAAGCTTGAAATCGTGAACCAGTCGGGTGTTGACCGTATGCATAAGGCCTGGGCCGATACGGTTATGACCGATCCGCCGGAACGCGAAGCTTATGAGGGAAAAATTGCCGTAATTCCGGGCAAGATCGAGGCGGAAAATTACGACGTAGGTGGAAACCGCTTTACCTTCTACGATAAGGACTCCGAAAATCAGGGCAAGGCCTACCGCGAAGATGCTGTAGATATCGAATTAATTGACGATGCTGCTTGCGGGACGGTCTCCTGCAAGGGCTTTGCCGTGGGTTACACGCAGTCGGGCGAATGGCTTGAATATAGTGTGAAAGTCGCGGCCGATGGGAAATACGGCGTTCGCGCGAATGTAGCGACCGCTTCCGAGACTTCAAAAATCCAGCTGCTTGTCGACGGCAAGGTGCTTCTCGATACCGTTACGATCGACAAGGTCGACACGACCTGGAATGTATACAAAGAAATCGATATCGGAGCCGCTAACCTTACTGCTGGCGAACACATTCTAAGGCTTGTCATTGCAGGCAGCTATGTGAATGTAGACTGGCTAGAATTCTGCGAAAAAGAAACTTGTGAAGACAAAACAGGAATCCGTGCAATCGCTCCGACCCCTGTTTCCAAGACGGCCCCGCGCCTCCGCAAGCAGGGCGGCCAACTGTTTGTGGAAAGGAACGGCATGCGCTTCGACCTGACGGGTCACCGCGTTAAATAATATTCAAGAAAGGCTCTTGTAAATAAGAACGCCTCACGGTGTGAACTGAACCCAAAAAGTTGGACAGTTTAAAGTTAGGATAAAACTGAGTTATGAGTCCGGTATTGTACCGGACTCATTCCGTTTAAGCGTAGCTTTATCCGGTCGTTGTTGTAGTATCTGATATATTCCCTCAGTTCC
>JAGAHT010000011.1:0-3155 GCA_017626945.1 Fibrobacter sp.
AAGGCACAGGAACATGAAGAAGATGACCGGGATGAAGGTCGAAACCGTCTGGATACCGGCACCGATACCGTCGGCGAGAACTGCCGTGACAAAGGAGGGGCAGCCGAGTACATCGCCCAGCAGGTAGCCGAGGCCATCCACGAAAATCGCACCGAACAGCACGTCAAAGAAATCAATGAACGCAGAACCGATAGTCACCGCAATCCAGAACACCAGATACATGATGACCAAGAAAATCGGAAGTGCAGCCCAGCGGTTCAAAAGAACGGCATCCAGTTTGTCGGAGAATGTCTTTTTCGTGCGGACAGAAACAGTCGCCTTCCCCGCCACCTCGTGCGAAATGGAGTAGCGGTTTTCAGCCATCGCGAATTCCGGCTCTTCGCCCAGAATCTTCACGACTTCGGCCTTGTCGAGCTTTACGCCCGCTTCGGCGAATTTGTCTGCATAGCACTTCTGGTTGCCCAAGTACATGAGCGAAACCCAGCGAGCATCCGCATCCAAGAGCTTTGCGACCGGTGCCACCTTCGGTTCCAAAACCTTCACGGCCTCTTCGACCTTGTCGCCGTAAACCATCTGCTTCGGGAGCGGCATCGGGCTCGCAAGCACGTGGCCCATCTGGCTAATGAAATTGGTGACGCTCTTTTCGCTCACGGCAGAAAGCGGAATGCACGGCACGCCGTAGAAATCAGAAAGTTCGTCGAGATCCAGCTGGATTCCGCGATTCTCGGCAATGTCCATCATGTTGACAGCAATCACCATCGGAATCTTCATGTCGGCAAGCTGGCTCGTAAGGAACAGGTTGCGTTCCAGGTTCGTCGCATCGACAATGTTGATAATCAGGCTCGCTTCGCGGCTGAGCAAGTAATCGACAGCAGCGCGTTCGTCTTCGGCATTTGCGAACAAAGCGTAAGTACCCGGAAGGTCCACTAGGCGAATCTGACGGTCGCCCAGTTCAAAGTAACCTTCCTTCTTTTCGACCGTCACGCCGGGCCAGTTACCCACATGCTGGCGTGCACCCGTAAGGGCGTTAAAGAGAGCCGTCTTACCGCAGTTCGGGTTACCGGCAATTGCAATCGTCAAAAGTTTTCTGGCAGCCATTATACCCTCCTCAACTTGAGAACATTGGCTTCTTCTTTACGGAGCGAGAGCCTGTAAGACAGTACGCTTACTTCAATCGGATCGCCGAGAGGGGCCACCTGCAAGACTTCCATTTGAACGCCACGGACTAACCCCATGGACAGAAGCTTCGACTTGTAACGGGAATCGCCTTCGTTATAGCCGACGATCTCTACCTTGTCGCCCTTCTTGAGTTCCGAGAACTTGGGCTCGGTACTCCACTTTTTCGTTTGCGACTTTCCGCCGCAACCACAATTACAGCTCATATCATCCTCATATAAAAACGGGAAAACTCTTGAGCGGAGCCTTCCTGTTTACTTTGTGTTTTTGACAACCCTTAGTTTTTTTACCGAAGAAACTTTTGCCGAGGCAATCGCATTCGATGGTTTCACAAAATCTTCAATCTTACCGAGCGTTTCTGCCGAAAGAATATGTTCCATACTGCAAGCATCCTTGTCGGCAATCGCCTCGGACACGCCCAGCTTAATCAGGAATCCCTTCAGAAGAATATGACGGTTCAAAATCATGGCGGCAACGCGCTCTCCCTCTTCGGTGAGTTCCACGCCGCTGTAAGGTTCCTGCCTCACAAGGCCCATCTTCTTGAGTTCAACCATGGCCTTTGCAACCGACGGCATTTTCACGCCGAGAGCCGCCGCAATATCCTTGACGCGGGCAAGCCCGTTCGCCAGGCGCAGCATATGCACCATTTCCAGGTAATCTTCTAAGCTTTGAGTCAGTTTTGTATGGTCCATATCAACCAGCCTTATTTAGACGCGGCTAATATAGTTTAATTAAACTAATTAGGCAAGGCTAAAAATATTACCGAATTCGTATTTATTTAGATTAGACTAATTTTATAAGAAAAATTTACATTATTTTTGCCAATTTACCCTTGTTTTTACAGTTAGTTTTATCTAACTTTTAGTTAGACAAGTCTAATTCTGAATGTCGCCATAGCTTTCGGACTCAGGCTTGTTAGGTTGAATCAAAAAATCAATTCCCTCTTTTGTGTCTCTTTGGGAATAAAGGTGCCCCCGCTCAAGTAGCTCTGAGCAGGGGCATTTTTCGCTAATTTAAGCCAATTATTTAGGCGGAGAGGGCCCTACGAGCGCTTCAACGGAGTCATGCTCTTGGCGCAAATCGCCATGGTCGAGAGGTTGTGCAGCAGGGCCGAGGTCGAGGGGGCAAGTATTCCGAAGAAACCTGCGGCCAGAAGCGACGTGTTGAAGGCCACGATAAAGCGGTAGTTCGCCTGGATGCGTTCCATGAGCTGCGTACTCAACGTGCGGAGTTCGGCGAGGTCGCGCAGGTCTTCGCTGCGGAGGGTCACATCGGCGGTTTCGCGGGCAATGTCGCTGGCATCGCTCATGGCGACCGACACGTTCGCGGCGGCCAATGCGGGAGCGTCGTTGATTCCATCGCCCACCATAATCACGCGACGGCCATCGGCCTTCATTTTTTCCACATAGCGGTGCTTGTCTTCGGGCAGCACCTGCGCAAAGAAGGTGTCGATGCCCAAAAGTTGCGCCGTACGTTCGGCGGCCTTCTGGCTATCGCCGGTAATCATCGCTACATGCTTGATTCCGCGTTCACGGAGCATGCGGATGGCTTCGGCGGCCTCGTCACGCGGAGGATCGCTAATGCAAAGCACGCCCGCAAGTTTCCCGCCAATAGCAAGGTAAATCACGGATGCGGCTCCGGCGAGTTCGTCGATCTTTTTCTGTTCCGCCTCGCCCACTGCAATTTTTTCGTCTTCGACAACGAAATGCTTGCTGCCGATAACGGCGCGTTCACCGTCGAGGGTCGTCGCGATTCCATGCGCCACGATGTACTTCACGTCAGCATGTTCTTCTTCGTGGTCGATTCCCCGTTCGGCGGCCCCGCGCACAATGGCGCGTGCCATGCTATGCGGGAAATGCTCCTCGATGCAGGCCGCAATGCGGAGGATTTCTTCTTCGCTGCGGTTACCGAACGGAATCACGCGTTCGAGTTTCGGTTCCGCCTTGGTGAGCGTTCCCGTCTTGTCGAAAACGATGGTG
>JAGAHT010000012.1:0-13035 GCA_017626945.1 Fibrobacter sp.
CGTTCAGATTGATTCGCGGGCGGCAAGAATTTAAAATAGGAGACTCATTATGAGCAAGATTATCGGTATTGACTTGGGAACGACCAACAGCTGCGTGTCCGTGATGGAAGGCGGCAAGCCGGTCGTGATCGCTAACGCGGAAGGTTTCCGCACCACCCCGTCCATTGTCGCTTTCGGCAAGAACGGCGAACGTCTGGTGGGCCACGTGGCAAAGCGCCAGGCCATCACCAACCCCGAAAAGACCATTTACTCCATCAAGCGTTTCATGGGCCGTACGGCCGGCGAATGCTCCGCTGCCGAAAAGAACATGCCCTACAAGCTGGTGGGCTCGGGTTCTGACCCGGTCCGCGTGCAGGTGGACGATAAGCAGTTCGCTCCTCCCGAGATTTCGGCCATGGTTCTCCAGACCATGAAGAAGATTGCCGAAGACTACCTGGGCCAGCCGGTGACGCAGGCCGTGATTACGGTCCCTGCCTACTTTAACGACTCCCAGCGTCAGGCTACGAAGGACGCCGGCAAGATTGCTGGCCTCGAAGTGCTCCGTATCGTGAACGAACCGACGGCAGCCGCCCTCGCCTACGGTCTTGACTCCAAGAAGAGCGAAAAGGTCGCCGTGTATGACCTCGGTGGCGGTACGTTCGATATTTCTATCCTCGAAATCGACGACGGCATGTTCAGCGTGAAGGCCACCAACGGCGATACGATGCTCGGCGGTGACAACTTCGACGAAGTGATTATCGACTGGATCAACGACGAGTTCAAGAAGGACAATCCGGGCATTGACCTGAAGAAGGACAAGATGGCCCTGCAGCGTTTGAAGGACGCCGCGGAAAAGGCGAAGATTGACCTTTCTGCCACGACTTCCACGAACATTAACCTTCCCTTCATCACTGCCGACGCTTCGGGCCCGAAACATTTGGACCTCACGCTCAGCCGTGCAAAGTTTGACCAGCTGACCGCCCACCTGGTGGAACGCTCCATGGAACCGTGCCGCAAGGCTATCGCCGACTCCGGCCTCTCCCTGAGCGAAATCGACGAGGTGATCCTGGTCGGTGGTTCGACCCGTATCCCGGCCGTGCAGGAAGCCGTGAAGAAGTTCTTCGGCAAGGAACCGAACAAGACTGTGAACCCGGACGAAGTGGTGGCTATCGGTGCCGCCGTCCAGGGTGCCGTGCTTAGCGGCGACTCCTCCGTGAAGGACGTGTTGCTCCTCGACGTGACCCCGCTTTCCTTGGGTATCGAGACCCTCGGTGGCGTGATGACCAAGCTCATCGACCGTAACACCACGATTCCGACCAAGAAGAGCCAGGTGTTCTCTACCGCCGAAGACAACCAGCCGGCCGTGACGATTCACGTGCTGCAGGGTGAACGCGAATTTGCCCGCGACAACCGTACGCTCGGCAAGTTCGACTTGACCGACCTCCCGAAGAAGCCGCGTGGCGTGCCGCAGATCGAAGTGACCTTCGATATCGACGCGAACGGCATTGTGCACGTGTCCGCCAAGGACAAGGAAACCGGTAAGGAACAGTCCATCAAGATTACTTCTTCCAGCGGCTTGTCTGAAGACGAAATCAACAAGATGGTGAAGGATGCCGAAGCCAACGCTGCCAAGGACAAGGAACAGCGCGAGCTGGTGGACATCAGGAACCAGGCCGAACAGATGGCTTACCAGGCCGAAGGTCAGCTGAAGGAATTTGGCGACAAGCTCCCGGCCGACACCAAGAGCCAGCTGCAGGCAGCCATCGACGACATCAAGGCCAAGAAGGACAACGGCACCAAGGAAGAGATCAAGGCCGCTATGGACAAGCTCCAGGGCATGATCAGCTCCATGGCCCAGGCCGCCGGTGCAAACCAGGCTCAGCCGGGTCCGCAGCCGGGTGCTTCTGAACAGCCGAAGTCCGACAAGAAGGGCGACGGTCCGGAAGTCGTCGACGCGGAAGTGGTTGACTAATAAGCGTGAGGTCGCTCGCAAGCTCGCTTTGAGGACGCTGCGCTCTGAGGAGTGAGCCTTGAAAGCGATCTCTTAAATGGTGTTTCCCCGTTTTTTGACCGGGAACACCTTTTTGCTATAGAATTTAACCTCAAAGGGGCTTTAGCCCCGACCTCAAAGTGCCTTTAGGCACGACCTCATTGCTCAAAGGGAGCCGTTAGGCGACCGACCTGCGAGCAAAGCGAGCGAAAAATGGCTGAAAAAAGAGATTATTACGAAGTTCTAGGCGTCGGCAAGGACGCGAGTGCTGACGAGATCAAGCACGCCTACAAGAAACTTGCCATCAAGTACCACCCGGACAAGAATCCGGGCGACAAGGAAGCCGAAGAGAAGTTCAAGGAGGCTGCCGAAGCTTATGACGTTTTGAGCAACCCCGAGAAGCGTAAGCAGTATGACCAGTTCGGCTTTAACGCCCCCGGTGGCGGTTTTGGTGGCGGCGGATTCGGCGGCCAGGGATTCAGTTTCGAGGATATCTTCGCGAACTTTGGCGATATTTTCGGTGGCGGATTCGGTGGTTTTGGCGGCGGTGGCCGCAGGAGCTCACGCAAGGCCGGGCCTCCGCGCGGAAACGACTTGCAGATCAAGGTGGCGCTCAGCTACAAGGAAATCTTCGAGGGTTGCACCAAGAAGGTTCGCCTGAAACGCTACACGCCGTGTACGGAATGTAACGGCAAGGGCGGCCAGGACATCAAGACCTGCGATACCTGCCATGGAACGGGCCGTGTACGCCGTTCTACGGGCGGATTCTTCCAGATGATTACCGAGAGCGCCTGCCCCACCTGTAACGGCATGGGCGAAGTCATCGCGAAACCGTGCCCGCATTGCCACGGCGAGGGCCGTGTGCAGGAAACCGAAGAGATTTCCATCAAGATTCCGGCGGGCGTTGCCGAGGGACAGTACCTGAACCTGCGTGGCGAAGGCAACTGCGGGCCTCGTGGCGGTGCCTGCGGCGACTTGCTGGCGGTCATTGCCGAAAAGCCCGACGACTTCTACACCCGCGAAGGCGACGATTTGCACTGCGAAATCAAGGTGCCGGTCCACAAGCTGGTGCTTGGCGGAACGCAGCGCATCCCGACGCTGGACGGTAGCGAAGTGCAGATCAAGATTGCGGCCGGAACCCAGGCCGGAAGCATCTTGCGCCTGCGCGAACAGGGCCTGTACCCGCTGAACAAGCGCGGCGACCGTGGAAGCCTGTACGTGAACATCGGCGTGGAAATCCCGAAGGACTTGAGCCGCGAAGAGAAGGAACTCTACCAGAAACTCGCGGAACTCCGCCACGACAAGGAAACCGCGCAGGAAGAATCCTTCCTCGAGAAGATGAAGAATCTGTTTAAGTAGGTGTGAGGTCGGCGCACGGCGCCTCTGAGGTATGAGGTCGTTCGCGCGTTGCGCTCACTTTGAGAATATCGCCCCCGACACTTAAATGTCGGGGGTGTTTTTTTTACCCATTGACAAACACCATAGCCTCCTTGCGGAAAATCATCGACCTGGGTGTTTTTGCGTAAATCGCCATATAAAATCCCCAAACAAGAGCCAACAATTGGTCTGATACAAAAAAATCATAATCTGAAAACAAGTCTTTAAATTAGATCGATATTTTCAATATATAACATTATTTTTCGGGATATTTTATTATATTAAAGTTATGCTCATTTACCATGCAAGCAAACAAATCGTGGAATTGCCCGAAATTCGAAAGACAAAGTTCACCAAGGACTTTTCTTGGGGTTTCTATTGCACGAATGATTTTAGGCAAGCAGTGCGGTGGGCAAACCGTGGTGAAGGAACTCCATACGTCAATCACTATGAATTTACGGATTCAGGCTCACTGAAGATTCTGAAATTCAAAAGGATGACCGACGAATGGCTCGATTTTATAGCAGCCTGCCGTAATGGAGGCACCCATCAATACGATGTTGTCGAAGGTCCTATGGCAGACGACACCGTTTGGAATTTTGTGAACGATTTCTTGACAGGGCGGATTAATCGAAAGCAGTTCTGGGCATTGGCAGAATTCAAATACCCTACACACCAAATTAGTTTTCACACGCTTTCGGCTCTAGCATGCCTGAAGTTCTTGAAATTCGAGGTCAAACATGACGGAAGCTGATAAAGACGATTTGTTCTATGTGTGTTCGCTGGTTGAATTTATTGCCCGCAAGACAAAGAACAAGCGCGGGGTGGTCGCAAACAGGCTTGGAGTTGACGGTTTTGCCAAACAGCTGAAAGACGCCCAGGTGAACCATTGCCTAAGTTTCGAGCAGGTCGGCGAAGAAGTTGTGGACCAGTACAAAATCCCGCAGGGCGATTTTGAATCTGTAGAGAACTGCAAATACGATATTCCCTCCTATACGGACATCGGCAACCTGTATTGCATCATGGTTCTCGACTGCGCAAAGAACGGCAACGAAATCGAGACTGCCATCAAGATTTTTACCTCCCCCATTAGCGACTACATTTCCAACTTCAATTCGGACTGCTATTACCAAAATCCGAGCTACCTTGAAGAATCCTTCAAGGCAGGGAAGCTGCTGTAATACATCAGCGATAAGCACAAATGGCCAAATAAAGGGAGCCAGCGATTCTACATTCAATCCGCCTTTGAAATATCGACCGCTGAAAAACGCGAGCAGGAGAAGAAATCCCTGGTGAACCTGACGGACGGATTTAAGCGGATTATCGTCGTAAAAGACGTTGTCAAGCCGCATTACAACGACGGAATTTTAGTTGTCGGCTTACTGGATTTTTTGATGCAAACGGAATGGAACGACTGAGTGACGTTTGGGCGGTTTATAGAAGAGTTTTTTATAATTACATATTGGCCGATATCGTTTAGGCGGAGCCATAGAGAAAAAAAGCAATACGGAAATGCTAGCATTTCCGTGCAGGGTTCGCATCACCGCTAGTCCCGGAGACAACGAACAGAGAACCCGAGGATCTTACTCTCGATGGCAAAGCCCGCATTGCCGAGGCCGTAGTACAAGTACATGTCGCACACGTGGCCGCTATTGACCTCTGTAGAACTCCAGAAGTACGTGCCGACGCCGAAGTAGCCAACGTCGTTCTTGCCGCCAACAGGCAAGGCGGAAAAACCGAAGGCATCCGTTCCGTAGCCATTGCTAGGCCAACCCGTCTGCGACTTGAGAACCTTGCTTGCCGTATCTTGACCGCCGACGGCATCGAACAGAGTTTTCCATTCGTCATAACTTGGCAGGTGCCAACCCTCGGGGCAGATGCCCTGAACCAAGGTCGCTGAGCCTGCCGAAGCGAGGTCGCAGGTTTTGCCGTAGCCACAGTCCTGCGGGTTGTCTGCATCGGTTGCAAGTTTCACCGAGTCTATTGCCGCCGCCCAGGTGTAAAGGTGACCGACCACGTCGCAGTTGGCAGCCCTATCGTTGAAGCACCAAGATTTACCCTTCAGGCTCGGAGTCTTTGTACTGTCGGCGTAGTTCAAGTTCTCGGCCATCCAAGTCTGATCACCGATTTTCACTGTCTTGTAAACCTTGCCATCGCGTTCATCGGTCATCGTGCCGTAATCAATATCAGGGTTGAAGCGGCATTCCTTCGGCACATCCCAGTTCCAGTTCGTTTCACTTTCTAAAAGCTCTTGACATTTTATCTTGTCTGTAGAACTGCTACTATACACACTTGTCTCGCTACTACTCGACTTTTCACTGCTGGACAACTGAGAATCATCAACAGAAGACGAAAGTTCCAACTTTATCGAACTCGATGAAGACTTCGCCTTGCCGCTGCTCGAAGAAGTTTTTTTCGACGAAGAGCTCTTTTCGGCGGGATCCTCGCCGTCCAAGGTCCAGTCGCCGGCTACGCACACGTAGGCGTTCTTTTCGTCCTTCACGTAGGCTGTCGTACCTTCGCGTTTGCTGCTGCAAACCAGCAGGTCGTCGAAGGTTTCAACCATCAGGTCCGTATCGTTTCCTTCAGCTAGTTCAGGGTCCTTGGCGCCCGAACTGCTGTCTCCACCGCAGGCGGCAAGGAGAAGGGTGAAGGAAAGAACGGCAATGGATTGCTTCACCCCTACGGGGTTCGCAATGACGTTCTTGCTAGAGACGCGAGTATTTATCTTTCTGTTCAAAACCATGACGGGCTCCATCAGTTATTTTCAATCTAAATATAACTTATAATTGAGTCAAAATTTTCACGAAATACAAAATCGCCTAATTCGGACAAAAAACGACGTCTTGGTTCAAAAGTAACATTTTCTAGATTCTGGGGTGTTTAACAAGGGAAAGTTTTATAGAAGAACGTTTCTTTTGGATGGAGACACAATGAGAAAAGTGGTCATTTTGAATGCAAGCCCGCGCAAAGACGGAAACATAAGCCAGATGTTAAATGTCATAGGTGATACCTTGTTCAAAAAAGGCACCGAGGTAACAATCATTGATGTCTGCAAGTTGGAATTTCGCCCGTGTATCGGCTGCATGAAATGCCGTAGCACTCACGATTGCGTGATGCCGGAAGACGACGCGAAGCGGATTCTGCGCATGGTTCAAGAATGCGACGCTCTTGTGGTCGGTTCGCCATGCTACTGGGGCAACATGACGGGGCAACTCAAAATGCTATTCGACCGCTGGGTTTACGGCATGATGGACCACAGCGAACGCGATTACCCAATTCCACTGTTAAAGGGAAAGAAGGCTGTCATTGTGACGACATGCACTACGCAATGGCCATTCAACCTGATTTTCAAGCAGTCGGCCGGGACTGTACGCGCGCTCAAGGAAATCCTCTGCTGGAGTGGATTCAAGATTGCAGGCGTGATTCAAAAAAGCGGAACCCATAAGCGAAATGGCCTAACGCCCAAAGAAATCGCCAAATGCAAGAAGATTGCTTTGTCACTAGGTTCGCATTAAAGGCGTGAAAACGCAATCGGATTAAATTATCGGGAAACCTTCGCGGTATTCCTTGATGATTTCCGGATGCGTCTTGGCGTATTCAAAAATTTTATCGCCGAGACCGTTTTTTACGAGATTGACGAGAGCCTGACTTGGAACAGCGCCGACGCTCGGGCAGGTGGGCGTGAGGGCGATGACGAGTTCGCCGTCTTTACGCATAATACGGAGCGGCCAAATGGAGCAGTCGAAGGGCTTGTCTTCGGGCTTCAGGATGCAGCCTTTGTGCGGGTCGAGGAAGGTGCAGGGCACTTCTTCTTCGGGGTCGGCGGTTTTGTATCCGCCAAGAACAATTTGACCGTCGCGGAACTCCCCCACCACACCGTATTCGTTAGGCTTGCTGAGTTTTTCAACGACTTCGGGCGGGAACAGCGGCGTTTCCCAAAGGCTCTGCCTGCGGAAAGAGCAGCAGAATTTGCAGGCGGCGCATTGACTTTTGGAGAGGATGGAGGAAAGCATCACGCCCCCACTCGAACGTGCGTTTTGTCTAATATAGTTTGCGGGTAGTACGAGAGTTTTGCCTTGCGGAGTCCTTCGATGCCGATATCTTCTTCGCGGTTGATCAAATGAGCTCCCGTAGCCCAGAGTTTTTCGGCGAATAGTTTGTTTATAATCGCATAGCCGCCATTTTCGGCATGTTCGTCGATGACCTTTTCAAAATGCGTGTCCCAGACGCCGGGCAAAATTTCTGACGCCATCGTCATGCCGACGGGCTTGCCTTCGACATACAAGACCGCCCCTTTCATACCGAGTTCGTCGAAGTGTTCAATCGCCTCGCGGATGGCGCAGTATTCCGAGAGTCTGGATTTCTCATCTTCGGAGCGTTCCGCCCAGGCGGCTTCGCGACATTCACAGGTGCATTCGCAGTCGGTATCGCTGGATTCGCCCAAGGTTTCGATATTGAGCCAGCTCTTTTCGACTGTGAGCGCATCTGCAAAATTCTCCAGCGTAAGCGGGCGAATTTCGTAGTTCGAATAAGTCCTGTTAAATCGGGAAACGTGGTTGCGCTTTTTCTTGTACTGGTTTCCAGCCAAAGTGGCAAGACTTTCGGCAGAATAGATGTAGTCGCTGTCGCCACGGTTTTCTTCGAAACGGAGTAGAGGCTCGGCGCATTCCTTGCCAGAAGTTCCATCCGTTTCAACGACGCGATTCGTGTTGAAATATTCCCGCAAAATCTGTGCCCGAGGCTCGTCTACAAGGCAAAATTCCAGCGGACGGCCCGATTGGCGGGCATCTTCGACAATAAGTGCGAGCGCCGCCCCCGCATCGCCCTCTCCTAGCGGGAAAGCATAGCCCCGGCGGCTCCCTTGCCCATTGTAATAGCGGAAAAGGAACCCCTCTTGCAAAGCGATTTGCGTTCCGTACTTTTGGCGCAGTAGATAGATATTCGCGAAGCTTGCGTCACTGCCGGTATAGCCCGAATCGGCCACGGCCTTTGTCGCCGAAGCCCAATCAGAAATTTCTGGACTCTTAAAGTTTATCATCTTTCAGAAAATACAATTTTTCTTGTCGCAAGGAATAATTTTTTTACGCCTTGCGAATACAACCGTAAACAGTAACTTTTATTCTGCGTCGCGCTGGAGTTGCGGAATAATTTCGGCAGACCAGTCCTCGAAATCGCCGACCTCGATGTGGTCGCGGGCCAGCTGTATCAGGTGCAGATAAAAATGCAGGTTGTGGATGGTGGAAAGCGTCCAGCCGAGGGGTTCCTTGGCTTTGAATAGGTGGCGCAGGTAGGAACGGCTGTAGTTGCGGCAGCAGTAGCAGTCGCATTCCGGGTCCAGCGGTGCATCGTGCTGGTGCGCGAACTTGGCGTTCTTGTAACGGAGCACTCCCCTGCTAGTGTAAACGAGGCCGTCTTGGGCGTTTTTCGCGGGCAAAATACAGTCGAACATGTCGACCCCGCGCTTGATAAGCGAAAGCAAATTCCACGGCGTGCCCACCCCCATCACGTAGCGGGCGCGGTCCTCTGGCAAATAGTTTGTACAGAAATCCGCAATTTCGTACATAGTTTCTACGGGTTCACCAACAGAGAGCCCGCCCATCGCATAACCGTCGGGGCCAAGTTCCTTAAGCGCGTCGATGGACTTTTTGCGGAGTTCCTTGTGCATGCCGCCCTGCACAATCCCGAAAAAAAATTGCGGGTATCCGTGGAGCGGCGGATTTTCGCTGAGCCAGTCCATGGCGCGGCGGGTCCATTTGAGCGTCAGGTCCAGCGAGTGCGAGGCCTCTTCGACGGTGCTCGGGTAAGGCGTACATTCGTCGAAGGCCATGATGATGTCGGCACCGATTTCGCGCTGGGCCTGCATCACGGATTCGGGCGTAAACTTGTGGCGGCTGCCGTCCAGCAGACTCTTAAATTCCACTCCATCTTCGGTAATGTGGCGAAAATCCTTGAGGCTCCAGACCTGGAATCCGCCGCTGTCCGTAAGCATGGGGCCGTTCCAGCCCATGAACTTCTGCACGCCGCCCGCTTCGGCAATCAGCTTGGAGCCCGGTCGCAGGTACAGGTGGTAGGTGTTCGCGAGAATGATCTGCGCCTGCATTTCGCGCAGGTCCCGCGACGAAAGTCCCTTCACGCTTGCAAGAGTGCCCACCGGCATAAAAATCGGCGTTTCAACGATGCCGTGGGCCGTGCGGATTCGTCCGCGGCGGGCCTTGCCACGGTCGCTTGTCTTTACAAGTTCAAAGGGATTCTGGTTCACAAAAGCAAATGTAGTAATATAGCCTTTGACACTCTTTTGTAATCTAGGTATATTTAGAACAAAAGATAAAATTTGAGGCAAAAATGAAAAAAATTTCACTTCTTTTGTTTCCTGCGCTGACTGTCGCCGCTTTCTTTGTGGCCTGTGGAGATGACGATTCATCTAGCCGCAAGGTGATTACGGAAGTAAATTCGATTTACGAGCTCGGTATTTGCGGCGAAGAAAATCAGGGCGATACCGTCTACGCAAAGAAAGAAGACGCCCAATATTACTGTGATGAAACCAATTGGATTCCCGTCGCCAGAGAGGAATCTTCAAGTTCCTCAATCTCGTCAAGCAGCAACGCAAGTTCTTCGTCCATGACAAAGGAAGAACTCGACAAGTTCACCAAACTGTGTGACGCATCCGGTGGCACCACGAAAGACGGAGCCTGCGTCTGTAAAAACGAGCTTTGCGATGTTGGCGCAGTCTGTAACACCATTACGGGCGTCTGCGGCAACCAGAGCAAACCAACCGACATAACCGACTCTTCGGATTCCAAGGCGAGTTTCTCCTCGACCGCAACAACATTCGCCGACTTGTGCAAGGCTTCGGGCGGTACCGCAAAAGACGGGGCTTGCGTCTGCAAGGAAACCGCTTGCGACGAAGGCGTTCTCTGCAACACCAAGAGCAAGGAATGCGCGAACAAGGACGCTGTTGAAATCGAGTGTGACGACAGCTACAAGAACACCTGTTCTAACAGCCTTTTAGGCGTCGGTATTGTCAAGGAATGCGTGAAGGGCATTGTCGTGAACCGCTCCTGCGGCACGGTCTCTTGTAACGAAGAAGGAACGGACTGCGGCGAATGCCTCGACGACGTGCAGACCTGTACCGAGGACAAGAACTTCAAGGCGACGGTTACCCGCTGCGAAAAAGGCAAGAAGGTGACCGAAAGTTGCGGTGAAAATTCCTGCGACCCGCGCGACAACGGTTGCGGCGAGTGCACGAACTACGAACACACATGCACCAACGATGAAGCCGGAAAGGGAACCGTCTACGAGTGCGTCGCCGGCGAAGCCAAGAAGACCGTTTCCATATGCGGCAACAAGTCGTGCCGTACCGACAAGGCCATCTGCGGCGAATGCCTTAACGGCGAACTGAGGTGCGACAACGACATCAACAACAATGCCGTCATGTACAGGTGCGTCGACGGACAATGGGAACGGCTCCATAACAAGTTCGACCCGCTCGACAAGGATTATTACAAATGTCCCGTCGCTTGTAGAGAAGGCACCGATCCACAGAAGATGGAAAACGAGTGCGACATAAACCAATGTTCTGATTGTGATCCATGCTGGGGTGAGCCAATGGTGGGGGCCCCCTCCAATCCGAATCCCTGCTACAACGAGGAACGTTGCAGACAAATTCTCAAGGACGAAGACCCCGCCTACCCTCCGTTCAGGGATTTTGAAACGAAAAATAAATGGAAGGCCCTGATTCCCGAAGAAAAAATGGCCGTGAAGACCGTTACAGGATACAACTGGAAAGACTATACCCACACTGACGTTAATGACCGAGTGGGGCCTTTCGAGTTTGACCTTACAAACGAAACGCGCCGCGTATCGTGCAACGCCTTGGGAACCTACTTCGGCAAATGCCACAACACCCTGCAGACCTGCATTAACAAGGCTTATCACACTGGGGGATTCATGGTTGTCTGCTCCAACGGAGACCTTGTTGACGCTGTTGATGGTGAAGAACCCAATGGAGACGGAATCGCTTGCAATTGCGAAATAACAACTAACAACGCCGAGGGATGTTGTTACACCAGAAGAACATGTTTCAAGCAGACCAACTGGGCAACGACCAATTGCAGAAAGCCCTCGGGCAACGAAAACGACGATTAAGACAACAATCAGAATCGTCCCATCAATAAATTGAAAAGGAGCCTAACGGCTCCTTTTTTTGTGAATGGTAGTTGACAAAATCAAGGCAAGTTTCTCACAAATGTTCCATCTTTCCTATAGATGGACAATCTGTCATGCATATTCACGTCACTTACTATTTCATGATATTCTTCATAAAAAAAGTCATCTAGAAAGAAATGATAAGTTCCTTCCGCACTTGTTCCCGGTTCTCTCTTTTTGCTACTCCAACTGACCAAGGCGTACAATTCATCGCACTTCGTTCCATCACTTGAAAAGCATCGGTGCTGATTAGATACAGCCCCCCAAAAAAATCCCATAACAGTCTGACTATATGGTTGGTAGGTATACGCCAACAAGGTATCCCCCTGTCGTTCTACAATTTTCTTTATAGAATCGACGATTTCGGAATCGACATCGCAAGGTGTTGCCAATCCATCTTTATAGCACATTTCAAAAGGAATACTAGTCTTTCCCTCTTTTTGTATGGAATGAACAAACTTAGATTCTAGCGATGTATTTATTAACGAATCAATAGGCACGGGATCAGCAAGTGCAGACATTTCAATTGGGATGAATCCTCTTTGTTGTACCCAATCCCGGTCAGGATACATTTTTTTATAAACAGAAATATTTGCATATAGAAAATCGCAGTCTTTACCATCCGAAGAAGAACAAATTGATTCGTAGGAACGGTCATCGTCAGAATACAGAGGCGAAAAAGAGGGAACAACATAACCCTCGTAAACAAATCTTCTGGAAGAATAAACAAGATTGTTCACCCTTATTTTCAAGGCCTTCAATGTATCCTTGTAATTCATTTTTTCTAAAATCCGGGCAAGCGAAGCGGGGGCTAATGAACAAGGATACAAGACGGTATCTTCATTTGTACTGCACACACTGTATAAGATCGCTTTTCTTGGTACAGTATCGACAGCTTCTCTAACGGTATGATGGTTTTCTATTTCCTTGGAGACTTTGTCAACGCTATAAATAAAAGACTCTTTTTCTATACCTGGGCGAATCCCTTCAGGACACCACCCGGCAGGAGTACACTTTGGTTTTTGGCTGCAACCTGTCAATAGAATCATCGTCACAACGAAGACCAGATTCACCCATATTGGGAATCCTGGTTCCATCAGTCTGACTTTTCGCTCCAAATCCAGCATTTCCTAATCACCTGCTACTACTTACCAACCACTAAAATTACTATTTTTACGCCGTTCAAATTTTAACAAGGATTAACAATGAGCAAGAATTACAAGATTGCAGTGCTTCCGGGCGACGGTATCGGCCCTGAAGTCATGAAAGAAGCTGTCCGCGTGCTGGACGTGGTTTCCAAGAAGTTCGGCTTCGACGTGAACGCCGAATGGGCGAACGTGGGTGGTGCCGCCTACGACGAAAGCGGTTCTCCGCTGCCGGAAAGCACCCTCAAGCTGGGCGAAGCTTCTGACTGTATTCTTTTCGGTTCCGTGGGTGGCCCGAAGTGGGAACACCTCCCCCCGAACCTGCAGCCGGAACGC
>JAGAHT010000013.1:0-7592 GCA_017626945.1 Fibrobacter sp.
CAAGGCCCGCGGTATCATCGTCCGTAACCTCATCACTGGCGAACTCGAAAGCCACGTGGGTGACGCTGTCTGCCTTTGCACCGGCGGTTACGGTAACGTCTACTACCTTTCTACTAACGCCCAGGGTTCTAACGTGACGGCCGCTTTCCGTGCCTACAAGCGCGGCGCTCTGTTCGCAAACCCCTGCTACACGCAGATTCACCCGACTTGCATTCCTCGCCATGGCGACTTGCAGTCCAAGCTCACCTTGATGAGCGAATCTCTCCGTAACGACGGCCGTATCTGGGTTCCGCGCAAGGCGGGCGATACCCGTTCTCCGGACCAGATCCCGGAAGAAGAACGTTACTACTACCTCGAAGAAAAGTACCCGAGCTTCGGTAACCTGGTGCCCCGTGACGTGGCATCCCGTAACGCCAAGCAGGTCTGCGACGCAGGTCTCGGCGTGGGTAACACCAAGCAGGCCGTGTACCTCGACTTCGCCGACGCTATCCAGCGCATGGGCGTTGCAGGCGTGTCTGCCAAGTACGGCAACCTCTTCCAGATGTACGAAAAGATTACCGACGAAGACCCGTACAAGGTCCCGATGCGTATCTTCCCGGCCATCCACTACACCATGGGCGGCCTCTGGGTGGACTACGATCTGATGTCCACGATTCCGGGCTGCTTCGTTCTCGGTGAAGCCAACTTCTCCGACCACGGTGCAAACCGCCTCGGCGCATCTGCTCTTATGCAGGGCCTCTCCGACGGTTACTTCGTCATTCCGTTCACCATCGGCGGCTACTTCGCGGGCACCAAGCTCGAGAAGGTTTCCGAATCCGATGCCGCGTTCGAAGGCTGCAAGAAGCAGACCGAAGAACGCATCCACAAGCTCCTCTCCATCAAGGGTCACCGCACTGTTAACGATATCCATCGTGAACTCGGTAACATCATGTGGGAATACGTGGGCATGGCCCGTAACGAAGCCGGCCTCAAGACCGCCCTCGAGAAGATTCCGGCCCTCCGTGCCGAATTCTGGGAAAACGTCAACGTGCTCGGCTCCGAAGGTTCCTTCAACCAGAACCTCGAACGCGCCGGCCGCGTGGCTGACTTCCTCGAATTCGCCGAAGTCCTCACTCTCGACGCCCTGCACCGCAAGGAATCTTGCGGCGGCCACTTCCGCGAAGAAAGCCAGACTCCGGAAGGCGAAGCCAAGCGCGACGACGAAAACTTCTGCTACGTGGGTGCCTGGGAATACAAGGGCGACGGTGTCGCACCGGAACTTTCCAAGGAACCTCTTACCTTTGATAACGTCCACCTCGCTACTAGGAGCTACAAATAATGAGCGGACTGAATTTGACTTTGAAGATTTGGCGTCAGAAGGATGCCAAGACCAAGGGACAGTTCGAAACTGTCAAGATCAACGATGTTTCTCCGGACATGTCCTTCTTGGAAATGCTCGACATCGTGAACGAAGAACAGATGAAGCAGGGCAAGGAAGGCTTCGCTTTCGACCACGACTGCCGCGAAGGTATCTGTGGCATGTGCTCTCTCGTCATCAACGGTATGCCGCACGGCCCTGACCATGCGACCACCACTTGCCAGCTTCACATGCGCAAGTTCAAGGATGGCGACACCATCGTGATCGAACCGTGGCGCGCCGCCGCATTCCCGGTTATCCGTGACTGCGCCGTGGACCGTACCGCATTCGACCGCATCATCCAGGCTGGCGGCTTCGTTTCCGTCAACACCGGTGCCGCTCCTGAAGCTTCCACTATCCCGGTTCCCAAGGCTGATGCCGACCGCGCCTTCGACGCTGCCGCCTGTATCGGTTGCGGTGCCTGCGTGGCCGCCTGTAAGAACGCATCCGCAATGTTGTTCGTATCCGCGAAGGTTTCTCACCTCAGCTTCTTGCCGCAGGGCAAGGTCGAGGCGAAGAAGCGCGTCTTGGCCATGGTTGCCCAGATGGACAAGGAAGGCTTCGGCAACTGCACGAACCTTTACGAATGCCAGGCCGCATGCCCGAAGGGTATCACCGTGGATTACATCGCCAAGATGAACCGCGAATACCTCGGCGCCACCGTGACCTACGCCGAAAAGGTGTACGGAAAGGACTAGCAAGCCGAGCGTCGCGAGCAAGCTAGCTTGCTCATGACCGAGGCGCCGCGAGTCTTGCGGCAAGTTGCGTAGCAACCTGGCGAACGACTAATAGGTATGAGGTGTGAGGTCGGTCGCTCCGCTCCCTTTGAGGGGTGAACGTCGCTGATTAACACGTCATTGCGAGGAGCCGTAAGGCGACGAAGCAATCTAAAGCATTAAAAAGAGGACTGCTTAACGGCAGTTCTCTTTTTTATGGTGGGGGAGGTGAATCTCAGAAGATATATCAAAGTATGAATGAAAAACTATATTTTGCGAGAATGAATTTTTAATTAAGGTTGATAAAGTGAAAAGAAATATACTACTAATTGTGATTGTCTTTCAGTTTGTGTTGAACGCCTGCACGACGGATGCGGAAGATAAATGGAGTGCTGGCGAAGTATGCCCAGATACCGGTACAAATTTATACGGTGAACCCAATCGAGGAACTTTTGTAGATGCTCGTGATGGTCAGGTGTATGAGTATACTACCATTGGAGACCAGGTTTGGATGGCTAAAAATTTGAATTATAATGTAGAGTATAGCATGTGCTATGACAACAATCCTGAAAATTGTGAAATTTATGGTAGGTTGTATTCCTTGCGTTTAAATGGAAATCAAAATGAAACTTTTGATGTTGACATAATTCCTGCGATTTGCCCCAAAGGATGGCGTATGCCAAGTGAGGAAGATTTTAATAAACTTTTGAATAATATGAGCAGTGATAAAGAAGAGGCCGCATCTCAACTCAAAATCAATGGTCTATGGAATGAAAATAGGGGCGTTGGTTCTAATGATTGTGGATTTGCTGCTCTTCCATCTGGTTTTTGTCTAAATATAACGGATTGTGATCGTCTTCATATGGGAGCGGTGTATTCGTCAACTACTATGAAAAATTCGATTCTTATGAGATCATTGAGTATTGAACGAATTGCAGAAGTTGGCAATACAAGTTTTTGGCAGGCTGTTAGATGCGTAAAGGAATGAGACTAATTATGAAAATTTTTTAGTTGCCGCAAACGTATGCAAACAGATGCCCAACACCAATCTGAAGAAGAAATTTATGCCAAGTTGCACGAGGCGGAACAACAAGCTGTAGTGTCCGCCAAGTGTTACTCTGCAGAAGAAATTCTCAAGGAACTGCATCTAACGGCGTTGCTTAAACTGGCGGGGTTGCCTTTTTCTTGATAAAATTATATATTGAGGGTGGAGGATTCCCATGGCGACAGTAACAATGGACATTCCAGAAGATATTGCAGACCTCATGGTATGCGATAACAAGAGCGACGAACTCCGCCGCAATGCGTTGCTGTTGTATCCATTTATCAAGAACGAGACCATTTCCCATGGTCGTGCTGCCGAAATTTTGGGTATCTCCAAATGGGAACTAATTGAACTTTATGGGAGCGAAGGTATTCCCTATATCGATCAGAGTTGGGAAGAAGCCGAGCAGGATGCTGCCAACGTTATGGAACTCCTTTCCAAGAGGTAAGGATGATTGTCGTATCTGATGCAACTCCGATAATTTCTTTCCTTAAAATTAATCGTCTTGACATTCTTGGAAAATTGTTTGGCGAAGTCCTTCTTCCAGAGGCTGTTTATGAAGAATTAACTTCAAATCAGGAATTTTGGGACGAAGCTGAACAGGTGAAATCCTGTGAGTTTTTCAAAAAAGTGTCTGTTGGCAATAGCCAAGCCGTTGGCATGTTGATGCGAGTAACAGGCTTGGATCTTGGAGAAAGTGAAGCTATCGTTTATTCCGACGAAAACAAGAGTGACCTTTTGATTGTGGATGAAGTTCGTGCAAGGCACGTCGCCACGACGATGAAACTCCGTATTACCGGAACGATAGGCATCTTGATTGCTGCCAATGAGAACGGTTTGCTGAATAAAGAGGAAGCCTTGGCTTGCGCCGAAATCCTTCGGTTGTCCAAAAGACATATCAGCGAAGCTCTTTTGAATTCGTTCGTTGAGAATTTGAAATAGCTGTGTTACATTTGCATCTGCGTTAGGGATGGTGACCCGTAGGGCGAAGACTTGCGGGCATTTTTTATTTGACTTTCTCTAGGAAGCAAGGCTTCGTTGCAAGAGCCGTGCGGGCGTACCTATACAAGACTTAGAACTTTAGTTCTTAGTCGCTGTTATCCCCTTTGGGGAGTAGGTGCGCACGGGTGGCGTTGCAATATAGCCCGACCCACACGATAGTGTGGGGAACGCTCAAAGATATTTGGGGCTGGCGAAGCCAAGAAGCGCGTGCTCGCCATGGTCGCCCAGATGGACAAGGAGGATTGCGCAACTTGCACGAACCTTTACGAATGCCAGGCTGCGTGCCCGAAGGGTATCACCGTGGATTACATCGCCAAGATGAACCGCGAATACCTCGGCGCCACTGTGACCTACGCCGAAAAGGTGTACGGAAAGGATTAATCCTTAAATGTCATCCCGGACTTGTTCCGGGATCGCCTTTAGCAAAAAAGGGACCGCAGCGATGCGGCCTTTTTTGCGTATAAATAAAAGAATTACATGTTGTCCAAAATACGCAGCATTTCTGCTGGAGTGACGACTTTGGGGTGCTTTGGAAAATGTTTCAGGTTTCCCGTGACAAGAAATGCGTCATCGGTTTTGTTCTTTTCCATTGTGACTTCAAAAAATACGACGTCTTTGGGGTCTGGAAAATTGCCAACAAGCGATTCTACGGTTGTCATGTTTTCGCCGATTGTCTTTAGGCGTGAAAGCAAAAATTCGACAGTTTCTTTTGGAAAATGAAATTTCTCACGGGAGAGCACTTCTTCGTATTCTTGTAAGATAGAATCGTTGAAAACGGGAATAATCTCGTGGGCGTAGGTTTGTTGTACGACCTGCCCTGGGATGGAATCCCATTTTAGCAATGCGGAGACCAACACGTTCGTGTCAATGACTGCGTAGCATTTCATTTGTCGGCTCGGACCTGTGCGATTTCGTCGTTGATTTCATCAAGGGACATATCTGCAACTCCTGCGTCGGCGGCAGACTGTGAAGCTTGTTTCATGGCTTCGAGAACGTCGGCGGGAGCGTCTGGACGGAGCTTCATGCTGAAGGGTATGCCGTTTTCTAGAATGGTCCTGGCAAGGAACATGCGGACAGCTGTCGGCAAGTCGATGCCGAGTTTTTCGTATATGCTCCCTGCAGCAGAACGAGTCTTTTCATCCACCTTGACTTGCAATAGTGTACTTGGCATAATGGCTCCTTTGCTTTGCTGAAATCTGCAAATGCGTTTGAAGTTGATTATAATACTCCTGTATTAATATACAATATTCTGGATGGAAAAACAAGTCAATCTTGCACTTGTACACAAGATTTTCAAGGTTGTCTAACTAAAGTTTGCGTTATTTGTGCGGTTGTGTGAAACAAAATGTTGTATTTTTAGATAAAATGTTTCACATAAAAGGAACCGCAGCGATGCGGCCCTTTTTGCGTATGGTGGGGGGAGGCTTCCCCCTCGCTTCAGTCCCTTTGGGTCTTCCGCGCACCCCCACTGCGGGCTTCAGACGCCAGCCCGCAACGCCCCGCTTTTAGCGAAAAATGTTCGCGTTTTTATATATTTACCTCATGCTTTCGAAAATCTTACAAATTTTATTCATCGCTTGTTCTGAAACTTGACGGTTAAAAAATTACGGAGTGGATTTTAAAATGCTTTTGGGTATGTCTAATTACATCTGTTGTTGCGTATTTTTAATTTTTTTTACAAGTTGTGCGATGAATGAAACTATTGCATCGCTCCCAATGAACCTAGAAATAAAAGCCCCCCAGAAATTTGTTTTGGAAAACGGATTGCAAACATCTCGGCAACACTCAATAGATGAAAACAATAATGGATATTACCTTTTTTCGATATGTTCAGATGGCTTTCCTTATTTTCCAGATAAAAAAATAAATCTGGATTATGTAACGGTAGATTTGAAATTGTATGCGAGTGATTCCTTGTTGCTTTCTTATGTTGGTCGGCCTACAACAGATCCTATTGAAAGTGATTTTTGCGCTTGTTATATAAAGTATCAAACTTTTCCCAAAAATTTCGATATTTCTCAGAAAATGATTCTTGAATTGTCAATAGACGATCCGAATGAACTTTTAGACATGGCGTATAATCCTCGATTAACGATAAAAGCTGGAAATTGGGCTCATAAATGAGATTCTTTTTTTTGATTTTATGCATTCTGCTATGCAGTTGTAATAGGGAGACTGTTGCTAGTTTCTCAGTAAAACTTGATGGCAGTAGGCAAACCTTTGAAATTGATAGCGGGTTAGCGACAAATAAAATCTTTTTAGAAAAAGAACCTTATCTAAACATAGATAAAGGCGAATGGAATCCCAAGGGATATTGGGGACCATATGAATTAGCTTTATGTTTGATAGAAGATTATTCTACTGCTTACGCTAAATATTCACATACTAAAGTTAATACGATACTAGAAACAAAAGATTCTGTAGTTGTCAAAAGAACGATAAATTTAGTTCAACCTTCTATGTATAAAGCAGATGGAATGACTTGCTTTTATGTTGGAGGTGGGAAAATGGATTACGAGTTTAATTTGAAACAGACTATGAAATTAACATTTCAAGTTAAAGAATTTGGAAATGCTACTGAATATATAGGGGATGCGGTCTTGGTTATTTCTGCAGGCGAGTAGCATTCGCGTTAGGGATAGTGACCCCTTGGGGACAAGACCCGCATAGCGGGGCTTGGTTTTAGGCGGCGGGTGGCAAGCAAAGCGTCGGCAACCGCCCCTAAAATATAGCCCGACCCACGAAGTGGGGAACGCCCAAAAGAAAATGCCGCGTTAGCGGCGGCGGACTGAATTTGACTTTGAAGATTTGGGTTGTGTGGGAAGCAGGGCAAGGAAGGGGAAAAAGGAAGTTCAAGGATGGCGACACCATCGTGATCGAACCGTGGCGCGCTGCCGCATTCCCGGTTATCCGTGACTGCGCTGTGGACCGTACCGCATTCGACCGCATCATCCAGGCTGGCGGCTTTGTTTCCGTCAACACCGGTGCTGCTCCTGAAGCATCCACGATTCCGGTTCCGAAGGCTGATGCCGACCGCGCATTCGACGCTGCCGCTTGCATTGGTTGCGGTGCTTGCGTGGCCGCCTGTAAGAACGCATCTGCTATGCTCTTCGTGTCCGCCAAGGTCTCTCACCTCAGCTTCTTGCCGCAGGCTGTGAGCCAAAAGCGACTCGTATTGACGAGTCGTGTTGGCGAGAGTGAGCGCTAATTTGATCTTTTTTTATGCGTCTAGCGCGAACGGTCGTCATAGGGTCGAGGCGAAGAAGCGTGTGCTCGCCATGGTCGCCCAGATGGACAAGGAGGATTGCGCAACTTGCACGAACCTTTACGAATGCCAGGCCGCCTGCCCGAAGGGTATCACCGTGGATTACATCGCCAAGATGAACCGCGAATACCTCGGCGCCACCGTGACCTACGCCGAAAAGGTGTACGG
>JAGAHT010000001.1:0-30105 GCA_017626945.1 Fibrobacter sp.
AGCCCTGCCTGCGTCATGTATTTTTGCGCGAATGCGTTTGCCTCGTCGTCCTTCTGCTGGTTCTTGTTGCCGTAATAGACGTTCTTGATGAAGATGTCCTTCTTGCCGTGGAGCACGATGTGGCCGAGCTCGTGGAAGAACGTGAACCAGAACGCGTTGCGGTCCTTGAAACGGTCGTGCAGCTGGATGACGGGGATGTCCTTGTACCAGCGGGCCATGCCGTGAATGGGGGCGGTCTTGAAGTTCTGCGCGTAGAGCACCTTGATACCGAGTTTTGCACCCAGTTCCTGCAACTTGTGCATGCCGTCGTCAATAAAATCTTCGCCCACCTTCGGCTTGGGCAGGGCCTTCTTGCGGCGTAAATCTTCCCACGCGGCAACGTCGTTTTTGGCCAGTTCCACGAATTGCGGCATCGCCTTCTTGATGGCGGAACGCACTTTCTTGTCGTTCTGCTTTTCCATCTTGATTTCGTCGGCGAGGATTTCGCCGCGGCGCATCCACACGGAGGCTGCATACGGGTCTTCGGTTTCGGCCAGCGAAATGCGGAAGGCCACCTTCAGGCGGTTCTTGTAGTAGTAATTTTCCCACGCCTTGGGGCTTGCCACCCCGAAGAACTTGAGGATGGGCGATACGCCGTCTTCCTTGTTGTTGAAGTCTTTGATCCATGTGCGCGGATTGAGTTCACCGATAGGGAAGAACTTGCGCCAAATGGTCTGGTTCTTGACGGCTTCTTTGACCTGAAGTCTCATAAGTTCTTCTTCGTACCCTTTTTGGGCGTTAAGCCAAAAACTGACCGGGATTCCGGTGGCGTAATCCAGGGAATGTGCGACTTCGATAGTTATGCTGCACTTGCCTTTCAGAATTTCGTTCACTGTTTTAGGCGTGTAGCCGATACGCGCTGCAAAATCATTGACATCGAGGCCCATTTCCTGAAGTTTTTCTTCAAGAAACGCACCCGGCGGGGTAATTCCCCAAACGATAGCTTCCTTATTCTTCTGCATGTTTACCTCTGCTAATGATAATCTACGATTTCCGTAATTTCGGCATTGTGCCGTTCTGCCCAGATAACAAATTCGTTCGGTTCTGCGCCTTTGATTATAAGGCGGTATGGCTGGTCAAGACTGCAGGCCCATTGACCCTTGCGGTTACCTACGAGTTCGTGGAAATTTCCGGGCACAGTTTTCAGAATTTCAAAGTTCTCGGCATATTTGATTGCCTTTATTCGCAAATTGTAGCACGCCGCCCGTTTTTTGCCCATGCGCCGTAAGGCGTATGCTTCGTCTAGCGCGCACAACTCTAGTTCCTTGTTCCTGTATTCAATTTTCACAAAACCTCCACCGTTAATCAAAAGTCCTGTTTTCTAATATAATAAAAACTTTTAAGATACGCAAGGGGTGTCTTATTTTTACAAAAATAGGATGGATTTTGTTGATAACGAAAGGGGGAAGTTTCCCCCTGCCTGCAGCCTTGCCCTTCTGTCACCCTGGAGTGCAACGATAGGGGCCAGGGCAAGTCTTCCGCCACCCTCTCTCCTAGGTGGCTTCGCCCCCTAACACCCCGAGCGCATTTTTTCAACCCAATTTTGTGCGCTTGAATACACTTTTTTAAGGGAGTTTTCTGTAAAATTGACCTTTTCCAACAAAAGTTATTGGGGAATTTGACTTTTTTTGATATACTTAAATTATGGTGAAGTTCTTACGCAAATACCTTGGGGAGTTTGTTCTGATGGCCGCAGCGGCGCTGTGGGCCGGTTGCGGTGATTCCGACAAAAGAGGTGATTCTGCCAAGCAGGATAATCCCAAATTGATTCATCCCTGGGACACGAAGAAATTTTTCGACGAAAAGCCCGAAGGCAATCTCCTTGAGAAAAAGGAAAAGCGGAGATTGGATTCCCTAAAGAATATCGGCAAACTGATTGACACGGGTGTAACTGCTCTTTATGGAGTTTATGTGGCGGATTCTATGGTGGTCGCCAATGCGTCTGCAAAAACTCCGCAAAATTCGAGAGGCCTTGCCGAATTTCCGGTTAGAGAAAAAATATCTGTTGCTGAAGGTAGCTCGCTTGACAAAGAATCTATTTTTAATGTCTTGGTTTCTTTCACGCCAGGATTGCGCCATATATACAGTATCAGGTATTTAATGAAAAATCCTGATAAACATTTTGAAGGCGAAATAGTTTTCAAATTGATAATTGTTGCAGACGGCACAGTTAAAGATATCCAAACTGTGTCTTCGACTACGGGATATAAAGAATTTGATGAAGATATTCAAAGAGCTGTAAGCCGCTGGAAATTCCCGAAGGTAAAATCTGGCGAGACTGTTGTGACTTTCCCGATTACGTTTCACGAAAATCCGATAGAAAAAAAGACTACTCAGTCGGAATAGGGTTTTTACCTATGTGTCAAGATTCAAAATTTATAGTAGTGGTGGCTCTCTTTGCATGCGTCAGCCTTGCGGCATGTGGCGATGATGGAAGCAGTTCCGGTCCAGAAGGCGGCGAAAGCAGTGGGGCTGAAGAATCAAGTTCGTCGGCAGAAGTCTCGTCCAGTAGTGGAAACTGTGATTCCGGCTCAGGGGCCGGAATGACATCCTCTAACAGCGGTGACTCCGGTTCTGCGACATTCTCGGACACCACCAAAATCACCTACTCCCTCAAGCCTTTTGACGGGCCGCTTTCTAACCCGCACAAGGGCTTCACGGTGCCGACCGGTGGCGCGTGGACTTTTGTCCCGGAATTTGAATACGGCCCTTACGGTTCCCTGAATAACAGAGCGTGGGACCTGGTATCTTACGGTTCCGGTTACCAGCAGTGGAACAAGTTGAATCCGGCTAAGGGCGTTTACGACTGGACTGAACTGGAAAAGCTTTTGAACGCACTTGCCGAGCACAATATGACTTACGCCCTGCGCGTGCTGCCATACACGCCTTCGTTTATCAAGAGCGATTTCCCGCCCCAAGAGGATTACGACTGGACTCCGCCCTTTGTCTACGAGATGGGCGCGAAGAAAATCCAGATTGACTTGCGGGGGATGGATTTCCATGCGTATGCTCCCGTCTGGGACGATTCCATCTACATCTGGGCGGCGAAGGAGTTTGCGAAGGCCCTGGCCGAAAAATACGATGGCGACCCGCGTATCGAATACATCGATGTCCGCACTTTTGGCGAATGGGGCGAATGGCACACCTCGCACATGTTGGGGAGCGTGATGCCCGCCGACTCGGTGCTGAAGGATATGCTGGACTATTATGCGTCCGTGTTCAAGAAGACCCAGCTGGTGCTGCCTTCCAACGGTTTTGGCGATGTCTATACGCATGCGCTTGACCTCGGCATTACCAAGCGCGACGACGGGTTCATCGGCATTCCCGGCAGGCCCGATACCTTGCTGCGGGCGTACAATGCGAACCTCCCGACCATCGCCGAGAACATCGCCGGTTACAGGACGATGCTGACCTACGACGACCTGATTCCCGGAGGTAGCCAAAAGTGGACTGCGGAACGCTGGGTGGATGCGATTACTACGGCGCACTTGACCTACTACGTTCTGGATCAGGACAACGATTGCGGTTACTATTTCTACAAGGACAACAAGGCGCTGGCGGATTCCATGAGCAAGGTCATCGGCTACAACTTTACCGTGACGCAGGCGGAACTTTTGACCGTCGTGACGCCCACCGCGGAAAACTCCGCCGGCTCTACTGTAGGCAAGGCTGCGACGAACACGCTGAATATTACCATCAAGAACACCGGCGTGGCGCCCTGCTTCTTCGATGTGTATTTGGTGGCAGAATTCGTGGACAGCACAGGCGCGGCCATCGCGCAGTTGGGCAAAACCATCCGCATTCCCAAGGGTACGTTCAAGGATGGCGCTTCGCAGCAGTTCTCGTTCGGCGGCGCGGTTCCGGCAGACGAGACAAATCTCGCGACGCAGCCAGGCGTTTCAGTAGCTCTTTCCCTCTACGAAAGCGAAGGAGCCTTCAAAAACGGCAAGAATCCCACCGTCCGCTTCGATAACGACGGCCTGTTGGAAAACAAGAAATTACTGTTGAAACTATAAAAGAAAATAACTTATTCCTGCATTTATACCGTATACCCATTCGGATTTTTTAGAATCCGCTTTAGTCAAAACGGTACCAATGCTAAAATCGAATTTCTTGTTGAATCTATAGCCCAAGTTAAAGTAATGAGAGATTACAAGTGGCATGTCCAGTGATTTGCTTTCTATTTCAAGGTAACTTGTATAGAAACTCAGGCTGTAATTAACAAAAAATTTATCAATAAACGTTCCCGCAAACACTCCCAAAAATGGGTCGAAACCAAATTTATATTTGTCTTCTTCAAACGGAGTGTATGAGGTGCAGTATTCTTCACTCCCTAAAACAAGACCATCTAATGAAATGACTCTTGTTTTTGTTGCCTCACATTTTTTTCCGCTATATTGAACATTATAGAGCTGATTAAAAATGCCTAAAAAGGCTCCCAATTCAAAATGCGAAAAATTCCATCCTGACGTAAAGTGGTAAAATATTCCGTCATCTATGCCAAATCCACCTCCAACTACAAAATGATCTATTTTGTACAAAGCGTCCATTTTGCCGGCAACGTCTACGCCTCCCATTTCGTACCACAACTTGTAGCTTCCACTTGGTTTAACATTTTCATCTTTTTGTTTAGAATAGCCAATCTTTCCATTGACTCGCAACATGGCTGAATGCGGGTTCCCATTTGCGTTAAGTCCATGAACTTCAGGGGCATCAGACGCAGATACGCTCACTTTATCAATATGGGGGCGAGTGTTTGAGGTTGTGCATCCCATAAGAGCTAACGTAGACAAAATGAACATCGAAATCAAAAATTTTTTCATAAAGCCCCCTTAAATATGCTTGATGTCTTACTATTTTTTGGCTTGGTCATTCTTTAATATATAATTTTTTTGGAAATTTACTTAAAATATGGCGAAAATTTATCTCGGACTAGAAATTTTATGAATCGTTATATTTGTTTTTTATTGTTAAGCCTTAGTTTGGGACTAATCGGTTGTCTTAAAAGTTTTGAACCAGAAGAAAGTTATTGTGATACGCATAAGTGTCTGCCTTCTACGGAAATCCGTCATCGTCCGACATCGTTTGCTGTCGAGTTGCATGCGGATGATTCATTGCGCGTGGCGTGGCTTTATACGGTTGATTGTGCCTACCTTCCCGACGAAGATGTTTCGGAACAAAGCACCTTTTGTGTCGATAGTATCAAGTATGGTGACGACGAAACGCTTCATCACTTGCCTCAAAAAAGCAAGTACGAGGAACCGTCGAATTTAGAAGTTTTCGTTAATGGAAGAGTTTTAGGTTATCATGCCGAAATTCCTCTCGGTGAAGACGATTACCTGCGTTTTACTCTGGTGGATCGAGAATACAAGGAAAAATCCTTCGATATAGACCTTTCTGCCTATGTCAACATGTACGAACTTCACGGGGATTCCTTTATCTTTAACCTTCCTCCCAATACATCCTTGACCGCCTATAGTCATGATACCACATTTGATAAAGCTAAGTTACCGAAGACTTTTATTGTGGCTAAGGATGAAAGTTGTCTCTTTTATTCATTCACTCGAACGGATTCCGTATTCTATTGCTTTGATACATTAGGGCATTTCTATCCGATGGTGGATTCTAGCTTATGTCCAACGCATAATGTGGAACGAGGTATAATCAGTGCACCGAATGCTTACGTGATTCAAAAACCTTGCTATAAAATTGAGTGTGACCATGCAGAAGGCCGGTTAACACTTTCAAATCTGTATTCGCTTTCTCAATGGAAAGAGTCCGTGAAGGACTCTTTCCCACAAGAAGACAAGGGTATGTCCTACATGGACCTCTTGCGTCAAATTCGTCATCCTTGGCATACGATAAATTATCTGGATAAGCAGGGCCCAGATGGTGAGGACGATTTCACCATTTACGTGGTCTACCGCGGATATGAAATGTAAGCATAAAGAAGGTAAAGTGTATGACAAGATTTTTTAGCACATGTCCTGGACTGATTGTCCTAATGACCGCAGCGGCGTTGTTTGTTGCTTGTGATGCCGGTTGCTCTGATACTGAAGAATATTTGGAAATAAAATCGGTTG
Organism: Fibrobacter sp.; assembly: GCA_017626945.1. Taxonomy (GTDB): domain Bacteria; phylum Fibrobacterota; class Fibrobacteria; order Fibrobacterales; family Fibrobacteraceae; genus Fibrobacter. The sequence goes on from JAGAHT010000001.1 coordinate 6,123, forward strand.
TGGCTATTGATACGATTCTTTCTAATAGGCACTCTTACAGCAATTGTAGTTCGGATAAATGTCCTTCTTATGAAATTCCGTTTCAAAATGGATATAAAGACACCATATCTTTGAGTGTGGTTGTCTTGGGCGATACTTTGGATTATGTTGTAGGTGGGAAGGATTTGAACAATACATATATTGTTATTGATTCTGTGGAAACACCATGTGATTCTTCTTATAGCATTATTTCAAAAAGGGGCTCTGGTCATTATAGGGTGGATTCAAAAAGACTTTATTCATGCGTTTTTTATTTTGAACCCAGCTGTCCATGATTTGACAAGGGCAATGAAAGTAGCAGAGATTGATACGATTCTTTTTGATAGGTATTCTTAAAACGATTATGGCTAAACTTTTTAGCAAATGCCTTGGAAAGATTGTCCTGATGGCCGCGGCGGTGCTGTGGGCCGGTTGTGACGATTCCGAAAGGAATGATGGTTCTGCCAAGCAGGATAGTTTAAAATTAAAACGTTCTGCTAAAGTTTTTGTGGCGGAGGCCGTCGCGGACCCTGGAACAATGGATAGTGTTATATCGGCTGGCTTGCTTTATGGTTCTCCTGGAGGAAGCTTGCTAGAGGAACGGGGGGTGGCAATTGTTCCGGCTAAAAGTGAAATTATCCTTTCGGAGAATAGTTCCCTTGATAGTGAAAAAATATTAAAGATTATTTGTAAAAGGATTGATGGGTATTTACAACATCGTTATAATACTTATCTTGTCCGTACTTATCGTTTTTATAAACGAGTGTTTAATGGTGAAATAATTTTAAAGTTGACTATTGCTGCGAATGGTTCGGTTGAAAAAATCCAAATTGTATCTTCAACAACGGGTTATGAGGAGTTTGATGAAAGTATTCAAAGAGCTGTAAGCCGCTGGAAATTCCCGAAGGTAAAATCTGGCGAGACTGTTGCGACGTTCCCAATCAGGTTTTACGAGTATGCGGTGACTTTCCCCTCGTTACAGTCTAAATAAAGTACTATGTCCCTTCTGTTAGCATTAATCTTCTTGGCGCTTTTTATAAGTGCGATTGTCCGTGGGCAGTTCTCTTACGGCAAGGCGGATTACAGTTTCCGGGAGCATCCGGTGCAGTTCGTAATCGTGCTGGTGTTCATCTTGGGCGTGTCGGCGCTTTGCTTTTACCGGTTCCTTGTCGAAATGGAAATCCTGCGATAGCTGCTTTGAAAGTTTGTTCTCAAAACCGCCTGTATTACAGAATTTGTACATGTAAACTGATTTTTTTAAGCTTTTTATAGGTACAGGCCTCTAAAAAAGTGATGAAAAAAAATGTTTTGTGTATGTAGTGTTTTTTCTACATTTGCATGCGCTATGCTCAAGAAGAAAAAGCTCGTCGTTTTCGACCTAGACGGAACTTTGTTCAATACTCTCGGCGACCTTGCCGTGGCGGTGAATTATGCGCTCCGCCATTTTGGCTTGCCGGAACATTCCGAGGAACAGGTCCGTAGCTTTATTGGGAACGGTTCCATGAAACTGATCGAACGGAGCATGGGGGAGGCCGCACTCTCTGAAAATATCGCCCGCACGGGGGTGACTGTCGAAAAGGTTCACAAGGTTTATTCAGATTTCTATTGGGAGCATTGCACGGAACGCACTCGCCCAGTACCAGGAATTGTCGAGTTCCTTAACCGCAGTAAGGTCCGGGTGGCCTTGCTTACGAACAAGCCGCTCCGCCCGACTGAAAAGATTCTTGAGCATTTTGGGCTCCGTAACCGATTCGAATTCGTTCTTTGCGGCGACACGGCGCCCGAACGTAAGCCTAGTCCGGCAGGACTTCAAAAAATCATCGAAATGGCCCATGTCTCCCGTGAAGATACTGTCATGGTGGGGGATGACCAACCTGATATCTTGGCTGCTCGTGACGCGGGCACCGATTGCGTGACTCTCCTTTGCGGCTTCGGAAAACCGGTGAATCTTCTGTCACTTGAACCTGACAATGTCGTTCTCAGCTATGCGGAATTATGCCAGCTTCTGCGTAGGATTGTCTAAGGGAATTTTGTATATTATACCTATGAATTTTAAAACAGTTGCTATTGCAGCGGCTTTCTTTTTTTCGACTGCCGCCATGGCCGATGAGGCTATCCGCTTTGTTCCTGAAAATTACCCGATCGGTGTCCTGAACCAGGGCGATGTCAAGCATATCGTGCTCAAGGGTGCGAATACGACTGGCAGTGAAATTGTCCTAGAGAATGTGTTCGGACAGGGCAATGGAATGTCGAACTTCAAGTTCCCGAACAAGATTCCTGCCAAGGGAACCGTAACGATTGAATTCGACCTGAGTACTGCCGACATGGAAGGCCAAATCAACCCTGTGGTCGTGCTGGTCGATACGACGGGCAAGCCTTACACTGCGAATATGGACGGCATCGTGAAAGTTCCGTTCTTCTTCGGTGAAAAGCTCTTTGATGCGGGCTACTATGCCAAGGGCGAAAAGCGCGAATGGACTTTCTATGTGTGGGAGACTGACAAGAAGGATCGCCCTGACTTGACGCTGGACCCCGAATCGGCCAAGCAGTTCAAGATGTCTGCCAAGCCTGTGATGCTGAATGTCAACAAGCTTGACAAGATCAAGGAAGGCGGCAAGGTTCCGGGACTCAAGGTGACTCTTTCGACCAACGGCCTTTCCCGTGAAGGCTGGGAACTCAAGCAGAAGAGCATCCGCAAGATTGTCTCGTTCAAAAGCAAAAAGTATCCGAAGGCCACGCCCGAGGTTCTGATTGTCGGTTATTGGAAGTAAAAATTTGGCTTTTTTGGGGCGTTAGCCTTGCAAAAAAGTCATTTTTTATCTAATTTTGACCCACCAATGACCCAACGGGATGTAGCTCAGCCTGGTAGAGCGCTTGAATGGGGTTCAAGAGGTCGCTGATTCGAATTCAGTCATCCCGATAAAAAACACCGCTTAATAAGCGGTGTTTTTTGTATCTGGTGAAATATCTATTGTTTGGGTTCTTCTCGCTTGGGCGGTTCGTCATCGATGTAGTCCAGGCTCACCTGGAAGTTTTCCGTTTTAGAACCTTCGGCGTTCTTTTTCAGGGCGGCAAGCTCGATGGCGGCGGCTTCGTAGTCGGCGTTCGTCACCCATTCCGGTTCCCATACGATGACGCGATTTCGACCGCTTTCCTTACCCTGGTACAGCGCCTTGTCTGCCATCTGGATGCTGCGGTCGGCGCCCAGGCGGTCGTCGTATTTGGCAACACCCAGCGTAATCGTAATCTTGATGGTGAAGTCGGCGTAGCGGACGGTCATCTTCTCGATCTGCTTGCGGAAACGTTCGGCGACGACGGCCGCCCCTTCCAGGTCAGTCTCGGGGAGAAGTGTCAGGAATTCTTCGCCACCGTAGCGCGCGAATACGTCGTACTTGCGAAGCAGGCCACGGATCGTCTGTGCGACCGATTTCAGGATAACGTCGCCGCAGGCGTGGCCGTAGGTGTCGTTGATGTTCTTGAAGTGGTCAATGTCGATAAAGATAAAGCAGAACGGCTTGTGGGTGCGCTGTACGCGTCCGACTTCGTTCGCAATCGTCTCGTTCATGTCGCGGCGGTTCGGGAGTCCCGTCAGCTCGTCGGTCTTGGAAATCAGGTCAAGCTTCTTGTTGGCTTCTTCCAGGTCCTTGGTGCGTTCGCGGACTTCCTGTTCCAAAATATCTCTATGGGCATTCAGCTCGCCGATCTGGCGCTTGATGGTGCTGTGCATTATATTGAACGCTTTGCCCAGCTGTCCGATTTCGTCGCAGCGAGTTCCGACATCGATTTCCTGGATGTCCAGGTTGCCCTGGGTAATCTGCTTGATGTGCTGGATAAGCTTGTTGAGAGGAACGCCCAGCATGTAGAACATCCATGTAGCGACAATCAGGATGATGAGGATCGAAACAATCAGGATCGTGATGCTTGCCTGCGTGGCCGAAGAAATCAGCTCGTCGATTTCACTCTTGGGCTGGAAGGATATGAGGGCGAAGTCGTAGTTGGAATTGTAGTTGATATTCAACAGGTAGGATTCGCCGTCATTCAGCTTGAAGAACTTCGCTTTGTCAAGCTTGTAGTTACGCGGGTTGAAGTCCTCCAGTCCGAGTTCGGTAATCTTGTGGACGTCGGTCATCCATTTTTTCAGATCGGGGTGGTAGAGAATTTCTCCGTTTCCGTTGATAGCGACTAGGAAGCCTTTCTTGCCGATGGTGTAGTTGGGGAAGTTTGTCCAGAGCCTGCGGAGCGAGAAACTTGCCATCAGGCTTCCGTCACCGCCGTTACGGCTCGAAATGGTGATGCCGAAGATCCGCTTGGGTGGGGCATCCTTGGCTTCCCTGAACCAAGGCGTAATATAGGGACGGTGCGGCGTGATGCGCGAAAAGTCGATGGGGTATTCGGGATCCTTCGATAAACCGACTACGGAATTGTCGCATACGAAATGATCGTCCTTGTCGTACAGAGTAATGACTTCGCCCGAAATGAACAGCGAGGAAATATTGAAGCTCTTGAGGTAGCTGGCGGCAGTCATTGCGTCCATGCTCTGGATTTCGGAAGTCTTGGCAAGCAAGGTCAGTCTTTCGCCGAACTGCTTCATCTCAAGACTCGACATGTTTGCAATCTGGTTCAACTGGGCTTCGTTGTTGTTGAAGCTCCAGTCCAGCATCAAGTCTGTCTGCTTGCTGTTGAATATGAGAATACTTCCCGTGACCACGAGGGTCATGGAAAATATAAGCACCAACAAGACCTTAAAGACGATGCTTCGTGAAAAACCAGAGAACGAACTGATAGACATGGGCTACCTTAATGGCTTACTTTTTCTTCTTGCGGAAGAAGGCGAACAGGAAGCCGAGAACGAGCATAGCCACGAACACGAACGGAGCTTTTTTCAGGTTGCTTTCGGCTACGCTTGTTGTGGTGTCCTTGGAGGAGTCATCGCTCTTTTCTTCAAGGGGAGCGTTGACTTGGTTCCAGCATTCCTTGAATTCGGCGAGGGTCATGAAACCGGTTGTAGGATAGTTCAGCTTCTTGTCGATTTCTGTGGTATACTGCTTGAAGATTTCGTACAGCTTTTCTTCGGAGTAGAGCGAAGGAATTTCCATCTGTTCCCAGATCGTGCTGAACATGGATCCGAAAAGCTGTTCCAGATCACCCCATTCGGGAATCGGAACATAGGTGCGTCCCGTTTCGAGGGCGTTGATCAAAATATTGTATTCTTCGTCCTTAGCCCATTCCTGCAAGACCTTTCTGGAGGGCGGCAACAGGCCAATCTGCTTGGTGTAGGCGTCCAGGTTTTCGTCGTTGACTAGGAACAGCAGGAGGTCGAGGGCTTCCTTGCGGGTATTCTGTGAAGGAATGGCGAGGTTCGATCCGCCGATAAAGCTAACGCTGCCGCTGATGCCCTGGGGAATCGGGAGCACCATGACGCTGTCGCTGCCGATGCGGGCGTTGGAAAGACCGCCCAGATTTCCATGGATGCGGGTCTGCATCACGATTTCGGAGGTGCTGATGATAAAGGCAAGTTCACCGTTGTTGAACTGCTGGGCGATCTGGGCCGTGTTTGCCTGCAGGGCTTCTGGCGAGACCAGCGAGTCCATCACGAAATGCAGGTAGCTCGCGATACCGCGTAGCGTTTCCTTGGAAAGGATGTTGGCGTGCCAACCGGTGCTGTCCTTCTGGATGAACGATCCGCCGTTGCTCCAGATCCACGGGGCGAAGTTGTGGGGAATGTTCCAGTCGTTCTTGCCGGGGAAGGCGTAACCGCGGACATGGACTCCGTCTTCCAGAATTTCATCGGCGGCGTTGATCTTGCGGATGGCGTCACTGAAACCTTCGTAGCTTCTGACGGATTCTTTAGTGATGCCGTATTTCTTGAAGATTCTCTTGTTGGCGAGTACCGGACGGATGTCGATGAACCAGGGCACGGAATAGATAACGGTGTCTGCATCGATATGCGTCGTGTTCCAGCTGACGGGGACGAACCGCGCCGGCTGGATGTCGCCGAGGTGTTCGTTCAGGGGCTTGATTTCGTTACGGGAGGCAAAGTAGGGAATCCAGGTGGTACCCAACTGAAGAACGTCGGGTGCTTCCTGCTGGTTAGACAGCGCGTGCGTGATGCGGTTCCAGGCTTCGCCCCAGTCCAGCACCTGCACTTTGGTCGGAATTCCGGTCTTTTTGGTGTATAGTTCAAGTCTTTTTTCTAGAGTCTCTTGAGGAGAGGCCCCGTTTGGCATAATCCAGACGGTTAACGGCTTGGGAGCAGCCATGGCGGTTGCCGTAGCAAATAGAGCTGCAAATACAGAAAGCTTCATCTTATTCATAACAATACCCATTATCACTCCTTTCAAATTTCGTTACTTTTTGTAAAAGTATACGTACCTAAAATAAAAAATAATTTCAATATGTGAATTCCGTCACTAAAATATAATATTCGATTACGGAAAAATCTTTAATTTGTAAAAATAATTAAACCTTTGAGTGAAATTTTTTGAAATAGGGACGGAAATCTGTTACGAATCTGTTTTTTTAGTTATATTTTCGGCCGTCTAAAAGACAAAAAAACAACCCCTAAGGAGTATTAAAAATGAAAAAAGGTATTGTCACCCTTCTCTGCGCCGGCATGATCGTTCTTTCCGGCTGCTATGGCAAGAACGCTTGCTTCAACAAGCTTCACGACTGGAACGGCACTCTTGGTAACAAGTGGCTGAACTCCATCGTCCACTTCTTCCTGATGTGGTTCCCGGTGTACAGCATCTGCTTGTTCCTCGTGGACGGCCTCGTGCTCAACACTGTCGAATTCTGGACCGGTTCCAACCCGCTCGCTTCTGGCGACTCCTACTTCGAAAAGGATGCCGAAGGCAACTCTATCGCCGCTGTGAAGAACGCCGACGGTTCTATGTCTGTGGAACTGACCACTGCCAAGGGTGAAAAGGCCAACCTCACGCTCCAGCGTGACGAAAACGTTGTCCGCGCTCTCGACAACGAAGGCAACGTTGTTGCCCAGTACGAAATCGAAAAGTAATTCGAACAGGTTACTTGATTTGTGGTGCTCCGGTTCTTGCCGGGGCATTTTTTTTGCGTTATTTCTTCTTGGTTAATGTGGCGAAAACCGCTGCGCCCTGTGCCGCCTGGAAAAGGAGCGGCAGGTAGCTGAGCAGGGTCGAGGCGAGTACCACGTCGGCTGGAATTCCGAGAAGTCCTGTGTACAGGCTCACCTGGACGTTCTCGCGGATGCCGATTCCGTTGATGGAAATCGGGAGCATGGTGAAGGTGACCATGATGGTGGTGAACACCGTAATAACTGCAATGTTCACGTCGACTCCCACGGCCCTGAAGTAGGCGTAGTGGATGATGATGGTCACCAACTGCAACCAGATTGAGTCCAACCCCGATAGCCAGAACGCCTTGGGATGGCTTCTGTATAGGGTGAATGCCTGTTGCAGTTTAAGCAGGAAAGGAACCTTGTTTGCAAGTTTGTGTGGAATGTTTATCTTGTCCGAAAAGAGCCCGCCGATAATGATGACAACCGCAAGGACTGCGACCAAACTAACTGTAATGGTGTATGCCTTGGGAATCTGGTACTGAAGCAGCACGAAGGGAAGTGCTATAAAAAAGCTCAGGAACATGGCAATAAGGCCCATGACGCGTGAAATCGCAATGGCGGCGACGGAATTGGCCGTGTTGCCGAAACGCTTGCCGAACGCGATTGTCTTGACGGCATCTCCGCCGAAACCGCTAGGGAGCAGGTTGTTGAAAAAGTAGCCGAGAGCGATATAGGCGTAAAATGTGCGGAATTTGATCTTTTTTCCTTCGTCAAGCAGGAGTCCGCGCCAACGGTTCGCCTGGATGGCCATCAGGACGACGGTCAGGGCGAAAATGAACAGGAGCCAGGGGAGGGTAGATTCCTGCCAGTTCGAAATGGCATCAAAAAAGGGAATTTTGTTAAAAATATAGGCGATGCCACCGACAGTAACGAATAATTTAATCACATTTATAGTGAATTTCGTCAATTTTTTTCGAGTGGACTCTTGCATGGCTACAATATAATATATTATATTCTTACAAACTATGGATTCTGTTTTGGGAAAAGGAGAAACAATGAAAAAGTTTTCATGTCTCGCTATAGCGACTGCACTCGGTATGCTAGCCGGGTGTTCAACGAGCCCGTCGGACTCCTCGTCATGGGGTACGGTGAGCGAAGAACAGTCCACCGTGAACAACATTGCACGCCTGAATGTTGCGGATGCGCACTCGCATCTTGCTCGATATAGGCATTCCGTGGTGGAATCCTGGCTGCTTTCTGATTCGACTTCGGATACGGCATCTGTAGTCGTGGATTCCCTGAAAAACGATGACTTCGCCGTTGAAGCGGATGTGCTGGTCGAAGACGATTCTGCATACACGATTGCTTCTGCAGGTGTCGATGGCGATTCCGCTGCCTGGGTTCTTCAGGTCGAAGAAGGTGCCGTTGTTTATTCCTGGCGCAACGATGCGACCGAGGAATGGCTCAAGTTTAAGACCGAAAAGGCGCTGGACTTGAAAACGCTCAACACGGTCCGCGTGGAACGTGCCGGTATCGTTGTCGCAATTATCGTGAACGGAAAGATTATTGACGCCTTCAAGGATGACGGAAAGAGCGCCGTAATCAAGGGCCTGTTCACGATTGGTTTTGACGCAAGACATCCCGACAAGTGCTACTGCAACAATGGCCGTGTGGAACAGATCGGCGTAGAAAAGATTAACGAAATTGAAGATTCTCCGATTGACTCCGTCCAGGTGGTCGATACGTTGGATATCCCGCTGGATACTTCTGTTGCTCAGTACGATTCCGTGGTGACCGACTGGATCGCTGAATGGGATTTCAACGATGCTGAAAACGTTGGCCTCGATGTAACGGGCCACGGTCACAATGCATCTGTCGGAGAAGGCGCAGTGAGCGCTGCTGACGGTGTCGCTAGCTTTGACGGAAAGTCAGGCATGATGGTTTCTCTGGACTCGGATATCCGTATCAATGAATTCGTGGTCGAGGCTCGCGTGAAGCCGACGAAGTTCGGTACGATGCAGAATATTATTGTGGCCGAGCCTCCTGGACGTGGAGTGGACGGCTGGCAGCTCCGTATCGACGAAGGGGTTCTCACGGTTCATCTTCGTGATGCCGATAGTAGCTATGTAGACTGGAGCATTTATCCGGGCAAGGAAATGGTTCTGGGTGAATGGAACGAAATTCGCCTGGAACGCAATGCCGACAGCGTCAAGCTGTTCCAGAATGGTGAACTTACGGTTGCCGTGGCCTACCAGGGTGACTTGACCCAGATGTGCTACGACTGGGGTATCGGTTACGATGCGATGCAGCAAGGTTTCCATGACCGCTATTTCATTGGTGAAATGGACTACATCCGCTTTGGTGTGTTCAAGGGCTTTACCGAAGGCACCTTGGTTCCCAAGAATGAATGGCTGCTTGCCGCTTGGGAATTCAACGAACCGAAGTTCGTGGGACTTGACCGCATGGCGAACAATTCCACGAAGTACGTTGTCGGAAATGCGACTGTTGTCGATACGACGCTTGTGCTCGATGGTCAAGCCGGTTTGCCGGTTGAGCTCTCGAAGGTGTTCAAGCGCAATGCGTTTGCGATTGAAACCCGCGTGAAACCTGCCGTATTCTCTGAAATGCAGAATATCATTGTTGCCGAACCTCCTGGACGCTATGGTGACGGCTGGATTGTCCGCCTTGACGATGGCGTGCTGACGGTGCATTTCCGCGATGCCGAAACTGATGGTACGGAATGGAATGTGCTCAGGGGTAAGGAACTTGCGCTTGACGAATGGACTGAAATTCGCGTGGAACGCACTGCTGACTCCGTGATTGTTTTCCAGAACGGTGAACGTACGGTGTGGGCTGCAGCCAAGGGTGATGTGTCCCAGCTGGGTTACAACATCGGCATCGGCTACGACGCTATGAGGCAGGCGAAGAGCGATCGCTACTTTAACGGTGAAATCGATTACATCCGCTTCTACGGACTATAATTTTTACCGATTGCGAAAGCTTTAATCTATATTTGAAGGGACCCGTTTCGGTCCCTTTTTCTTTTGGTTGAATATGCAGATAGATGTCGGTATCATAAATTACAACGGTGGCTTGGAACTTTCGGAATGTGTTGGGAGCTTGCTTGCGCAGAGCGTTCCTGTTCGCGTTCTTGTCTTTGACAATGCTTCGACCGACGATTCGATTGCGCAGTTGAGGAAAAAGAATCTTGACTGCAAAATTATCGAGAGTAGCAAAAACCTCGGTTATGCGGGCGCTTGCAACGGACTTCTTGAGAATATGGATTCCGATATCCAGGTGCTTTGCAACATGGACCTGGAATTTGACCCGACCTGGGCCGAAAACTTGCTGCATTGTTTTGAGCGGCATCCGGAGGCGGGCTCCGTGGCAAGCCTCGTGATGGAAAAGAGCGGTGTCGTGAATGCGGTGGGCGTGCGGTTCGGTGCGGATCTGTTTGCGAAAAATGAGGCAAGCGGGCTGGATATTGCCGAGGCCGACGTGCGCGAAAAGGAAGTCTTTGGCTGCTATGGGGCCGTGATGAGTTTCCGTAAGTCGGCAGCCGCTGCTGCGGGCAAGATGGATGCGAGTTTCTTCCTGTTCTTCGAAGAAACGGAGTGGTATTTCCGTCATAACCTGGCGGGGTTCAAGACGGTGTTCTGCCCCGATGCGAAGGTTTACCATGAACGTTCGATGACGACGGTGCGCTATTCGCCTCGCAAGCTGTTTTATTCGGAGAGAAACCGCCTGCGGACTGCCGTCCGTTTGCTCCCGTTGACTGATGTCCTGAAACTTCCGTTTCAGGGTGTCGTGCGTTACCTGAATATGGCGAAGGGCGGGGTTCCGGGACAGTCGGGGGATGGAAAGAAGCTTTCGAAGGTGTCAATCTGTGCCGCCCTGGCGAAGGCTTGGCTGCAGGCGCTGGCGATGCTTCCGGATGAATTGGTGATTCGCAAGAAGTATCGCAAGAAGTTCGGGAATGTCGGTGCCAAGGTCCGCGAAATTCTTAAGGCGTATCCGATTGAAAATAGGTGATGCAAAATAGGAAATGCTTTTTGCCGAAAGTTCGGCTTTTGCTATCTTTAATTCTATGGATTCTTTGACGATTGTTGCGCCGATGACGCCTATGGGCGTCAGTGCCGTTGCCGCGCTTCGCGTGAGCGGCACCCACGTCCGTGACGTGGTTCGGCGCCTATTCGGTGCACGTGCCGCTGAAAACCTGGTGCCTCGAATGGCGAACCTTGGGACCGCTCTCGATCCGCAGACGGGCAAGGTGCTCGATAGTCTCTTGTACATCTACTTCGAAGCGCCGAATTCCTACACCGGCGAAGACGTCCTGGAACTTTACCCGCACGGAAATCCGCTGATTGTCCGCGACTTGTTACAGGCCATTCGTAGCATTGAGGGCGTTCGCCTGGCTGAACCCGGTGAATACACTCGTCGTGCTTTCTTAAATGGCAAGATGGACTTGACCCAGGCTGAATCGGTGGCCGACGTTATCCATAGCGCAAACCGTGCCGAACTTGAGAATGCCCATCGTCTGCTTTCGGGCGCCCTTTCCAAGAAAATCGCGACGCTAACGGCGCAGGTCAAGGATATCTCGGCTCGATTGGAACTCGATGTGGACTTTGCCGAAGAAGAAGCGGATCCCGACTTTAGCGGCTGGAAACAGAAGTTTGAGAATATTCGTGAATCGATCAAGGGAATTCTGAACAGCTTCCGCGGCAAGGCGAACTTGAGCAGGCTCCCGCTTGCGGTTCTTTATGGTGCTCCGAATGCGGGCAAGTCGAGCCTGGTGAATGCGCTCCTCGGTGAAGACCGTGTGCTTGTAAGTAACGTACCGGGCACGACGCGCGACTTTGTTGAAGTCCGCCTGTTCCTGGATGGCGGTGAAATCCGCCTGATCGATACCGCAGGCATTGCGGAGAAGGCGACCGACGAACTCGATGCGCTCAGTATGAAAAAGTCGCGCGAGATTCTCGACGAAGCCGACATGAAGATTCTCGTGGTGGATGGAAACAACTCCGCTGGGAACAAAGAAGGTGTCATCCTGAGTGAAGCGCAAGCGGAGTCGAAGGATCTCAAACCAGATTTTGTAGTCGTTTCGAAGAGCGACTTGGCCGCAAATGTCATTGCGAGGAGCGAAGCGACGAAGCAATCTCCTGATACAAGTCATCTTAATGTTTCTTCCAAGACCGGCGAAGGCCTTGCTGAACTCAAGAAAAACATGAACGCAGTCTTGTTCAAGAAGTCCGAAAACGCCGAAGATCTCTGGATTACGAGTGAACGAGAAAAGTCTTGCCTCGAAGAAGCCCTTGCGGGTGTTGATCGCGTACTTGACTTGCTAGAGAAAAATCCTGCGGTGGAGTTGCTCGCTTTTGAAATGCAGCTGGTGCGCAGGGCGCTTCAGAGTATCACGGGCGAAATTTCGTCCGAAGACATTTTACAATCTATTTTCGCGGGGTTCTGCATTGGAAAGTAGTTACATTGGCGCTTTGATGGCCATCTTTATTTTCGGCACTTACATGACCCCCCTCAAAAAGTGGCCGAAGTTTTCGAGCTGGGCATTCCTTTCGATGATGACTTGGGGCGTGCTTATCAGTGCGCTCGTGGTTGCCTTTGTCACGGGAACGTTTAACTTGAGCCCGGTCGGTTTTTTCTGTGGCTTGTGGTGGGTCATTGGCGGAACGTTCTGTTTCTGGGCGGTCAAGGCCGAGGCGGACCTGGCGGGTGCCGGCGTGCGCTCCATGGGAATGAGCATCTTGGCCTCGTTTCTTTCGGGTGTTTTGCTGTTTCACGAAAAGTCTTCGTTTGCGCTTTCGATCCCGGCGATTATCTGCTTTATGGTCGGACTTTCCCGGCTTTCGCCTTCGCATGGCGGCTCGATATTCAAGAACTGGCGCTCGTTCCTGGGCGGTTTCGCCTTTGGTACTTACTTGATTCCTTTTAAGTTGGCGACGGCCGCGGGACTTGAATTGACCGATGTCGAATTCATGTGTCCGTTCTCGATAGGGATCTTTTTCGGAAGTCAGCTCTTAATTGGCATTCTCCAGATTCGTCGTCATAAATTCTATTGGTATCCGCTTGCTCCGAGTGTCGTGAGTGTTATCGCCGGATTCTTGTGGATGGCGGGAATGCACGGTTGCTTCTGGGCAATCGACCCGGAAGGGGCGCTCGGTTATGCCGTCGGTTATCCGCTCACGCAGTTGAACCTGCTGGTGAACCTCGGCTGGGGAGTGCTTGTCTTCGGCGAATACAAGACGGCGAAGGAGAGAATCAAGTTGCTCCTTGCTACGTTCATTATTCTCGCGGGGGCAGTGCTGCTGACCCTTTCGAAAGGTTGATTCGATTATCTATTTCTGAAAAAAAAGAAAGAGAACTTTTTAGGTTCTCTTTCTTTTGGTTTAAGGGGTGTCCGCTTATTTGTTGATGAACTGCGGAATGCCCTTGTATTTTTCCATATTCTTCATGATGCTGACCATTTCCCAGTCTTTTTCCTTGAAACGGCGGCGCAACAGGGCGACGAACACTTCCATCAGCATCAGACAGTCGTAAACGGCGCGGTGCATCTTGTCGGCTTCGATCTTCATGGCGATTTCGTCGCGACGCTTGAACATGTTGGCGAGAATGCCGAGCTTGTGAGAACTTGCTTCGGGGAGAATGGCCTTGGAAATCGCGAGGCTGTCAATGACGGGGTTGCCGGGGACAACTTGGGGATTGTTCTTGTAGGCGACACGGAGGAAGCTTGCGTCGAAGTTTGCGTTGTGGGCGATGAGGATGGTGCTCTGGCCGCAGAATTCGGTGAACTTCTTGATGGCGTCACCGACGACGGGGGCGTCCTGCACATCGCTGTCGTAAATATGGTTCACGGCGGATGCTTCGGCAGGAATCATCATGTTCGGCTTCACGAATGTTTCGAGTTCGCCGAGCAGCTTGGGAACGACCTTGCCGCCCTTGGTTTCCACGGTGAATTTAACGGCGCCGATTTCAATAATTTCGTCTTTCTGGTTGTTGAGGCCTGTAGTTTCAAGGTCAAAGGCGACAAATTTAGGTGGCATTAGAATCACGTTAATAACCCTCTTGAAAAAATGAATTCACCATGGTAGTGTTTTTATCAGTCACAAAGATACTTAATTTCAATGTCAATAGATGTCAGAGGAAGGGGCAAAATGAATTTATCCCATGTTTTTAGGGTGAAATGGGCGCCATATCGGGCTGAAACCATCCATAGGGGGCGGTTGCTTTTTTGGGAAAGCCACAGTGAACCAGGCTTGATCTGGAGTGCGGGCCCCCGCGGACCGTCGAGTGCCATTCCTGCAAAATGTCCTTGCTGGAGTGCGTCTAGAATATGCCTGATGTTGCTTGCTCCGTGGCTACTTGAACCGCGCGTGACGATGTAGCCAAATTGTTGAGCGAGCGTTGCGAATATTTCTCCGTCTCCGGATTCCGAAATAAAGGCGTGTACCCCCCAATTTTTGAATGCGGCCGTGGCGGCAAGCAGGTCTCGGTGCCATATTCCGAGAATTCCCGGAGAGAAGGAATCGGGGGTCTTGAGCTTGATTCGCAAGCTTTTTATCCAAAGGCTGGCCAAAAAAAACGCCAGTTTGACCTTGAATGGCTGTTTGGTCATGCGTTAAAGATAAAAAAATGCAAAAAAACTGTGGTTTACCCTTGAAAAGGGAAAGTTTTTTACCTATATTGCGTGTCACTTTGGCGACGTACCCAAGTTGGTAAGGGGCGGCTCTGCAAAAGCCTTATTCATCAGTTCGAGTCTGATCGTTGCCTCTTAAAAGACCTTTTCTCACCCCGAGGAAAGGTCTTTTTTCTAAATTGCGGTTATGGCTTTTGTTCACCTCCAAGTTCATTCCGAATTTTCTGTTTTACAGGCTTCCGCCCGTCTTGATGACATCTTGGCCGCTGCCGGCGACGAAAACGCTCCTGCTGTAGCGCTTACCGACCATGCGGCTATGTTCGGCGTTCTTGAAATCCAGACCCGCGGAAAAGACTTGAACAAGGCCCGCAAAGAAAAGGGCCTTCCGCCGGTAAAGACGATTTACGGCTGCCATATTTATGTGGATACCTCGAGCGCGAACCAGAAAGATCCGATCACGTTTGAGCGATTGACGCTCCTGGTCGAAAACGAGGCGGGATATTATAACTTGCTCCGCATTGTGAGTTACCGCTACGAAGACGGTGACCGCTGGGCAGAAATTCCCTCGGTTCCGCTTTCGGTCATCGAGAAGCACAAGGAAGGCATCATTGCGATTGCAGGCGATTTTTTTAGCAAGTATGGTCAGAATGTAGCTGCTGGGCGCAACAGCGTTGCCCGTGAATACATGGAATCCCTCGACAAGATTTTTGACCATGACCATCTGTACATTTCGGTGTGCAACAATGGCGTTCAAGGGCAAAAGTTGTTGAACGACTACAATGTCAAGCTGGCTGGCGAGTTGGGTCGCGAAATTGTTGCCGTAGGCGATGTCCATTACATTAAGCCCGAAGATGCCGAAGCGCACAAGATTTTGCGTTGCATTGCCTTGAAAGAGACGCTCAATGGTTTCGATGACAAACATTTCCCAGATAACGGTAAATTCTATTTCCGTAGCGAAGCCGAAATGGTGGAAATGTTCGGACATATTCCGGGGGCCATCGAAAATACGGTGAAGATTGCAGAACGATGCAATTACACGGTCAAGACCGGTATCGGCGATGAATTCTGGCCCCGCTTTAAGATTCCTGAAGATTTCTTGTCCTCCGATGAATACCAGAACATCAAGGCGATTATGAAGGCGGAATACGACGCGGAATATCCGGTCGTACGTGAACGCGAAGTCAAGGGCGTCATCAAGGACAAAAAGAAAAAGGTGACGGCGACCTATTGCGCAGACAAGGGAATTGCCGAAGACGCCCTGACCGACGAAGACAAGGCCGAAATTGAACGCCTGTCGCAGCCGGAATTCTTTGACGAAGACGATCAAAAAGCTTGGGACAAGAGTGTTCGCCGCTGGTGCAAGCCGGGTGGCGATGCCGATATCTACATCACGCATCTTTGTAATCAGCGCCTCAAGTGGCGTTTCCCGAAAGAGGACTTTAAGTTCCCTGCCCACGAAACCGATGTGGGCAAGCGCATGTACAAGGAACTGAACTGTATCCGCAACATGAACGTGGCGGGCTACCTCTTGATTGTGTGGGACTTTATCAACTGGTCCCGTGAACACGGAATTCCCGTGGGTCCGGGCCGTGGTTCTGCCGCAGGTTCCTTGGTCACTTACATCATCGGTATTACCGACATTGACCCGCTTACATTCGATCTCCTTTTTGAACGATTCCTGAACCCCGAACGTGTGTCGATGCCTGATATCGATACCGACTTTGCGGACCGTGACCGCGGTCGCGTGATTCAGTACGTGACGGACAAGTACGGCAAGGAATGCGTGGGCCAGATTATTACCTACGGTATGCTCAAGTCCAAAGCGGTGATTACCGATGTGGCTCGCGTTTTAGGGCTTCCGCCTGCCGAAGCAAAGCAGATTACCAAGCTGTTCCCGCAGCGCACCTTGAACTTTAGCCTAAAGCAGGCTTGGACGGGTAAAGACAAAAAGGGCAATAACCTGGAAGACGGTTACAGCCCGGAACCCCTGCAGGCGATGATTGGCAGCCGTGCCAGTTACCAGAACTTGTGGGATATCGCTAAAAAGCTCGAAGATTTGCCGCGCCAGACCGGTGTGCATGCTTGCGGCGTGGTGATTACGCCGACCCCGATTTATAACCTTGCGCCTTTGTACCGAGCCGCCCCCGAAGATACGCCGGTGGTGATGTACGACAAGCACTACGCCGAAGACATCGGACTTTTGAAGATGGACTTCCTTGGCCTTATCAACTTGTCTATCATTCAAGACACGGTGAACATGGTCAAGAAGAATCGTTCGATCGAACTTGACATGGGACACATTCCGCTCGATGACAAGGAAACGTTCGACTTGCTCGGCAAGGGAATGACGACGACGGTGTTCCAGTTTGAATCTCCGGGTATGCAGAAGTACCTGCGTGAACTGAAACCGACGCGAATCTTTGACTTGATCGCTATGAACGCCCTGTATCGTCCGGGGCCGATCGACCAGATTCCGCACTTTATTGCCCGTAAGAACGGTCAAGAAGAAATTGACTGCTACCACCCTGACTTGGAACAGGTGCTGGGCGAAACCTACGGCGTGATTGTGTACCAAGAACAGGTGATGAAGCTTGCCCAGATTTTGGGTGGCTACTCGCTGGGTGGCGCTGACAATATCCGCCGTATCATGGCCAAAAAAATGCCCGAAAAGATGGCGAAACTCGAACCGGAGTTTTTCCAGAAATGTCTGGACAATGGCTATGACAAGGCGATGATTCAGAAGGTTTGGGATGCGGTGCTCCCGTTCTGCGGATACGCGTTCAACAAGAGCCATGCTGCTGCTTATGCTTATGTGGCTTACCAGACGGCATACCTGAAGGCGCATTACGGCCCCGAATACATGGCTGCTTCGATGACCTCGAAGATGGGCAAGACCGAAGATATTGTGACGATTATCTTGGAATGCAAACGTCTTGATATTGATGTGGTGTCGCCGAATATTAACGCCTCGATGGGCGAGTTTGTGGCCACTCCCGACAAGAAGATTCTTTTCGGTCTCGCGGGCATTCGTAACGTGGGCATTGGCGTTGTCGAAGATATTGTGGCCGAACGCGAACGGCGTGGAAAGTTTAAGGATATCTTTGATTTCTGTAAGCGCGTAACGGAATACCAGGGCGAACAGAAGGAAAAACGTCCGCCCATGAACAAACGCCTGATTGAAAGTTTGATTATGGCGGGTGCCCTCGACGAATTGCCGGGAAGTCGCGCCGTGCTGATGGCGACTGTGGATCGCGCCATGGAAGTGGCTTCCAGGTTCCAGGAAGATAAGAATCGCGGACAGATGTCGCTCTTCGATATGGGCGGAAGTGCCCCTTCGATGGATAGCTCCGCCGAAGTTCTTGAAGAAGCCGAAGAATGGACCGCGATGGAAATGCTCAACAAGGAACGCGATGTCTTGGGAATGTTCCTTTCGGGGCATCCGCTCGATGAATTCCGTCCGGAACTGCAAGGCTTTACGACTTGCTCCTTGGAAGAAGAGGATCTTTCTCGCCATGTGGGTGGTACGATCATTGTTGGTGGTGTTGTAACCAAGTTGCGTTCTATTGAAACCAAGAAAGGCGACACGATTGGTGTGGGCGCTATCCAGGATTTCCACGGTGACCTGGAAATGTTCTTCAAGAAGGACCTGTGGGAAAAGTTCCGTGATACGGTGGCGCTCGATGACCGCGTACTTGTTAAGGGAAGTTTGGAACAGCAGCGTATGGGTGACGGCGTACAGATTGTCGTCGAAGAGGTAATCCAGCTAGACCGCGTGCGTTCGGACATGGTCACTCATATCCACATGGTTGTTTTCTCGTCGATGATTGACGATGATTTTTCCGATAAGTTGCTTGCCATTATGGAACGGTATGAACCGTTTGTGGATGAAGATGGCAAGAGCGAACGCAGTTGTGAAATCGTTTGCCATGTAGAAACGGAATCGGGGAATATCCATGTGATGGCGCTCAAGAAAAAGAAGGTCGTTTATGAACCCGAATTGCTGCAGCGCTTGCGAAAGGACTTGGGCATAGCGAAGATTTGGGTGTCGAATCGCGCCAAACGGTAAAGAGGATGGCGTCCTTGCCGTATATTCTGGTTTGTGCGGGTGAAGATTCGGGGGACGTGATTGGCGAACCCCTGGTCTGTGCGCTCCGTTCCCGAAATGTGGTGGTCAAGGGGGCAGGGGGGCGCCGGATGCAAACGTCGGGAATGATCCCTCTGGTTGATTTTGGACTGTTGCCTGTTTCGGGCTTTGGTGATGTCTTGCCCAGGTATTTGGAACTGCGCCGTAGCTATAATGTTCTGAAATCGGCACTTGAATCGTCGGAATGTCTCGGCCTTATCGCCATCGATTATCCTGGCTTCAACATGAAACTGGTTGAACGGGCGGGAGAATTACGGAAGCCAGCCCTGTATGTGGCGCCTCCGCAAGTGTGGGCCTGGAAACGTAAACGTGCGAAGGTTCTTGCGCAAAATCCTTATGTCAAGCTAGCGGTGTTTTTTGACTTTGAAGAGCGGGTCTACGCAGATGCGGGCTGCAATGTCGTTCGTGTGAAACATCCGTTCATCGATAAAAATGAAGAATTGAAAATTAAAAATTCGGAAACTGACGTCGATAGGAATATGTCATTGCGAGAGAACGCAGTGACCGAAGCAATCTCTAGTCAAAGTTGTTTGTTGTTGCCAGGTAGCCGTAAGTCGCAGGCGTTGCGTAATTTGCCTGTTTACCTGAATGCCATCGCGAATCTGAATCGGCCTCCAGAATCGGTTACGATCGCCTGTGCTCGCAGGGAGCTTGTGACGCCTATCCAAGAATTTGTCAGTGCTTTTTGTAATTCTCATCATTTAAAGAATCTTGCGAATGTGCAGGTGGTTGAGGTGCCGTCGGAAATTTCTGCCCGAAGGGAGTCCTTTGGTGGCTATTCCTTAGCTCTTGCCTGCCCGGGAACAGTGACCTTGGAACTGGCTCTGTCAGGGTGCCCGATGGTCGTTTGCACCAAGCCTGATATGCTTACTTATTGCTTGGGCCGCATTTTTATTAAGACAAAGTTTTTTGCCTTGCCGAATATCATCTTGAATGAACAGGTGTATCCTGAATATATTCTCGGACCCTTCCAAGGTTGTCCTCGACTGAATCGTGATTTTTTGGGGAAAGACCGTAGACATGATATCTACGCAACGCTCTCCGTCGGGCAAACACTTGAGCAATTAGCGACGGAATTTCTTCGCCAGTTCGTCGAGGGTAAAGCGGAGTAGTGTCGGATGCCCGTAGGGGGACTTGAGCGGTTCCTCGGTTAGCATCAGTTGGCTCACGAGTGCCGCCATTTCTTCGGACTTTAGCTTGTCTCCAGCCTGGTAGGCGTTCGTGTTCGCCCAGGCCTTGGCGATGGTGTCTTGAACCTTTACCATGTCGCCTTCGCCCTTGCCTTCGTCACCGATGCTGTCCAAAAAATCCTTGACAGCCTTGATGGCGCGCGATAGGGGAAGTGCGCTTGGAATCGCGCGGATCTGATAGGTCTCTCCGCCGAAATGCTCAATGTAGAATCCCAGATGCTTGAATTGGTCCTCGACACTCTTGAGGGCTTCCACCTCGATTTTGGAAAGCTCCAGAAGCTCCGGGAACAGAAGCTCTTGGCTATCGAGGGCGGCTCCGTTTTTGAGGATGTCGAGCGCTTGTTCGTAAAGTACTCGCGAATGGGCGGCGTGCTGGTCGATCACTAAAAGTCCGTTGGAATCTTCCCCGGCAATATAGGTGTTTGCAATCTGGAAGAATGTCGGCGGATTCCAGGCCGGCTCGGGGGCCGTGGGCTTCAGCGCTTCGTTCCCTTCGAGTGAAATGACCTTGCCTGCTTCAGGGGTACTGAACATATCCTGGGCGAGGTCTTCAAAAGCATTTGCCTTGCGCGGCTTTTCGAAACTGAAATTGCTGGGGCGGTTTGACATTTCGGGAATGTCGCCGCTAGATTCTTTAGTTGCAAAGCCTGGTGCGTGATTTGTTGAATATGATGGGCTACGAATCGGTTCCGAAAAACCGTAGGGAACTTTCGGCTCGTGTACATCATCTGCAAAGGGGTTCGGCGAAATCGATGCGTCGCAGGCCCCTGTGATTGTCCCGCGAGCTCCTGCGATTTCATCGCTCAGGTCAATGAGCGGCGAATTCGCTTCCATGTCCTTGGTGAACGTGTCGCGGATGGCGTGCGTGACGACGAGAAACACTAAATTCTGGTTGGCGAAACGGACCTCGCGCTTGGCGGGGTGCACGTTCACGTCGAATTCCATATCGGGCATGTCCAGGAACAGAACCGAGACGGGCTTGCACTGGGCTCCGTAAGGTTCGTAAGCCTGTTGGACGGCCTTGGTCACCATCTTGCTTTCGATGGGACGGTTGCGGATAAATAGAAACTGATGATTGCGTTTGCCGTTTGTTTCGGTGGTGGGGGAGATGTATCCCCATACATGAACGTCCGCTTCGGTGTAGTCGACGGGCAAGAGTGCCTTTGCTATTTTAGAACCGATGGCTTCGGCAATACGGTTGCGCAGTTCCCCCGGTACTCCCGTAAATACGGTCTTGTCGCCAACCTTGTAATCGAAACGGATTTCGGGGTGCGCAATGGCGGTGCGTAGGACAACGTCGAAAATTCTCGTTCCTTCGGCCGTTTCGCTACTTAGAAAGTTACGGCGAACGGGGGTGTTGTAAAAAAGCTCTTCGACTAAAAAGGTGGTGCCGCGGCTAGCTTGTACGTCTTGCTTTTCGATGACGTTTCCGCCTTCCAAAAGAATTCGGCCGGAATCTCCATCGTCAGTAGCGCTCGTTATCGTTAATTTGGACACAGCGGCGATCGAGGCGACGGCTTCGCCTCTAAAACCGTTGGTGTGCAGATGAAAAAGGTCGTCTGCATTGAATAGCTTGGAGGTCGTGTGCCTCAAATAGCACAGGTCCAAATCGGCAGAATTCATCCCTTTTCCGTTGTCCGTAACCTGGATTTTTTTCTTGCCGCCCTGTTCTATAGAAACCTGGATACGGGTGGCTCCGGCATCAATGGCGTTTTCAATCAGCTCCTTTACGGCAGAGGCGGGGCGTTCAATAACCTCTCCTGCAGCAATTTTATTGAT
Organism: Fibrobacter sp.; assembly: GCA_017626945.1. Taxonomy (GTDB): domain Bacteria; phylum Fibrobacterota; class Fibrobacteria; order Fibrobacterales; family Fibrobacteraceae; genus Fibrobacter. Next base: position 27,938 of record JAGAHT010000001.1, read on the forward strand.
GATTTCATCTGATAAAACGTGTATTTCGGCTGATTTCATGGCATAAATATAGCCTTTTAGGACAAGATTTCGTATTTTTTTACTAAATTAATTCAACAAATGGCTGAGTGGTAGTTAGGATTACCATTCCATAGAGTGAGGTAAAAAAGTGCTTTCGAACCTATTCTTACAGCTGACTCATATCGAGTTACTCATTAAGTATCCCGTCAAGGATATCTTGACTCTTATCAAACGCGATCCGCGTTTTACGGTCAAGGTTCTTAATGACATCTATTTCGAAGATTCATTTGTAGATGAAGGCATTCACCGCCTGATCATGAACAATGTGGTGAACTGGCTCTATGAGAGGGGTGAAAACCCGGATGCCTTTGTGCAGAACATCATCGACCGCTGTGCGTCGTTCGAGGCCGTTCCGGCCCGTAGCGTGCTGCGCTCCTACCTGCCTTATGTGTCGCAGTTCTATGCGACCGAGGATGTCCGCCAGCTTTGCCTTGACATTATTCCGAAGCGCTATCCCTTGCTCACGAACTCGAAGTTCCTCCGCCGCGACCTTGTTGATGGTTACCGCAAGGAATACTTCACCTACCGCTTTGATTCTCCGGGTCTTTTGATCACGAACCCCATGCGCTGGTTCAACGGCCTGGTGCAGTTGGGTCCTATTTTCCTGAATACCCCTCGCTATGAATTGATCGAATACAAGGCCAGCCAGACCTCTTTTGCCGAAGCTCTGGAAAACCGTGCAACGGCTGAAGTGCGTGATGACGGTTGTGTTTATGTGAATGGCCGCCAGGTCGGTAAGTACATGACCTTCGGTGATTGCCTTGAAGAATACGGCCTTGACTGGGAGTTTGACGCCGAACGCAAGATGGCTTGCATCCGCGCCACCGAAGATGTTGTGGACGAAAAGGTGGGTGCCGTGCTGATCCATAAGGGGTGCTATTACGGCGCACCGGCTAGCGTGGTCTACTTTGATTATAAGGCGAATGTTGTTGCTCCGGAACCGTTCAACAAGCTCATGAGCGCCGTCGTGAAGCAGGAATTCGATTCCTGGGAACCGATCCAGAAGGCTCAGGAACAGCTCCTCGAAGCGATGAACGACTCCGTGACGGTCATCTACTACAAGAGCGACGATTCCATCTCTGTGAATAGCAAGCACTTGATGCGTAACGTGCCGGCTCGAATCCTGCGTAACCTGCTCCGCGAATACAGCGCTACGGGCCGCGAAGAATTTGAGAACCGCGAATTCAAGCGCGACTCTTCTATTTGCATGGATCCTCTGCGTCCGAACTTCGAAAGCCGCTTGAACCGCGCCATTGCTCATATCAACGGCTCTGACGATCCGGAACATCCGTCTGAAGGTGTGAAGAAGTATTTCGAAATCGAACGTCACCGTCGTGGTGGTTTCCGTTTTGTTCCGAAGTGCAAGATCATCTTCCACGAAGAGTAAACGTTTGTTTACTTGCGGTACGAATGTAATTGATGTGGATTAATAAAATAAGCAAATTGGTAGTTCTCAATTCAAAATAAAAGGATATATTTAGAATTGTGAAACGGTAGAAGGGTAAATCCTGAAACGACACTATCATTGCTCCCCTCCTGGTAGGTTCAAGGTTCCACATACCGATTCATATTTTCTCCTTCTTAGGAAAGGGCTCCCGCAAGGGAGCCCTTTCTTTTTTGTCCCAAAGGGACAAAAAAAGAAAGTCCTTCGGCTCAGCCATGCCAGTCTGCAAGCAGCCTGTCGCGGCGTTCGCCTTGCGGACTTTTCTACGCATGTTCTGGCCCTCGGTCATGCCCGTGCAAGCACGGTCGCGACGCTCGGTCTGCGAACATGTCTTTCAGCCGGTTCAGCGGCTCGGAAATGGCAATGCAAGCATTGCCGCTTTTCTCGCCTTGGGAACCGGTCTTTTTCCAAAAGACTCAAGGCCGCAAAAATAAAGCTAACTCTTCGGCTCGGTCCTATATTTAAAAAGAACGGAAATCACCCCTTCATTAGTCTATTTTTAGAAATGGGTAGGAGATGGGCTACCCGGCGGCTCGGTAGCGCCCGACGCAGTGCATGACATTGGGACCCATCTCCTTCAACCCAGGACCCCGAACAAGTATGCTGGCAAAAAAGCAGATGCCGAATACCTTTGGACAATGGGGCGTGGGGTGATTACCCATCA
>JAGAHT010000014.1:0-12648 GCA_017626945.1 Fibrobacter sp.
ACCTGGGTCAAGAGGCCGGGGCCAAGTTCTACGGACAAAAGTTCGCCGGTGAATTCCACCTCGTCACCCGTCTTGAGCCCCGTGGTGTCTTCGAACACCTGGAGTTCGGCGTAGTCACCGCGGATACGGATGACTTCGCTCTTGAGGGGGATAACTTCGGACTTGCCGTCCTTGTTTTTCTGAGTAAGCTTGGCATACGCCACTTCGTTCTGGGACACGGCGCTTTCGAACTTGACGCGAATCAGGTTACCGTTGACGCCGATGATTTTTCCGATACTAGCCATTGAAAATGGACCTCCGGTCATTCCTGTGCCGCCGCAGGGGCGTATGCAGGATCGTTTGCATTAATAACATTCAACACGGCAGCGTCGCCCGCTTGTTCGGAGAGGCGCGCCCAACGTTCACAAATCTTCAGTTTGATCGCATAAGCGTAAACATGCTTGACGGTACCCTCGCCCACTCCCGCGAGCGAGTCCACAAGCCAGAAACGGGCCTTGTCGATATCCTGCTCTTTTTCCATAGGATTCGACTTGGCAAACGCATCTTGAATCATCTTGGCAAAGGCGACATCGTAACCCGGGAAGGACTTTTCCGTAAAACGGATATCGGGCCCCCATGCGCTTGCACGGAGCCTGCCCGAAACGTTCTTCATCTGGATTTCGTGGGCCTTGTAGGCGCGCACGAACTCGTCGTCGCACTCTTCGCATTCACCGTCATCCAAAAGCGCGTCCAGAGCCGCAATTTCCGACTCGGACAGCACACCGATGCAGCGGTGACGGAACTCTTCCATGGAGAGAGGCGGAACGTCGCCCATCTCGATCATCGGAAGAGAGGCCATCAGGTAAGAAGGAGAGCTCATCGCTAACCTACTTCGCCTGTGCGGCAGCGTTTACCACTCTGGCAAGTTGCGGACGGAGCAGGGCCGAAAGAGCGTCGGCCATAGCAGCTTCGGTAAATTCGTGAGTGACCTTGCCACCGTCGAGCTTGACGCGGAAGCCGAACTTGACACCCTTGTCGCTTTCGACCTTCACGCCGGCGGAAAGCTGCTTGGCAAATTCGCCCATCACAAAGGAAGTAAGCTTCTTGGCATCGGCTTCGGAGAAATCCACCTCGATGTCGGAGGTATAGGACTTGGCTACCGTGAGGAGCATGCTCTTGACGGTGGATTCGTCCAGGGACTTTTCCACCTCGAGGTTCAACAGGTCCATAATCATCTTTTCGAGATTCTTGCCTACCGAAAGCAAAAGGTCGCGGGCGGACTGTTCAAGGGTGCGTTCGCTACGTTCCGTGAACGCTTCGGCGTCCTTGTCGGCCTTTTCCAGACGGGCGGACGCTTCGGCCTCGGCAGCCTTCACGATATCAGCCGCCTTTTCCTTGGCCTTGGCAATGATCGCCGCCGCCTCGTTTTCTGCTTTATCGACAGCATCTTTCTGGATGCGTTCCATAAGGTATTGCAAGTCTTCTGCCATATATATCTCCAATAACAGATTTAGGGGTCAAAAGACCCCTTTCGGATTTTTTGATACTAATATACAAGTAATTTTGGCAAAAAGTTCAAAAAAAACGCAAATTTTTCAAAAAAAAAGACGAATTTTCAATTTTTGCCGATGAATGCGTAAGATTAATGTAAAAAAGTGAAAACCTTTGAACAAAGAAAGCGAAAAGTGTAAAAGCATCGTCAAACACGCCATCTCTGCATTTCGTAGTCGCGGAGAAACTCTAGCGCTTTACGGATTATTTTTCGACGGTTCGGGGTAGATTTCGAGGAATCCTGTGAAGCGTCAAGTTTTGCAATTTCGGAGTCGAGTCGCAGTAGAAATTTGCCTACGGTTTCACCAGATTCACGACGGAGTCCTACCTTGGCAAGATCCTTTTCGCACGCATCGAGGCGTTTGACCCAGAGGACAGCCCGCGACGAGACAAAGCTCCGATTTTTGCGACTTTGCCTATATATAATAAGGAGTTTCCTACCGATAAAGCCAATTATCAAAATGGCAAGTACCGTATACAGAATCGGGCTTTCCAAGAGAGCGGTCAACTGATTTTGCCAGCTATCGACGACTCGACGCCATTCGCCTTCTTTAAGGGCATGCATCACGCGGGCGAAACGCCCGCGCACGCCCTCCCATTTGACGCTCCACCAACTGGGTGCATCCGCAAACTGCGGCAAAATGGGAGGCGTCGGGTCGAAGATTACCCAACGATTATCTACATACGCTTCGACCCATGCATGCGAATGCTTGCGCCGGAAAATACTATAAGGCAGTCCCTCGACCACCTCGGGATTTGCAAAGCCTGTCACATACCGCGCAGGAATTCCCAATCGACGAAGGACCAGCGCCGAAAGAGTCGCATAGTATTCGCAGAAGCCCTGCTTTTCGCGCCAGAAAACAGCTAACGGCTCATTCTTCGCACCATTCCAGCGCGTAAATCCCGGCACCGAGAGCGAGTAGGTGAAATTTGCGAGGTAATAAGCCAGCATTTTCTGCAATACCAGCGAGTCCGGCATCGATTTTGCAAGCGCCGTCGAATCCGTAGCAGCAGAATTCGCGGAGAGAGAATCCGTCGGGACGGTGTCGCGCAACCCCATTGCAGCAATCACGGTATCAATCAGTGGTAAGTACCGCTCGCCCACCAGCAAATCGCCTTCACTCGGAGCCAGCAAGGAATCCGGCAACGAGCAAGCCTCCGATGATGTTTCCGCCGAAACCGGCTTGCACTTGAAATAATGCCAGTCGGAGCGCTTTCCGTTTCCGTCCAAGCCCTGCACCATGCCGCCCGCGTAATAGGTCAGCGAGTCCACGTCTTTCGCCGCAAAGCCCACGACACCGTACGGCGCAAACATAAAGCCAAAGTTATTGAGTGTCGATTGCACCCAGATTTGTTCTACCTCGCGCAAGGAATCGGCCTTCGTCAGCGAATCCGCAGTTTCAAACACCGCATAGTCCACCTGATAGTAGGCAGGATAAAGGCGTTTCGCAAATTTTGTCGGCAACTTCCAAATGCCCGCCACGTACTTTTCGTAGCTTGCCGCCTTAAAGTAACGCGACGGCTGTTTATCCCACACGCGCAATACCACCTGGCTATTGTAGCGGGAATTGTAATTGCTACCGAAACTTCCCAATGCCGCGACCGGATCAAAGCCCATCATTCGTTCACGCTGGTAATAGTTTTCGGCCATCTGTGCGCCATAGCGGTAACGCTGCGTTTTCCAGTATTGCCAACCACCGTAAGAGATGGCGCCGAGGGCCGCTATCACGAGCAAAAAGAGCCCGTACTTGTAAGGCGCTGTACCGCGGCGGCTATAAGCACAGAGCGCAAGCAAGAATCCAACAAGGCCCACAAAGCCCCAGCCGTGCGGCACCATGTACATTCCAAAGAGCAAAGCACCTACGCCATCGAAGGCGACAAAAACCTCAAAGCCGCCATTTCCGCGGCTCCGTTCCTGCAACGCCGCTAAATACAGCAAATAGATTCCCGGCAAGAATATCAGATATGGCGACACGCCGTTTTCAACGGACGGAGTCATCACCCAGAAAAGCGCTAGCGGTACAATCGCGCCGTAAGCGAGAATCTTATTGTAATGCGGGCGCTTCGCAAATTCGCGGCGGCGCGTCGCATTCAGTACACCGATAGCCACAAAGTAGATGGCAAATAAAACGCCGAGCCACAAGAAATCAAACGTATGCCCCAGATTCACCGAGGCAAGGCAAAGGAATAGCACCTTGAAGGCGTAGCGGATGTCAACTTTTTCGCTTGCCATCATAGCGTTACCACCTCCCCTTCGCAGTCCTTAAGCGAAACCACCAGCAGTTTGTCGTCAGTCGAAGCAGGCAGCGTTCCGACCACAATATGCTTGTTTACAAGCGGTTCTTCGTTTTCGTAAAGTCCGATGCGAAGTACCGGATCCATCGGGCGCGCCGCAGGTGCCCAAGGTACCGGCAGTTTTGCATGCGCAAGCGATGCAGGCGGAATTCTCGCCAAGGCATCTAGCAGATTCTTGCGGCTTTCGCTACCGCCATCCAAGGCAATTTCTTCACTGTCGATAAAGAATCTTCCGAGAATTTCGCGGTTCAAAAGCCACTCGCCCACCGCCGCCGTCATGCGAATCGCCTGTTCCAAGTATTGTCGCGACTTGAAATTCGGTGTCGCCGTATCCAAGAGCAGAATTACGCCCGCGCCGCGTTCCACCTCGAATTCCTTGGTGAAAGGCTTTCCGTAGCGGGCAAAAGCCTTATGGTGCAAGTCGCGCAGGGAATCGCCTTCGCGGTAAGGCCGCACGCCAATAAAATTCATTCCGCGCGTAAGGCTCGGCATCAAAAACGGCGCAAACGCCATGCCCGAAGCCCCCTGCGTCAGGAACGGGAATTCTTGCACCTTAAGCGCGCGCGGGTAAACCAGCAATTCCACCGAGCCGTTAAAGCCATAAGGCCAGCGCAAGAGTCCCATGATTTCGGGCACATTCGCCGAGACCATATTCAGCATAAAGGAGCCGCGGCGCGTCGTACGCACTTGGCATTCCATCTTGCGCGGCGGCTCGCCCTTCTTAATCTTTGCGCGGTCCGATTCAAAACCTGTAAGCGAGGGCGGCAAACGGTTCGCTCCCAAAGTCACGCAGTCAATCGTCGAGCGCACCGCCACAAAAGCCGTCACTGTAGCCGTTTCGCCTTCGCGCACGCGATTCACCGAAACGCTTTCAATCCAGATCTTGCTCCGCTTCGCCGTCACGAACAGACTAAAGACAAGCCCCAGGAACAGCAGAAAATCAATTCCTGCAAAAATCCACGCCGCCCAAAATCCAGGCACTGCGCCTGCAAACATCGCCAGCAAAAAAAGCGAGGCTAAAGCGCGACCTGCCGGAGTAAAATAGTCAAGCCACCAGAAGTATACCGCCATCAGGAGTCCCGATTTTTTCGGGGCCCGCGGAATCGCTCGCAGAAACCAAATGGCAAAATGATTTGACATACTTTTACACTTGTGTCACCCTGAGCCTGTCGAAGGGTCTATAAATTCATTTTTTAGATTCTTCGACTTCGCAACTTCGTTGCTTCTACCCAAAGGGCATAACTCAACTAGAGAACTAAAGTTCTAAGTTTCGTATAGCTCAGAATGACACTGCAACAGCTATTTAGGAATCGCCACCTGTTTTAACATTCCCTGCAAAATCTTCTTGCTGGCGTCGGGGTCACCGCTGTCTTTGGCGAACACGCGGTGTTCCATCACCGGGAAAAACACACGCTGAATGTCATCGGGATTCACGAAATCGCGGCCATTCACATACGCACAAGCCTGCGCCATGCGCACCAGATTCAATCCGGCACGCGGACTAGCCGCCAGACGCACGCCGCCGTCGTTACGCGTCGCCTGCACAAGCGAAATCACGTAACGTTCAAGAGCTTCATCAATATGAATCTCACGCACCGTAGAGCGAGCCTTCAATATGGCTTCGGGATTCGTTACCGCCTTCAAAGTATCAATCGGGCGACTTGTGCGATGCGCCCGCAAAATTTCAAGTTCCGTCTCCGCACTCGGATAACCCACGGCAATGCGCACCATAAAGCGGTCCATCTGCGCTTCGGGCAGCGGGAACACGCCGTGGAATTCCACCGGATTCTCTGTTGCAAGCACCATGAAAAGTTCTGGCAGCTTAAAGCGTTCGCCTTCCAACGAGACCTGGCGTTCTTCCATCGCCTCAAGCAAAGCACTCTGCGTACGCGGCGAGGCTCGGTTGATTTCGTCGGCCAAAAGCACCTGCGTAAACACAGGGCCCTTCTTGATTTCAAATTCGCCCGTATTCGCCTTGAATACTGCACCGCCAGTCACATCGGCAGGCAACAAATCCGGCGTAAACTGGATTCGCGCAAAGTCCGCGCCAATGGCAGCCGCAAGCGCCTTCGAAAGCGTCGTCTTTCCCGTGCCAGGGACATCTTCCACCAGCACATGACCGTCCGCCAACAACGCCATCACCAAAAGTTCAACCGTCTCGGACTTTCCGAGCAGCACCCCATTCAAAGCATGAATTAAATCTTTAACCATGCTCTAAATATATGTTTTAGACGAAAGATTAGAGACGAGAGACGAGAGAAAATACGCAAAAAAGTAGGCAGATAATCAAGCAACCAAGCGGCGTATAACCTGACGCAAAACGCGCAAACCGTAGGAAATTACGTTCAGGTTCGATTTTTCGCCATCATAGCGAGTCGGAATCGGGAGTTCCGCAAGTTTAAAGCCACTGGCATCGGCAATCGAAATCATTTCAAGATCGATATCGAAGCTGGAGCTCAATTTTGCAAGATTGAGAGTCTTCAAGAATTCCGAGGAATAGACAATAAATCCGCTGTGACGATCCGTCAATTTCTGCTTGAAGGCAAGATTTTCGATCGCAGTCAAGAATTTTCCGCCCATTCGCTTGTACAGCGGCATTTTACCCGCCTTGGCTCCGCCACGAATCAGGTGACGCGAGCCCTGCACCAATGCAAATTTTTTCGTAGCATCCGTCACCATTTTTTCTTGAGATTCCAAGTACTTAAAGAACTCGTCCAACTGTTCGGCAGGATACTGGCCATCGCCATGCAGACAAGCAATAAATTTTGCACCAGATCGAAGCCCTTCTGCAATTCCTTTCTTGACGACAGCACCGTAGCCGTTATTTTGTTCAAAACGCATATAGCGAAGGCGCGATTTCTTTTGTGTGCCAGCGTATTCACCGTTGAGAGTCTCCACAAAATTTTCGAAGGAGCCTCGCGTATCGTCCACCGAGCCATCGTCAATGACCAGAACTATCGAGCGGTTCCAGACTTCGTCTGATATCTTTTGCAGGACAGGCGCAAGAGTCGTCGCGACGTTATAGGCGGGAACAAAAATAAAGTAATCAACAGACATCAGTCTCGTGAGTGCTATAATGATTTATGAACCACCGAAGCGATTCTTCAAGGGCTTCCTTCAGCGGAATTTTCGCCTTAAAGCCGAGCAGGCGTTCAGCCTTTTCAACCGATGGCAAACGGCGGAGGGAATCATCGTACCCCTTGCCGTAATAGTCTTCGCCCGAAACCGTTTCAACTCCAGGCACCGCACTTTCGGGAATTCCCTTAAGATTGGCATACACCGAACGCATCAGCTGCGCAAGTTCTTCAACGGTTACTTCGTTCGTCGCATTACCGACATTGAAAGCCTGCGAAAGAACTCTTTCGCAACGTTCTGAATCGCAACCCGCCGCAAACACGCAGAACATAAAGTCCACCGCATCGTGCACCGAGGTAAAACAGCGTTTGGCGACACCTCCATTCACAAGCTTAAGTGTTTCGCCGCGTACAAGCGCCGTCGAGAAATTCGCGAGCACCCGCGGAATTCCCTCGCCATCGACCCCCGGCATAAAATCCATGAAAGGCCCCACGAAATTGAACGGGCGAACTACCGTCCAATTCAAGTCGGCAAGCCCCGCCAAGTAGCGTTCGGTCAAGAGTTTTGCAGTCGCATAACTCCATCGGCTAGCGGTAACAGGTCCAAGAACAATTTCCGATTCATCTTCTACGAGCGCACCGGAATTCGCAGCCGTCTTGCCATAAATTTCGGAGGTCGAAAAATGAATCAGCCAGCTTCCGCTCCTGGCACAGGCATCGGCCAAGGCACGCGGATGGTCATAATTGCTACGAATGACCTCGGCAGCCTCTGCCATATATCGACCGGGCGTACAAATGGCCGCCAAGTTCACGACAACAGGAAACTGCGCAATGCGCTCCACCACCGTCGGATCCGCAAGGTCCGCACATAAAAATTCGAACCTTGGATTTGCCAAGTGTTCCTGAATGCGGTACGAATCCAGGTCAACACCGAAAACACGCCAACTCGTACGTTCAAAGATGGCTCGCAACAAGTGGCTACCAATAAAACCACCGCAACCCACAAGGGCTACGGTGATCGAAGTATCGTCAAATTTAAGGGTCGCGTTCAATTACTCGGCCAACTTGAAGGAGCCGGAATTTGCGCCCTTGGCAGTCTTGTTATAGGGAGAGACGCGAACCAAAGCCTTCAAGAGAGGCAATTCTACGCTATCCGGCAAGAAATCCATTTTCAAAACGACTTTCTGCTCATTGCAGGTTTTTCCATCCAGATGGGCAGGATCAAGGGATTCATCCAGCATATCCATGCCGGCATCATCTTCATCCGTTTTAAGAAGGATACGGTATCCGGAATCTTCGACATCAGCACCATAAACGACGGTAATGGTGTCACCAATCTTGAAGGATTCGCCACCCTTCGGATAAGCAACCTTTACGCCATCCTTGACCGAGCAATCATAAGAGACCTTGCCTTCATCGGATGCCGAAGAAGAATCATCGCAAGCGGTAAAAGAAACTGCGGCAGCCAGGGCGCAAGCAGAAACAGTCAACTTAAAAAGCTTCATAAAGCCTCCATTTTTCACTTAATATACAAAAAAGAGGACATTACGACTCGACCATCCAGCTGCACCCGCACAAAATAGCGTCCATACGACATTCTTGTGTCTTTTTGCAGCAGCGGAACCGTTCCAGGAGCAACCTGGCGCACGTCCTGAGCCACCATCTTTCCCAAGGCATCCACGATTTCAACCTTGAGCAAGCCACCAGAAGTCGTCACGGTCTGGCGAGCGGCATCAAAATGGAATCCTGCAACAATGCGATTGTCGAAAGCGATCGTTTCGCCACTTTCCGAAGAAGATGATTCCTCACCGCCTTTTACCTTTGCAGGATTGCAACCCGTACGGTAAACGCCCTTGATGTCAAAGGCAATCATGTCGATATTCGGGCCGCCGTCTGCCGAAGCAGAAGCCAGTTTCACCTTAAAGTCAAGAGCATCCACCCACACGTCCTCGACGTAAGCGGTATCCCACTTGTCCCAGCTTCCGGTAGATTTGAAAGTCACATCGTACACGCCATTATCGACAGTCACCTTCATGTCTCGATCAGAATTTCCGACGAACGAGTAGCGAATCATTATGCGGGCGTTCGATGCAGACTGGTCCGAAGTCACATTGTAAGTAGCCGTGCTGTAGGCGGAGTTGTCAAAGTTAAAGAAGCCCTGCCCCGTAAAGCCTTCATGATTCGCCTCGGTCCAACCATCCCCCGCTTCGGGACTAGCCATGTCTATCGGAGACGGCCAGGCTTCGTCGGCAACACCCGTAAAACAGAGCGCCGTGTCAATAGAGGCCGAAGATTCCGGTTCCACGGAACTAGAAGATGTCGGATTGTCACCGGAGCCTTCTTCACCGTGCGAAGTCGGCTGACAGGCAGGACCACCGTCAAAGACAGCCGTATAGGTTGCCGCGCGGTAGAGGGTCTTTTTGCCGTAGTAGTTCGAATCGGCCGAAAGCTTATTGCAGTCGTCATCGTACCAGCCAACGAACTTCTTGCCAAAGCTGCTAGGGCTTACATGCAAAGTAAGCGGAGCGCCGCCGGGGAGCTGCTGGTTATGCGTAATGAGCCCCTTGCTGTTCGAAACATTCGCCTTGACCGTAAAGGCATAACGCGGCTTGAGGGCAGACACAAGCTGTGTCAAATTCGCCTTGTTATCGGCAGAAATGTACGATTCATTTTTCAGGGCGCTTTCAAGTTCCTCGGCAATCCACTGGCAATGCGCAATGGAGCCCGATTCCTGGAAGTGCGTCGTTCCATCGTTAGTGACACCATCCGGGTAATTCGGGTATTCCCCTGCCAGGAACATCTTGAACTGGTAACGGGAAACATACGCCGGGTCCCAGCTCTTGCTGTAGGCGTTGTAGGATTTTGCGTTCAGGTTCACGTAAACGGCGCCGTTTTTCTTGGCAAGTTCTTCCATCTTGCCAACAACGTTGTATTCCGTAAAGATATTACGGCCGTTGGCTCCCATGTTCATGTTCATCGGGGTCACGTACACCAAGGTAACGCCCGCACCTTTAGCCACATCGGCATATTGCTGTAGCCAATAGCCAAGCGAATCAAAGGGAACCTCGCGAGCCTTGCTCCCAAAATAACGGTCGTTATGCCCGAACTGGACCATCATGATATCGCCCTTCTGGAGATTTTTCTTGACTTCATCCAGGCGGCCTTCCTGCACAAACGTCTTGGAACTGCGACCGCCGATAGCGTAGTTCACAACCTGGACGCGGGAACCGTCAAAGAAACTACCCAGAATCTGCCCCCAGCCCGTTTGCGGGTAGGCATTGTCCTTGTAGTTACAGACCGTAGAGTCGCCAATCACGTGAACCTTGAAGCTCGTGGAATCGCTCACGGCAACGCCCGCGAACACGGCAGCGGCGATGAGAAGTTTGAACAACGATTTCATTTTTCCAACCACTCCTTGTGTCATCTTGAGCGAAGCTTTAGCGAAGTCGAAAGATCTCATATAAAGAGTTCCTTAGATCCTTCGACTACGAACCTTCGGTTCTGCGCTCAGGATGACACTTTGTATCCTATTTAACCTTGACCCAGTTTGCGTTGAACTTTTCACTACCCGAGCGGACAACAACGCGGTAAAGACCCGCCGTGCGCACCGTTTCAGACAAATTCATTTCACCCGCAGAAGCGGTCTTGCGCATTACCTGGCGGCCACGCAAGTCGAACACGCTCACGTCGGCATCACGCACCAGAGAGAGCACGCTGCCACGGAGTTGTACTCCCGCATTTGCGGCCACGCCGCACAGAACTATCGTCGACGTATCAGTCGTATCCTTACTCGAATCCTGAACTTCGGGGCAACCTTCGCTCACGCGGCACACGCCCTCGATATTGAAGCCGAACGCATCGATATTCGGCGCACCATCGTTTGTAACCGACATGAACTTGAGTTCCGCCGCCCCCTGCGGGGCATCCATCACCACATATGCGGTATCCCACTTATCCCAGGCGCCCGTCGGAGGAGCACTCAAGTAATAGTCATGATCCAGATAGGCGTTGAACATACGGTCCGTCGTTCCGCCATTTGCATAGCGCACGGCAAGCGTCACGTAGCCTGCGCCAGGGAACTTCATCTTGTAACTTGCAAAAGAAACATTTGAATTGTCAAAGTTATAGAAGCCTTCGCCCGAGAAACCGGTCCAATCATTTTGAGACCAACCGATTCCAGCCGTATCGGGCGTGAAGGCATCGAAGAACTTCTTGATATCCTTATCTACTTCAACCGTAGACTCTCCGCTTCCATCCATCGGCGTGAACGGTTCGAAAGTCACATCATCAAGGCTCTTCGGGGTCGTGGTCGGGAAACTCGTGAGAGCCTTGCCGTCGCCTTCATACTTCTGCGCCGTACCGCCTTCATACACCGCCGTATACTGCGTCGCGGCACTCCCCATTGTAAAGGTGTAGATATAAGGAGACTTTACATTGGTACGGTTGGACGCACCCACCTTGTTTCCGTTACCGTCGTACCAGCCCAGGAACTTCTTACCAGACTTCGGGACAGTCTTGAGCATTACCGTCATTCCCTGCGGATAATAAGCGGCAAGCGATGTTGCGCTATCGGCGCCTTCAGGAGAAACCTTGACACTCACCTGGTACATGGGCGCCATATAATCGCCAAGCTTCTTTACAATCGGATCCGAATGGGCTCGCATCTGTTCCGTGATGATTCTGCCAAACGCATTCGCACCGTTCATCTGCAAATGAACATCATCAGCCTGGTCAGAGCCCAGATTGGAATATTCATCCTTGGTCGCATGGTTGAAAATAAACTGTGCAGAATAGGTGTACCCCACAGAAATCATGTAGTTCGCGACCATCTCGCTCATGTCGATAAACGGCACGTTGAGTTCTTCGGCAAGGCTCTTGTTCAGTGCCGGATAGCCACGATAACTATTGTGGATCTGCGTCGGGGAATCGTAATACAGGCGGCGAATCGGGCTCATGATAATCGGATACGCACCCTTGGCACGGACTTCCTTCACCAACTGCGCCATATTGGACCTGAAGAAATCCTCGTTACTGTAGCTCACGTCGTTGATACCAAACTGGATGACCACATAGTCGCCAGCCTGCACCCTATCGGCAATGCAGTTGCTTCCCGAAGTGCAACCATGCTTCCAGAACATATCGTAGTAACCGACAGCGGTATTTCCCTTCTTGTCGAGACCACCGCCACCTAAGGACATTCCGCCCTTACCCCAGTTTTCAACGGCTGCCTTATTGACGTCAAACCAGTAATGAAAATCCTGACCTTGCCCCTGCTTGGGATAATAGCCATCGGCCCAGTCCTGCATGGTGGAATCGCCCAACATAAAGATGGTAACCTTTGCCCACAGTAACGGAGCGACAACCATCGATGCGACAACTACCGTTTGCCAAATCTTATTCAACATAATATACCCAAACCAAAAAGCCTAGCCCCAGTCCAACACTCGAAAGACCAGGGCTAGGCAGTGAGGTGTTTTATTGCTTCGCAAATTTCTTTGCGAAAACAGCCTTTCCGTTAAGTTTAACCTTCACCAAGTACATTCCCTTCGGGAGCAGTTCTTGGTCGAGTGCCATCGCTGTAGATCCCGCAGAAACATTCTTCGAGATACCCAGGCGCATCGCACCGGACATGTCGTAGAAGTAAATTTCAGCAAGGCCTGCTTTCGGGGTGTACAACACACCCGTCGAGGGGTTGAACACCATTCCACGCACAGAAGCTGCAACAGGCTTTATCGTGGTCTGCTCGTCG
>JAGAHT010000015.1:0-12657 GCA_017626945.1 Fibrobacter sp.
GGGCATGTGGAATTTGACCGCACCCACGATTACCGCGAGTCCATTCTCAACGTATTCCGCACGGCGGGCCCGGCACTCGTGATGACGACGATTATCATGGTGGCGACTTTTGCGGGCTTTACCACCTCGGCCGCAACGCAGATGTTCAACTTCGGTTTCGTGGTGTTCGTGGGTCTTGTCTCGGCACTGCTCGCCGACCTATTCGTGACACCGCTTTTAATCAAGAAATTCAAGATTTTTGGAAAATAGGAGAAAAATATGAATATGAAATTCGCAAAAACAGCCGCGACAATTATTGTCGCCTTGAGCGCCATGGTAAGCGCAGAAACTTTGACCGGTCGCGACATCGTGCAAAAAGTGCATGACCGCCCCGATGGCGACACCCGCAGTTCCGAACTCTCGATGACACTCATCAACAAGAGCGGAGCCAAGCGCGAACGCAAGATTACCTCGTTCGCAATGGATGTGGGCAAAGATACCAAGCAGATTATGTTCTTCCGCTATCCCAACGACGTGAAAGGCACAGGATTCCTGACCGTCGATTACGACGATATCAACAAGGATGACGACAAGTGGCTTTACCTGCCCGCCATAAAAAAGACGCGCCGCATTAGCGGAAAGAGCTCCAAGACGGATTACTTCATGGGTTCCGACTTCACTTACGACGACGTGGGCCAGCGCAACATTGACGAAGACACCCACAAGCTCCTCCGCGAAGAAAAGGTGGACGGAATCGATTGCTGGGTGGTTGAATCCGTGCCGAAAAAGGGCGACGAAATTTTCTCGAAGAAAATTTCCTGGATTCGCAAGGACTGCCTGATTGCTGCCAAGGTGGAATACTACGACAAGCTCGGCAAGTTGCACCGCTCGCTGAAAGTTGAAAACGTCGTTCAGGTTGACGGATTCTGGTCTATCGCCAAAATGAGCATGGAAAACGTGCAGACCAACCACAAGACGCTCCTTGAATTCGGCGACATCAAGTTCAACATCCCGCTTGACGCAAAGACATTCACCGTGCCGCGATTGGAACGAGGTTTATAAGGAACTATCCCCACTTTTGTCATGCCCGCGAAGGCGGGCATCTCCCCTTTACAAAACATTTTTTTAGTAGAAAAGGAGATTCCCGACCAAGTCGGGAATGACAAATTAAGGAGAAATAAAGTGACGAAGCAATCTCTAGCAGCATTGTTATTGGCGGCGGCGGCCGCTGTCGCAGCCTTCGCCCAGGATTCCCCGTTTCAATTCAACGGGTTCGTGGACACGTATCATGCCGTCCAGACGCAGCATCCGCACGATTTTACCACGTCGCGGACGCGCCTGCGCGCAGAACTTCGCGTAGATTACGAGAACGCTTACCTGTTTGCAAGTCTGAATGGCGTGCACAACAGCATTCTCGAAGACCGCACCGGCGTGCAGTTGCAAGAGGCGTATTTCAACTACCAGAACGACTTCGTGGAAATCAAGGCAGGCCGCCAGATTGTGGTGTGGGGCGTCGCCGACGGGCTTCGCGTTACCGACTTGATTTCGCCTGTAGACTACACCGAATTCATGTCGAGCGATTACGATGACATGCGTATGGCTGTCGACGGTTTCCGCATCAAGTACCCCGGCGAGCGCGTGAATGCCGAAATCGTTTACGTGCCCGTGCCGCGATACTTCCAGATGCCCATGCAAGAAGAAAACCCCTGGCGTCCTGAATTGCCCGAAAAAGCGAGCATCGATTTCCCAGAAGGTCCCGATGCCAAATTCAAGAACGGAGATTTCGGAACGCGAGTTTCGTTCTTCCTCTCGAATCTGGATTTCTCCATCTCGGCGCTCCATACGCATAACCAGTCGCCCGTTACGGTCGCAGGCTACGATCCCGTCAAGGATTCCATTGTCATCCACGGCATTCACGAAACCATGACCATGTTTGGAGGTGACCTTTCGATGCCCCTCGGAGAATTTGTGATTCGCGCTGAAATTGCGGAATATTTCGGCGAAGCGCTCGGTTACGCAAGCAACCTCGATTACGCCCGCAAGAACACCTTCAATGCCCTCGGAGGAATCGACTGGTACGCCGGCGACAACTGGACATTCATGGTGCAGTATTTGCACAAGTACATCGCCGACTATTCGCACAACTTGGCCGCCGAAAAGAATTCTTCTGAAATGACCTTCCGCATTTCAAAGGAGCTCCTGAACAACACGCTCAAACTTTCGCTCTACGGAATGTTTGATATCGACAACCTTGCTTATTACGCACGCGTTTCGGGCGATTACTCCGTCACCGACCAGGTAATGATTTCGCTCGGTTACGACCACTTTGGCGGCGAACGCGGGCAACTCGCTGGCTATGACAAAAATTGCGAAGTCTGGGCGAAAGCGAAGTATTATTTCTAATAAAATCTAATGAATTTTGAAATGGAAACAGAAACCCGCAACCCTTATTCCGCATTCACGATGCGGCGCGTATTTTGCGTCGGCATTGTTGTTGCCGTCTTGCTGCATGCGGGCTTTTACGCCTGGGGATTCTTGAAGCGGACGCAGGTGGTTACCACTCGCGAAGACGCCGAGGTGATTCATGTGGAGCGCTTGCTCTTGCAGCCACCTCCGCCCCCGCCTGAAGTCAAGAAAATCGTGAAGAAGGTGGTTCGCGCGAAAATTATCCCGAACATCGTGCAAGATACGGTGCCGGAACCTGAACCCGAGCCAGAGCCGGAACCGATTGTGGTTACGGATGCCGAACCCGTTGTCGAAGCGCCTCCTGAACCTGTGGCACCGCCCCCGCCGCCACCTCCACCGCCGAAGCCCTCGAAGGATTCGCTGATGAAAGTGACTCGCGCTTATCTGATGGGGCTGAGCAAGGCTTTCGAAAAGCAGAAGGACTACCCCGCTACGGCCCGCCGCTTAAAGCAGGAAGGCACTGTGCGCGTACAGTTCACAGTTGCAAAAGACGGAAGCATCAGCGGTGCGGTTGTGGCAAAGCCGTGTCCGTATTCTTCGCTGAACGAAAGTGCGCTTGCCGCCGTGCAAGCCGTACCAAAGTTTGATCCGATTCCAACGGTGCTTGGAAAAGAAACATGGAAAATGGAGATACCGATTAAATACAATCTGCATTAAAAGGAGATGCCCGCCTTCGCGGGCATGACAAAGCAACAAGACATTTACATACAACCTAAAACAGGAACACAATGAACTACATCTTAGACTTTATTCAACAGGGCGGCGTTATCGCCTACGTACTCGTAGCGATGAATTTCGTCGGTTATTCCATCATCGTATGGAAAATCATCTCGCTGATTCTCTTCAACAGGAGCATCCGCAAGCGCCTTCCTTCCAAAATTCTGCACCGCGTGGTGAGCCACAACACCGACCACCACATCATCATGGAAAGCATCCGCACCGAAATCGCGCTCGCTTTCTCGCCGTTACAGAAGGGCATGACTACGATTGAAAACATTGCCAGCATTTCTCCGCTGCTCGGCCTTTTGGGCACCGTATTCGGCATCTTTAACGCCTTCAGCGTCATCGCCGTTTCGGGCCTTTCGGACGCAGGAGCATTCGCTACAGGCATCAAGCTCGCCCTCATTACAACGGTGATTGGCCTCGTGGTCGCCATTCCGCACGTCATCGCCTTCAACTACCTGAATGCAAGCATGGAATCGGAACAGGACAACGTAGAAAACGATGTGCTTTTGCAGCTGGGCCGCATTCTCAAGGAAAAAGACCACATTCGTTCTCAAAGCGCCGATTCCGCAAACGAGGATGCATAAATGGCCAAGCGCACCCGCCGAATCCGCCCCGACATGACGCCGCTCATCGACTGCGTCTTTTTGCTGCTAGTGTTCTTTCTGGTGACATCGGTGTTCAAACAAGACGAATCGGTGCTCAAGCTGATTCTGCCCGAAACACAGACCGAAACCAAGCGCGACACGCCCGAGGGCCTGTACATTGAACTTTCCGAGACGGAACTCGCCTTTAACGGTCAGCGCGGAACCCCCGACGAACTCCGCGAAAAGGCGGCAACGGTGCAGAACAAGAAATCCCCTGTCGCCATCAAAATCGACAAGGGAACCACTTATGAACGCATCGCCGTTATTCTCGATATTTTACAAGTGCAAAAACTGTACAATATCCAGCTAATCAACGAAATGGAAAGCGCGGAATAAGGCCGCTTGCGGCGTCGCTACACGCGGCCCGCGAACTGATTCGTAAACAACAACAGTCCCGAAATAAAGATTATAACACCGCCTGCGAGAGTCGCGACGGTGTATATTTTTGTCGCGATACGCGTGTGGGCACTTCCCTTGTCAATTCCCTTACGGAAGGCAACAGCAGCAATGCCAAAAGCCACATTCGTAATCGTCATACCGACGCAAATGACAAGCGCACCCAGGAGCGACAGCGCCACCATGGAATTCAGCAGGCAGAAGAGCACAATCAACGCCACAGCAGGGCAAGGCACAATTCCCGTAACGGCGGCAACGCCCAAGATTTCGCGCCAGCGGGCAATCGGCGGGAGCGCATTTCCCAAGCCAGATTCCGCGCACGCACCATCTTGCACAGCCCCTTCCGCGGTTTCAATCCGAGCAGCACATTCACAGCCCCTGCGCGACTTAATCACATCGCGAATTGCAAGCACCACAAGCAACACACCCGTAAGCATAATGAGCGCATAGCTCGCCCGTTCAATGCCGATACGGCCCGTCTCGAACGCGTTAAACACGGTCGCCTTGAAAATCGCATACAGAATCAGCAACAAGATGACCGCACTCATGGTATGCGTCACAGTAATACCAGCGCCAAGCGCCACACCCTGCCGCCAGCGCCCCCGACGCGCTATAAAGTAGCCGACCACAATCGACTTTCCATGTCCGGGGCCAAGCGCATGCAACATACCGTACACAAGGCAAATCGCGAGAAACTTCCAGATGGCATCCCAATCACCGCTCTTCATCGCCGAAATCGCAGTCGTTAACTTTTCGCGAAGAACCTTCTGTTCCTCCGCAATAACTGTAAGAATCGCCCGCGATTCTTCCGCAGGTTTTTCAGGTTCAGCAGGAGCCACTTCCGCAGCAACCGGCGCATCTGAAGTCCCACCCATGTCAAAACGTTTCTTCTTGACAGCCGCCGAAGCCGCCACCGCAAGCAAAAATACAAGTAAAATTATAATTGATTTTTTCATAGAATTCTAATACAATCACACCCCGCGCATGTCGGGATCCCAAATGACCTTATGTAGTTGCACCTGAAAGCGGGCGTTATTCTGAACCATCACCTTTTCAGAAAGCATCCACTCTACAATTTTTTCATATTCTAGTTTGCCAAAAACCGGTGAGACAAAAATGTGCGGCATCGTATTCGTTGTTTTTCCGGCCACGCCGCCAAGGTTCTTTCGTTGGTGCAGCTCATCCACCACCCTAGCCGTTTCTTCGAGGTCTTCTACGCTGCCGACAACAAACTTAAGCACATCTTCGGCTCCGAGCGTTTCAAGATTTTCCATGCGCATCTTAGCGGACATTCCGCTACTTTCGCATTTCCAATCCATCGTGTAAAACAGCCCCGGAAAACGCCACTTGCACGGCACGGTTCCATTGGTTTCCACATTGACCAAGAACCCCTTTTCGCTCAAGGCTCGCAGCAAGTCATCGACTTCTGCGTGCAGCATCGGTTCGCCACCGGTAAGCGTCACGGCATCTACGCCACACTCGGCGCGATAGGATTCTACCGCCGCAACCACCTCGCCTACATTCATTTGTCTATAATCATCACCTTCAACAGCATACATCGTGTCGCAATAACTGCAACGCAAATTGCAGCCGTGAAGCCTGACAAACACAGCGGCAAGGCCCGTTCTCAGCCCTTCGCCTTCGATGCTCTTGAAAATTTCATTGACCTTCATGTGCCGCAAAATTCCCGCTACGAGCTAAACTTCGTATTCCACCAGGTTGCCCTCGCTTTCCTGGATCTGCACCTTGTAGCAATGCGGAACCAGCTCGCAAATCCAGCGGGCCATGTTTTCGGCAGTAGGATTTGCATCCATCACATCGTTCAGGAACTTGTGGTCAAGCTGGCCCTTCACGATTTCTTTGATGTGCGAGAAATCGACCACCATACCGTTTTCGTCGAGGGTTTCACTTTGGCAGTACACCGTGATTATCCAGTTATGGCCATGAAGACCGCGGCACTTGCTTTCGTACGGGAGGTTCAGTCGGTGCGCACCCGAAATTTCCATTCGCTTGATGACTCTGTACATATTACCCCTCGTATTCCGTCGTATCTTCGACACCCGCTTCGGCAAGAGCCGCCTTACGTTCTAGGCAGGTCGCACACTTTCCACAATGGATTTTTCCACCCTTGTAGCAGGACCAGGTTTGAGCATAATCGATTCCGAGCATCTTACCCCTGCGGGCAATATCGGCCTTCGAAATATTCGTGTAGGGAGCATCAATCGTGATGCCCGCATAAGTTCCCGCCGCAATCGCCGCCGACATATTCTTGACAAACTCTTCGCGACAGTCGGGATAAATGGCATGGTCACCAAAATGGTTCGCCATCATCACCTTGGTCAGATCACGGCTTTCGGCAAGGCCCGCCGCCACAGAAAGCATAATCCCGTTACGGAAAGGAACCACGGTCGACTTCATATTTTCATCGGCATAAGAACCTTCGGGAATCGCATCTGCCCCCGACAGGAGCGACGACTTGAAATAATCGTGCATGAACTTGAGCGGAATAGTGATGTGCGGGATCCCAAGTTTTTCGCAATGAAGTTTAGCGAAGGGAATTTCACAGTCGTTGTGATTGCTTCCGTAATCGAACGAGACAGCAAGGGCGATTTCGTCAGCACGGTCATAGAGCAATGTCGTGCTATCCATACCGCCAGACAGAACCAGCAAGGCGTTTTTCATATAGGCTCCTAGTTTTGTTTATCGTCAGGATGGATTTCGAACTGACGTACTCTTATTTAAGCAAATATAAATATAGTTATTTACGGCAGGATTGACGAACGCATTTGGACTCCACCACAGCGGTTTTACATTTTTTGTATTTTCACGGCTATCGCGGCATCCTGTTTTACATAAAATGAAATAGCTAAAATTTTTTCTAAAAAATAAAAGCGAAACTGCTTGCGAGCGCACCTTCTTTTTACTACATTATGATCCCGATGAAAGTATCGGAATCCATAGAGGCACACCTGTGTTCGGCCGTTGCAGCGATTGCGCAACGCAATCAGGCGACCCTCTCCGGAAAAGTTTCCGGACATCCGATTTTTCTTATTTCCGTTTTTAATCGTCTTTATCGTTTGGCAAAAGCTTTTGGCTTTTGCCTTTATTTTTATCCCCTGTATCGCAGGGCTAGATCCTTCAAAGCGCTCCGCTTGCTCAGGACGGTTTCACAACGTTCCTTGAATTGTGTCATTCTGAGCGGAGTGCAAAGCACGAAGTCGAAGAATCTCTATAAAGAATTTTATTTAACAGCGAGCAATATATGACTGACAAGTTCAACTGGAAAGCGAAACGCGAAAAGAAGGCGTTTCTGGCATTGGCGGATGGCGCCGTGTTCCACGGGTATGCCTTTGGTAGTACTACCGATACCGTCGGCGAAGCGGTGTTCAACACCGGCATGGCGGGCTACAAGCAGATTTTGACGGACCCCTCCTATGCGGGCCAGTTCGTGGTGTTCACCACGGCCGAAGTGGGAGCCTACGCGGCGAACCTCGAGAAGTCGGAATCGCGCGACGTATTCCTGAACGGCATTGTCGTGAACTCGCTGGACGACGTGAGCAAGGAAATCGGCGAAGAGAGCCTGCACGACTACATGCTCGCCCACAAGAAGCCTGGCATCGCAGGCGTAGATACTCGTGCACTCACCATCCATCTGCGTGACCATGGCGCACAGAAAGCTTACCTCCACGTAGACGGTACTGACATGAGCGAAGCCGATGCGATTGCAAAGGCAAAAGCCTGGGAAGGCCTCGACGGCCAGGATTACGCCAGCAAGGTGAGCGACCCGAACGGCTACGAATTCAGCACCGAAGGCGACCTGAACGTTGTCGCGCTGGATTTCGGCATCAAGACGAATATCTTGAGGAATCTCACCGCACAGAACATGAAGGTGACAGTACTCCCAATCAACACCACCTACGAACAAATTATGGCGAAGAATCCGGACGGTGTGTTCCTCTCGAACGGCCCTGCCGACCCGAACAGCCTCCCGCAAGTGGCTGCGGTCGTGAAGCAGCTTTTGGGCAAGGTCCCGCTGATGGGCATCTGCCTCGGTAACCAGTTGCTCGGTCTCGCTCTCGGCGCGAAGGTTTCCAAACTCAAGTTCGGCCATCACGGTTGCAACCATCCGGTTAAAAACCTGAAGACCGGCGCTGTGGAAATCACGAGCCAGAACCACAACTACGCCATCGAAGAATCGACCCTCCCCGCGAATGTGGAAGTCAGCCACATCAACCTGAACGACAACACCGTCGAGGGCATTCGCCACAAGGAACTTCCCGCGTTCAGCGTGCAGTACCACCCGGAATCCGCTCCGGGCCCGAACGATTCCTACTACCTGTTCGGCGAATTCAGACAAATGATTCTCGACTTCAAGGGAGCAAAATAATGACGAAGGCCGCCCCCAAAAAACAGACCAAGTACATCTTTATTACCGGCGGCGTGGTCAGTTCCCTCGGTAAAGGCATCACCTCGGCCTCGCTGGCGCTGCTTCTCAAGAGCCGCGGCTACAAGGTGTTCATGCAAAAGCTGGACCCGTACCTGAACGTGGACCCGGGCACCATGAGCCCTTACCAGCACGGCGAAGTTTTCGTGACCGACGACGGCTACGAAACCGACCTTGACCTAGGCCACTACGAACGTTTTGCCGGCGTGCAGTGCTCCAAGGCTTCAAGCTACACTTCGGGCCGCATCTATTCTTCCGTACTCGCGAAGGAACGCGCGGGCAAGTACCTCGGCGGTACGGTGCAGGTCATTCCGCACATTACCAACGAAATCAAGGACGCCTTCCGTTCTGCAGCCGAAAGCGGCGCCGACATCGTGCTCTGCGAAATCGGCGGAGTCGCAGGCGACATCGAATCGCTTCCGTTCCTCGAAGCCGCAAGACAGTTCCGCTTTGAAATCGGCGTCGAGAACACTTGCTTTGTTCACCTGGTTCTCGTGCCTTACCTCAAGGCCGCCGGTGAACTCAAGACCAAGCCCTCGCAGCACTCCGTGGCAGAACTCCGCAACATCGGTATCTTCCCGGACATTCTCGTGTGCCGCACCGAAATGACGATTCCGCAAGATCACCTCGACAAGCTCGCGCTCTTCTGCAACGTGAAGCCCGAATGCGTCATCGAAGAAAAGGACGTGACGGATTCTGTGTACGCCGTGCCCCGCGAACTTTCCAAGCAGGAACTCGACCTCCGCGTGCTTGAACAGCTCCACTTGAGCGTACATCCCATCATCCACTCCGAATGGGACAAGCTCGTCAAGAAGGCCACCCAGCCCAAGTACGAATGCACCATCGCGCTTGTGGGCAAGTACATCGCCATCCGCGACGCCTACAAGTCCGTGCACGAAGCCTTGCAGCATGCCGGCATGGAACACAACGCCAAGGTAAAGGTGGAATGCATCGAAGCCGAAGAGCTGGAAAAAAATCCGAACCTCATCAAGAATGCTGACGGCATCCTGATTCCGGGAGGCTTTGGAAGCCGCGGCGTGAACGGCAAATGCGTGGCCATTCGCTACGCCCGCGAACACAAGATTCCGCTGCTGGGCATCTGTCTCGGTATGCAGTGCTGCGTGATTGAATTTGCACGCAACGTGCTTGGCTGGAAAGACGCCAACTCCACGGAATTCGACGAAAAGACGGCCCACCCGGTCATCGACCTGATGGACGAACAGAAGAACGTCACCGAGAAAGGCGGCACCATGCGCCTCGGCGCTTACCCGTGCAAGCTCATGAAGGATTCCAACGCGGCCAAGCTCTACAAGAGCGAAAAGATTAGCGAACGTCACCGCCACCGCTACGAATTCAACTACAACAGCGAATTCCGCAAGGAACTCGAAAAGGCCGGCCTGAAAATCGCCGGTACATCGCCCGATGGAAAGCTCGTGGAAATGGTGGAAATCAAGAATCACCCCTACTTTGAAGCCTGCCAGTTCCATCCGGAATTCAAGAGCAGGCCCACTGCGCCGCACCCGCTGTTCAGCGGACTTGTAAAAGCCGCTCTTGCACAGAAAAATGGCAAAACAAAAACCGCGACCGCAAAAGCCGCGCAGAAGAATGTGAATGGAGGCAAGAAGAATGCCTAAGCGTACAGACATCAAGAAGATTATGCTCATTGGCTCCGGCCCGATCGTGATTGGCCAGGGCTGCGAATTTGACTACTCCGGCGTGCAGGCCTGCAAGGTGCTGCGCCGTGAAGGCTACGAAGTGGTGTTGGTGAACTCCAACCCGGCCACCATCATGACCGACCCCGAAATGGCCGACCGCACCTACATTGAACCGCTGAGCGTCGATATTCTGCACGAAATCATCCGTCGCGAACGCCCGGACGCTTTGCTCCCCACACTCGGTGGCCAGACCGCTTTGAACCTTGCGATGGAACTGAACGAACGCGGCATTTTGGACCGCTACCAGGTGGAACTTATCGGTGCAAAGGCCGAATCCATCCAGCGCGCCGAAGACCGCCACCTGTTCAAGGAAGCCATGCTCAAGATTGGCCTGGACCTCCCGCGTTCCGGTTCTGCACACTCCATGAGCGAAGCTACCGCAATCGCCCACACCATCGGCAGCTGGCCGCTGATTATCCGTCCGGGCTTTACCCTTGGCGGCACGGGCGGCGGTATCGCCCACAATCCCGAAGAATTCGAAACCATCGTGAACCGCGGTCTCGACGCCTCGCTCAACAACGAAGTGCTTATCGAAGAATCGCTCCTTGGCTGGAAAGAATTCGAAATGGAAGTCATGCGCGACAAGAAGGGCAACGCCGTTATCGTGTGCTCCATCGAAAACCTGGACCCCATGGGTGTGCACACCGGCGACTCTATTACGGTGGCCCCGATCCAGAGCCTTGATGACCGCGCTTATCAGGCCATGCGTGACGACTCCCTGAAGGTCATGGAAGCCATCGGTGTGGAAACCGGTGGTTCTAACGTGCAGTGGGCAATCGAACCCAAGACCGGCCGCCGCATCATCATCGAAATGAACCCGCGTGTGAGCCGTTCTTCTGCTCTTGCCTCCAAGGCGACGGGCTTCCCCATCGCAAAGATTGCAGCTCTCCTCGCCGTGGGCTACACGCTCGACGAACTCCGCAACGACATTACGCAGACGACCCCGAGCTGCTTTGAACCCGCTCTCGACTACGTTGTCGTGAAGGTCCCGCGCTTCACCTTCGAAAAGTTCCCGAAGGCCGATTCCACGCTCGGCACTCAGATGAAGTCTGTTGGCGAAGCCATGGCCATCGGCACGAACTTCAAGCAGGCCATGCAGAAGGCGCTCCGCTCTCTCGAAACGGGATTCGGCGGATTCGGCGCCTGCGCCAAGTGCGAAAAGTTCGCCGCCTTCGACGACGAAACCCTCGCCAAGGAAGTTGCCCGCCCGAGCGCCGAACGCATCTTCGTACTCCACGAAGCATTGCGCCGCAAGTGGGGCGTCGAGAAGTTGTACGAGCTCACGAAAATTGACCGCTATTTCTTGCGTCATCTCGAAGAACTCGCCCTCTACGAAGACGAAATCCTTTCCGCAGGCTCGCTAGAAGCGCTCGCCAAAGACTTGCCGCTCTTCCGCCAGGCCAAGGAACTCGGCTACAGCGACATCCAGATTGGTTACCTGTTCCACAAGACTCCCGAAGAAGTCATGGCGGTGCGCAAGCAGATTGGCCTCGTTCCGAGTTACTACTCCGTCGATACCTGCGCCGGCGAATTCGAAGCCATCACGCCGTATTACTACAGCTGCTATGCTGAAGATTCCGAGCCCGTCCGCGAAATTCCGGGTCACGGTCACAAGAAGAGAATCATGGTGCTGGGCGGCGGCCCGAACAGAATCGGTCAGGGTATCGAATTTGACTACTGCTGCTGTCACGCAGCCTTTACGCTGCGTCGTGAAGGCTACGAAGTCATCATGGTGAACTCCAACCCCGAAACGGTTTCCACCGACTATGACACTTCGGACAAACTATACTTTGAACCGCTCACGCTCGAAGACGTGATGGGCATTTACGAACGCGAAAAGTGTTCGGGCGTCATCGTGCAATTCGGTGGCCAGACTCCGCTGAACCTCGCCATGCGTCTCAAGAAAGCTGGTGCAAATGTGGTCGGCACGAGCCCCGAAGACATCGACCTCGCCGAAGACCGCGATTTCTTCAAGCAGCTGGTTGACAAGGTCGGCATCAAACAGGCCGAAAGCGGCATCGCCCACAACGTGGAAGAAGCCCTCGCCATCGTCGAGAAAATCGGCTACCCCGTTCTCGTGCGTCCGAGCTTCGTTCTCGGCGGCCGCGGCATGGTGATTGTCTATAAGGAAAAATACCTCCGCAAGTTCGTGGAAGAAGCCGCCGCCATTGGCGAAGGCAAGCCGATTCTTATCGACCGCTTCCTCGAAGACGCCACCGAACTCGACGTGGACTGCATCAGCGACGGCAAGCACACCGTGGTAGGCGCCATCATGGAACACGTGGAA
>JAGAHT010000016.1:0-10136 GCA_017626945.1 Fibrobacter sp.
AACGACAAGGCGGACTCATATTCGATTGCAAAATTTGCAGAGGAAAAGAATGCAGTCTGCTGGACCTGTCCAACAGACGATGAAATAAAGCTCAAGCATCTCGATGCAGTTGTGGACAATTTGCAGAAACAGATCCGTCAAAGCAAGAACATATTGCACTCTCTAACACAGGTCAGTCTGCGAGATGACTTGGCGGTATCCATAATCAAAAAGACTATCTCCGGTCTTGAAGCCCTTATGGAACGGGCTCGAAGTAGACAACTAGAGATTATCGAAGCGAATAAGAAAGAGGAAGTTGCCTTGGCGTGCTCCATTCCCGGAATCGGTCTAGAAACATCGCTAAAGTTCTTTACCCACGTAGGGGACGTCAATCGCTTTGAAAGCTCCAGAAGCCTGATATCATGGATTGGTTTGACACCTCGGAATGCCCAATCAGGGACAAGCATTCACAAGAACGGATGCATTTCAAGAATGGGCTGCACCAGGTTGCGAGGACAATTCTATATGTGCGCTGTTGTCGCTATAAAATACAATCCCGATTGCAAGGCGTTCTATAACCGGTTGAAGGAATATGGCAAGCCCAGCAAGGTAGCCTTGATTGCAGTTGCAAACAAGTTGATTCGTCAACTTTATGCGGTGCTTACAAAAAAAGAGGCCTATGTACCGAATTTTTGTACAAAAGCCTCTTGACATTTAATACAGTATGTAATGCCCGTGCAAGCACGGTCGCGACTCTCGCCTTGCGTAGTTGTCGCCATTCTGCAGAGCCTTGATTTCATCGACGGTCAGCGAATTCAGCTTGGCGGAAATCACCTTCATGTTCTTCGCATAGTCCGGGCCCTTCGCCTTGATGGCGAGGAAGTTCGGCTTGGCGGAGAGCTGCACGAGCTTCGTCTCGTCTTCCAAGAACTTCATTTCGCGAACGTTGAGTTCTTCGAGGATCAAGTCCTTCATCGTTTCAGCAACATTCTTTTCTTCGGTGCCATGAGCAACGACCGTCATGCTGGCAATCGGCATGCGGTTCTTTACGTTGTTCGTAGCGCGAATCACGCGACCCATTTCGACCATGCCACGCACCATGGCGATGCGTTCCACGAGTTCCTTGTTTTCGAACGGGTAATGGCGGCTGGCATACGGCATAGAACCAGATTCGAACCAGCAGTCGAAAACTTCCGGCGTTCCCTTGCCTACGGCAAGGTCGGGCTATATTGCATGGCAACCCGTGCGCACCTGCGGCACACCCGCGTCGCTCTTGCAACCAAGCCTCGCTTCGCGAGTCTTGTCCCCAAGGGGTCACTATCCCTAACTCATTCAAAATTTATAACAACGGGAGGATTGCTTGAACTATTCCAGCGGCTTCATTCATTACCCGTTCGTTATTGTATGGACGGAAATATACCGTCATTTTAAAAGCGAAATGTAAATCATCCAATCGAACTCCGGAATTTATCAATTTTTCTACAAGTTCTTTCGTTACAGAAGAATTTACATCTCTTTCTTCCGAATTTACGACAATATTTACAGCAAGATAACATTCAGGATGTTCAGAATCAATGACAAATTCCACCTTATATTTCCTTGAATTACTGATATAGGCTAAATACAACGCCCTATCATCATAACCGACATCATAATCCCAGACTCCATCAGTTCTTCCGATTAACATCTCTAACTTATCGAGATAGTTCACGGAATTTGGGAACATCCGGCTTAACTTTTTCTGATCTGTAATACCTTCTTTCTTGAGCATAAAAACTCCTTTTATTTGATTGTTTAATGATGTATGTTAGTTTGAGTCCTTGAGACAACGAACTGAAAAACCATCATACTTTTGGAAGTTACTCAGGTACGCCTCCTCGTAGCTGTAGTACAAGTACATGACATAGGCGTAGTAACGATCGTTCTCAGTGGCACTCCAGAAATAAGCATTGCGGCCATCGAGAATGAAGTTACCATCTTCGTTCCTAACACCAGCAGGGATCGCAGAGAAGCCAACGCCATCCGTACCGTCGCCGTGATTATACCAGCCAGTCTGAGACTTGAGAATCTTACCCGCCGTCGAGCTTCCACCCACTTCGGTAAACAGTGTATTCCATTCTGCTTTTGTCGGCAAGTGCCAACCATCAGGACATACACCCTGCACCTTCGCAGGGAGCGAGCAAGTTTTGTAATAACCACAGTTCACTCCATTACCTCCGTCATACAGAGCAACAGAATCAACCGCAGCAGCCCAGGTATATAGCCTTCCGCCCACATCACAATTAGCGGAAACATTCCCATAGCACCAATTGCGTTTCAAAAGGCTCTTGGAGATTGTGCTGTCTGCGTAGTTCAGGTTTTCAGCCATCCAAACCTGATTACCAATAGTTACAGTCTTATAGACCTTCTTGTCACGAAGGTCAGTCATGGTACCATAGGTGATTGTCGAATTCATACGAGCCTCATTCGGCACCTTCCAGTTCCAATCACCCGTCAGGCTAACCCAACCGTTTGTCGTGCAGTAGTATTTGTTAGTCGCAGTCACCACACCATCAACGGTCTTACCAACTTCCGTAGCAGAGCATTTTTCACCATATGTATCATACTCCAAAGCAGTTGCTGTTTTCCAGTTTTTCGATTTGCAGATGTAATAAGCGTTTCCCAATTTAGCCACTTCACCTTCTCGACTAACGGTACACCCATTCAACGCAACTTCCACACTTGTCGCAGTTTGCCATTTGTCATTTTTATAGATGTAATAATTACTTGTATTTACGCTTCCAGCCTTTACTTCGCCTTCAGTTCCAGCGTTCCAGCCATAAGTATCATACTCAAACGCAGTTGATTTTGCCCATACAGAAGACTTACACGTGAAATACATTTCAGCAGATTTGCCAACCTCGCCCTCACGACTTGTTACGCAAGCACCCAAATCATATTCAACATCATTTTTACACGCCCTCCAAGTTCCATTCTCATAAACATAATGATTGTCCACATACACATTTCCGGGCTTTACTTCGCCCTCGGTTCCTGCCGCCCAACCATAGGTATCATATTCCAACACACTCGCTTCTTCCCAATTTTTCGATCTACAGATGTAGTATACACCACTAGCCTTGCCAATCTCGTCTTCACGACTAACTAAACATGCACCAAGGGTATTTTCAGCTTCATTTTTCGCAGCACGCCAAGATCCATTTTCGTACACATAGTATTTACTTGTGTTCACTTTACCTTTGCGAACTTCACCTTCTTTGCCCGCACCAAATTGATAAGTATCGTACTGCAATTCTGTTGCTACTGACCATTTTCCACTAGAACAAACATAATACGTTTCATTAATCTTTCCGATTTCGCCACTACGTTTGGAATCACATATACCCAATGCCGTTTCATTTTTCGCAACACCCCATTTCCCATTTTCAAACACATAGTAGGTTTCCGTCACATTACCTTTTTTGACTTCACCCGACTTTCCATCACTCCATTCGTATGTATCTTTTTCAAAATCCGTAGCCTTACGCCAGCCATTGGCTTCGCAAATGTAATGAACATTGTAGTTTTGGCTGGACTTATTCGTATTCAGAGAGACCGCGCCATAACGCGTCGAAGCACAACCGCCCAAGCCATACGCATTATTCCAGAAGATTGTCAGGTAATTTTCGTAGCTAGGAATATCCACAATGTTCCAGGTTTTTACATTGGCACGTACTGGCGTTGCGTCGAAGCTTTCCGCCCAGTCTGCCATTTCCGCCTTGGAAGCTTCGGCTGTAGCACCGTTCCATTCGCCATCATCCGCAACATCCTTGCGGAATTCATCCACAACCTTCTGGATTTCGGCTTCACTACGGTTGCCAATGAACAAAAGCGATATCGCCATCAGCGTGGAGTTCGCATCGTAATAGGAATTCGTCGATGCAACGAAGGTTTTTAGATTTTCGGAATATTCCACCGTTGTCGCAAAACCGAGAGCCGTCATGATTTCATAATCAGCCTGTTTCTTGGCGGCATACACGCTATAACCCTTATTCACAAGAGCCACGGCACGATCATATTCAAGATGCGTGAGCAAGTTGATATTCACATCGGTACGTTTGGTCAAATCAGTTAGTACACGAAGTGTCATCGAATCCTTGGACCAGTCACCGCTAATTTCGTTTCGCCACAAACCACGCACTTCCAATTCCGCATAAGGGTAAACCATATTCACCTTCGGAATCACGAAGTCCCCCTTGTTGCTGGAGATTTCATCGACATACTTGCGTCCTGAATAAATCAGCGAATCATTTCGCAGTAGCATTTCACGCAACAGGAGCGGAGAATCAAATTTGAACGGTCCCTTATGAGCAGCACCTAAAATAGAAGCGTTCTGGACAAGATATCCTTCAGCAAGTTCAGGCTCCCATTTCACGGAATCGCAAACAAAGAAAACAGAATCCTTCTTTGCAAGAACCCTCTGCTTGGCGTTACCAGCATTACACATCGGAAGATTTTCTCTGTCCGCAACAACATCATAGCCGAGGTAACCTTCATCCTTTTTCCACTCCTTCGCATTGCATGTGTAATACGAAGAATCTGTAAGTATCAAAGCACGAACATCTTTGTTAGATGCGTTACATTCAATTAGATCAGATTTTGCCTTTACCTCAACATAGCTTGTTTTCGCCGAAGAACTGCTAGAACCATTTTCTGAGCCCTCGTCAACATCGCCAGATGAACTCGGCAAAACCGACGACGAACTTTCTTTTACTTCATCCGAATCCGTATTTTTTTGATTCTGCCATTTTTCATTCTTACAGACAACAAAGCCATCGGTTGAACTCAAGTAAGCAACCGAACCCTCGCGTTTGTCCGTACAACTCGGCAAATCTTCCACTTCATCTTCCGTGTAGTCAATTTTCTTCCACGAATCATCGTAGCAGACATACATCTCGCCATCTTCAGTCGATTCAACTTCGGCCATGCGCTTGGAAGTACAACTCGGCAAGTCTTCTTTTGACGCATAAGATGTCTCCATAGATGGTTCGGCAGCACTCGACTTGTCGCTATCATCACCACCGCATCCGGCGAGAACAGCAAGTTCGGAGCCCACCAGGAGCAAGCCCATCCAAGAATACTTTGCAAGAGAAACTGTCCGCTTTTTCATAGTGCATCCCTTTGACCGACATCTTTCGGCAGCCCCAGATTGCACTATCACAACGACCTCGTTAATGTTTAGAATTTGTACTAAACAAAAAGCGTGAGCCGTTGTCAGTGCAATTCCACTTGAGGCTCTGGAAAACCCATCTTCGAAATGCACAAACGACCCACGCCCAGAGGGCGTGAACCTTTGCGACTTATTCTCGAAGATTTCGAAATTTTCCAGATTTCCAAGTGGAGAACAAGAGCAACGCTCAAACTATGTCAAATCGGTTTATTCTATAAACACCTCGTTAAAATTCTACCTATTTAAAAATAACTTAAAAATGGGCCAAACGCTCAAAAAGTTTACAAAAACGAGCGTTTTTGCCAAAAATGGCGAATTTTTGGGCCAATTTGTAAAGGAAAAGGGCTGTTCCAAGTTGTAATGGGGGCTTAATCATCCCGTTCGCCATGCGACGTGATGTATTTGCGGTTTGGATCATGGGAAGTCGTGGTAGTCGGGCGAAGCATACCCATCATAACCAATTTGGTAGTATATTGCTGACGGGTCTTTGTTTGATTTTTCACGCCTAACATGTCCAAAATTTCTTGTGCCGTTCGGGGCATTTCATTGCAAAATTCCAGTACCTTTTGCTGCTTGGCAGTAAGACGCATTTTATCACCTTTTCCACCATGCTTGGTTACTTCCCCGCCTAAGTTGGTTACTTTTTTGTCAAGGTTAGTTACCTTTTCGCTGGAGTTGGTTACTTTTTCATCGGGGTCTGACACCTTTGTCTTACGATATATGACCGTGCGGAAGTCTTCTGCCTGGTAAAATTCCGGTGTCTGGAGACCATATTGTTCACAGGCCGCTATCAAATCGGTCGTTCCTGTTCCCAAATGCTCAATATAGCCGGCAAGGAACAACGGGTGCGCAATGACGGGATTTGTGGGCTCAGACGAATGCATTTCACGCAGTTTCTGTACAGTAAAACCATCGGGAAGCCGTCCAGGGTTCCAAATCTCGACACGATCACGAAAAAGCATCACCTGCACGCTGGCATTGCTGGTATAGTCACGATGCGCAACGGCATTGGCAATAGCTTCTGCCACGGCACTTTCCGGCAATTCGTAATCCACAGGAGCATCCGCCGAATGGTCGCGAGTACCCACGCGAGCGTCTATACGCGACATTACGAAACCAACGGCCTTATCTATCATCTCAAAGAGCGAACCAGCGAACACTTGATAATTGCGGATGGGTTTTTCCACTTTTGTGCCATAGAACTGAGCGCAGCGAACCTCCGATGTGCGGAAGAACCGTTGCGGATCCTTGGCAAAAAGGAGTAGAGCTGAATTTGTCAAGCGACCGTCATCCGTCAATACATGTATGCCCGAAAAAATCTTTTCCATACCATCGGCAAATGTCAGCGGGAAATTGCGTTTTTCCTTTGCCCTGTTGATGAATGTCCGCACCCGCTCAGGGTCAATATCATCGTAAGTTGCAACCGGATGAGCCGCAGCATCAAAGGGAGCCTTACGAATGAATTCTTTTTGTTCCAGATAATCAATGAGAGAGTTGTAAACGGCTGTGCGTAGTTCTTCGTAGGTGGTAAAGCTGCGACGGACAAGTTCCTGCTCGACCTTCTTTACAAAAACTTGTTCCTTTGGCTCTCGCTTGGATTCAGTTCGCAACGTGTACACCAACCGATGTACAAAATGAGCCTTTGCTGTATCGTATTCACGTTCCGTGGGTGAAACGCCCTCAGAGTCCTCGTAGCCGTATTGCGTGCCGAAAATACCCAAATAAATATGGCTTTCGGCAGCTTGAGCAAGATACGCCTTTTGTGCAGAAACCTCGGATGCAGGCATATCCTCAAAAATAAACGGCACAAAGAATCGACCGAGCAGGGAATCCGTCCGGATATAATCGCACAAGAGTCGTCGTTCGCAAGCAAACTCTCGCTGAACACTGCTGATGAATACTTTTATATCACCCATTTTTCTCTCTTCAGATCATCTCTGTTCTTTCGTTTTGAAGATAGATAATTTTCAGAAAAAAGGAAACGGCGCTCCCACGGGGAACGCCATTTTTGATTTAAACCATTCTCTTTGATTAAGCCTTAACCGTCGTGAAGCTAAATGCCTCTCCATCGGCGTCGTTAGCTTCGAGGCCATCGGCGGCGGCAGCCCACTTGATAGCGACAGCTTGCGTTTGGCACTTCGTGCCCAACCTCTTCGGCTCGGCAATGTCCACGCAAGCGTGGCCGCTGCTCTCGCCTTGCGAGGTTGTCACCAGCGATATACTTATCTCACTGCTTCGACGAAGACCTTTTCGCCATCAGCATCAGATTCCTGCAAACCTGCTGCAGAATCCTTCCACACGATAGCGTCAGCCTGCGTCTCGCCCTTGATGTAAGATTCGTTTTCCTTCACAGCCTGCTTCAGCACTTCGCTTTCAGAATAAAGTTCAATGCTGATACGGTCAGAGATTGCAAAGTTCTGGTCCTTACGGCGGTTCTGGATGCGGTTCACGAGTTCGCGGGCCACGCAGGCGCGGCGGAGTTCGTCCGTAATCTTCAAGTCCAGAGCCACGGTGAAGTGCTGGTTGGCTTCCACGGCCATGCCGTCGGCCACGATGCGGTTGAGCATCAAGCAGTCGGCACCGACTTCACCGAAGTCGAACTTAATCGTCTCGCCATTCTGCAGAGCCTTGATTTCATCGACCGAGAGGCTGTTCAGCTTGGCGGAAATCACCTTCATGTTCTTCGCATAGTCCGGGCCCTTCGCCTTGATGGCGAGGAAGTTCGGCTTAGCGGAGAGCTTCACGAGTTTCGTCTCGTCTTCGAGGAACTTCATTTCGCGAACGTTGAGTTCTTCGAGGATCAAGTCCTTCATGGTCTCGGCAACGTTCTTTTCTTCGTTACCGTGAGCAACGACCGTCATGCTGGCAATCGGCATGCGGTTCTTTACGTTGTTCGTAGCGCGAATCACGCGGCCCATTTCGACCATGCCACGCACCATGGCGATGCGTTCCACGAGCTTTTCGTCCATCAGGGACTTGTCGGCGCTGGGGAATTCGCAGAGGTGCACGCTCACCGGAGCGTTGGCATCGACTTCGCGCACGAGAATCTGGTAGATTTCTTCGGCGAGGAGCGGGAGGAACGGGGCGAGAATCTTGGAGAAGTCCACCAAGACCTTGTACATGGTGGCGTAGGCGGCGTTCTTGTCGCCATCGTTTTCGCTCTTCCAGAAACGGCGACGGCTGCGGCGCACGTACCAGTTCGTGAGGTCATCCACTGCGGCAATCACGGCGGGCACCACGTTGTACAGGCGGTAGGCCTTCATTTCCACTTCGACCTTGGCGGCCAAATCCTGCAGCGTCGCAAGCATCCAGCGGTCAAGTTCGTTTTCGCTCTTGACTTCCTGACCCGGCTTCCAGTTCAACTGGCCCTTGGCGGCGTCGGCATTGTGGTTAGACACAAAGAATGCAACAGCGTTCCAGAGCGGCAGCATCACCTGCTTCACGATACCCTTCACGCCTTCTTCGCTAAAGCGGAGGTCTTCAGCCTTCAAAGCAGCGGAGTTGATCATGAACAAGCGAATGGCATCGGCACCCGTGCGTTCGATGAGGTCGTTCGGGTCCGGATAGTTGCGCTTGGACTTACTCATCTTGGAACCGTCTTCGGCCAAGATAATACCATTCACAATAACGTTCTTGAATGCCGGCTTCTGGAACAAAGCGTTAGAAAGCACGGTCAAGGTGTAGAACCAGCCACGGGTCTGGTCAAGGCCTTCGGCGATGAAGTCTGCCGGGAAGCTGCGTTCCACGAGTTCCTTGTTTTCGAACGGGTAATGGCGGCTGGCATACGGCATAGAACCGGATTCGAACCAGCAGTCGAAAACTTCCGGCGTGCGGCGGTAGACCTTGCCATTCTTTTCGATGGTAAGCTTGTCCACAAAGTGCTTGTGCAAGTCATCGAGCTTCACGCCAGTGAGCTGCTGCAGTTCTTCGATGCTGCCCACGGCAATCATGTCGCCATCGTCGCTGAGCCACACCGGAATCGGCGTACCCCAGAAACGGTTACGGGAAAGGTTCCAGTCGCGGGCGCCTTCAAGCCACTTGCCGAAACGGCCGTTCTTGATGTGGTCCGGCACCCAGTTCACGGTCTGGTTGTTTTCAACCATCCATTCCTTCAGAGTCTTGGTCACGCCGTCCTTGCTAGTGACAGGCGCATCAATCTTCAAGAACCAAGTCTTGAGGGCGCGGTAAATCAGAGGAACGCCGGTACGCCAGCAGTGCGGGTAGCTATGGACAATCACGTCCTGCTTGAACACGCGGCCCTGTTCCTTGAAGTAGCGGATAATTTCCTTGTCGGCTTCCTTCGCACCGAGGCCCATCCACATCGGGACCTTGTCCATGAACTTGCCTTCGGTATCGAGCGGGTCGAAAAGGCCGAGGTCGAGTTCAGCACCCTTCTGGAAGTCTTCTTCACCGAAGGAGGGAGCGGTATGCACGGCGCCGGTACCGTCTTCGGTACTCACGTAGTCGGCGGGGTAAATCTTGTAGTGGCGGGACAGCTGGTCCGGCGTCACGAACGCATCGGAAATGCGGGAGAGCGGTTCGTAGTCCTTGCCCACGAGTTCAGAGCCCTTGCAGGTATCGACGATATTCGGGTTCTTGAAGTAAGCGGCGGTACGGCTTGCGGCAATCCAGTACTTCTTGCCATCCTGTTCCACCAGGTTGTAGTCCATGTCCGGGCCCACAACGATGCAGAAGTTGGAGTACAAAGTCCACGGGGTCGTCGTCCACACGAGGATGCTCGTGTCCTTGAACTTGGGCTCGTCCGTATTGAGCGGGAAGATGAGCGTCAGGGACGGGTCCTGACGGTCCTTATAGCCCTGGTTGGTTTCGAAGTTCGAAAGCGGAGTGGCAAGCGCCGGGCTGTACGGCTGGATGCGGTAGCCCTGGTAGATGAGGCCCTTGTCAAAGCACTGCTTGAACACCCACCACACAGATTCCATGAAGTTCT
>JAGAHT010000017.1:0-148285 GCA_017626945.1 Fibrobacter sp.
AAAAAAGGCGACAAGGCCGAAATTATTGGATACAACACGGGTGATTCTCAGTACAAGTCCAAGCTTTTATCGATGGGGCTTGTGCGCGGCGTGGTGCTGCAGGTTTTGCAGGTGGCACCGCTCGGCGACCCGGTAGAGGTGAGCGTGCTTTCGTACAGGCTCTCGCTCCGCAAACAAGAAGCCAACGTGCTCAAGTTGAGGAGAGTCTGATGCCTATCGAGAAAGAAGTTTTCACGATTGCGATTGCGGGCAACCCGAACTGCGGAAAGACGGCGCTCTTTAACTCGCTTACTGGCTCGAACCAGATTGTGGGCAACTGGCCTGGCGTGACTGTTGAAAAGAAGGAAGGCCAGTTTAAACTCGACAACCACACGATTCGCGTGGTGGACTTGCCGGGCATCTACGCACTATTTGCAAACTCCGAAGACGAGCGTGCCGCTCTCGATTACCTGCTCAAGGGCGAGGCGGACTTGGTCGTGAATATTTTGGATGCCACGAACTTGGAACGCAACCTGTTCCTCACGAGCCAGCTGATGGAAAAGGGCGTGCCGATGGTCTTGGCGGTGAACATGATGGACATCGCGGCGAGCCGCGGCATCCATGTGGACCTGCACAAGCTCGAAGAAATCCTCGGCGTGACGGCGATTGGCCTCACGGCGGTTTCGCCCAAGAGCTGCGAAGGCTTCGTGAACGACTTGCACAAGCTGCTGCATAACAGCCGCGAGCTTCCGCTCCCGAAGGCGGTCAAGCATTCCGAAGTTCTTGAAAAGCTGATTGAAGAAATTGCAGTGCCGCTTAAGCCCGTAGCCGACAAGCTTGGCGCAAGCCCGCGCTGGACGGCGGTGCAGTATCTGGAACATAGCGGGCGCGTGCTGGAACTTGCCGATGAACTCGGTGTCGAAATCCCGCACGACAAGATTGAAGAAGATTTGGGCGAAGAGGTGGAATTTGCGCTCGCCGATTCCCGCTATTCCTATGCCCGCGACATCGCGAAGGCGGTCATCCGCGACAATACTACCAAGAGCACGCGGACCGATAAGCTCGACAAGTTGTTCTTGAACCGCATCCTGGGAATTCCGCTTTTCCTTATCGCCATGTATCTGGTGTTTTGGTTTGCGGTAAAGGTCGGTAGCGCATTTATCGATTTCTTCGACATTCTGTTCGGCGGAATTTTCGTGGATGGCATGACGGAACTGTTGACGAAGATTGGCGCGCCGGGTGTTGTCGTGGCGCTGTTGGCGAACGGCATCGGTACGGGCATCCAGACGGTATCGACGTTCATTCCGGTTATTTTCTTCATGTTCCTTTGCCTTTCGTTCCTTGAGGATTCCGGCTATATGTCGCGTGCGGCGTTCGTAGCGGATCGCTTTATGCGGTTCCTCGGGCTCCCGGGCAAGGCGTTCGTTCCGATGATCGTGGGCTTCGGCTGCTCGGTGTCGGCGCTCATGGGCACGCGTACGCTCGAAAACAAGCGCGAAAGGTTCCTTACTTTGTTCCTGGTGCCGTTCATGAGCTGCGGCGCGCGCCTCCCGGTGTATGCGCTGTTCGGTGCGGCGTTCTTCGGCGAAAGCGCGGGGACGCTCGTGTTCGGAATTTACCTGACGGGCATCGTGATTGCGTTGATTTATGGCCTGCTCTTGCGCCATACGGTTTTCATGGGCAAGGAATCGACGTTCATCATGGAACTGCCGCCTTACCATTTGCCTAAGGTGCGCAACCTTTTCCGCCACGCATGGCTCCGCCTCAAGGAATTCGTTTTCCGCGCGGGTAAGGTCGTGCTCATTATGGTGACGGTGCTTGGCTTTATGGGCTCTGTCGGCACAGATGGAAGTTTCGGCAACGACAACAACGAAAAGTCGGTGCTGAGTGCCGTTGGCACGGTGATTACGCCGGTGTTTGAACCCTTCGGTGTCGAACGCGATAACTGGCCTGCATCTGTCGCGCTCTTTACGGGGCTCTTCGCGAAAGAGGCGATTGTCGGAACGCTCAATTCGCTGTACGCCATTGAGGGTACGGGCGACACTAATGTTGCGGGGGAGGCTGGTGCGCTTGCTGCTGCCGACGCGGCTCCAGAAGAAACTGCCGCGGACGAAGGCTTTAGCCTCAAATCAACGGTGAAAGAAGCTCTTGTAAGCGTCCCGGCGAATTTGGTAGAAGTCTTTACCTCGATTGCAAACCCGCTGGGCGTCAAGGATGCGATTGATGAATCCGAAAATGCCGGAAACGAAGGTGCGTACAAGACGATGCAGGCGCATTTCAACCTCGGGCGCTTCCAGGTGCTGGCTTATCTGCTGTTCATCTTGCTCTATGTGCCGTGCCTTGCTGCTATGGGAACCGCTTTCCGCGAACTAGGTCGCTTTTACGGAACGCTCATGATGACGCTCCAGACGATCATCGGCTGGAGTCTTTCGGTGTTATTCTTCCAGGTGACCTGCGGGCATTCTACCGCATGGATTGTCACCTCGGTCGCGCTCCTCGCCGGCGTGGTCGTCGCGCTCGTTGTCATAGGCCGCGACCAGCGCAAGAAGAAAGTATTCGAGTAGCTTCGCGTATGAATCTGAATCTGGAAATATTTTATATTTTCGCCCCGACCCCCAGACGAGATCCGCATGGTACATCTTTTGAATAATTTGAAACTTCCGACGAAGTTGGCTATGCTTGCCCTTTTGGTCGGATTTTCGCTGTCTTATGCGATTACGTCTATTCCTATTAATGGCGTCAAGGCTTCGGCCACTTTGCCTGACTTGGGACAGAGAAATTTCCGTCCCGAAAATATGGTCATGAAAAAGAACGTGCATCCGTTCTATCAGGTTTGGGGGGCCAAGTACAAGGACAAGCCCATTACTTTGGAATTCATTGTCGAGGCGCAGCGCCTTGACGTGATCACCCTGTTCAACGGGTACATGCGCGATTCCTCGTTCTATACGAATTTCAGCCTTGCCAAGAATATAAGGATCTACCAGAACTCAACGGACAATTTGGTCCGGGAGGTCACGCTCTCCAAGCCGAGGTGGGGTGGGTTCAAGAATCCACATCCCGACATCATCGTTTTTGAAAAGCCTCTGCAGAACGTGTTCAAGATCATTATCGAAATTGACGACATCTATCCGGGTAAGGCCTGGAACGATGTGTGCATTGCGTTGGTCAAGTTCTGGGGTTTCCCAAGGCTGCCTCGTAAGCTCAAGACGTCGCAGCTGACTGATCCTCGGGATGGCCAGAGCTACAAGACGGTCAAGATTGGGGAACGCGTGTGGATGGCCCAGGATTTGCGCTACAAGACACCAGACAGTCGTCCTTTTACGGATGCTGATGCGCCCAATTTGCGCTTGCCTGCCGACGCAGGACTCGAATATCCTGAATCCGATATTGAAGGAATTTGCCCCGAAGGTTGGCGCCTTCCGACGGAATCCGAATTCGTAGACCTGAAAACGGCGTTTCCTGAAACGTCCACTCTTGATGATTTCTTTGCGGCGTCATTCCGTAGGCCTCTTTATTCCATTCGTGAAGAAGAGACTCCGGGGCGCGAGCAGGGCTATGCAACGGATGTCGAGGAATTTTTTTATCCGACGGATGTTTTCGGGCTGAATTTTTCCACATTGACCCGCCATTACTATGACAGCGAATGTTCCGAAGAAAGCAGCGAAAAGTTTGCTTTCTCGTCGTACTGGACCTCGGATTCAAAGGAAATTCCCCTCTGGCCTGACGAAGACGGAAATGTCGAAGTGAAACAGTTGCGTTTCTATCGCTTCGGCGGTACCGATTATTGCGAAGCGATGCTCTGCCGCGAAGACTTCCATTTTGTCCGCTGCGTGATGGAATAGTTTTTTTCGCTACAAAATTTGCGACAAAATATTCTCGCTACAGAATTTATTTGTATTTAATGTGAGTAACGCAAAAATCCGCCGGCTTTCACCGGCGGATTGCATTTTGTGAGGTTCTGTATATGAATACGATTGGCGAGCTTTAGAACCAGTCATTCTCGACCGAAGGGAGGGCGGACAGCACTTGGCAACTTGTTGCCTTAGTGCGCATGGTCCTCGAAGGGGAGAATCCAGGGCTGGATCCCGTCCCCTCTTCGAGGGTCCAGGATGACATGTTCAATTAATAGATGAACAACATCTCACGATACTTCGGCAGAGGCCACTTCTCGTCGGGCACGATGCTTTCGATCTTGTCGACGATAATGCGGAGGTTTGCCATGGCATCGAGAATCGCTTCGTGCTTGTCGCCGAGAGCGGCTTCCATCTGGGCCACAGCGGCTTCGAGTTCCTTGAGCTTGTCGCCGAGTTCGCGGGCGTAACCGTCCACAGCGTAGAAACCTTGGGTCTTGGCCATTTCGTTGGTCTTGAGGGCGTTGCTGTAGGCGCAGAGCACCTGCGGAAGCACCACGTTCTTTGCAATATCGAAAGCAATCTTGCCTTCAATGTGAATCTTCTTGTGGTAATCTTCCATGTTGACTTCGTAGCGGGAATCGAGTTCGCGCTTGTTGAACACACCGTACTTTTCGAACAGGGCCACATTTTCTTTTTTATTGAGTGCCTGGAGGGCTTCCATGGTGGTGCGGATGTTCGGGAGGCCGCGCTTGGCTGCTTCTTCGACCCATTCGTCGGTGTAGCCGTTACCGTTGAAAATGACGCGCTTGTGTTCCTTCACGATTTTCTGCAGCAGGTTCTGCAGTTCTTCGTGGAACTTGTCGGCAGGAACGTTCTGCATCTTGTCGGCGATGAGGTCGAATGCTTCGGCCACGATCGTGTTCAAGATGACGTTCGGTTCGGAGCAGCTCTGGCTGGAGCCCGGAGCGCGGAATTCGAACTTGTTGCCGGTGAAGGCGAAGGGCGATGTACGGTTACGGTCGGTAGCGTCGCGGGGGAGCGGTGGCAGCGTGTCGGAACCGAGCTTTAGGGCGCCTGCCTGCTTGCTGGACTTCGGATCGCCCTTTTCCAGCTGGTCGATGACGTCGGCGAGTTGGTCGCCGAGGTACATGGAGATGATTGCCGGAGGAGCTTCGTTGGCGCCGAGACGGTGGTCGTTACCGGCGCTAGCGACAGCCATACGGAGCAAGTCGGCGTGGGTATCGACGGCGTAAATCACGGCGCAGAGCGTGGTGAGGAAGATGGCGTTCTGGTGCGGGTCCTTGCCCGGGTTCAAGAGGTTCGTCTTGCCGTAGTTCACGGACCAGTTGTTGTGCTTACCGGAACCGTTGATGCCGGCGAACGGCTTTTCGTGCAGCAGGCAAACGAGGCCGTGACGGTCGGCGACCTGGCGGAGCACTTCCATAATCTGCATGTTGTGGTCGCAGGCAAGGTTCACTTCCTCGAACATCGGGGCAAGTTCGAACTGGGCCGGAGCGACTTCGTTGTGGCGGGTCTTGGCCGGAATGCCGAGCTTCCAGAGTTCCTTTTCTACATCGTTCATGAAGTTGATGATGCGAGCCGGAATGCTACCGAAGTAGTGGTCTTCCATCTGCTGGTGCTTAGCAGGGGCTGCACCAAACAGAGTGCGACCGGCCTGGTACAGGTCCGGACGCTGCAGGTAGAAACGCTTGTCAATCAGGAAGTATTCCTGTTCGGCACCGAGAGTGACGGTGACCTTCTGCTGGGCAACGCCGAAGAGACCCATAAGGCGGTCGGCGGACTTCTGCAGGGCCTGAATAGAACGGAGGAGCGGAGTCTTCTTGTCCAAGGCTTCGCCGGTATAGCTACAGAAAGCGGTCGGGATGCAGAGGGTGGCACCGTTGCCGTGACGCTTGATGAATGCCGGAGAGGTCGGGTCCCAGGCGGTGTAGCCGCGGGCTTCGAAAGTAGAACGAAGGCCACCGCTCGGGAAAGACGATGCGTCCGGTTCGCCGACGATCAGGTTCTTGCCACTGAAGGCGAAAATTGCCTTGCCGTCTTCGGGTTCGAGGAAGGAGTCGTGCTTTTCGGCGGTAGAACCGGTAAGGGGCTGGAACCAGTGAGTAAAGTGGGTGGCGCCGCGGTCGATAGCCCATTTCTTCATGGCGTGGGCAACTTCGCCGGCGATGCTCGGATCAAGCGGTGCGCCGCCATCGATGGTGGCGAAAAGCTTCTTGCAAATGTCCTTGGGAAGATATGCGCGCATGGCCTCGGCGTTGAAAACGTCTTCGCCGTAGAAGTCAATGTTTGCGGGTGCTGCGGGGAGGTTAGCGCCGGCGTTTTCGCTGGCGATTTCCTTGATAGCTTTTAATCTGTATTCGTTGCTCATGGCAATCTCCTATGAATTTTGTTTTCGGTGCCATGAATGCAAAAATCGTGCCAAAGATGTAAAACGCTCAAAAAATGTTAAAATCGCGCGTTCGACAATGCAAAACGCCTTCGTTTACACAAA
Organism: Fibrobacter sp.; assembly: GCA_017626945.1. Lineage (GTDB taxonomy): Bacteria > Fibrobacterota > Fibrobacteria > Fibrobacterales > Fibrobacteraceae > Fibrobacter. The sequence goes on from JAGAHT010000017.1 coordinate 6,346, forward strand.
TTGAATTACATAATGTGTAATAAAATTGCTGAAATTACATTTTGTGAAAATTAAGCCGGTGCCGTTTTTTAGGCAATGAGCATCTTTACGCCGATTCCAATCAGGATAATTCCTGCGATGATTTCAGGAATCTTTGTCTTGAAACGCTTGGCGGCGTGACGGCCGATTTCGTAGCCGATAATGCCCATGATAAAGCTTGCAAGTGCAATGGCGCTGGTGGCAAGCACCATGTTCGCGTTCAGGAATGCAAACGAAATTCCGACAGCGAATGCGTCAATACTTGTCGCAACTGAAAGCAGCAAAATGTTTGCAATCGTCAAGTTTTTCGCGGCAATCTGTTCGCCTTCTTCTTCGCCCGCATCACCACGGACGGCGCCCCAAATCATGCGCCCGCCCAGAATGCAAAGGATGGTGCAGGCGATTGGCGTACCCACAGAATTGAACCAGCGCTCGGCAAAGCTCCCGAGGAAATATCCGAACAGGGTCATGCCGCCCTGGAAAACGCCAAAGCTTACCGCCTGGAGCATGGCGCGGCTGTACTTGATTCCCTTTTTAGAAAGTCCCGTGGCAATCGAGACGGCGAAGCAGTCCATCGCCTCTACAATCGCGATAATAATGATTTCAATAAAGCCCATAATTACTTCGTAAACTTGTAGCGGCCTAACAGATCGAAGTAGCGAACCTTGGGCGAAACCTTTACCGGAGTGCGACGCTTGTGGATGGCGGTGGTGCCGGTGGGGTAAATCATGAAATATTCGCGGGAATATTTTTCGTTGTGTCTCTTAATGGCATAACCGTTGTCATTTTTGACATATTCCAAACTAAAATTTTTGATTTCTTTTTCTCCATATTCTTTACATTTAAAGTCATCTTGTTCATCGCTGACAATGATTGTTTTATGTACTTCAGCGGAATCTGTTCCATAGTTGTAAGTAATGGACTTGACGAGCGAATCATTTTGAAAATAAATCTTCTCGAAAGCAATCTCGCCGTTTGGTCCATCAGGATATTGAGCGTCTAATGTTTTATTTGTGATTTTTGCGGTCTGCTGTTCGTGGACCACTCCATCATGATAATTCGTGAGGGTAATGAATAGAGTGTCTTCTGAATACTTTATTATTCCGAAATATTCAGTACCTTTTTTCGATAATACACTTTCATCGGAATTCCAATAAAAATTTATAGTATGAATTTCTCCACCATCTTTTGTAATAAGATAATCAAGATGTTCTTTGTTATAAATATATTTCTCTGTTGATTCATCATTGTAATAAGCGGAATCTAAGTGTGCATGGTCTTTAGTGTATATATAGTTATAAGCGTTAATTTCAAACCACGCTTCGGTACAAGTATTCGCGCTTGCATAAATTGCCAAAAATATTAAATTGAATAAAAATATTTTCATAGAATCAAATCCTTATTTTGTGAACTTATACCTTCCCAGCAAATCAAAATACCTTGCTTTCGGCGAAACCTTTACCGGAGCGCGACGCTTCTGGATGGTGGTGGAATTTTCTGGTGTGATATAGAAATACTGTGTGAGAACGTAATTGTCTATGTTGTAATCTTTTAATTCTCTTATTATGAATCCTTGGTCCGTGTAAACAATTTCGTAATTATTATAAGGTTTTTGATTATCTCCTTCTATTTCAAACCCATTGCATTTTAGGTCGTTTGATGGATCAGCAACTAAAATATAGGTGTAGGTTCTAGGAAGGTCTGTTTGATAGTCGTAAATATTGGTTGTGAATAGGGTGTCGTTAGAAATGGTTTCTTCTTTAAAGACAAAGGTGTTGTCGTATGATAATAGTGATGAAATGTACGAATTGGTTATTTTGATAGTTTTTGAATAATCAATGGAACCGTTGATGAATTTTTTTTCATAAAAAAAGATTGTGTCTCCAGATTGCTCTTGAGAAAGGAGGGTTGCATATTTAGTTTCAATTTTTGTTTCGTCGGTGTCCCAGTAATAATAGTAGGTGTTCTTACTATATTTCCCGTCAAGGTCATTTGGGGTGACACTAACCGAACTGTCGATTTTCCCATTTGTGTAGTAGAATTTTGTCATTTCTTCGCTGTTGGTTTTATGTGCTACATAGTATAGCGAATCAAGGATGACTTTATTCTGCTTGACGAGAAAGTTTGCGGCTATGTTGAAGATTGTCTCCGTGCAAGTATTGGCTGCGGCGTAAACAGACAAAATCAGCAGACTAAATAGAATCTTTTTCATTTTACAAATTCCGTATCGAGTGCGGAAAGATTATGATGAGTTTTGTGTGTTGAAGACAAAAATAAAAATATATACTCGAAAAGGAGGTCCCCGCCTTCGTAGGGAATACAATTTTTATAAAAAAATGTTAATATTTATAGGGATTTGCCCTATAAGGATGATGTTTTTGTGAAATTGCGCGTTGCGGCATTTGTATTCGGAGTGGCATGTACGCTTTTTGCAGTAGATGCTGTTACGAACCTGTTCGTACTTCCGCCGGCAACGCCTGAACTCAGGCAAAGTGCCCAGGAGTTTTACAATAATGAATGTAAGGGGTGTCATCGCTGGGCGCGCAAGTTTGCCGCCCCTCCGATGCGCGACAATGTGGAGCATTATGCCGAAAATCCGGAAGGCATGGTGCGTTACCTGATGCACCCGACTCCGCAGCACCCCGACGAGTGGCCTGCCATGGAAATCACTCCGCTTACCGAGGATCAGGCAAAAATGATGACGGCCTGGCTCCTGTACATCCTCAAGAATCCCGACGACCCGGGGAGACCCAAGTAAAAGCGGCCGAAGCCTCCCAATTCTTTTCATTTTCCCCCTTAACAAAGGGTGTAAATTTTTTTAAATTTGGCGCCGTCTTAAGAACGGAGTGCACATGCCCAATATACACGCCAAAGAATCCCTCCAGAGTTTCCTCGCTGGCGTCAAGACGACCATCACCCCTGAACTTTTCCGCACGGTACGCAGGGGCTATAGCAAGAAAAGCTTCATCAGCGACCTGATGTCGGGCCTCATCGTGGGCATTCTCGCGCTTCCGCTTGCGATTGCGTTCGCTATCGCTTCGGGCGTGGGTCCGGAACAGGGCCTCTACACGGCCATCATCGCGGGCTTTGCGATTTCTTTCCTGGGCGGTTCCCGTTTCCAGATTGGCGGTCCCACCGGTGCTTTCATCGTGATCGTTTACGGTATCGTGAGCCAGTACGGTTACGACGGCCTCGCTTCGGCGACGCTCCTGGCCGGTATCCTCCTGATTATTTTTGGCCTCGCGAAATTCGGTGCCATCATCAAGTTCATTCCGTTCCCGGTGACCGTGGGCTTTACCGCCGGTATCGCGATTATCATTGCGCTTGGCCAGGTGCCGAACTTCTTCGGGCTCCGCTTTTTGGCGAAGGACCCGGCCGATGCCGTGGGTAAGATCAAGCTTTATGCTTCTTCTCTCGATACAATCAACATTTATGCGGTGATTGTGGGCCTCGTGGCGCTCGCTGTCTGCATCTTGTGGCCGAAGATTACGACGAAGGTTCCTGGTTCCCTGATTGCGATTATCGTCGCTACGGTCATGGTGAAGGTTCTCGGCTGGGACGATCCGATTACTGGCCACGGCGTGGTGACCATCGGCATGAAGAACCACATCCCGAGCGGTTTCCCGATGCCGCACCTGCCGAACATCAGCCTCGAAATGATGCAGAAGGTGTTCCAGCCGGCTTTGACGATCGCTATTCTCGGTGCAATTGAATCGCTTCTTTCGGCAGTGGTGGCCGACGGTATGACTTCGACCAAGCACCGTTCCAATACCGAACTTTTTGGCCAGGGTGTCGCGAATATCCTATCTCCGATGTTTGGCGGTATCCCTGCTACGGGTGCCATTGCCCGTACGGCGACCAACATCCGCAACGGTGCCGTGAGCCCGATTTCGGGCCTGGTGCATGCGGTGGTGCTTCTCCTTATTATGCTCGTGCTCGGCAAGTACGCCGAAATGATCCCGATGGCAGCCCTTGCCGCCGTGCTTTTCCAGGTGGCCTTCAATATGTGCGGCTACCGCAGCTTCATCAAGATGTTCAAGGCTCCGAAGAGCGACGTTATCGTGATGCTCGTGGCCTTCTTCCTCACCGTGATTATTGACCTTACGGTTGCTATTGAAGTTGGTGTTCTCCTTGCCGCGGTGCTCTTCATCAAGCGCATGAGCGATGTTTCCGAAATGGAAACGGTGACGGAAGCCCTCAAGGAAGACGACGAAGAAGCCGCCCACAACGACCTCAGCCGCCAGGTGCCGAAGGGCGTGGTGGTGTACGAGCTCGCCGGTTCCCTTTTCTTTGGTGCGGTGGACAAGTTCAAGGATACCATGGCCCGCATCTCGGACAAGCCGAAGATCCTTATTCTGCGTATGCGTAGCGTTTCGAGCATCGATGCCGCCGGTATCCAGATGATTGAAGACCTGCTGAACCGTTGCAACCGCGAAGGCACGCAGCTGTTGCTTTCGGGCGTGCATGCCCAGCCGGTGGTGGCACTTACCCGTGCAGGCGTCCTCAAGCAGCTTGGCGAAGAAAACGCCCTCGGTAACATCGACGCGGCCCTCAACCGTGCCCGCGAACTCCTCGGCCTTCCGATTGTCGATACCTCGCACGAAGTGCAGCAGGCCCCGACGGTCTCCTGGGAAAAGAACCTCGACAAGCCGTGGATGCCCGAAGAATCGAACGCCGCGATTGCCGAAGAGACGCCGGAAGTCATCGCCGAAAAGATGATGGACGAACCCGTCGTTAAAATCGAAGAAAAGTAACGCGGCGCACCGCAGCCTGTCATCCTGGACCCTCGAAGGGGGGACGGGATCCAGTGCGCCGCAGCGTGTCATCCTGAGCGGAGCAACGGAGTTGCGAAGTCTCTTTGACCACTTAGCGCTTTAGCGCTTATGTGAGCATGATCCCCCTTGCGGGGAGAAGGATCTCTTGTAGCATTTTCAAAAGTTTGTGACGGAAATCTCAGTGTGATTTCCGTCTCTTTAATTAAGGGTTGACAAAACATACATTTAAGGCATGAAAATCAAGAACATAGCTGTACAAGAAAAAAATGAACTCTTTTTCTTTGACTTCGCGGTCAAGTACATTCTGGCTTTCAGCGCCGTTCTCCTGACTCTCCTCAAGTTCGTATAGACAAAATAAACAAAAAGTCCGAATCGCTTCTTTGATTTTGTGCTTTTTTTGTTATATTTTGTTTGTATTTTTTATGAGGAGGACAAATGCGTTTGAAATATGCATTTTCTTTAGTTACAGCGGCTGCCTTGCTTGCAGCTTGCGATAGCACCGTCACCAACACCAACGACGATGCAAAGGCCGAAGGCAACATTACCATCATGGTGGTGGACAACCATTCCGGAGCAGCTCTTTCCGGTGCGACCGTCTACTCTGTGACCGACGACAAGGCGGTTGTAGGCGACTCTCTGGGCCGTTCCGTGTGGAAAAAGCGTGCCTTGGGCGACCACAGCTTCCAGGTATCCAAGGATGGTTACGCCACCGTTCATACGCAGGTGACTCTTGCCGAACAGGGCCAGGGCGATGTTCCGCGCGTGGGCGATGTCGTCCAGACGGTCCCGATGTACAAGTCCGGCGTGCAGGCCAAGGGTATCGTCCTGTATAACGACGACAAGGGCAAGCTGAATGCCGCTTCGAAGGTTACCGTTTACGCCAACCTGCCCCCGGAGTTCGTTCCGAGCGAACTTTCTACCCAGACCAACGACAAGGGTGAATACTCCTTCGACAACCTTCCCGAAGGTGTGGAAATCGTCATTTCCGTGGGCCAGGAACTCATCGACTCCAAGAAGTATGTGGGCGATGCAGTGCATCCTATCGGTGGCGCCTCCTATAGGTCTGGCGACCTGATCAACGTGGGGGCGATCAATCTCGTGAAGACTGCAGCCCAGATTGTTAAGGTGGCTGACAACACCTCTGAAATCGACACTGTTTCCGACGTGACCTTCACCTTCGCTGCCGAACTGGAAAGCGACTCTGTCAACGTTTCCAAGTGGTCTGTCTCGAAGGGCGGTAACGATGTCCTGGTGACTGTCGCCCTGAGCAGCGACAAGCGTACTGTGTCCGTTACGCCGTACACCGAAAAGTGGACCAAGGGTGCAACCTACAGTGTCCGCGGTACGGTTTATTCCGTAGATGGCTCATCTTCGACGGTGAGCGCCTCCTTTACGGTTGGTGGCGGTTCTACGAGTAGCAGTGCAAGACCGGGTAATGTCGATGGCCTCAAGATTACGGAAGATCCGGATTACACCTATTACATTCACCTTTCCTGGAACGAGGCTAAGGGCGACGTCTATCGCTACAACATCTACCGCAAGACGAACCTGGTCAACGATTTCGCCTTCTATACCAGCACGGCGGACACGACCTACAGGATCGACCTGGATGATTTCTCCTCGAGTGTTACGGATGTTTACTACATCGTTCTTCCGGTGAATGACGATGGCGTAGAAGCCGATATCGCCGGTGCAAGATCTGTGAAGTATACCATTGAATAAGTTCCTCAGAAAGGGAACCTTTTAGCTCCTTAGCCCGCCGATTTTCTTCGGCGGGTTTTCTGTATAAAAAAGTCCGCCGGCAATCAAACAGATGCTGGCGGATCTATTTATAGAATGTGCCTGTCCGGACTTTGTTGGAACAGGAATTTAAAGTTCGTCGTTTTCTTCGGAAGAGGAACTTTCAGCGGTGCTGGAACTGGAATTTTCGTCATCCTCGGAGGAGGAACTTTCAGCGGCGCTGGAACTGGATTCCTCGTCTGCCTCGGAGGAAGAACTTTCTTCTTCGCTGGAACTGGATTCCTCGTCTGCCTCGGAGGAAGAACTTTCTTCTTCGCTGGAGCTGGATTCCTCGTCTGCCTCGGAGGAGGAACTGTCAGTTGATGAGTCTGCCGAATCTTCGCTGGAACTGGATTCTTCGTCAAATTCAGAAGAAGAACTTTCGTCATCGAGGGACGCGGAGCTCTTGGGAGTGACAATGGCGTCGTCTTCGTTGAAAACGGCCTTCGAACTGGAACTGACGGTCTCGTCGCGGCGAACACTGCTAGAGGAAACCTGCTTATCTTTTTCCCAGCCGATTTCGACCCATTCGCCGTTTTCGCAGCGGTAGTAGCTTCCCGTGGCAAGGACCTGCTGGGTTTCCCCGGCCTTGTTGCATACTCCGAGTTCGCTCACGGTCTTCACAATGCCTTCGGGCAGCGGTTCCGATGCCGCAGTGGAGGTTCCACTATCGCTGTCGCCGCAAGCCGCAAGAATCGCCATAGATGCCATGGATGCGCCCAAAAACGCTTTTTTCATCCTGTTCTCCTTTTCAATTCCCAAAAAGTGTCTTAATTTGTAGTGAAAATATATAAAAAATGAGATAAAAAATCTAAAAAGCCCGCCTTGAGCGGGCTTCAAGTTCGTAAAAATCGGTGATTTTACAGTTCTTCCACGGCTTCGGCGCGGAGGTTCTGCACGATGTGGTCCTGACGCTGGGGAGTGTTGTTCCCCATGTAGTAGGCGAGCATCTTGCCGAACGAGGCATCGGGCGGAAGCACCACCGTTTCGAGGCGCATGTCTTCACCGATGAACTGGCCGAATTCTTCCGGAGAAATTTCACCGAGACCTTTGAATCGGGTAATCTCGAGGCCGGTCTTGCCGATTTCTTTCGCGGCCCTGTCGCGTTCCACTTCGTCGTAGCAGTACTTGGTCACCTGCTTGTTACGCACGCGGAAAAGCGGTGTCTGCAGAATGAACAGGTGCTTCTGTTCCACCAGCTCGGGGAAGAACTGCAAGAAGAAGGTCATGAGGAGCAGGCGAATGTGCATGCCGTCCACATCGGCATCGGTCGCGATAATCACCTTGTCGTAGCGGAGGTTCTCGAGACCGTTTTCGATATCGAGCGCGTGCTGCAACAGGTTGAATTCCTCGTTTTCGTACACCACCTTCTTGGTCATGCCGAAGCTGTTGAGTGGCTTACCGCGCAAGCTGAACACCGCCTGCGTCTGCACGTTGCGGGCCTTGGTAATGGAACCCGATGCAGAGTCACCTTCGGTAATGAAGATCATGGTTTCGCGGTTGAGCGCATTCTTCGCGTCGGTCAGGTGAATCTTGCAGTCGCGCAGTTTGCGGTTGTGCAGGTTCGCCTTCTTGGCGCGGTCGTTTGCAAGCTTCTTGATGCCCGCGATTTCCTTGCGTTCGCGTTCGTTCTGCGTAATGCGGTTTAAAAGTGCCTTTTCGGTTTCCGGATTCTTGTGCAAGTAGTTGTCGAGCTGCGAGGCGACGTAGTCCACAATCCAGGTACGCAGCTGGGCACCACCTGGAGCGACCGTCGTCGAGCCGAGCTTGGTCTTGGTCTGCGATTCAAAAACCGGTTCCTGAATACGCACGGAGATGGCGCCGATAATGCAGTTGCGCACGTCGGCCGGGTCCAGGTCCTTCTTGAAGTGGTCGCGGGCGCCTTTCACAATGCCTTCGCGGAAGGCCTGCTGGTGCGTACCGCCCTGCGTAGTGTGCTGGCCGTTCACGAAGCTGTAGTAGTGTTCGCCGTACTGGTTGCCGTGGGTAAAGGCGACTTCGATATCATTTGCCTTAAAGTGGGCCACCGGGTAGCGGATAGAATCGTCCACGTGGTTCTGCAACAGGTCCAAGAGTCCGTTTGGGCTGTTGTAGGTCTTGCCGTTCATCACGAGCGAAAGCCCGTTGTTCAGGTAGGCGTAGTTCCATACCTTTTCTTCCATGTAGCCAGGCAAGAAGCGGAAATTTTTGAAAATGCTGGCGTCCGGTTCGAAATAGATTTCGGTACCGTTCTTTTCGGTGGTGTTCTTCTCGCGTTCTTCGCGGACAAGCTTGCCCTTGCTGAATTCGGCTTCCTTGACGCGGCCGTCGCGGAAACTCTTCACGATGAACTTGGTCGAAAGCGCGTTCACCGCCTTGGTACCCACACCGTTCAAGCCCACGGATTTCTGGAAGGCTTCGGAGTCGTACTTGCCGCCGGTGTTAATCTTCGATACGCAGTCGATGACCTTGCCCAGCGGAATGCCGCGGCCAAAGTCGCGCACGCGGGCGCTATGGTCTTCGATGTCAATGATAATCTGCTTGCCGGCACCCATCACGAATTCGTCGATGGAGTTGTCGATAATTTCCTTCACCAGCACATAAATGCCGTCGTCGGGGCTGTTGCCGTCGCCGAGCTTGCCGATGTACATACCCGGACGTTCGCGGATATGTTCGTTCCATTCCAGTGTTCTAATGCTGTCTTCGGTATACTTTGCTGCTGCCATAGTAATTAGAAACTCTCTTTTTTCCAGCCTGTCATGCCCGACGGTCCTATCGCCTCGTTGAGGCTCCAGGATGACAGGGCATCTCCAGTCTAGTAGAAATTTGTTTTATCCTAAAAATTTTAGACGATACAAAGATAAACATTTTTTTTGACATTTTTGTGTCAGAGGTGCTTTTTTGTGCCCGAAATTTTGTTATCGTTGGCCCATATTTATGAGAACGACTTTGGAAAAGATTGCTTTTGCCGTACTTGCTGTGTTCCTTTGTGTCACGATGGGCAAGGACTGGTATGACCTTTATACTTGTGGTGCCGTGGGACAGTGTCTATCTTCGGCGGGGCAGCTGCAGCTCTATACGAAATTTATCATGTCGTGTTGCTTGACAGTCTTGGCGTTCCTGGTCGCAAAAAGATCCTTTTGTGCCCGCGATGGTCAGCTGCTGCGCTTCGCTTTCATCTTTTCGTTGATTGCCGATTTCTGCTTCAGCAAGCTCAAGGTGATTGCACCCGATGCGGGAACCTTGAGCACGGTGCTCGGCGTCGGCTTTTTCATGGTCTTCCAGGCAATCCTTATTTATAGGCATTCCCGTGAAAACGAAAATGACAAAAGCTGCCCGAAGGTGTTCTGGGTAATCTTTGCCGTGGCGGGCGTGTTTGCAGGACTCGCTATTGCAGGAGTCATGGATGCCGTTGTTGCCGAAGTGCTTATCTATGGCGGTTTTGTCATTACCTCGATGGTTGTTGGTATTTTGGCTCCCCGCAAGGCCTATTTCCCGAAGAAGAACGCCCTGCTTGTCCGTTGGGGTATGGTCGCTTTCCTGATTGGTGATGTCATGGTGGGCCTTTCGATGCTTTCGGGCGATGACCACAGTGCGCTCCAGGTGCTTGCCTGCCTTGCAAACAACCTGATCTGGGTTTTCTACGTGCCCGCACAATTGATGATTATCCGCTCGGCAACCAAGGAATAGATTTTCTATCTTTCCCCGCGTGATAGAATCCCTTTCAGAATTCATAACATTTGCCCGTAGCGAAACGCTCAACCTCTTCAGCAAGGCTGAAGGGGGCGCAATTCATGTAAATGGGGCGACGGTTCCGGCAGCTGCCATGATGGTGGCCTCCCGCTTCCTCAAAAAGCCGAACCCGATTCTGGTGGTGGCCAAGGATTACAAGAGCGCCGAGAACTGGGTCGAAAATCTGGAAGGGTTGCTGGGCGAAGAATTTGTCCGGTTTTTCCCGTCGATTGGCTTGAAACCTTACGAAAAGAAGGTGCCTTTCGAAGGCGTTGTCGAAGAACGCCTCAAGTTTTTCCGCGATGTAGAGGGCGCGAATCCTTTTGTAACGGTTTGTCCGCTGGATTCGTTCTTGATGCGGCTTCCGGCACCGCATACGGTGATGAAGGATTGCCTTGAACTCAAGGTGGGCGGCGTTGCCGAGCCTTCGTCGCTTCGCCCCTGGTTCTTGGATCACGGATTCGTGGAACAGCCTGTCGTTTCGGGCGTGGGGGAGTTCTCCATTCGCGGATGCATTGTCGACGTAAACTGCCTTCTGTACCCGCACCCGATCCGTATCGAATTCTTTGGCGACGAAATTGAATCAATCCGCAGCTTCGACATTTTCTCGCAGCGTTCCGTGGAGACCATGAAGTCGGTGAAACTTTTCCCGATGGGCGAATTTACGGTCAAGGAACACGAGGCTGCGTGCTACAACGGCGACCTTTCGGGGCTCTGGTGGCACCGCGGGCGTTACCAGACGCTGAATTCCAGCTTGCTCGACTATTTGCCGAAGGCTTCGTTGGTGTTTGAAGAACTTTCGCTTTTGTCTGAGAATGCGGCTAAGTATTATGTGAACTGCGAGAACACCTTCAGGGAAGTCCGCGAAGTCGATACCGAAGCGGTGGACCCGGCGCATACCTGGTTCAAGATGGGTGAACTTTCGCGCCAGTTTGTGGGCCGTACCTCGATGGATGTTTCCCGCGTGCAGCTCAACGACGGCAACAGTCACGAGCTGAATTGTAAACCGCAGGATTTCTCGTCGAACGGGACCGATTCGGTGGCCAAGGAAATCGAGGAATTTGCCGCCCGCGGTGGAACCGTTTACGTGGTGGCTCCGACGGCGGGTGCGCTTGGGCGTATCAAGCAGATGCTCGAGGGCTTGCCGGTCGAAGACTACATTGTCGGCAACATGTCCGAAGGTTTCTGGCTCGAAGATGACGGAATCGCCTTCCTGACCGAAACCCGCATTTTCAATCGTCATTCGAACAAGACCCGCAAACGCAAAATCGCGGGCTCCGTTTCTAGCGCCTTGATGATTGAGTCGCTAAACCGCGGCGATTTCGTTTCGCACGAAGATCATGGCGTGGGCAAGTACTTAGGGCTTGTGCGTGTGAACGTGAACGGCGGCATGGTGGACTGCGCCTTGCTCGAATATGCGGGCGGTGACAAGCTCAAGTTCCCCGTGGCGGATTTGCAGAAGATTGAGCGCCTCGATACGCAGGAAACTCCCCCCAAGTTGGATAAATTGGGCGGCAAGGCCTGGGAAAACCTCAAGGAGCGCGTCAAGAAAAAGGTTATTCAGATTGCGCGCGAACTGGTGGAACTTTATGCCAAGCGCGAACTGGTGGAAGGTTTCGATTTCCCGCCCGATGGCAAGCTGCAGAAAGAATTTGAAGACGCCTTTGAATACGACCCGACACCCGACCAGGTGAAGGCTACCGAAGATATCAAGCGGGATATGGAATCGCGCCGCCCGATGGACCGCCTGATTTGTGGCGACGTGGGCTTTGGTAAGACCGAAGTCGCCATGCGTGCGGCGTTCAAGTGCGTGGTGAGCAAGAAGCAGGTGGTGCTCCTGGTGCCGACGACGATTTTGGCGGCCCAGCACTATGAAAACTTCATGGACCGCTTTGCCGGTTTCGGCGTGAACATTGCGCTAGTGAACCGCTACAAGAGTGCCAAGGAAAAGAAGGAAATTTTCAAGCAGGTGAGCGAAGGCAAGGTCGACATTTTGGTCGGTACGCACAGCCTGCTTTCGGAGAAAAACCAATTCAAGGATCTGGGACTTCTGATTATTGACGAAGAACAAAAGTTCGGCGTGAAGCAGAAGGAAAAATTGCGTGAAATGCGCCTCGCGGTCGATACGCTCAGCATGAGTGCTACACCGATTCCGCGTTCGCTTCACTTGAGCATGACGGGGGTGCGCGATATTTCGCTGATTAACACGCCGCCCATGAACCGCTTGCCGGTCGAAACCAAACTCATGAAACGCGATGACATGGTCATCAAGCAGGCGATTGAAGACGAACTGGCCCGTGGCGGCCAGGTGTTCATTGTGAACGACCGCGTTCAAAGCATTTATGAATTAGCCGATGATATCGAACAGCTCGTGCCCGAAGCGCACATCGGTATTGCCCACGGGCAGATGAATGACCGCGATCTTGAAAATGCGATGGAAGCCTTTATCTCGCGCAAGTTCGATATTCTCGTCAGCACGAGCATTATCGAATCGGGCTTGGATGTCCCGAACGCGAATACGATTATCATCATGAACGCGCATCACTTTGGTATTAGTCAACTTTACCAGATGCGTGGGCGCGTGGGCCGCAGTAGCGTGCTTGCCAAGGCGCTTTTGGTGATTCCTTCGCAGCATGATATTTCTGCGGAATCGATGCGTCGCCTGAAGGCTCTGGAACAGTTCACCGATCTCGGTAGCGGTTATCAGCTGGCGATGCGCGACTTGGAAATCCGCGGGGCGGGCAACTTGCTCGGCCAAGAACAGCACGGCTTTATCGCGGAAGTCGGCTTTGAAACTTATGTGCGCCTGGTGCGTGAGGCGGTGGAACAGCTGCGTGGCGGTCCGTCCGAAAAGCCGATTCAGCCTCGCGTAGAACTCGGCGTCGATGCTTACCTCCCCGAAGACTATATTCAGGATGGCCTCACTCGAATTTCGATGTACCAGCGGATTTCTCGCGTAACGCATACCGATGAAATTGCAGGATTAACGCAGGAACTCGCGGATCGTTTCGGGCCTGTGCCCGAAGCCGCCAAGATGTTGTTGCTGGTGACCGAAATCGGGCTCTTGGCGGGGCGGCTCCGCATTCAAGGCCTGGTACAGCGCAAGGGAATGCTCGCGGCGACTTTTGTAGAATTCCCGCCGCCCGATCCGCGAATCATCAGCGAGATGTATGCGAATACGCAGTTCCCGATGCGAATCATGGGTGGCTCGCCGCTGCAAGTCGTCATTGAACTCGGTAAGGGAAATGCGATAGAACTCGCCGAAAAGGCGCTTAAGGAATTCCGCGCCTTTGCAGTGATTAAGGCGGATTCGACGGTCGTGAAGAGTGCGAACCCTTCTGCGCCATCCGCTGAAAGCTGATTTATTTCTTGAGCAAGCTGCTCGTTTCTTCAAGATGCTCCATCAGGGCGTCCGCAATTTTTTCGGCGGATTCGTTCTTGAGCAAGTTGGTTGCGATAAAGGTCTCGTCGGCGTCCGTTTCAAAGCGGATCTGTTCTTCCGGAATTTCGGGGATGGCGTCAAGAGTCGCTTTCTTGTGGAAGGAATCCTGGTGCAGCGAGAAAATCGGATTCAGTCCCTGTGCGGAGCGGACAACTGAAATGTCTCCGCCGAACCGGTGGAAAATCGCATGAATCTTCGGGGCGCGTTTCCGCGTCTTGATGTTCGACTTTTTACCGGGGTAGCCGCATTCGTTCAGAATCTTGATGATGCGTCCGTAGTTGCCGACACAGTGGATTTGCAAATCGCGGTTATAGTCGCGAGCGAGTTCCACCTGGCGCCGGAACGCCAATTCCTGAAGACCCGGTTTCCCGTTATCATCGGCGTAACCTTCATAGCGCTTGTCCAGTCCGCATTCCCCGACGCCTGCATCAGGGTAGTTCCCCAGGAGCGATTCCAGGCGTTCCCAGTCGGCCTCGGTAACGTTTCCGACAACCATCGGATGAATCCCGTAGCTGCGGGTGGAACCTTCGAAAAGGGTTTCGTCCATCTTCTGAAGGATTTCCCATTCCCTAGGTTCGCAGGCGACAGCATTGAAGCGGAAATCTCGCTTCAGGAGAGTCCTTGCGAGTGCTTCCGGTGTCGAAATTCTGGCCAAATGAAGGTGAAAGTCGTCCATACCCTTAATATATACTGGAAAAAAACGCTTTTATACAAATAAATGCAAAAAACTTCTTGTTTTTTTGATAAAAAAAGCCTAATTTAAGGACATAGTGTATTTTTGCGTTAAAAAAGGAGTTTTTATGCGCGATCTTTTGGAAAAAGCCTTGAATAAGGGTCTTGGTGTTTCTTTTACGACCGAAGGTGGTTTTGCCGTTATCCGCATTACCAAGGGGGCCGATGTCGTTGCATCCTGCAGCCTCGGTTCGGCCGATTTCCGCACCAGCGTCGAAGACTCCCTGCAGTCACTTCTGCTCGACCTGGAACGCAAGGGCCTGTAATATTCCAATTTGGAACCTTTAAACGAAAAGTCCCGCGGTTTTCCGCGGGACTTTTCTGTACTAATCTTTAGTATTTATTGACTAGTTTATACGACCAACGAGGTTACCCGAGATCATGTAGTCCTTGGTGCTGCCGTAGCTGTGGAAACCAGCAGACAGGCTGAAGCGGTCGGTGAAAGCCTTTTCGAGGTAGATGGCTCCCAGGACGTCCTTCACGTGCTTGGCTTCGAAGTTCACGAAGTCCTTGTGTTCGTGACGGTCGCCGACATATTCAGCTTCGATGATGATGCGGTCAACCACCGGAGTGTAGAAGGCGAAACCTCCGGTCAGAGGAATCACCAGGTCGTCGGCCATGTCCATCAGGGCGGCTTCGGCGAAGACGTTCACAGCCTTCGTGCCGAGCGGGAGGTTAGCCTTCAAGGAAGCGTTGTGCTTGATGTCGGCCTTGCTGTCGTAAACGGCGTCGAACAGGTTGCTACGGTAGGCGAGCTGAACCTTCAGGGCAGAGATGCCTGCGAGGTCATGGAAGTTGAATGCAGCACGGATATCGCCCTTGTCCAGGTTTTCAGACTTGCTGATCAAGGAAATGTAGGCGGACATGTTGTCGGTCGGAATGAAACCGAACTGCAACTGGTTTTCAGGAGCCTGAGTGGAAAGGAATCCGTTCAGGTAACCGTCGATGTAGCCACCGAAGTAGTCACCGCTCTTGTCAGTGTTGTCCCAACGACCGACTTTGAAGGTGAACAGGTCAGTTTCCTGCATGGCCCATGCTTCGTCCAGCGAGAAATAGTCGTCGGTGTACTGGCGGGTGCCATTGCGGAGCTGTTCCTTCTTCACGTCCTTGTCCTTGTTGCCGTCGGCGGGTCTCAGGTCGCCGGGGTAGAAGGCGACTGCGATCTTGCCCTTGAAGTCATCGGCTTCGGCGAGCACTGCAAAGTTGGCTTCACCGTTCCAGGTTTCGAGGTTGTCGCTCATTTCGTCGTCTTCGCTAGTCCAGAGGACCTTGCCAGCTTCCAATTCGAAGTCAGCGTTGATGTCGAAGTTGATCTGGTTCACCGTCATCACGGCGTTCTGGATCATTTTTTTCTTTTTGCGCTTTTTCTTCTTGGCAGGCTTCTTTTCGGGTTCAGCGGCGGCCACTTCAGCAGGGGCCTTTTCTTCAGCCTTTTCTTCGACCTTTGCTTCGGTCTTGGCTTCTGCCTTGGGTTCTTCCTTGGCAACTTCGGCGGGGGCGGCTTCGGCTGCCGGTGCTGCGGCCTGTTCGGCCGGCTGTTCAGCTACGGGTTCTGCCTTGGCTTCTTCTTTGGCCGGGGCTTCAGCGGGAGCAGCTGCTTCTGCTGCCGGAGCGGGTGCTTCTGCTGGGGCTGCAGCGGCTTCAGCAGCGGGTGCTGCGGCCGGGGCTGCGGCGGGAGCTTCTGCAGCCGGGGCTTCTTTTGCCGGAGCTGCTGCGGGGGCGGCTGCTTCAGGGGCAGCGAATACTGCTGCGGCCATGATGCAGGAGGCGATAAACATTTTCTTCATATAAGGAACTCCTTTATATATTCCACGGGCATAATTTTAGTAAAATTATCTTTCAGTTGTTGTTTCTTGTGATTATTTTAGATTAAAAAGTTAATTTTACTGCCACAAGAGGTTTGTTTTGAAAAAGATTCTTATTTCCGTTATTTGTTTGGCTCTTTTCGCATCGTTCTCTTTCGCCCAGGAATCGCTGAGCGTTTATAAGAAAAACAGGGGGCAGATTGACGAAAACACCCCCGTAGGCTCGCTTCTGTTTACCGACTATATCAAGGAACTCCCGATTCCGATGGATTCCGTCAAGAAGGTGACCGTCGTCAAGGAAAAGGTCGTCGTCAAGGACAAGAAGGGCCGTGTCAAGAAGGACAAGAAAGGAAATCCAAAGACCAAGATGCAGCGCAAGCGTGTGGTGACCTGGGAAAAGGTTCAGCCTTCGGAACCGCCGCGTTTCGTGCCGATCCAGTGCAAGTTGGGCGAAGTCTGGGTCAAGCGTGCCGATCTGGCCCGTTTCAAGCAGGCCTCCTTGGACTTGAGTGGCGAGTACGCCTCCTCAACCGGAAGCGTTATCCTGAAAAAGTCTCCGACCAACCCGCGCTATTTCTCGTTCACCATCCAGAATGGTCCGTTTGGCGGTCGTGCCGAGCTCGAAGCGAGCAACGTGGAACTGCGTGAATCTAACGGCCATGCCCGCCTGACCTATACCGAAGACGGCTGTACCGTCGATATCGCCATCGCCGACCGCAAGGTGCGCGTGGCGCAGAGGGGCTGCTCCGAATACAACGTAGGCAACTACAAGCTCGAAGGCGAATATAACACCTATAAAGGGAACCGCCGTGTCGTCGAGACCTTCAATATGCCCGAACAGAGCTTCAAGTACAAGAAGTACCTGTGGTGCGGGAGCGGCTTCGATAGCTGCGAAAAGGTCAAGGATGACAACGGTACCGTCACCATTACCTGGAGCAAGGACGGCAACGGTTTTATCGAACGTGCCGCTGGTGAAGATTCCCATATCTACAGGCCGTTTGAACACGTGATTCCACACAAGCGCGATTTCTATAACGGCGAAAAGCCCCTGGCCATCAAGACTAAGCGCACCGACATGGCGGGCGAGTGGATGATCTGGTATTTCTATCCGCAGGCGAAGCGCTTCAAGATGGTGCGTGCAGGCATGCGCGAAGATACCGCCTATATGGAAATCTATGAATAAGGTGCTTGAACAGTCCCGGATGATGTTCCTGGACTCGGGCGTCCTGGTGCGTCTGCTGCAGATGCATCCGGATTACTATCCCGTTATTTCGGCGGTGCTGGATAGCGCCTACGAAAAAAATGCGACGATTCTCGTTTCGCAAATTACTTTGTTTGAACTTTCGCGTAAGGCGTATGCTGCGGGCGAGGGTGTCCTTGCGAGGCAGTACCGGGAATTTTTTGAACATTCACGGAACGTCAAATCCTGCGATATCAATAGCGAGATTGCGGTCAAGGCTGCCGAAATTATGAACCAGTCCGCAAAGAATGGCAATGCACTGTCAACAGAAGAAGCCCTGCGCCTTGCGACGGCGTTCGTCTGCGGTGCAGACTGCTTCTTGACCGATCAGGGTAAGTTCCACGACCTGACGGATGTCCCGGTCGTGACTCTCGATGAAATTATCTAAATGAAGTAGAGCGGGACGCCTAGCAGGATTCCCGCATAAATGCCGCCCAAAAGATCATCGGCCATCACGCCCCATGCACCGGGAAATTTTTCGAATCGGTGGATGCCGAGCGGCTTGAGAATGTCAAAAAAGCGGAAGAGCGCAAATCCGATGATTAGAATCCACGGCGCTCTAGTGATCCAGTCGGGGCGGATGAAGGCGAATGTCATGAAGATTCCGCAGACTTCGTCTATTACGATCCAGCCGGGATCTTCGGTGCCCGTATCCTTCATCGCCTTTTTCACGAATGGAATCGCGGCGAAGAATACGACGATTGCGGCTATAAAAAACAGTGGCCAAAATCCGGAATGGACTGCGAGTAGTGCCATTGGGAAGGCGACGACGGTTGCCGCGAGGCTTCCCATGGTGCCTGGAGCTTTGGGCGACATGCCCGAACCGAAGAACGTTGTGACGAGAGTAGACAACAAATCGGTGCCCCGCCATTGGTGGGGCACGCGCTTTTTGCCGTACTTCTCTTTAAGTTCCTCGCGGTTCACTTAGTTGTCTTCATATTCAGAGCTGCCCCAGCCGTCGAGGTCGCCCGCAGCACGGCCCAGCGTAGCGCCGCCGAGAATTTCGTCGATACCCTTGTCTTCGGAATCGTCTTCCTCTTCTTCGAAGATGGAGGATTCTTCCAATTCGAGGTCTTCGTTCGGAATAATCGGATCGTCGTCAAGGTTGTTCTTACTCTTCTTTCCTGCCATATTTTCTCCTTGATAAAGGCGTTTCGTAATCTTTATCGCTATGATATAAAATTTTTTCTAAAAAAGGAGAATTTTTTTGAAAAAAAATCATTTTTTTTGAATTTTTTTGTAAAAAGTTGTCTAAAATGTGATTTTTGAGGGTCGTCGGGGGCCTCTTGACCAATAAATTCTATTTTTTAGGGCGATGAAAGCGATTTTGATCATTGCGCACCACTGCATTTTGCCGGGGGCATATAAAGGGTTTGAAGAGATTCTTGACCGGCTGCATCACGATATGCCGGGTACCCGCGTGGCCAGTACGAGCCTTCTGGACCTCGAAAACGACCTTCGTGCACTCCTGCGCGAAGACGTGGAGTCCGTGACGTTGTTGCCTTACCTGCTTTTGAACGGTCAGCATACCAAGAATGACGTGCCCAAGGTAGTGGCCCGCTTGCAGGCGGAATTCCCGGAAATTCCGATAACCCTGTTGCCCTGTCTTGGCGACTGGAAAGAATTTGCAAGCATGGTCGTCTCTGGAATCCGTAATGCGGAAATTAGAAATAATGTCATTGCGTGCCCTGTAGGGGCGAAACAATCTATTTCGTCAAATTCAAATTTCTTCTCCATCGAGCTGAATCTTGAAGGCAGGAATGTGCTTGTGGTCGGCGGTGGCCGTATCGCGCTCCGCAAGGTGAAAACGCTTTTGCCCACGGGCGCCCGTATTACTGTGGTCGCCCCGCAGTTCGACCCCGAATTTGAGTCGCTTCAGTCCGCCGATAAGGTGGCGGAGTTAAGCCGAAGGGCCGAGTCGGCGTCAATCACGTTAAAGACTCGCCCCTACGAGCCTTTGGACCTTCGCGGAATCTTTATGGTGTTTATCTGCACCGACCAGCCCACGGTCAATGCCCAGGTGTCTAACGATGCCCATGCCCGTCGCATTCTGGTGAATAACGCGTGTGACTACCTGGACGGCGACTTTATCGTGCCTGCCCGTATGGATTTCGGCGAAAATATTGCAGTGACGGTTTCTACCCAGGGACGTGCCCCGTCGCTTGCCAAGAAGCTCAAGCAGAAAATTCAGACCGAGTGGGCCGAAGGCCTCGAACAGGTCGAAAAAGATTTCTACGAATCGTGATAGGAGTCACATTTTCCAAATCGGAAAATAATTGTTTGTACTTTTTTCTTTTAGAATGTATATTTTTCGAAAGAAAAACGTAACATAAGGAGCCTCCTATGAAAAAATCACTCGTTTTCGGTCTTGCCCTCGCCATGGGACTGCTGGTCGGTTGTGGCGATGATTCCTCGAGTAATCCCTCGAATCCTGCAGATCCCGGCTCCGTTGATCCGGGAAAGGGCAGTGCAAGCTCCGGTACCGAAGTTATGGAATCCCTTGCCGCATTCTTCCCAACAGGCTATAAGGCCGAAGATGTCGTAGCCTGGTATACAAGCAATGTGGATACCGTCTTGGAAAAGGAGCAGACCAAGTTGCTTCTTGATGCAGTCTATCTGTTTAAGGATGGATCCTTCCTTGCGACCGAAAGCAAGCTGAAAATTAAGTCGGATGTAGCAAAACTTTCCACCGGTATTGCGACCACGGGAACCTGGACTGGCGCCAAGAATGATTTCGAGAATGGCTCATTCGAAATTTCGTTCGTGTTCAAGAGTGAAGATGGCCGTACGGAAGACATGAAAATTCCGATTGAAATCAAGAATGGAAAGTTCACGCTCAGTCCTATGGGTGATACCGAATTGACCTTTACTTTGATGAGCTCCAAGGTGCCGACACCGAGTGAACCTAGCGAAAAGACGATTGATACCAAGACCAAGACGACTGATCCGAATTCTTCGAGTTCCGGTTCTACGTCCTCTGAAAATGTCAGCTATTCGATCGATGATGTTGAGCCTTTCTTCCCGACAGGGTACAAGGCAGAAGATGTCGCAGCCTGGTATGCCACTGATTTAGGTACGGATGTCGAAAATGACAGGACGAAGTATTATGTCGATGCGGTTTACCTGTTTAAGGACGGAACCTTCCTAGCGACCGAATGTCAACTGAAGGAAAGACCGGACCGTACTACATTCGAAAAGAAAATCGCAATGACAGGTACTTGGAGTGGTGCAAGCGAGGGCTTCGAAAATGGTTCCTTTGAAGTTGAATTTGAAGGGATGAAAATGCCTCTTGAAATCGTAGATGGCGTATTCTCGATCAATCCCGATGGCGATCGTGGAATGACCTACACTCTGATGTCCTCCAGCGTTCCTGCGGCATCCGAAGAAGTGGATGTCGAAAAGAGTAAAATTGCAGATTAGTTAATGCAGAATTTTATGAGGATCCGGCCTTCGGGCTGGATTTTTTGTTATATTGAAGACAAAATAAGGAGAAAGACTATGGTTATCCGTCCTCGCCGCTTGCGTAAGAATGAAACGATCCGCAATATGGTGGCTGAAACTGCCGTGAATCCCGATGCTCTCGTCTACCCGATGTTCGTGGTAGAGGGGGAGGGCGTCAAGGAAGAAATCCCGTCGATGCCGGGACAGTTCCGTTTCTCGATTGATGAAATCCTGAAGGAACTCGAAAGTTGCGTGGCGCTTGGACTCAAGTCGATTCTCTTGTTCGGAATCCCGAGCTTTAAGGATGAAATCGCGTCGTCCGCTTACGATGATGACGGCGTGGTACAGCGTGCCGTGCGTTCCATCAAGACGAAGTTCCCGGAACTGTATGTGATTACCGACGTGTGCCTTTGTGAATACATGAGTCACGGCCATTGCGGTATCGTCAAGGAAGATGGCGATGTTGATAACGATCCGACTCTTGAACTTCTGGCAAAGACCGCACTTTCGCATGCGGATGCCGGTGCCGACATGGTGGCGCCGTCGGACATGATGGATGGCCGTGTGGCGGCGATTCGTGCAAAACTCGACGAAAAGGGGTTTACGAATGTGCCGATTATGGCTTACAGTGCAAAGTTCGCGAGTGCCTATTATGGACCGTTCCGCGACGCGGCGGATTCCGCTCCGCATTTCGGCAACCGCCGGAGTTACCAGATGGATGTGCGCAACGGTCGCGAAGCCCTGCATGAGGTGGAACTGGATCTTGAAGAAGGAGCCGATATCGTGATGGTGAAGCCGGGACTCGCTTTCCTCGATGTCCTGCGTCAGACGGCTGACATGAGCAATGTTCCTGTAGCCGTGTACAACGTCAGTGGCGAGTATTCGATGGTAAAGGCTGCTGCGAAAATGGGCTGGATTGACGAAAAAGCCATCATCCGCGAGAACTTGATTGCCATGAAGCGTGCCGGTGCCGATATCATCATCACTTACCACGCCAAGGAAGCGCTGGAACTGGGCTTGCTGAAGTAGAGCACTACTCTGCATTGGGTAGACATTTGTTCTTAATTGTTTTTTTTGTAAATTAATTTTTACTACTTTGTCTGTAAAAATAAGGTATATTTGCCGTGTCGTAACAGACAAATCCTAAACTCAATGGAGAACAAAATGAAAAAGTTCATGATGATTGCCGCTCTCGGCATGGCTGCCCTCTTCACCGCTTGTGGCGATGATTCCTCTTCTAACGCATCCTCTAATGGTGGTAGCTCCAAGACTAAGCTCGATGGAAAGGTCGTTGTTTCTTGCGATGTTATTAGGACTGCTGGCGGAATTTCTAACCATTCCTGCTATGCTATCGCTGCTGATGATGCTGGTGTGGATGCTTTCAAGACCAAGTGCGCTCCGATGAGCGAATTGGATAACAGACAGTTCACGATTGGTGCAGGCTGCGCTCAGGGCACTAATGCTTGCGACACTCCGGAAGGTCAGGTAGAATACTTCTATGACGATGCCTCTGCTCATTTCTCCTGTGCGGATCTGGGCGGCCATAGCCTCCAATAAGCTAAATTACATCGAGTAATTTTGAAGAGAGTCCGGCCTTCGGGTCGGATTTTCTATTTTTAGGGTATGAATCATTCTTTAAGCGAAAAACTCTTTGCAGAAGCGAAAACCTTGATGCCGGGTGGCGTGAACAGCCCGGTGCGTGCGTACGGTAACGTGGGGGCGACGCCTCCGTTTATTGCCCGTGCGAAGGGGAGCCATATCTACGATGTGGATGGCAACGACTATATCGACTACGTGGGTAGCTGGGGCCCGATGCTCCTGGGACATGCGCACGATGCCGTGATTAAGGCGGTGGCAGAAACGGCGCAGAACGGGCTCAGCTTTGGCGCTCCGTGCGGCTTGGAATCGGAACTTGCGAAGCTCGTGATGAGCCTTGTTCCGAGCGTCGAGATGATCCGCATGGTGAACAGCGGTACCGAGGCGACCATGAGCGCTATTCGTGCGGTTCGCGGATTTACAGGCCGCGACAAGATCGTGAAATTTGAAGGATGCTACCACGGCCATAGCGATAGCCTGCTCATCAAGGCGGGTTCGGGCATGCTCACGACGGGCAAGCCGAGCAGCAAGGGCGTGCCTGCGGACCTTGCCAAGTACACGCTCACGCTCCAGTACAACGATGTGGCGGGCGTGAAGGAACTTTTCGATAAGATAGGCGACGAAATCGCTGGCGTCATCGTGGAACCTGTTGCGGGGAACATGGGTGTCGTGCCCGCAAAGCCCGAGTTCCTGAAGACGCTTTCCGAAGAAACCAAGAAGCATGGCGCGCTCCTGATCGTCGATGAAGTCATGACGGGATTTCGCGTGGATGTCCATTGCGCGCAGGGGTTCTATGGAATCAAGCCTGACTTGACGACTTTCGGAAAAATTATCGGCGGTGGAATGCCCGTGGGCGCTTATGGCGGCCGCCTCGATGTGATGCAGCAGATTGCTCCTCTCGGTGGAATCTACCAGGCGGGTACACTTTCGGGAAATCCGGTTGCGATGGCGGCGGGACTTGCCACGATGCGTGAACTTTCGACGCATCCGGAACTGTACATGCACGCCGAGACGATGACGAAACGCTTGATTGCGGGCCTCCAGGACGCCGCGAAGGATGCGGGAATTCCGCTTGCAACCAATCAGGTGGGCTCCATGGGTTGTATCTTCTTTACCGAAGGGCCTGTGGAATGCTTTGCCGATGTGCAGAAGTCCGACCTGGAACTTTTCCGTAGGTACTTCCTCGGAATGCTTGACGAGGGAATCTACCTCGCGCCGAGCCAGTTCGAAGCCATTTTTGTGAGTGCCGCCCATAGCGAAGCCGATATCGACCGAACTGTCGAAGCTGCCCGCAAGGTGTTTAAGGGACTTTAGAAGACTCATGTCATCCTGGACCCTCGAAGGGGGGACGGGATCCAGTGTTTGCAAATCAAAAAATTCATTTTTTTTATTAAAATCCCTTGACAACTATAGCAGATAATTCTATAATTGTGCGCGTCCAAGCGACAATGGATGATTAGCTCAGTTGGTAGAGCAGCTGACTCTTAATCAGCGGGTCGCAGGTTCGACCCCTGCATCATCCACTAAAAACCGTCTCCACCCCGAGGCGGTTTTTTATTTTTGCGACGAACTGGCAATATAGCGGGTTCAATGGGATGTTTTGCAAGGGGTATTCTTTCTATTTTTAGCGCACTAAATTGAGGTTTTAAATGATCGTATCTTGGATGACCACCAACAAATGTAACCTGACCTGCAAGCACTGCTACCAGGACGCAGGCGAGAACAAGGCTGCCGAACTCACGACCGCCGAGGCCATGAAGCTGATTGACGAAATCGCGAAGGCTGGATTCAAGATCATGATTTTCAGCGGTGGCGAGCCGATGACGCGCCCCGACATTGTAGACCTCGTAGCCCATGCTTCGAGCAAGGGGCTTCGCCCGGTGTTCGGCACCAACGGAACGCTCATCACGCATGACCTGGCTTTTGAACTCAAGAAGGCCGGTGCGATG
Organism: Fibrobacter sp.; assembly: GCA_017626945.1. GTDB lineage: Bacteria > Fibrobacterota > Fibrobacteria > Fibrobacterales > Fibrobacteraceae > Fibrobacter. Next base: position 30,834 of record JAGAHT010000017.1, read on the forward strand.
GCGATGGGTATTAGTATCGACAGCATCGACCATGACCGCCATAATGATTTCCGCGGTCTCCCGAACGCCTTTGAACTTACGATGATGGGTATCGAAAACTGCAAGGCGGCAGGACTCCCATTCCAGATTCACACGACGATTATGGACTGGAACCAGAACGAAATTTTTGACATCATGGATTGGGTCAAGGAAATCGGCGCGGTGAATCACCAGATTTTCTTCCTGATTCCTGTTGGTCGCGGCAAGGAAATTGAAGGCCATGCGCTGCGCGTCGCTGAATACGAAGGACTTCTCCGCAAGATTATGGAAAAGAGCCGCACGCTCGGCATTCCCGTGAAGCCCACCTGCGCCCCGCAGTTCCTGCGCATTGCAGACCAGCTCGACATCAAGACCCGTTACAGCCGCGGATGTCTTGCGGGTCTCAGCTACTGCATCGTAAGCCCCATCGGCAAGGTGCGGCCCTGCGCCTACATGATGGAAGAGGCGGGCGACGTGCACGATACTCCGTTCGACGAAATCTGGGCCAATGCCGAGGTGTTCAAGAAACTCCGCACCAAGGCTTACGCCGGTGCTTGTGGCAAGTGCAAGTTTAACGACCGTTGCGGCGGTTGCCGCGCCCGCGCCGCCTACTACCATGACGGCGACTACATGCAAGAAGACTCCTACTGCGCCTACGGGAGAGGACTGTAATTAATTGATGATTGAGGATTGATAATTACACATTATCCATCATCCATTATCAATTATCCATTATCAATTATGATTGCTCCTGAAGATGAAAAATACATGCGCATGGCGCTCCGCGAGGCCGAAAAAGCGTTTGACGAAGGGGAAATCCCTATCGGTTGTGTCATCGTGAAAGATGGCGCTGTCATCGGTAAAGGCCACAACCAGATTGAAATGCTCAAGGATGCGACCGCCCATGCCGAAATTTTGTCCATTGGGACGGCGGCGAGTGCCCTCGATAACTGGCGCCTGGAAGGTTGTACTTTGTATGTAACTTTGGAACCCTGCCCGATGTGTGCGGGGGCCATTCTCAATAGCCGTGTTTCCCGCGTGGTCTACGGTTCCCCGGATACCCGCTTTGGCGGCTGTGGCACGACCATCGACGTCATTTCGAATAACGCACTCAAACGCGAAGTCGAAGTGGACGGTGGCCTGCTGGCCGATGAATGCCTTGGAATTCTGAAGGCTTTCTTTCAGAAAATGCGCCTGCAAAAAGGCGATAGCGGCAACAAGGGAATTAGTTAATACTATATTCTACATATGAATTTCTTTAAGTTTTTTGCGAGCTCCGCAGCTCTGTTTGCTCTTTGTGCCTGTGATGGGAATGAATTCGTTCTTGCGTTTAACACCCAGAATGTTCCTCCGCAGACGTATTACCTTGAAACATCTCTGAACGCGATTCTTCCGGCGACGGATTCCGTTTCGGCTACACCCGAAGCGATGAACACGCATCTGAATGTACGTGCGACCCATTCGCTCCTGACAGCCTACGATGACGGTTCCGCCAAGTTCCAGCTGAAAATCGATTCTGTGGACTACAAGTCCGACAAGCGCTCCGTCGAAGAATTCCGCAGCATGGAACGCTACATGTCTACGGAACATTTCCAGTTCAAGATGGCGAAGGATGGCTCCGTGCGCGATCCTTTCATCGAGGATTCTGTGATGCTTGGAACCGAGGCTCTGGACCTGATCCGTATTTTCCTGAAGGTTCAGCCCCTGTTGCCGGGTAAGGCCGTTCGTCTTGGCGAAACCTGGGAACGTCCTGTTGAAATCCCCGGTGCATCGGGTAAGACGGTGGTGTATAAGTCGTTTACGCTCGAAGATCAGTATGTCCATGACGGAATCCAGATGGCAAAAATCGGGATGAACCTCAAGTACAAGGAAATCCCGGATTCCACCTCCGACCTCCGTATGGAAAGTAAGGGTTTTATCGTGGGAACTGGCTCGATTCTTTTCGATATGACGCACGGTGCGATCTCCAGCGTCAAGATGGAACTGACGGGTGACCTGAGTGTCAATGATATTGTGGCTGACAATGTCATTCCCGATATGCATGTGATTCAGAAAATCAAGCTGAGGAGTGAATTTTGATTTCTCGTTTTAAGAAATGGTCGGGAGTGTTGATTTCGACTCTGCTGTTTGCCGGTGCGGCAGTGGCAGGGGAGATGCCTTTTCCGCCGATTGAAAACGGAAAGGTGAAACTGGTGGTGGCGGATAGCCCTTACCTGCTGGAGCAGGGCGCTGTCTTTTCTGCTAAGGACACTTTGGAAATCGAACCGGGCGTGACCGTGCTCATGGGCGAATATGCAAAGCTCATGTTCCGTGGCGCCGTCAAGATTATTGGTACCGAGGCTGCTCCGGTAGTTTTCAGGAGCGCAGATTCCGTGAAGAGCTGGAATGGTGTGCATTTCGTTTCGGCGAATCGTCCTTTTGAGATCAAGAACCTCATTATCGAAAACGCCTTCCGTAACACGGTGTTCCGTTCCAAGGGAATTTTCGAAAATGTCAAGTTTGTGAACAACTACTATGGCCTGTGGATTGACGACGTGCCTGAAGTATTCCTGGCACATTGTGAATTTGTTCGTAACCGCTATGCACTTTCGGTGCGTGCTGGGCAGGTCATGTCGACGGAAACGGTTATCTCTAATAACGTGTATGGCCTGTACCTGGAACCCGGTGGAAAGTTCGATGGCGACAAGGGGCTGATCAAGGATAACCTTGAAGCCGATGTGCGCAACGAAGCTGAAGAACTGGCCTCCCAGGGCAAGCGTGTTAACCGCAATATCTGGCACCGCATAGAAACCGCCTTCTAAGGAGTCCGAGTGCAAGAAGCGTTCCGCAGGTCCATTCGAAAGATGACGGGCAACAGTGTCCGTCTTTCGGTGCGTCCGAACCGCTCGACAATGATCGCGACACTTTCGCAGTCGATGATGGTGACGTGGTCTATCGTGCTGCATGAACACTTGGATGCCATGCTGAACGACCCGGCGGTCAATGTCGGTACTTCGGAGCTGATTTCCTTTAGCGAGACGGCGTGGAAATTGGCGGATTCCAGCTTCCCGCAGATTATCGCAGATGCCAATAAGCTTTACGACGAATTCCGCACCAAGTGGATGCAGCGTTTTTCGACGGACGAAGTAATGCGCCTCCTTTTGGAAGGTGGTGACTTTTTGCATCACGACGAGGAAAAGGGCTGGGCGTTGACCGTCAAGAATAATAAGCAGGATATCAACGCGTTCTATTCGGCGACCATTCACCTGCTGGTGAGCGACGCCGAACCTTTGTTCGTCCGCATGCACGGCCGTGTGATGCAGCTCCAGGAAAAGCTCTGCAAGTACTGGCACTCCGAAAGTGCCGTGGATGCGGTTTCCAAACTGCTCCCCAGTTTGGAAGCGTCGCTCCGCGACAAGGAAAACGCCATGGTGGTCTCGTTACGTAGCTCGTTGAACAGCCTCGCGAAGAAGCGTTTTGCGGCGGCCTTCAATACGAAGGGTGCGCCTCATTATTACAGTTCGGCGTCTTCGTGCGCCCGTAATATTTGTCGCTTCTGGAATCCGCATTACGCCTACGAAAATGCGTTCCTCGCGTTTACCGATGATTTTTGTGATTATGCCCGCGGGCTTACCATTCAGATTATTGAATGGTACCAGAGCAAGTGGGCCTTGTTCCTGCGCGGATTCTCGCGTGGTCAGTTGAATTTATTCGAAACAACAGCCTTGAAGAAGGCTTAAGGATGCAGGTATAAAATGAAAAATGCATTTCAGATGATTTTGGCGCTTACCGTGGTCGGGCTCATTGCCTTGCTGGCGGCCGCTTTTTATTTCGGCGCCCCGTTGTTCGGCTGGATTATCATGGTGGCCATCTTTGCCGTGTTCATCGGCGAACAGCTGGTGGCTCTCAAGACGGTCAAGCAGGTCGCTGCCGAAAACGAAATTCTGGAAACCTGCAAGAACCGTGGCGGTTATGTTTCGGGAGATGGTGTCGTTGCCAAGCGTGTCGCCCTTGCCAAGAACTTAATCGCGAAGAAGATTCGCCTTGATTCCTCAATGGCCTACGAAGTCCTTTCGAACAGTGTCGGCATTGCCATCCCGCGTAGCGCCGGTGGCTCCGTGATTCTGCTCGGCCTTATGGGTACGTTCTTCGGTTTGATGTATTCCGTGGCGACGGCCGGTGGCGCTATTGACAATTCCACGACGCAGGGAACTCTTGATACAATCCAGCTTCTGTTCCAGAACATGAAGGGTATTTTCGGTACTAGCCTTTGTGGTTTGTTTGCGGCTCTTATCTTGAATGCGAGCCGCAACATGATGATGGCTTCCCGCGATGAATTTGTTGCCCGCCTCGATGCTTACACTCTTGACTTGCAGGGGGATAGCGAGGCCGAAGAAAGCGAAGAAGCTCGTGCGAAGGATGAACTGGAACGTCTCGTTGATTCTGTCGAAAAGAATCTGTCTACGGTGGCATCTTCTGTAAAGGAAGGCCTTTCGGGTGTTGTCGCGATGGTGGGCGAGGAACTTGCCGCGACGACGGCCAAGTTGAACGACTCCCTGGCTTCTGCTGTTGCTGGAATGAACAAGTCCGTCGAAAACTTGGGCGCCTCTGTGAGTGGTTCTCTTTCGGGTGCATTTACTCCGATGGAACAGAATATCAAGACGCTTTCTGCTTCCGTGGAATCGATTCCTGCTAAGCTTGATGAAAAATTGAACGGAATTTCTGCAACGCTGAACGGCGGTCTCGAAGGTATTTCTTCTGGTGTCAAGTCCTCTCTTGAAGGAGTTTCTGGCAACGTCGAATCTGCTCTTGCGAAGGTTGCTTCCGATGTGAAGGCTGGCCTTGATGGTGTGGCCGCAGCGACGGCCCAGGCGATGGAAGGTTCTACGAAGGATATCGCTTCTGCGGTTTCGGAACAGGTCAAGCTGTCGAACGAACAGTGGAATTCCTTCATGGAACGTCTCGCTGCCGAAACTTCTGCCAATGTGGATTCCCAGAAGGAAGGCCTGGAAACTCTTAAGAATGTGGCACTTCAGGTGGCCGAAAAGGCTCAGGCGGGTTCTGCAGAACTTTCTCAGTCCGTTGCCGAAAAACTCTCGACCCTTTCTTCCGATATCCTCGGCGCCTTCCAGAAACTTTCCGAAACTTCTGCCGTGCTGCTTGAGGCCCAGAAGGCTCTCACCGAAAGCATCGACAACCGCGTGGTCAAGGAAAAGGAAGCTACGGACGCTTTGGGTGGAAACATCGTGGAAACCGCAGAGCTTATGCGCGTGAACCAGTCCGAACTCAGCGCGAACCTCGAAATGCTGCGTGCCGGTCTCGAGACGATTCTCGAAAAGCTCTCGGGCGATACCGCAGAACGCGAAGAGGAAGAAAGCTTCGTGGAACACCTCAACCAGTCTCTCGAAGCTTTCCACGAACGCGCCAGCGAAGTGCTTATGGAAAATGCCGTCAAGACGCAGGAAATTTTGCTCGAAGTATTGGAACAGACGCAGCGTAGTTCGGCGGCACCTGCTGCCCCTGCTGAACAGCCGAAGGTCGAGGGCTAACGGATGCGCTTGAAACGAGAAGACAACAGCAATCCTTGGATGGCGTACACGGACTTGGGCGTAGCCCTGGTTTCGCTGTTCATCCTTGCGTTTGTGGCGATGGCTACCCTTAAGGAGCAGAAGGCCGAAGACCTGACGCGTACCGAAGAGGAAGTCCTCAGCTGCCAAGAAGAAATGCGCAAGATTGCGGCGGAGCGCAATGCGCTTTTGTCCAAGAGCTTGCAGACTTCTATCGAGGCAGGCCTTATCGCGCTTGAAGACGGCAAGATCCAGATTCAGGCTTCTTTCCTTTTCCCGATTAACGGCGCTGACCTCACCAAGGAAGGCGAGGGCGTGATTCGTGGCATCAGCAAGGGCCTCCTGGAAGCGCTGGATTCTACTGACGTGATTATGGTGAGCGGCTTTACCGACGATACTCCGGTGAAGTCCAAGACTTATACGAACTGGAATTTGTCGACTGAACGCGCCGTGAACGTGGTAAAGACCCTGATTGCGCAGGGATTCCCGCCGGATAGGCTCTTTGCCGCAGGCTTCGGTGAACATATGCCCAAGTATCCGAACGATAGCGAGGAACATCGCCGCTTGAACCGTCGCGTGGAAATCGGCGTCACTCCGCTGCAGAAGATGAATCAGGCTGGTCATTAGTTTATGCAAGAGCGCCTGGAAAACATTCGCCAAGGTATTGATGCTATCCGCAAGAGCGGAAAGCTGCCGCATTGGCGTATGGTCTATGCAGACAATCTGTTTAACCGCGCCGGAGAGTATCTTGCCGTGGATAGGCTCCCGGAAGCTTCGATGGTGGCCGATAAGCTGGAACGCTGGATCAAGACGCATACGCCCCGTGTGGATGCCTCGGACCGCTTTGCCGAAAATCCGATGGTTATCTGGAACAACGATATGCTTTTTGCCATGTCGGCGAAGCTTAAGCAGACGCTTTCCGCAAAGATGCTGCTTGTCCCGGCGACCGAAAGAGAATCGACTCTTCGCAGGTTGAACGTGGTCGAGGGGTGGATCCGCGAAGGACTGCTCCTGCAGGCCCATGACGAACTGCTGTCGCTCCGTACCGCGCTGATTGCCCGCTTAAGGCGTAGCTTGCGCGCGCGCCTTGTGGCGACGGACCTTTACCGTGGAACGGCCTCTGTTCCTGCAGGGAGCCTTGTCGGCCCCTACAACGCCCTGCATACACTGGAAGAAACCTTCCACGTGGTGGGCGAACGCGATCCGATTTGGATTGAGGACTTCCTTGAAATTTATAACGACCTGTTCCGCATCGTGGAACGCCTCGTCCCCCAGGATAAAAAGTGACTTGAGTGTCATCCTGGAGCGTAGCGACGGGATTCAGTACTAAAAAAAGAGCTCCCGAAGGAGCTCTTTTAAATTTTGCGAATGAGTTGTTAGAAGCCGATACTCAGCTGGCCCATGTAGATACGTTCTTCATCCTGGCCGGTGTAGTAACCGAGTTCTTCTGCCCAGGTCGCGAATTCAACCGTGACGAGTCTCAAGACTTCGAGGCCGAAACCTGCAGCGGGGTAGCCGCCCTTGAAACCGCCAGAAAGGCGCAGCGCAAGGAATCGGATGGCGTTGTTGTATCCAGGCCATGCTAGCAGGGTTTGCTCGATTTCCATACCGAAGTTGATGTGGGAGAGGAACTTGTAGTTGTTCTGTCCGTTGATAGCATCGGCGTAGTCGAAGGCGATGTTGAACTTACGGCCAAAGCCTGTATTCTTGTTGAAGAATCGCGGGCTGTAGTTGATACCGGCGGTAATGTTCGGCGTAATCTTGTCTCCGGCGAGTTCCTTGAAGTAGATGTCGCGGACGGAAAGACCGAGGCGGACTTCACGGGCGACCTGGTAGAGTACGCCGAGATCGAGTGCGAAAGACATTGAGCTGAAGTCAAACAATTCGTCGGCGACATCGTGATAGCGGTCTTCCAGGGTGTCCTGGATGTTGTCGTAGTTGACCATGGTAATCTGGACACTTTCGACCTTGTGACGCTTGGCAAACTTGATACCGATACCGGCGGCGAATTCATCGGTAAAGCCGTAAGCGGTACCGACCTGGGCCACGCCATCGACATAGAATGTATCGACGACAATCTGCGGAACAATCAGGCCTGCATCCATATAGGGGGCGACGTTACCGTCCACCCAGATGGCACCACCGAAGTTGTGGAACGCCATTTCTGCATCCATCTTGATCTTCATGGAGAGGTACTTGTGGTCGTAGCCGTTCATCTTGTGGATGAGTTCGGGGTGTGCCGAAAGAGAGTCCAGAAGCACGTTGGATTCTTTCAGGCCACTGTCTGCGGCAACCTTGCTGGCGCGGCTATAGATTTTCTGGACATCCTTCGCCACGTTGTAGGTGGAGAAATAGGTTTCGAAGGGACCTGCACCGCCGAGGTTCAATCTCATGTCGCCGAGGTTACGCGGGTAGTAGCCCTGTTCGGGGCGTTCCTCGTAGTTGCCCAAGCGGTTGATCTGGTTCAAACCGGCGTAGTTGAAGTAGATGGCTTCCTTGTCGTCGACCAAGGCTACGTGGGCATTACCCATGGCTTCTGCACGCAGAGACCTATGTGTCGGCGCCTTGATAGCAAAGGATGCTACAGTCAAAATAAGAATCAAGAATACAAGGAGCTTTTTCATTACTTAGTCCTCCCTTCGAACCATTTCTTGAATCGGTCTTCGTCGTAGTTGACCCAGCAACCGCCAACCATAGTCTTGCGGTCTTCAAGGCTATAGGTGGGATTGTCTTTGTTGGTGTCTTGTGCGATGAGACGCTTTCTTTCCTTCAAACCTTCAACGCCGCCTTCCATGTTCCAGGGAAGGTCCTTGGAGAAAACGAGACGGTGGTCGTTGTTGTTGACGCGATCCTTATAGTTCGAATAGATGAAACTCCATTCGCGGTCAAGTTCATCGGGGTCGTCTTCTACGGTCCTGCCGTTCATGTCGATGTCGACGCTCCTGTACTTTCCGTTCGGACCGGCAGACTTAATCACGCGGAGTTCCTTGATGGTCATCTTCTTTTGGGCGATGTTGCTCATGATGACCATATCGTCGTAATGGATTTCGTTCGTCTTGTCGCTGATGTCTTCGTCGATTTCGCCGTCGCCGTCGTTGTCTTCGCCGTCGTAGAGTTCTTCGTCGACGCATCCATCGCCGTCGTCATCGATGATGTCGCTATAGCCAAGCTGACCGATGATGATGTTCATGGTCCTTACCTGCTTGGTGGAATCGTCTTCGGGAATGTCTGTTTCCTGTGCAAGGGCGGAGCACATACCCATGATAGCCTGGTTCTTGGCTTCCTTGGTCAGGTAACCCGCTTCGTTGCTGAAACCCTGGAGGTAGTCTTCGAAGAGCGATGTCATACTTTCTGGATTCGTTTCGCAAGTGTTGAAGACTTCATGGAAGGTTCCAACGGTCTCGTTAGGATCGCCCTTGAAGTCGTTAAGGATGGTCTGCATACTGCAGAGGCTGTCGCCGAGTGCGACTCTTGCCTCCTTGTCGGCACATTGCAAGGGCATCTTGGTCTTGAGAACGAGCATAGTCTTCAGCATCTGGATAACCATGTATCCGTCCGAGATGTACTTGTAAGTGACTTTGCCGTCGGTCTTGCCGTTCTTGTCGCGTTCGATAAACTGCGTGGCAATGTAATTGACGGAATCGATTGCTTCTCTCAGGGGCGCTGCAACTGAGTCGGGAAGGTCTGCGAACGGTACTGTCTTGTCGTCGGCATCACGGTCTGCGTTGACATACTTGAGCAGGGCGAACACGTTCGTTTCCGCAGTGGTGTTTAGCTTGCGGTTCAGAATGGATTTCATGAGGCCGAGCCACGCCTCGGAGTGCGAGGAGTCCGCAGCGATAGCCCTGTTGAAGTATTCTTCTGCGTTGCTATATTCGTTGTCTCGGAACTTGATATAACCTTCGTAGGTGAGCGCGTTGGGGTCGTCATTCTTGATGTTTACACTTTCGGTGGGGTTGAAAATGTTGCATCCGGCGATGGTCAAACAGGCCGCAAGGGCGGCTGTCCACAAAAATTTGGATTTAAGTACGTTTTTCATTACATTATTCCCATTTACCTAAAAAATAACTTTATTCTTACAAAAATGAAATTTCAATCTGTTTTTTTTGAGAGAAAAAGTGATATTTATCGTTTTTTGTGGCTTTTTTGGCGTTTTTTTCGCTTGATATCAAAAATATCTATCTTTATAGTATGACTGCGTACCGCGAGTATTTTCCCACCAAGGCGTTTCGGATAGCCGAAATGCGCTTGTCTTCGCTACTCGGACGCGAACGCGACCGTCTGGATGCCCTGGCGGCAGACCTGGGTAGGGAATGTGCGGTAGGTCCAGACAACCTGGTGGAACAGCTCCCACTTATTCGCGAGTTTACAAGGGAATACCACCGCCTGTATTCGGAGTATCTCGATGCGGTTTTGCCGCAACAGCCGCGACCGATCCAGTGTAGGCCCGCCTGCGGGAACTGCTGTCATCACTATCCGATGTCGGTGGAACCTTTTGAGTTGCTGACTCTATATGGCGACCTCCGGGGGCGGAATGACCTGCTTGATATTATGGAGGCGTGCCAGGTGCGTTCGTCCCTCTTTAGCAGGATGTTTGAATCGCGTAGGACGGAAGCCGAAAAAGGCGAAGTTGCGGATGGCGAAGGCCAAGGCTCCCAGATGGATCTGGATGACTACGCCGAAGACAAGGCTCTGCACGATTACTTTGCTGCGTGGAAACCCTGCCCGTTCTCGGACAAGGCGGGGGATTGTACGGTTTATCCTTTGAGGCCGGTATCCTGTCGCATGTATTTTAGCGAGACGGACCCGAAGTTCTGTACTCCGGAACATTTGCAGACTCCGGAAAATGATAGCTATATCGTGTACTTGCCTGACAGTATCGAAGATGCCGTTTATGGTATTTCGGAACATTATTCGCTTTTGGAATTGCCCGAGAGCTATTTTGGCGGGCTCTTGGCGGTGAACCGCTTTGAAGGCTTGATTGGCGGAAACTGAAAATGAATTTGTTCGGAATGCAACTTGACCTGTTCGGGAACAATGCTGATGCTCCCCAGGAACCGGCAAAGCCGAAAGTTCCGACTTCGGTTTCGCAGAACGGTCTTGTGCATTTCAAGTACAATTCGCAGTTGAAGAAGAGCATCCGTTGCAAGGGGGGAGTGCTTTTTGGCCACCCCGAAGTGATTTTGCCTGCCTACATGAAGGACCCCGAGTTTGCGCCGGCGCGTGAACTTGCCGCCGAATGGGCGGAACACGCTGTAAAACGCAAGACGGCAAAGAACAAGGCGATTATCAAGGACCTGGTAAGCCGCTTTTGGACGCTGGTGGAGCAGATTCTGGCTGACCGTGGCGATGAATCCTTGTCTAGCAAGGGAAGGCTTCCGCCCATCAAGCCGCAGGGCAAGTACCATAACCTGAACGATGTGCTTGCCGCCATCAACAGCACTTATTTTGAAGACAAACTAACTTGTCGTATCACGTGGAGCAATCGTGTGGGCGGGCTTAGTTTCCACTCGGTTCGCCAGGACCCTGTAACTGGCGAAGAATTCCATTTGATTAGCATCAGCAAGGGCTACGATGCCGCCAACTGCCCGGAGTATGCCGTGGCCGGTGTGGTGTACCATGAATGCTTGCATATCGCGATTCCTGTTGAAATCAAGAACGGTCGCCGCATTGTTCATGGGCGTAACTTTAGACGTCGCGAACGCCAGTACATCTATTACGACGAATGGATCCACTGGCACAATCATGTGCTTCCGCTGAATATCCGCAAAATGCGCCGCCACGCAGAGTTGTAGAATTTTCTACATTTGTCCTCGTAAAAAATTAACAAGGACCAAATTATGGCAATGCAAGATATGAATGACCAGGTTCAGGCACGCCTCGCGAAGCTTGAAAAGTTCAAGGAAATGGGTGTGGAGGCTTATCCGCACAAGTTCAACCGCACGCATGATTCCAAGGTTTTGAAAGAAAATAAGGAAGCTTTGATGGCTTCTGGCGAAAGCATTGCTTTCGCTGGCCGTGTGGTTCGCTTCAACCGTAAGGGCAAGATGTGTTTTATGCACCTGAAGGATCGCTATGGCCGCTTGCAGGTGGTGGTCGCCCGCGACGAAGTGGGCGAGGAGAACTACGAAATCGTCAAGATGACGGACCTCGGCGACTTTATCGGCGTGAACGGTTTCATGTTCGAGACGCAGACGGGCGAGTACTCCGTGCACGTGAAGAAGGTGACGATGCTCAGTAAGGCCGTGCGTCCGCTTCCGGTCGCCAAGGAAAAGGTCGACGAAAACGGCAACAAGGTTGTGTTCAACGAATTTGCCGACGTGGATACCCGTTACCGTCAGCGTTACATCGACATGGCCCTGAACGACGATGTGAAGGAAGTCTTCATCAAGCGTTCCAAGATCATGCAGGCTATCCGCGAATACCTCATCGAGAAGGGATTCATCGAAGTCGAAACTCCGACGCTCCAGCCGATTTATGGCGGTGCAAACGCCCGTCCGTTCACCACGCACCACAACGCTTGCGACATGACGCTTTACCTGCGCGTGGCTCCGGAACTTTACCTGAAGCGCTGCATCGTGGGTGGCATGGAAAAGGTTTTCGAATTTTCCAAGAACTTCCGTAACGAAGGCATGGACCGTACGCATAGCCCGGAATTCACCGGCCTCGAATTCTACGAAGCCTACGCCGACTACAACGACATGATGGTGCACTTCGAGAACATCTACGAACGTGCCTGTATTGCCGCTAACGGCACCACCAAGATTAATTACCAGGGCAAGGAAATCGACTTCAAGGCTCCGTGGCCCCGCTACAGCATGATCGAAGCCATCGAAAAGTTCGGCGGCCTTAAGGTCAACGAAATGAGCGACGACGAAATCAAGGCCAAGATGGAAGAACTCGGCGGACACCTGGATGGTGAATTCAGCCGCGGCCGCGGTATCCTCGAACTGTTCGAGCTCACCGTGGAAGACAAGCTCATCCAGCCGACCTTCATCAAGGACATGCCGACCGAAAGTACTCCGCTCTGCAAGAAGCACCGTACCATCGAAGGCCTTATCGAACAGTTCGAGCCGTACGCTAACGGCTGGGAACTGGGCAACGCCTATACCGAACTTAACGACCCCATCCGTCAGCGTGAGCTCCTGGAAGACCAGGTGCGCCGTGGCCGCGGTGGCGAAGGCGAAACCCACCCCATGGACGAAAACTTCATGCACGCCATCGAAAGTGGCCTGCCGCCTACCGGTGGTGTGGGCTTCGGCATCGACCGCATGGTTATGCTCCTCACCAACCAGCAGACCATCCGCGACGTGCAGCTGTTCCCGCTGATGAAACCGGAGACCTAATTATCGATGAATAAACTTGAGTGGCTCATCGCCTGGCGTTACCTGGGGGCTCAACGTAAGAGTCTCTTCGTTTCGCTTATCGGTATCTTCAGTATGCTGGGCGTTTCCATCGGCGTGTTTGCGCTGGTGGTGGCCCTTGCTGCGGTAAATGGCTTTGAAGAAGAAGTCACGGCGCAGATGATCGGTAAAGATGCTCACTTCGAAGTGATGGCATATAATGGAGAAATGATTGCTCCGTATGACAGCCTCATGAAGGAAGTCCGCGACCGTGATTCTCGCGTGGTCGCATCGTCTCCCTTCATTATTTACAAAGTGGGCGTGAGCTCCAAGAAGGTGAATGACGGCATTGTCATTTACGGTATCGATACTGAAACCGCCAAGGGCGTGACCGACATCCACAAGTACATCAAGTGGGGAAATTACTCCGTTGATAGCCTCGAAGACTTGAGCGGAACGCTCCGCCCTGGAATCATTCTCGGTTCGGGACTTGCCAATAGGCTTCGTGTGGTAGTTGGCGACAAGCTTGTGCTCCAGACATTCCAGAGCCCAGACGCGATGGTTAGCAGTGGCGGCCCGAAGATGATGATGTGCGTGGTGAGCGGCATCTTCGAGACGGGTACTTATGAATACGATGGTAACCTCGCTTACGTGGGTATTCCGGAACTTCAGAAGCTGCTGGGACTCGGCGACGTGGTGACCGGTATCCAGTTCCGCCTGAATGACCATTGGCTGGCGGGCGAGGCGGTCGATAGTCTGGCGTCGTGGTTAGGTTATCCGTATTACGCGATGGACTGGAAGACGAAAAACATTACGCTTCTCAAGTGGATGAATTACGAAAAGTTTATCGTGGCGGCGGTGATTTGCCTTATCATTCTGGTGGCTGCGTTCAACATCATCAGCTCCTTGATTATGGTCGTCATCGACAAGACGAAAGAAATCGGCATTCTCCGCAGCATGGGCTTTAGCAAGGCGGGTATTATGCGCGTCTTTATGCTCATGGGTAGCTTCATTGGCGTGGGCGGTACGATTGTCGGTGGCACGATTGGCCTGGTGCTTTGCAAGCTGCAAGAGGCCTACCACTTTATTAAGCTCCCCGGCGATGTCTACGTGATTCCGTATTTCCCGATTTCAGTGCACCTGATTGACGTTGTTCTGATCTTTGTCATCGGCATTGCGCTTTGCGTGGCAGCAACGCTTCTCCCCGCATGGAAAGCAAGCCGCCTTGACCCCGTAGGAGCCATTAGACATGAGTAGTTTGTTACAAACTGTTGACCTTCGTCGTGTGTTCTCCGAGACGGGCGAGGACCTTGAGATTCTCAAGGGCGTGAATTTTGAAATGGAAGCGGGGGAGCTGGTGGCTCTCACGGGTTCTTCGGGTTCGGGTAAGTCCACTTTTTTGAATTTGGTGGGGATGCTCGATACGCCGACGTCTGGCGAAATACTCTTTAAGGGCAAGGCGCTTTCCAAGTTCAACGATGCCGAGCGTGACCGCTACCATCGTGTGCAGGTGGGGTTCGTGTTCCAGTTCCATCACCTGTTGAGCGAGTTTACGGCGATTGAAAACGTGTGCGTGCCGGGGCGTATTCTCGGGACTTCTGAAAAGGAATGCCGTGAACGTGCCGCGATGCTTTTGGAAACGGTGGGACTCAAGGACCGCCTGAAGCATTTGCCGCGTGAACTCAGTGGCGGTGAACGCCAGCGTGTGGCCATTGCCCGTGCGCTGATGAACCACCCCGACCTGGTGCTGGCTGATGAACCGAGCGGCAACCTGGACGAAGCGAATTCCGCGATGCTCAACGAACTGATTGGCGAACTGAACGAAAAGTTCAACCAGGCGTTCCTGATTGTGACTCACGACGAGAAATTGGCAAGTTTTGCAAAACGCCGCGTCGTAATGCACGGCGGCGTCATTCAGTAAGCATATAAGAATGTATAATGAACAAAGAATAATGAATTGTTTTAGCTCATTTTTAACTTTTCATTATTAATTATTAATTTTTAAGTATGTCAGATATCAACGGTATTTTTTCGAAGAAGGCGAAGGCTGTTTTGCAGGCGGCTCGTATTGCGGCCCGCAACTTGGGTAGTGACAGCGTAACGACTGAACACTTGTTGCTGGGGCTTGTCCGTGAAGATTCCGGATTTGCGGCCGAGACCTTGATGGCGCTTAAGGTCAATCTGAACGAACTCGGTGAAACGGTGCAGCGCTCGCTGACGAGTAACGGTGGCATTATGACCATCGGTGTGTCGCATGGGGCGATCCTCAATTTTACGGCACGTTGCAAGGCGGCTCTTTTTAATGCAGCAAAGATCGCGAAGGAAGAAGGGGACCAGTACATTGGCCCGGAACACCTGATGCTCGCCATTTTGCAGCAGAGCGAATCACCTGCCGCGGGTACACTTTCGACATTTGGCATTACTTACGAGAATTTTGATGCGGCCCTGCAGCAGGTCAAGAACGAGGCCATGAATGGTCAGACTCCTGCTGATGGTGCCGATGATGGTGATGACGGTCGCTTTATCAACCAGGGCCGTGGCGATACACGCCAGCAGGTTCGTAGCCAGTCCCGTTCCAAGACTCCGATTCTGGATCATTTCGGTCGCGACTTGACGGCGCTTGCCAAACAGGGCAAGCTCGATCCGATTATCGGCCGTAGCCGTGAAATCGAACGCCTTATCCAGATCCTTTGCCGCCGCAAGAAGAACAACCCGGCGCTCATCGGCGAACCGGGCGTCGGTAAGACGGCGATTATTGAGGGACTCGCACAGAAGATTGTTCAGAAGAAGATTCCTGAACTCCTGATGAACAAGCGCGTGGTGACACTCGATGTGGCCGCTATGGTGGCCGGTACCAAGTATCGTGGACAGTTCGAGGAGCGCGTGAAGGGACTCATTACGGAACTTCAGCGTGTCGACAGTTCGGTCATCCTGTTCATCGACGAACTCCATACGATTGTGGGCGCGGGCGGTTCCGAAGGAAGCCTCGATGCAAGCAACATCTTTAAGCCCGCGCTTGCCCGTGGTGAACTCCAATGCATCGGTGCGACGACCATCGATGAATACCGCAAGTATATCGAGAAGGATGCTGCGCTGGAACGCCGCTTCCAGACGATTATCGTAAACCCGCCCAACTCCGAAGATTCTATCCAGATTCTGGATGGGCTGCGTCCGAAGTATGAACAGCACCACAAGGTGCACTACACGCCCGAAGCAATCCGTGCCGCGGTGGTGCTTGCCGAACGTTATATCAGCGACCGTTTCTTGCCGGATAAGGCCATCGACGTACTCGACGAGGCCGGTGCACGCGTGCGCCTGAATTCGATTCGTACGCCGCAGGACCTCAAGGAAATGGAAGACGAACTTGCTTCTGCGATGCAGAAGAAGGAAGAGGCTATTGCCGATCAGCAGTATGAAACGGCAGCCTCTCTCCGCGACAAGATTGAGGAATTGACAAGCCGCATTGCGGAACGCCGCGAAGCACTGAACAAGGAAGATTCTGCGGATCTGCCGATCGTTGACGAGAATGAAATTCGCGATTGCATCAGCAAGATGACGGGGATTCCTATCAGCCGCCTTGCTGGCGAGGAAACCCAGAAGCTTTTGAAGCTGGGCGATGAAATCAAGGAAAGAATCATCGGTCAGGATGCGGCTGTAGATGCTGTGGTCAAGGCGATTCGCCGTACACGCGCCGGTATTCGCAACACGAAGCGCCCCATGGGAAGTTTCCTGTTCCTGGGCCCCACGGGTGTGGGTAAGACCGAACTTGCGAAGGTGCTTTCCCAGAGCCTGTTTGGCAGCGAAGATTCCATGATCCGTATCGACATGAGCGAATACATGGAAAAGCATAGCATTAGCCGCTTGATCGGTGCGCCTCCGGGATATGTGGGCTTCGAGGACGGCGGTGGACAGTTGAGCGAAAAGGTGCGCAAGCGCCCGTACTGCGTGGTGCTCCTCGACGAAATCGAGAAGGCTCACCCGGACATCTACAACCTGCTTCTGCAGATTTTGGACGATGGTATCCTTACGGATAGCTATGGCCGCAAGATCAACTTCAAGAACACCATTATCATCATGACGAGTAATGCGGGTGCCCGAGAAGTGCGCCACAGCTCGGGCATGGGATTCACCAAGATGGGCGAGACCGACGATTACGAACGTATGGAAACGGCCATCAAGGAAGAAGTCAAGCGCGTGTTCTCGCCGGAGTTCCTGAACCGTATCGACGAGCAGATCGTGTTCCGTCCGCTTTCGAAGAAGGACCTTGTTTCTGTCGTGGATATCCAGCTCACGTTCCTTCAGAAGAATTTGTCCGAAAGGGGAATTCTCCTGGAAGTGTCGGAGGCTGCGAAGGAACATATCGTATCTCACAACTACGATTCTGCCTTGGGCGCGCGTCCGATTCGCCGCTCGATCCAGAATCTGGTGGAAGACGAAATTGCGGAAGGCTTGCTGCTTGGCATCTACAAGGATTTCTCGACGATTTCCATCGATGTCGAAAATGGCAAGCTCAAGTTCACATCTGAAGCTCTGCCGAGCTAGAATTTTTAGATAAAACCGACTTGTATTTTTATGTTTAAAATTGGCGTGATGGCTTCCGGTGGTGGGAGCAACTTTAAGGCGATTATTGACCGCATTGGCGAGGGTGACCTCGAGGCCCAATGCAAGTTCCTGATTACCAATAACGGGGGTTGTGGTGCGGTGGAACATGCGGAGTCCTATGGTATTCCCGTTTATCATATTTCGGGCAAGACTCATCCCGATACGGCTGCCTACGAAGCTGCGCTACTCGATGTCATAGACCGTTACGATATTGATTTGTTGATTCTGGCGGGCTACATGAAGGCCTTGCCGGTGAGCATCATCAAACGGCTTCCGGACCGCATCTTGAACATTCACCCGTCGCTTTTGCCCAAGTATGGCGGCAAGGGCTTTTTCGGAATTCACGTGCACGAGGCGGTGATTGCCGCGCACGATACGGAATCGGGCCCGACGGTGCATCTGGTGAGCGAAGAAATTGACCAGGGGCGGATTCTTGCGCAGACGAAGGTCCCCGTGCTTGCAGACGATACGCCTGAAGTTCTTGCTGCTCGCGTGCTGGTGCAGGAACACGCTTTGTATTGGAAGACTATCCGCGACTACGCAAAGAGCATCCTGTGAAGCATAAGTTGCCTGCATTTCTCGAAGGTATCGAAGCCCCTGTCGATGGCGAAGTTGCCATGCGCAAGTTCGCCGCGCAAGCGGGGGAGAATGCGATCGTGGTCGGTATCGACGAAGTTGGTCGTGGTCCCTTGGCAGGTCCAGTGGTCGCATGTGCGGCGGTCCTCAAGTCGCCCGATGCGCTCTTGACGCTGAACGATTCCAAGAAACTTACTCGCCCGAAACGTGAGGCGATGTATCAGGATGTGCAGGATGCTTGTGCCTGTTTTGCCGTGGCCAGTGCTTCGGTCGAAGAAATTGATCGCATGAACATTCTGGAAGCGGACTTCCTCGCGATGCGCCGCGCCCTGCAGGCTCTCGGTATGCCAGGCATAAAGGAATCTGCTCCTCAAATTCCGATATTCCAGAAAGGCTCTTTTGCCGAGGTTCTCGGCTCGTCGCTCAAGGCTCAAGGCTCGCTCCTCATTGCAGTCGATGGCAACCTCAAGATTCATGGAATTCCTGAAGAAATTCAGATTCCCGTGGTTAAGGGTGATGGCCGCATCGCAAGCATCTCGGCGGCCTCGATTTTGGCGAAGGTTTTCCGTGATCGTTACATGGACGACCTCGAAAAGAAGTTCCCCGGCTACGGTTTCGACAAGCATGCCGGTTACGGAACCAAGGCTCACCTTGACGCAATCCGCCGTCTCGGCATGACTGCGGAACACCGCAAGAGTTTCCATCCCAAGAGTTTACAAACCGAGCTGGATCTTTTTTAAGGTACAATTGTGATGTCGCGCATATCATCAGTGGTTCTCTTATTGACTTTAAGAAATTTTTTGTTATATTGAAGCTAATCAATATAGGGGAATCCCATGAACAATGTTGTAAACTTTTGTAAACAAAAAAAACAAAGCGGTGTCTTTTCTTTAATTTGTGCCGCTAGTATAGGGCTTTTGGGCTGCGGGAGTGATTCCAGCAGCAGTGGCCCTGATGCGACAAGCGATGTATGCTCCGTTACCAAGACGGGAAATTCCGTTACCATGAAAACGACGGCTGGTGGGGCTACCACTACTACCGTTTATGTGTTTGGTGCGGATGGAAATATGGTTTCGCAATCCACAATCACCGATTATTCTCAAATGGGCGATGATGTCACCGCCAAGACGGTTTGCGAAGCCTCGGGTACGGTAGAGGGTTTCAGCGCTACCTACGAAGCGGGGAAGTGTACTGTTACTCAGACCGTTGGCTTGGTAGGCACTTTGGATGAAATTTACGATGCTCAAAATGCAGTTTGCGATGCAACTAACGAAGTCGCCAAGCCGGCAAGCAGCAGTGGCTCCAGCGAAAGCTCTTCTAAATCCGTGAAAAGCCTGGTTGAACTTTTCCAGTCCCCCTGTGCTGAATCTAATTCTGGCGAAACGGTCAAAGTGACCGGAGAAAAATCCGATTATATTTGCGCTTCTATTGATTTGGGTATGGGAATGACGACATACACGTGGGCGCCTGCCGTTAGCAAAATAGAGGATATGGACGAATGCTCGCAAAGCTGGGCCATCGCAAATCCCCAAAAGACCTATGCCTATGACAAGTCCCAAAAACAGATTTATACGTGTTCCATGGATCCTGAATCCTTGACTTGGAAATGGTCGGCTTTGGGGGCCGCGCTTGATATTGGCGATGAAGATGGTGATGAGGATGGTGATGATGACGAGCTCGGTTCTTCCGGCTCTTCCAAAACCAATTCTTCGGAATCCTCTGAACCCGAATTGTCTAGCAGCTCTGGACCAAGGGAAAAAGCCGTAACTTTCGAAGACGGTATCATGTACACATCCACCTACGGAGACCGCGTACGTACATTCTTCAACACGGTTGATGAATATACCTTCTTTGACGACAACAAGGAAACGAAGGATAGTTCGGGCTGGTGGTTCAGTTTTGATGATAGTGCTGATAGAGGATATTCTTCTGTATTTACGGGATCAGAGATGGGTGCCTACACGGCAGAAATCGACCTTATATACGACTGGGAGTATAATGGGGAATATATGGAAGCCGTTCCGTATCCCTATGCCGCCATCGGTTTCAATATGTCCCCGTCGGGAACCTCCGTAAATATGTCCGATTGGGAAGGAATGTGTGTCACCTATTCTGCAACGAAGAAGGTTGCGTTTACTTTGAAGAGCTTTGGTGACGGAAGAAGCTCCTGGTATGCGACCTTGCCGAGTGGTACCGTCAAAACGGTGGATCTTGCATTTAACACGAAAACTTTCCATCAACCCAGTTGGGCCATCGAACAAGATCTCGATTACCCGACTTTCAAAGGTGCTTTGGCAAGCGTCCTAGCCATCCACTTCAAGTATTCCAATGACGAGGCTGGCGTTTCTTGTCCGGTTTCGTTGGAAGGGAACTGCGTTACTACGTCCGTCAATAGCATCAAAATTCACAAGATCGGCAAGTACGGCGCCTGCTCGAACTAGATGCCTTTTACCGTTCCCAAAGTTGCGGCTCTCAGTATTTCACCTGTTCGGGAGTGCACTGAAAGAGTCTTTCTTTGGGGATTAGTCTGTCGCAAATCGTCTGCGCTGCGGACGATTTGATAATCAATGATTATCAAATTTTTAATGTTTACCTAGGATTTTCAACCGGCTACCAACGACTCTCGACAAATTCCTTGAAATGCAAAATTTTTTCGCTAGATCGCACATTAAACAGCAAGTGCTCGAAATCCCGCTTTTTTACATTCAAGTTTGTCGAGTCGGCAACCTGCAGCAGAGCCTTCTTCAGTTCGCCCTTCGTTTTGATCCCGTGCAAGGCTTTCAAAAAATCTAGACAGGGCTCTGTTTGCTGGAGTAAAAACATGCTGTCGTAAAAATCGCGACCCTTGCGGCGGGTGAGTAGTGCGGACAATTTCATGGCGCAAAGTATTTCGTCCGGCGGAACCTGTAGCCGCTTAATTTCAACTCGAAAAGGAGTTCCGGAAAATAGATGCTGCGGCGAAATGCCGTCAGACGTTCACTCTCCTTTTCCTTGACAATTGCATTGAGGCCGTTCTCCTGCAAAAAGAGAAGCGCGGAATCTGTCAATTCAACAAATTCCTCCTTGCTGAGATTCTTGCAGTCGAAATCAAGGTCTTCGGAAAAACGGTCGATCTTCTTGATTAGGCGCAGGTTCGTCCCGCCGATAAAGGTGAGCTTTCCTGCGTATTTCGAAGTGGAAATATAGTCCAGCAGCATCAACAGCAAATACTCCTTGAGCATCTGCTTGTCAAACGACGGGTTACGTGCTATAGCTTCCGGGAAAAAACTGCGGATATATTCTAGTTCAACCATAAATCTCCAGCAAGTTGGTGATTCTTTTGTCCAAAATTTTGCTCTTGAACTTTTGCAAGAAGTTGTTTAACATTAACTACGTCAAGGATGAAGGATTTTTTGCCGGTGGCAAGAATTCCGGCGGAATGTCTGTTCGTTGTATAAAGTCCGCTACTTTTGGTGACTGATTGCTGTAGAACCGTAAACTACCTTGATTATTTGCTCTAGCTCACATTCCTTACGTAATTGTTTTTTTTTCTTTACTTTTGGACTGTTTTAAGCTATATTTATCTCGATAGCACAACGAGGACTCTATGCTCAAAAAACTGATTGCAGCCTTTTTATTCGTATGCCCCCTGGTTTTTGCCAACTGGGAAGGCGATTTGCTTAAGCCTACGTCTTGCGATATAGACGGCAAGACTTTTTACGAGCTTTCTTCTCCGGAGCATTTAGCCTGGTTTGCGATGCAGGTGAACAAGGGCAACGTGGACTACAACGCAATCCTCAAGGACGATATTGTCATTTGGGAAACTCCTGTTTCTGCGTTGACTACGGAGTGGATTCCCATAGGAACAGCGGATTCCAAATATGCAGGTGTTTTTGACGGCGATGGTCACAAGATTTCTGGCATATACATTGCTGAAAGCCAACTCTATGCAGGGCTTTTCGGTGCGGTGGCAAAGGGGAGTGTCATCAAAAATTTGACCCTGGAAAATGTTTCCATCACAAGTTCCACCATGGGCAGCAGTACCTCCTTTTCTGGTGGAATTGTGGCCCGCTTTGCAGGTGATTCTCTTTTGAATTGTGAATTCAACGGCTTTGTAAGAGATACTAATTATGCGGCGGGTATCGCTGGTGCTATTCTTGGTACATCTTATATTGGCAATGTGCGTAACAATGGCACCATTGAGGGAGCTTACTCTGCTGGCGGTCTTATAGGAATTGCCGCACAGGGTTCATCAACGACAATTAAGAACTCTGTAAACGACGGTAGCGTGAGTGGACGCGACAATGGTGGCTTTATTGGAATGGTTTATGGTAAGGTATCCATTGATAGTTGCGCGAACAATGGCGATGTGTTGACTGATTCCGCAGGGTCGTCTGGAGGATTTATTTATGGTATAGCGAAGAATAGTTCCTTGACCTCCATAAAGAATTCTGTAAATAGGGGACATGTGGTTTCGGGGTATGAGTCCAAAGAAGGACTTGTTGTGGGCGGCTTTGTTGCCGTGAACGAGGGTGTTCTGGAAATAGACAATTGCGTAAACGAAGGCAAAGTGTCTAAAAATGAAAAAAATTCGGGGGTTGGCGGAGGCTTTGTTGGCTGGGGCAGAAATAATGTTTCTATAACGAGGAGTGTGAATAAGGGGAATGTCTATGCAGGACGTAGTGCGGGCTTTATTGGAAAGACGGATTCTGTGGGAGTTTATCTTATTAAGGATTGCGTAAACGAAGGGCAAATTGGTTCCAGCATTCTTTCGTCTAGTCAGACCAATAGTGGGTTTGTAACAAATGCCACAGGAAGATTCACTATTGACGGTGTTGTCAACAAGGTAGATATTGTTGGTGGCTTAGTCGCAGGAATCGTTGGTGTGTTTAGGGGAGGAAGCTATTCCTATAGCAATAGTTATACCTCTGTTTTGAACCTGAAGAATGCGGTAAACGAAGGCAATCTTACGGGTATGACAAATGTGGGCGGTATTGTTGGCAAAATATTTAACATAAGCAAGTCCGATCATGGTAACTATGTCCATCAATTGACGAATGTGGTGAATCGCGGGCATTTGTCACTTGTGACAAAGGGGGGATGCGACATCGGTGGAATCCTGTCGTATAATTCCGATTCGTCTACGGTTATGACCAATGTGAAAAATTATGGCGACATTTTTATCTATACGTCGCCAGCGGGCGCTTATTGTAGCGGGAATGGCTATTATGGCGGTATTGTTGGTTATGGGTATTATACGAAAATTCTTGATTCGGAAAACCATGGCAATATCGACTATATTGACGAGTCCGGCATGGCGACTAAGACGGGTTATTTTGGCGGTTTAGTTGGCTACAGGACTTGGAGCGTGAATCGAAGCAATAATTACGGAAATATTTACGTCCAGCCTTCGGCAGATACCTCCGGAAAACATTATTTTGCTAGTGGCATTGTTGGCTATTTTCCGGATACCGTTGATTACTGCATCAACGAGGGACGTATAGAAATTGTTGGAAAAGAGTCGTACAGTGCCCTTGCGGCGGGAATATCTCAATACACGTTGGTGGCGGGCGCTAACATCAATAGGGGCAATGTGATTGTTCGTTGGGCCAGTAACGATTCTAGTGTTGCTGCCTTGTATCGTGATTCAAGAAAAAATGCATATTTTGCGGGAGCGTACAGCACTGCGGATTCCATCATGGCTAGTGGCAAGAATGTGGCGGGAGCGTCGGTCAATACATGCTCGTACATGGATAGAAGTCGCCTTGGAATTGATTCCATGGGCAAAAACACCAAAACCACATCGGAAATGCAAAACTTGGATTTTGCATGGCTTTTGAATACCTGTAACGGAAAAACTTTGAATCAGAAATTTTGGAGCTGGAATGGTTCCGGCTACCCGGTCTTTGCAGATGACAAGAATCGTCCCATATATAAGGTGTCTTTTCTGGATTCCTCGAAAACTATTCGCGTAAAGACTTATTATATCGGTACATCCTACACGGATTATACAGGCCATTTGGCAATTCCCATAAGTGAACCGGATCCGACCGTTGTTGATGACGAATTGAAATTTGATTATTGGGTATCTAAAGGGAAAGCCTTTAAGACGGATGACGTCATGACGGGCGATGATTCGCTTTACGCTGTGTTCTCGGAGATATCCTCAGAACCTGGGCTAGTCCAATTCGTTGTAGAAGGCGATACGGTTTTAAGGTATGTTCTTTCGGGCAAGAGTACCTCGATCACAATGCCCTCGGACGATGCTCCGGGACGCAAGCTTTTAGGTTGGTATGATGGTGAAACCGCTGTGGGAACGATAGGGAAAAGTCGCTCGTTTTCGACTCCGGTGGTTCTTGTTGCAAAATTTGAGTACAGTCGCTATGCCATCGATTTTATGAACGGATTGGATGTTTTGCAGAACGATTCCGTTTCCTATGGTGAACTTCCCGTATATAAGGGAGAAACTCCCGTAAGCAAGGATTACGAGTTTGCTGGCTGGAATCCGGTTGTTGCCCCTGCAACACGAGATGTTCGCTATATGGCTTACTTTACAGATCCGAACGCAGAACCTTATAGCTTCGCCTATTACGTAAGTTCCAGTTCTGTTTCAGCTGTTTCCAGTTCTAGTGCAAAGAGTAGCTCCTCTAGCTTTAATTATGCGGAAGTAATTCATGACCCTGACTGGGTGGGTGATGCGTTGGAAGGTTGTGGAAACTTTTCTGATGGCGAACATACATATAATTATTTAAGCAGCTGCTGGACCGTTAATGCGGGAACGGCGGGTGCAGTGGAGTTTGAAATAGATGACGACGGCTACGAGGTGCTCAAGTTCTGGTCTTCTTATGAAAGCAACAAGGCCTATGCATTGCAAGCTCGTCATACAATAACCTTGACGAAGGGACATTCCTATAAGATTGTCGGGAACGGGTATCTTTTTGATGATGCAACATGGGACTCTGTCTATGTGGGCGTTATGCAGTCAACGACGCCGAATACGGTATACTTTGAACACCTTTTCTCTTTGGATGAAGATTTTGAATCGGATACTTATGATTATTGCGGCTCCACCACTTCGGCCACCTTCTATATCAATGGTGGTGCGCGTTATGGCGGATTTGCCATTCGAAATGTCAAGGTTGAAGAACGTGAAATTCAGTGCCCAGGAGAGGTTTATGCGAACCAGGTTGCTTATAGGAAAAATGGCTTCAAGGAATTCCTCCTGCGATTTGGAAACGATAATGTGGTTCAGTTTTTAGATCAGGATGGCAAGGTTGCTTATTCCGCTATTCCTGGTGAATCTTCCTTCTTTGCGGCGGGTGGTGTTCGAGTGCGTCCCGTAGAATTTACTGGTTTAGACAAGGTTGGTTCTTATATTGTGCGGCAGGGCGCGGATACCATCTATAAGGATCTTGTTGTGACTGATGCCCCTTATGAGGATATATTAAAGGCGTCTCTCAAATTCTTCTACTATCAACGAGCGTCCATGGATTTGGATTCGGTGTATGCGGGAGTCTACAAGCGTAGTGCGGGCCACTTGGATACGGCTGTCCGTGCGCATACTTCTACAGGGGATGATCGCGTGTTTAACAGTGGCAAGGGATGGTACGATGCCGGCGATTATGGAAAGTATATCGTCAATTCGGGTATAACCACTTACACGTTGCTCGCTTTGTACGAACATTATCCCAACTACTTCAAGTCTCTCAAGTGGAATATTCCGGAAGAAGGAAATCTGCCCGATTTGCTTGCTGAAATAAAGTACAATTTGGATTGGATGCTTACGATGCAGGCTCCTGATGGAGGCGTTTATCATAAGGTTTCGGGACTTGCGTTCCCCAAGACGGTTATGCCGGTTGATGATACGGGTAAGCGGTATGCAATAGGTAAGAGTGTAACTGCTACTTACGATTTTGCAGCGGTCATGGCGAAGGCTTATCGCGTTTACAAAAAGTTTGATGCAGTGTTTGCAGAAAAATGTCTGTCTGCCGCGGAAAGGGCGTATGCTTGGGCCGGATTCAACCCGGAAGCGCTTTATTATGCGAATCCCATAGGAGTGGAAACGGGTGCTTACGAAGATGCGGACGCTTCTGACGAATATCAATTTGCTTCGACGGAACTTTATGTTGTGACAGGAAATCCTGATTACAAAACGGTTGGGGTTTCGGGAGATGTTCCTTCATGGCAGAATGTCTATGGTCTCGCCAATTACGACAAGTCCGTTTATAAGGACAAGTATGGTGCAAGTGCTTACGAAAAATTGATTGCTACAGCGGACAAACTTGTTGAAAATGCAAGTAAGGGCTTTATGGTTCCTATGACTTCGGATGATTATGTGTGGGGCTCGAACGCCGTCGCTGCCAATCAGGGCGTGTGGCTGCTTCATGCATACTATATGACAGAAGATGAAAGGTATTACAATGCTGCTGTTAATGTGGTGGACTATCTATTGGGCGAAAACCCGCTTGGTATGAGCTTTGTCACCGGATTCGGTTCTAATTCTCCACAAAATCCGCACCACAGAATTTCCCAGGCTGACAGAATCAAGGCTCCTGTGCCCGGTATGCTGGTGGGTGGTCCGCAGAATAAGGACAATAGCGATGTTGGCTCTAGCTGTAGTTATTCCAGGACTTATCCGGCGACGGCTTATTATGACAATAGCTGTAGCTATGCGACTAATGAAGTGGCTATCAACTGGAATGCTCCTCTTGCTTACCTTGTGGGTGCTTTGGAAGCGCTTGCAACAGGTGAAACTCCAACATTTGCTGAAATCCCTGTTTACACGGGAAGTTCTTCAAGCAGCTCGGTTGTGTCGTCTTCGAGCCAAGCGAAGTCTTCTTCGTCGGTAGCTCCGTCCAGCAGCTCTCAGGTGAAGTCGAGCAGCTCCGTTGCTTCGTCTAGTTCTTCTGTGAAGTCTAGCTCGTCTGTGGCTCCGTCCAGTAGCTCTCAGGCGAAATCGAGCGGTTCTGTCGCTCCTTCCAGTTCTTCAGTGAAGTCTAGCTCGTCTGGGGCTCAGTCCAGCAGCTCTCAGGCGAAATCGAGCGGTTCTGTCGCTCCTTCTAGTTCTTCAGTGAAGTCCAGCTCGTCCGTGGCACCGTCCAGCAGCTCTGAGACGAAATCGAGCAGCTCTTCTGCGAAGTCGGAATCTTCTTCAAGCGAGGCCAAGTCGTCCTCGTCATCGGAGGCCGAAAGCAGTTCTTCTGAGCATACGACTGTCGCTTGGAACGACGTTCAGCCTACGTTCAACCTTGCGGTAAACGGTATGACTCTCACGCTTTCTAACACGCAGGGTGGCGTTGTTCGCATATTCGATAGCCTTGGTCACTTGGTTGCTGCCAAGCCTCTTGCCAGTGCAACGACGAGCATCACCCTGCAAACTCCGGGCAACTACATCGTCCGAGTAAACGGAACAAGCCGTAGCGTGACGCTCAAGTAAGCCCCATTGCCCCGTAACATTCGTTATCGGGGACTTTTTTGTTTGCAAAAAGGACTAAAAGGCGCATAAAAAAACTTATAAAAGAAGAAAAAAACGATTGTAAAAGTTTTTTCTATTTTTACAATCATGAAAAGCTTTGTCAAATTGTTTTCTTCATTCATTTTCCTCGCGGCGACACTTGCTTTTGCGGCTTATTCTGGAACTCCGCAAACACCGGTTTTATCTAACGGCTGCTACCAAATTGGCTCAGCAGAAGAACTTTACGGATTTGCAGAATTAATGAACGACACCACCAATGGTTTAGCAACAAGTTTTGAAACATGTGCAAAACTTGAGTCTGACATTGTTGTAAACGAAAACGTGCTTGATGGATATAACCTAAGCAAGAAATATTACAACTTTCACAAATGGATTACCATCAATAGATTTAGCGGTACTTTTGACGGCCAAGGGCATACTATTTCAGGCCTATACTTTGATAGCAACAGAGGTCTTGACTATGTAGGATTATTCGGATATGTTGTAGGCGAATCCGAAAGCAGACACGCGGTTATCAAAAATTTGGGTGTTGTCGATTCTTATTTCGCAACCCTGTGGACTATAGGCGCTTTTGCAAATAGTGCCGTCAACATTACCATTGAAAACTGCTTTAACGGAGCAACAATAGAAGCGTCTGCACAGCTAGGAGGCCTTGTTGGGCTTGTAAAAGGGGATAACTTAGTTATAAATTCATACAATGTAGGCTATATTCATGCAAGTTCAAGTACCGTAGGAAACGACCGCTACGCAGGTGGCTTAATAGGTCAGGCAACAGAAGGGATTACGACCATCAAGAATTCGTACAACTTAGGGCAAGTCTACACAACCCTTGGCAGGGGCGGACTGGTAGGTTTTTCTGGACCTATGGCCATCAAGCTTTTTATCGAAAATTCTTACAGCTATGGCATTACAGATTTAAACCTGGTCGGCGCACAGGACCAGGCAAATTCTAAAATTTCCATATCGAATTCATATAAATTAAGTAAGACTTCCAATGATAACGAAGGGGCTCGCACCAAAGAAGACTTCGCTAGTGGCATGGTGGCTATCGCCCTACATTATGGAGTAAACGGAGATATCTGGGGACAAAATATAAATGCTGATTCAACGCCAAATTTCAGCGGCTCTATACAGAATTATGCAAATGCAACTAAAGTATCTAAAATTACTCTTCACACTTTTGAAGGAGATTCTACAAAATATATTAGTCAATATGCGGAAGGCGTCGGAGCGTTACTTCCTAGCCCCATGCAGACAAATCATATTTTTGCAGGTTGGTATTCAAACAATTCATACACAGGAGAAAGACTTTATTCCATTTCTAAAAGTATATCGGGAAACATAGAGCTTTATGCAAAATGGTGGAGCAAACCCTCGCTAAAAAACGGCTGCTACGAAATTTCTGATGCTGGAGAAATGTATGTGTTCGCCGCAATGGTAAACGGCACCTTGGGAGACTCCGCGCAAAGAAACATTTGTGGAAAACTCACCGCGGATATAGTTCTTAACGAAAATGTCTTTTCTAATTCAGAAAAAATAACATGGACCCCTATCAACAACTTCCGGGGAACATTTGACGGCCAAGGACACACCATTTCAGGCCTTTATTATAATAATGGAAACGACAACTACATCGGTCTTTTTAGAAGAACCGGGGGTTCCGAAGCGTCTCCGGCAGTTATTCAAAATGTAGGACTTATTGATTCCTACATAGGAGCTTGTTGGTATATAGGCGGTTTTGTCGGCGAACAAAGTGGCTACCTCACTCTCAAAAATGTATATAGCAATATCAAAATGCGTACAAAACACTATGGCGGAGGCTTGGTGGGCTATGTTTACGGCAATCTTACGGTTATCAATTCATATAACGCATCAAATTCAGACAATGACGCCGGGCTTATAGGTGGCCTTAATCAGGGCGCTTCTGCAACCATAAAAAACTCATTCAATTACGGTTCATACGATACGGGGATTTTTTCTTACGCAGATTTAATAGGTAAAAAGGATTCCTCAAATAAAATTTTAATTGAGAACGCTTTCAATAATAACAATCATAATCATGTTTATACGGGTAATATGGCGGACTCAAGCCAATTTGCAAGCGGAGCCGTTTTAACGGCGCTACATAGTTATTCCGATGGCGAAATTGACGGTTCCGTTTGGGGGCAAAATGTAGGCATAGACCCTTACCCGACACTTAATGCGAATTACAAAAATCCGGGATTCAAAATATCAAAAGCAACGTTCCATACAAACAACCAAAACGATTCCACCTTCACTGTAAATTATGTGGAAGGGCTTGGCAAATTTATTCCAAATCCAAAAGAAGGTTTATGGATTTTTAAAGGTTGGTACGAAAGTAAAACTTTTGACGGAAGCAGAGTAAATCCAATTCAGTCCACCGATAAAGGGAATAAAGAATATTATGCCGACTGGATAAAGGTTTCTGCACCAGAACTTGACAATGATTGCTACGCCATTTCGAATGTTGGCGAACTCTATGGTTTTGCCTCCATTGTAAGCGGTACTTTTGACGGAATAGAAAAGGATGTTCGTGCATGCGGTAAGCTTACAAATGACATTGTTTTTTACGACAACTTACTAAACAAAGATGGAACTCTTGCCAAAAAAGCATCCGACTTAATCGCATGGGTCCCCGTAAAATTGTTTAGCGGGACATTGGATGGACAAGGCTACAGCATAAAGGGAATGTATGTAGATTACGGTTACGTAAATGGAGGTGGTTTATTCGTAAATCTTGAAGGAGATTCACTTGGTGCCGCTGTTGTAAAGAATCTGGGAATTGAAAATTCTTTCATTGATGGTGGCGAGCGCGTTGGAAGTATCGCTGGCATTACAAAAGGAACTGTTATCATAGAAAACTGCTATAACGCATCGACCATATTTGGTGCATACGGCCCAACAGGAGGATTCATAGGACTTGCAAATAACGGAAGCGATATAACCATAACAAATTCCTTTAATGTAGGGCGGATTAACGACAACTCCAAGGGCAGCCGCTCAGGAGGATTGATTGGTTGGTTAAATTCTGGAGCAAAGGCGACTATTATAAATTCTTACAATGCAGGCTTTTTAAATGACGAAACTTTTGACATTTTAAAGGCCGATAACGATACGATATATTCTATACAACATTCCTACTTTATAAGCTTTGACGTAAGCGGAGATTCTCTTGAAATGAAAGGTACCGCCGCATCCACATTACAATTTGCAGACGGTTCTATCGCAGAAGCCCTTCACAAATACAACGAGGAATCCATTGACGGATCCATTTGGGGTCAGAATGTAGGCTTTGATACCCACCCCGTATTAACAGGGATAACAACCTACAGCGGCACCCCTGTCGTAATAGAGTATCCGTCTTCTAGTTCTGAGAACGGATCGCCTAGTTCAGAGCCAATATCTTCTAGCTCGGAAAATGCTTCTTCTAGTTCTGAGCCGACATCCTCAAGTTCAAAGATAGATTCGTCTAGCAGCAAAACAGATAACACGAGTAGTTCAAGTACCACGTCTGATTTAGTTTTCCAAAAAACAACTCCAAACGTAAGCATATCCCTTGTAAAAAATGCGGTTTTTGTCGATAATTATGTTGGCAAAATTTCTGTTTTTGATGTAAACGGAAATCTTATTAAAACAGTCTATTCAGGCGGAATGCAAAATTTCTTGATTAACAAAGCCGGAATTTACATAGTCAAGACAGGAAAACAAATTGCAAAAATAAGTATCGCCTATTAGAATGATGGTGGTGGCCTTCGTACATCATTTCCATGTGATGTGCACAATTTTTTAATTGTTTTTTTGTAAACTTTTCTTTCTTACGATATTGTTGCAAATTTTACCTAGGACCCCGAAATTTTTTCCGTGGTCTTTTGCTATATTGTTGCCAAACAACAAGATACGAGTCTTTTTCCGGTTAACGGGAGGTGATTTTGAACAATTCGGTTCCTTTACTCCAGATGCTTACGCAGTCCGATATCACGACACTTGTGATTTTGGGTATTTTGGCGGTTATGTCGCTCGGTTCCTGGGGAATCATCATTGTCAAGTATATCGTGAATACGAAAAACCAGCGCGCAAATGTCGTCTTTTTCCGCAAGTTTGTGGATGTGCGCCAGTTCGTGGAACTGCAGGGGCTTTGCGAGACCGCCGATGACAGTGCGCTCAAGAGCCTTACGGCTGAAGTGCTCAAGGAAGCTTCCAAGTTCAGTAACTTCGTGAGCTACGATTCCATTCAGCACCGTGCTTCGCTTCTGGAAGATACCATCCAGCGTTCGATTGAAGGCCTTCGCCTGACAGAAGACCGCTACCTCGGTTTCTTGGCCACGTGCTCGAACCTCGCTCCGTTCTTTGGACTTCTGGGTACGGTGTGGGGCATCATGGTTGCCTTCTTCCAGATCGGTCAGCATGGCTCGGCAGACCTTACCGTGGTCGCTCCGGGTATCGCTATGGCCTTGATCACGACGGTTGCAGGCCTTGTGGTCGCTATCCCCGCCTCTGCTGGTTACAACTACTTTACCGCCCGCAACGGACAGAACGAAATCTCGTACTTCAACTTCGGCTCCCAGGTGCTTAGCCTCTTTAAGCGCGGTGACTTGCTCGCCCTCGAAGAAGTGGCTGGCTAGGAGGCATAGTGAAGCGCAGTCGCGGAAAAGAACTTAAGCAGGAGATGAACCTCACGAACATGATTGACATCGTGTTCGCGATTCTGATTGTGTTCATCATTTCTGCGCCTCTCATGAGTCAGGGGGTCAAGGTGGACTTGCCCAAGGCGGAAGCCCCGACCATGGAGCAGGAAAAACTTTTGAAGGTTTCCATCACGAAAAACGAGGAACTCTACATCGCCGACATGATGGTGGATTTCGGGAGTTTCAACAACGTGTTCAAGTCGCTTTGGAATGGCGAGATGGCGGTGGTCATCAATGCTGACGAGTCGGTGAACTACGGTCTTGTGATGAAGGTGGTGACCCAGGTGCAGAAGCTCGGTGTCACGAAACTCGGATTCCTGACGATGAATCCCAAGGAAAAACCGGGAAAGAACTAGGTGAGCGCAGATAGAAACATCCAGTATTTTTCGTCTGACGATGACGGAATGATGGTGAAGATCATCGTTTGTGCGGTGGTGTTCCACTTGCTGATTGCGGGTATTTGCGTTGCGTTCCATTTTGTGAATTTCAAGCACGAGCCGGAACCGATTCCCGTGTTCGAGATGGTGCAGGTGAACCAGGTAAAGCCGCGTCCGCAGCCGCCGAGGCCTAAGCCGGTTGAACCGAAGCCCGAACAGCCCAAGCCGATAGAGCCTAAGCCCAAGGTGGAACCGAAACCCAAGGTAGACAAGCAGTTGCCGCCCGAACCGAAGGTGGAAGAAAAACCGCCTGAACCGGAGCCGGTAGAAGAGCCGCAGCCGGAACCCGAACCTGAACCGGAGCCGGAACCGCAGGATGACTTTGAAGTGGACGACTTGGACTTGCCGACGGCTGTCGAGGCCCCGAGCTTGAATCCGGTGGGCTCCGTGGATATGGACCCCCTGATGCAAGTTTATTTGGAACGTTTGAAACAAATTATCATGAGCAATTTCAATCCGCCCTCGAATTTGAATGTGCGTCGCGACGTAAAGACGACTGTTCAATTTACGGTGGACCGTTTTGGTGGCATTACGGCGATTACGCTTAAGCGCAGTTCTGGAAATAAGACCTGGGACCACTTGTCGGTGCGCGCCGTGCAGATTTCGAAGATTCCGGAGCTTCCGCCTAACTTTAGGGCCCCTTCGCTCGTTTTGCACTTTAATTTTACACCAAATTAACATAAAAAAGTGGGTTATAAGAAGGAAATATTGTATTATTGAAGAAAGGGCCGTTGCGAAAATCCGTAAGGTGATTGAGCAATCTTTTGTGAATGTTGAAGATGATTTTTTTGAAGAAGAAAATGAATTTGATGAACTCTATGATGGTGCGCATGGCGACGGTCGCTTTTGCCGTTGCCCTGCTGCCGGTAGCATCGCATGCGACAATCGATACGATTGCGGTGGATGTCGGCATCTCTGTGTTCAAGACGATGCCCATTGGCGTTGTTCCCTTTGCAGAACCTAAGGGTGCTATTGAATGGATCGAAGAAAAGCCTCACCAGATCGTGACTCGCGACGCGAACCTTTCGGGACGCTTTGATGTGGTTGCCTCGGACAAGTTCAATCTGCCGCTATTCAGCAAGGCGCACGCCAAGCATTATGTGACGGGCAAGGTGACTCCGGTGGGGGGCAAGCTCAAATTGGAATGTTACCTGTATGTGGCCCAGACCAAGGACCTGCTTCTCGGTGAAACCTATACGGTGGAGCAGAAGGACCTTCGCCGCGCCATGCATCTCTTCTTTGACGAGGTTATCTACCGTCTGTGGGGTGAACGCGGTGTGGCTTCTACCAAGCTTGCTTACGTATCCAAGATCGATGGTATCAAGCAGGTGGTGGTGTCGGACTACGACGGTTTCCATCGCAGCCAGATTACGCGCGATACGACGATTAGCATGATGCCCGTGTGGATGAAGGACAACGCAGGGCTCTACTATGTGAATTTCAAGACGCATCGTCCGAAGCTCTATTCCAAGGTGTTCGGTGGCTCCGAAAAGTCGGTGTTCCCGCAGCTGGACCAGACTTACAGCCCGGCGGTGAATCCGAAGACGGGTGAACTCCTTTTCTCGAGCACGGTGGACGGCAAGACGGATCTTTATATCGGAAATCCGGCGACAGGCAAGGCGAAGAAGTTTGCCTACCTCAAGTCTAACCAGACGAGCCCCGCATGGAGCCCGTATGCATCCGAGGTGATGTTTACCAGTGACCGTGGCGGTGGACCGCAGATTTTCGTGATGGGTAAGGATGGCTCCGATTTACGCCGCGTGACCTTTATGGGCCGCTACAATGAACGTGCAGCCTGGTCACCCGAAGGGGATCGCATCGCCTATACCTCCATGGACAACGGCCATATGAATATTTATACCTGCGCTCTCGATGGCTCCGATATCGTGCAGCTGACGAACAACGCGGGCAACAACGAACATCCTACCTGGTCGCCCGACGGCAAGTTGATTGCTTTCTCGAGCAACCGCAGCGGATCGTACCAGATTTACATTATGAGAAAGGACGGGTCGAACGTAACGCGTATCACCAATTCCGGTGAGAATACTTCGCCGACTTGGTCTTTTTTCTACGAAGCTATTAAACAACAAAAAAAGGAAGGTGAAAAATGAAGAACCTCGTGAAACTTGTCGTGGTGGCCTCTGCTGCTGCTATTTGCCTTGTCGCTTGCGCGAAGAAGGAACCGCCGAAAACCGAACCGACGGCTGAACCCGCCCCGGCTGCCGAAGCGGCTCCTGCCGTAGAACAGGCTGCCCCGAATGCGGATTCTCTTGCTGCAGAACAGGCACGCCTCGAAGCAGAACGCCTGGCTGCTGAACGCGCCCGTCTGGAAGCGGAACGCGCTCGCCTCGAAGCTCTCATCAACCAGATCATGAGCGAAGACGTGTACTTTGACTTTGACCGCTCCGAACTCACCGAAAAGGCCAAGGAACTGTTGGCTCAGGTGGGCGAGCTCCTGATCAAGGAAGAACGCTTCACGATTACGATTGAAGGTCATACGGATGCTCGTGGTACCGAAGACTACAACTTCACTCTCGGTGCAAAGCGTGCCATGAAGGTGAAGGAATTCCTCGTTGCTTACGGCATTGACGCCAAGCGCATGGAATCGGTCAGCTACGGTAAGGAAGCTCCGAAGGTTGAAGGTGCAACCGAAGAAGCCTACTCCCAGAACCGTCGCGCCAACTTCCGCGTGAACATCAAGGAATAATTCAGAATTCGGAATTCGGAAAAAATTGTGTCATCCTGAGCTATACGAAACTAGGAACTTTAGTTCCAAAGTTGAGTTATCCTCTTTGTGGAGAAGCAACGTAGTTGCGAAGTCTCTTTGATCACTTAGCGCTTTAGCGCTTATGTGAGCATGATCCCCCTTGCGGGGAGAAGGATCTATAAAACATAACTAAGTATGAATATGAAACGAATTCTCTTGACAGCGGGTTTTGCCGCTATGGTCTTGACAGGGTGCAGCCAGATGACTGTGCTCCGTACCCAGGAAATGAAGGCGGTTGGGGCGGAAGTTCAGACGAGCCTTGATTCTGCGGTGCAGAGTCTGTCTGCGCAGAACGATTCGCTGCGTGCCGAACTTGATTCGACCAAGGCGATGCTCGATGCGTCTGCTCTTGCACAGAAGCGCATGCAGGCTGAAATTACGATGCTTTCGCGTCGTGTTTCCGATGAGTCCGAACGTAACGATTCCAGACAGGAAGAAATCATCTACCGTCTGGATATGCTTCTCGGCAAGTCTGACAAGATTTTGGCGAAGAAGGTTGTCGTGAGTGGTGCTCCCGCTCCCGTTTCGATGGACAGTCTGGAACGTGAGGCGGAAAAGCTCGTGGAAGCCGAGGCCATGTTCAATACGGCCCGTTCAGACTACCACCGAGGAGAATTCAAGCTTGCCTATAACGGTTTCAAGCAGGTCTATGAACAGATGAAAGAAGGCGAACTCGCCGAGAATTCGCTTTACTGGATGGCGCTTTGCCTGATCGATGTGAACCAGGTGGACAAGGCGAAGAAGGTCTTTGCTCGCATGTCGGATGCCTTCCCCGACGGCCAGAAGACTTGCCCTGCCTTGTTCAAGCTTTCTTCCCTTTATGGCGAAGAATGTGACATCGATATGCAGAAGCAGTACCTGCAGAAGATCCTTTCGACCAAGTCCTGCGAAAAGTCGGCCGAGTTTGAACAGGCCGCCGAAATGTTGCAGGAAATCCTGGAGAAGGAAGACAAAAAGGCTGCCGGTGAACCGGTGGATGCCTGCGTGCCCGTGGTTCGTGAATCCAAGATGCCTTCTGCTCGCGTGAAGCCTGCCGAAGGTAGCGCATCCGAGCCGACGGCAAGCACGACGGCTGAATCTACAGAAGCCTCGCTGTAACAGTTCAAAATCTTTGAAAACGAAAACTCCGACGATTGCCTCGCCGGAGTTTATTCTTTAGTCTCTCGTCTAGTCTACGGTTCGTCGGCGTCGATGACGACTCGTTCGACTTTGGCGCCGAGCTTTGCCATCTTCGCTTCGAAATCTTCATAGCCGCGGTCCAGGTGGTAGATGCGGCTGATCTTGGTTTCGCCTTCGGCGATTAAAGCGGCGAGGACGAGCGCGGCGGAGGCGCGCAGGTCGGAGCCCATCACGTCGGCACCTTCGAGCGGGAGGCCGCCCTTGATGGTGGCGGTGTTGCCGCTGAGAGTGATGTTTGCGCCGAGACGTTCCATTTCGGCCACATGCTTGAAGCGGTCGTTATAGACGGTGTCCTGGATGACGCTGTTGCCCGGAACAGAGAGGAGCGTTGCCATGAGAGGCGCCTGCATGTCGGTGGGGTAGCCGGGGAAGGGGAGCGTCTGGATGGTAATCGGCTTGAGTTCCACGTCGCGGGCGTCGACTTCGGCCCAGTCGGGGCCGACATTCACCTTGCAGTTCATGTCGCGGAATGCGTCGAGGGTCGAGGCGATGTGTTCGGGGATAATCTTGGTGACTTTCACGCGGCCGCGGGTAATGGCGGCGCCGCAGAGGAAGGTGCCCGCCTCGATACGGTCGGGGATGGTGACACCATTGCCGGGGCGTAGGGATTCTACGCCCGTTACCGTCAGGGTACGCGTGCCGCGTCCCTGAATTTTCGCACCCATGCCGATGAGGTAATCGACGAGGTTATCAATTTCAGGTTCAAGTGCGGCGTTCTGGAGCACGCTGGTGCCCTTGGCGAGCGTCGCCGCCATCAGCACGTTCACCGTGGCGCCAACGCTCGAAATCGGGAAGTGGAAGGTTCCGCCGGGGAGGCGACCGTCGCAGGTGGCTTCGACATAGCCATGCGTTACTGTAATCTTTGCACCGAGCGCCTCGAGCCCTTTTAGGTGCAAATCGACGGGGCGCGGGCCCCAGGCGCAACCGCCGGGGAGCGAGACGCGGCAACGTCCGAACCTTGCGACGAGCGGGCCCAACACATAGAAGCTCGCACGCATCGTCTTCACGAGTTCGTAAGGCGCTTCCAAGTGATCGGCTCCGCGGGTATCGATTTTAAGGCAGTGTGCTTCGCCGCTGATATGGCAACCGATGACGCGCAGCACGTCGGACATGGTCTTCATGTCCTTGAGGTGCGGGACGTTCGTGATTTCGGATACGCCGTCGGCAAGAAGTGCTGCGGCCATTACGGCGAGCACTGCATTCTTTGCCCCGGAAATTTCAACTTCGCCGTCTAGCGGCTTCTTGACTTGGGGAACAATAAACTGGTACATAGTTAATTCGAATTTCTGCTTTCAGAATTCAGAAGACGTTTAATTTGTTTAAAAGACTCTTAACGTTCTAGGCGGAAGTAGACTGCGGCAAGCGGCGGAAGCTTGATGTTCATGCTCCACTCGCGGTTCTGCCACGGAATATCCTGCGTCCAGACTTCGCCGAAGTTACCCACGTTGGAACCGCCGAACATGCTAGCGTCAGTGTTGAAGATTTCCTTCCACTTGCCGCGCGTGGGGGCTCCGAGGCGGTAGTCGTTGCGGACCACCGGCGTGAAGTTGAACACGCAGAGAATCTGGTTCCCGTGGTCGTCCTTACGCACGAAGCTCACGATGGAATTGTCTGCGTCGTCGCACCAGATCCATTCGAAGCCGGTGTAGTAGTGGTCGATTTCCCAGAACGGGGCATTTTCCTTGTACAGGTGGTTTAGCACCTTCATCATCTGCAAGAGCTTGCCGTGGCTATCCCAGCTGACCAGGTGCCAGTCGAGCGAGCGCTTTTCGTTCCATTCGCGGAACTGACCGAAATCGTTGCCCATGAAGTTGAGCTTCTTGCCCGGATGTGCGTACTGGAAGGCGTAGGTGAGGCGGAGGTTTGCAAACTTCTGCCAGTTGTCGCCCGGCATCTTGCCAAGCATAGAACCCTTGCCGTGTACCACTTCGTCGTGGCTGAATACCTGAATGAAGTTTTCGCTGTAGGCGTACACCATGCTGAAGGTCAGCTGGTTGTGGTGGTACTTACGGTGAATCGGTTCGTGCTGAATGTAGCTGAGGAAATCGTTCATCCAGCCCATGTTCCACTTGTAGTGGAAGCCGAGGCCGCCCTGTTCAGGCGGGCGCGTGATAGAGGGGAAGCTGGTGGATTCTTCGGCAATCAAAATCGCATGCGGAGTGAGGCGACCCATGATGCTGTTCAGGTGCTTCAGGAATTCCAGCGTATCGTAGTTGATGTTACCGCCGTCCTTGTTCGGCACCCACTGGCCGGGGCCCTTACCGTAGTCGAGGTAAAGCATGGAGGCCACAGCATCGACGCGGAGACCGTCGCAGTGGAATTCCTTAAGCCAGTACATCGCGTTTGCAATGAGGAAGTTCTTGACTTCGTTACGGCCGAGGTTAAAGATGTATGTGCCCCAGTGTGGGTGTTCGCCCTGACGTGGGTCGGCGTGCTCGTAGCAGGCGGTGCCATCGAAACGTCCGAGAGCGTGAGCATCCTTCGGGAAGTGGGCCGGAACCCAGTCCAAAATCACGCCGATTTCGTTCTGGTGGCAAAGGTCCACAAAATGGCGGAACTGGTCGGGCGTGCCGTAGCGGCTCGTGGGGGAGTAGTAACCGGTCACCTGGTAGCCCCAGGATTCATCGAGCGGGTGTTCGGCAAGCGGCAAGAATTCCACGTGCGTGTAGCCCATTTCCTTGAGGTAAGGAATCAATGTTTCGGCAAGTTCGTCCCAGTTGAGGAAACGGTCCGGATTGGCGGGATCGCGACGCCAGGAGCCCGCGTGGACTTCGTAAATGTTCATGGGCGAACCGAAGACCTTGGTCGCCCAGTGGGTGGCCATGTAGAGGTCGTCGCCCCATTCGTAGCCGTCAAGGTGCGTGGTAATGGAGGCGGTTGCCGGACGGACTTCGCTGAGCTTTGCGAGCGGGTCCACCTTCACATGCAGGTTGCCGTCGGCTCCGTGAATCTCGAAGCGGTAGAGTTCGCCTTCGCCAATGTTCGGAATGAAAATTTCCCAGATGCCCGTCGAGCCAAGCATGCGCATCTGGTTGCGGCGGCCGTCCCAGCTGTTGAAGCTGCCAACCACGGAGACTGCGCGGGCGTTCGGAGCCCAAACGGCAAAGTGGACGCCCTTGAAACCCTGGTGTTCAACAAGGTTTGCGCCGAGCTTGCGGTAAAGTTCGTAATGCGTGCCAGAGGAAATCAGGTGGCGGTCAAAGTCCGAAAGGACGGGGAGGAATGCATAAGGATCGGTGAGCGTGTATTCGTTGCCGTCGTCCTGCTTGATAATCAGGTTGTAAAAGAACGGCTCGTATTCCTTGTCCAGAATGGCTTCGAAAAATCCCGTGTTGCCGATCTTCATGAAATCGAATTCATATTCACCGTCGCAGGATTCTCCGCGAATGAAACTGGCCTGCGGTTGATAGGCGCGAATGACCGTCTTTACACCACGATCTGTATTCAGCGGGTGAATTCCCAAAATTGAAAACGGGTCTTTCGTACTAAAATCCCAAATGGCTCGCATGTCTTCCGACGTGAGGCTCGTGAAGTCGTTCCATTCCATACAATACTCCTTTAAACACCTAGTTTAACGATGTAAATATAACTTAAACGTATTAGTTTCGTACAAAGAATAAATAAAAAAACGGCGCACAGTCGTTAAGAACTGCACGCCGATAAAATCAAGGTTGCTTTATAATTAGAAGTGGATCACGCGGACCTTGATGACCTTGTCGAGCTTGGAGAGCTTCTCGATGATGGAGTCATCGACCTTGCTTTCCACGTCAACGAGGTTGTAGCCGATCTTGCCGTTGCTCTTGTTGGAGAAGCTGGCAATGTTGATGCCTTCGGCACCGAACACCTTCGTGATTTCGGAAATCATGTTCGGAACGTCCTGGTTGATAACCACAACGCGGCTCTTGACACCTGC
This sequence comes from Fibrobacter sp., assembly GCA_017626945.1. Taxonomy (GTDB): domain Bacteria; phylum Fibrobacterota; class Fibrobacteria; order Fibrobacterales; family Fibrobacteraceae; genus Fibrobacter. The sequence continues at coordinate 71,375 of JAGAHT010000017.1, forward strand.
GTGCGGGTGATCGACGAGGGCCGGGAAGTTCACGGAATTGCGGACGCAACCGTATTCGATGTAGTCCTTCAATTCTTCGACGGCCATCACGGCGCAGTTTTCTTCAGCTTCTTCGGTGGAAGCGCCGAGGTGCGGGAAGCAGGTCACCTTGTCGTTCTTGATGAGGTCTGCATCCGGGAAGTCGCAGAGGTAGCCCTGGAGAGAGCCAGAAGCGAGCATCTCGTTGACCGGAGCCATTTCCACAATACCGCCGCGGGCGAAGTTCATGATGTAGCTGCCCTTGAAGCCGGCGAGGTTCTTGCGGTTGAGGAGGTTTTCGGTAACGCCCTTGATGAACGGAACGTGCACGGTGAGGAAGTCGGAATTTGCGATCACGGTGTCGAGGTCGGCAATTTCAACCTTGTTGGAAAGTTCGTGCATGTTGTTTGCGTTCGGATACGGTTCGTAGGCGATCACGCGCATGTTCTTCCAACGGGCATAGTTAGCGACGAGCACGCCAATCTTGCCGAGGCCAATCACGCCGAGAGTCTTACCGGCGAGTTCCATGCCGGCGAACTTCTTCTTGCCGCTTTCGACGGTCTTTGCGAGGTCCGGATCGTTCACGTCGAGGCCCTTGACCCATGCGGCGGCCTTGTCCACGTTACGGACGGCCATGCCAAGCACGGTCATCACGAGTTCCGCAACGGCGTTTGCGTTTGCACCCGGAGTATTGAACACGCAGATGCCCTTTGCAGAGGCCTTGTCGATGGTGATGTTGTTCACGCCAGCGCCGGCGCGGGCGACAGCCAGAAGGCCGTCAAAGTTGTCGGTATCAACCTGGGCGGAACGCACCAAGATGGCATCGGGTTTTTCGACGGAGTCGGAAACCTGATAGAACGAGCCAAACAGGCTCAGGCCTTTCTTGGAAATGTTGTTCATCGTCTTAATAGTTGCCATGATTTAGTCCTCTTATGGATGATTGTTAAAATGATTGATGATTGATAATGTATGATTGATGATTATTCAATTTGGCGGCGTAGCCGCGACTTTAACAATTATTCATTATCAATTATCCATTGTCAATTCTTTAAGGTTCCTGCCAGCGGCCGCGATCCTTAATTAAGTTCACCAGTTCCTCGATGGCATCCTCTTCGGGGATGTTCTTCTTGACAGCAGTCTTGCCTTCGAACAAGGTAATGCGGCCGGGGCCACCACCCACATAGCCGAAGTCGGCGTCTGCCATTTCGCCCGGGCCGTTCACGATGCAGCCCATGATGCCGATGGAAATGTCGGAGAGGTGTCCGAAGCGGGCCTTGATCTTGCCCATCACCTGCTGAATGTCGTAGAGGGTGCGGCCGCAGCTCGGGCAGCTGATAAAGTTGGTCTTGCTGCGGCGGCAGTAGGCGGCCTGCAGAATGTCGAAGGCGAGGAGCACGCTTTCCTTCGCGCCCTTGTAGCCGTCGATGACGACGGCGTCGCCAAGACCGTCGGTGACGAGGCTTCCGATATCGGCGGATACGCGGAGCGTTTCACGTTCGTTGTCGTTAATCTTGGCGTACAGGAGAATCGGGTCTTTGCGACCTGCAGCTTCGAGAGCTGCAGCAAGGGCGCGCACGCCCGAAACCATCTCGGCGCCGGTATAGCAGAACACAGAACCCGCAGGCACGCTCGCCGGATTCGCGGCGAACCCCGCGATGTCCATGGCATCCTTGAACTGCACCACGGGGGCGGCATCCAAGCTCGACAGCGCAAATTCCGCGTTGCGGCGTTCGCCTGTAAGTGCAATCGCATCGGCTTTCACGCCGACCTTCACCGGATGGTTGCCGCCGATTTCAACGCCTGCAATAGTAACAGGCGTCGTTTCTCTGCGTTCGTAATGGTACGGATCCTTTTCGAGAACCGGCACGTTGTATGCCGTCGGCGCAGCAGGCAACGCGCAGGCCTTGATGAGTTCCTGTGCCACAGGGACTTCGGCCACCGGATCTTCAGTGAGAGACACGCGAATCGTATCTGCAAGGCCATCGAGCAACAAGGCGCCGATGCCGGCCGCAGACTTCAAGCGTCCGTCGGCACCCGCGCCCGCTTCAGTCACGCCCACGTGGAACGGGTAGGGCTTGAAGCCTTCCTGTTTGATGCGGGCGGCGAGCATGCGGTAGGCGGCAATTGCCACGCGCGGATTGCTGCTCTTCAAACTTAAAACGACCTGGTCAAAATGTTCGGCTTCGCATACGGCCAAGTATTCCATGGCGCTTTCGACCATGCCTTCGACCGTGTCGCCGTAGCGGTAAATCATGCGGGCCGCAAGCGAACCGTGGTTCACGCCGATGCGGATGGCGCGTCCCAGGCGCTTGGCCTCCTGCACAAACGGAGTGAAGGCCTCGGCAACCTTTTCCTTGCCCTCGTCAAACGACTTGTCCGTCTGCTGGTCGAGCGTCAAAATGCCCGTATCCACGAAGTTACCCGGATTGATGCGGACCTTCTCGACCCACTTGAGCGCCTCGAACGCAGCCTTCGGCTGGAAGTGGATGTCGGCGGAAACCGGCACCTTGCAACCGGCTGCACGCACCTGCTTCATCACTTCTTCGAGGCCCTGTGCGTCTGCAAATGTCGGAGCGGTAATGCGAACCAGACCACAACCCACCTTGGCGAGTGCCAATGTTTCGGCCACCGTCTTTTCGACGTCCTTGGGCTTGGTGGTGGTCATGGACTGAACTAAAATGGGGGCATTGCCCCCGATAAGTGCGTCGCCAACGCGAACCTGTACAGTTTCCCTGCGGACAGCATTGAAGCGGTCGGCTACATACGGGAATTCACTAAACTTTGTCATGTGCCCAAATGTAGAAAAAAAGGAAGAATGAAAATTCCTCATTCTTCCTTTTTCATTCTTAATTCTCTATGCTTCGTCTTCTTTCAAGCTACCATAGTATTCTTCGAGCCTGGAACGGCAGGCGATAAAGCAATCCTTGAGCGATGGATCGAATTGGGTGCCCATGCCTTCGATGATAATCGTATAGGCGTCGTCAAAGGACATCTCTGCCTTGTAGCAACGCTTACTGACCAACGCGTCGTAAACGTCGGCAATAGCCATGACGCGGGCCTCGAACGGAATCTCGGTTCCCTTGAGCTTCTGCGGGTAGCCGAAACCATCGAAACGTTCGTGATGGTAACGGGCCACATTGCGTGCAATCTTGACAAAGTCGGGGGACTCGATAGAGGTGAGCAGGTTTTCTACGATCATGGCGCCCTTCTCGGGGTGGCTCTTCATCTCTTCGTATTCCTGCGGGGTGAAGCGGCCGGGCTTTCTCAAGATGCGGTCTTCAATGGCGATCTTACCGATGTCATGCATCGGAGCGGCAGAGACCAGGCTGTCGAAGAAGAAATCAGAAAGGCCAAGGCTCTTGTCTTTGCGTAGGTAATCCACCAGGATAGACACAACCTTGCTTGTACGCTTGATATGGCTACCCGTGTTGCTGTCGCGATTTTCGACCATGTGGGCCATGCCGATAAGCATTTGTTCCTGGATAGAGCGAATCTGGGAATCGTTCTCCTTAAGCATCATTTCCAGGCGAACGTTGTTTGAACCCAGCATGTTGATGTAGTTGTGGATGCTGGTTTCGTCTTCGATCTTGAACAGGTTGATTTTCTTGGCGCGCGTGAGAGGAATCTGTCTCAACTTGATTTTGTAGTATCTTCCGTCGCTTTCAAACTTTTTCTCGATGACAATCTTTTCTTGGGAGATTTCCTTGATCCAAGAAACAAGCAGGCTGTTGAGCCTTGTGTTGTCGGGCATCGAGTGGTCGATTCGGCATCTTTTCAGGTCAGGGAAGGTCTTGTAGGCTACGGCATTGCAACCAAGGAACTTGTTGTTTGTCGTAATCAGGACATAGCTGTCTGAGTTTTGTGTTTCCAGTACTTGAGAAATAATTTGTTCGACATCATAACGCTTGACCCAGAAGCAGATGTACAGGAGGGCGCACTGGTCAAACACGTACACGGCGGGCATGACCATCGTGTCGCTTTCGACAAAGCGTGAAATGAAGAACGAAAGGATAGAAACGACTTCCATCGACGACAGAGCGATAAGGCTGTTGAAGGAAACGTTTCTTCTTTTGATGAAGGCGTAGACGATAAGGCTCACGTTGATCAGGACGAACCCGACCATCAGGCAGTTGAAAATATCGTGCCCGATTCCGTATTCGGCAATAAAGTTACCGACGCCGTAGGTCGTTGTAAACTCGATGGTCTTGTAATACAGGCCGTTGAAACCGACCGTCTGCGACATCACGAATACGGCGAAAACGATGATTGCCAACAGGTCGTAACACCAGCGGGGGAGTCGAATCTTGCAAATGGAAATACTAGCATCGAACGTGAATAGCGGGAGGAACATCGATCCCACGTAAATCATCTTGTTCGAAAGAATCGCCTGGTCCAGATTTGTAGAAAGCGCAAGAAGCAGGTGTCCAAGGCAAGCGATGAATACAGAAAAGAACAACAGCGAATACGGGCCGTTCAATTTCGGATTGATACGGTGGTGTACCAATATATTGATGGCCGCGATAACGGTCAAAACTGTTAAATATAAAATCACCATGTAAATCCCATCGCTATGAAACGCCAATCATCCACATTAAATATAAATTAAAGTTTACGGGTTAAGGTGTGTTCCCTGGTTTATTTTGCTTAAAATGTCTAAAATGTGTGTAAAAAATCACGGTCGCCAATCTTTTTTGATTGACGACCGTGACTTAAATGGGCTGATTTTCGAAATTAGGCTTCAGCCGGTGCTTCCGGAGCAGCTTCTGCAGCAGGTGCTTCAGCGGCCGGAGCTTCGGTAGCGGGCTTCGGAGGGAGGAGCGCCTTCATAGAAAGCTTCACCTTGCCCTTCGGGTCGACACCGAGGCAGAGCACTTCGACTTCGTCACCGACGTGAACGACGTCTTCGACCTTATCGACGCGGTGGTCGGCAAGTTCGGAGATGTGCACGAGACCGTCGCGACCCGGGAGGATTTCGACGAATGCGCCAAACGGCTGGATCGTCTTGACCTTGCCCTTGTACTTGCGGCCCGGTTCGGGTTCGGCAGTGAGTTCTTCGATCATGCGGCGGCAGACTGCAGCGGCCTTGCCACTCGGAGCGGCAATGTCGATGTTGCCATCGTCGTCGATGTTGATCGTGCAACCCGTCTGGGACTGCATGCCCTTGATCACGGAGCCACCGGAACCGATGACGTCGCGGATCTTGTTGGTCGGGATGCGCATCTTGATCATGGTCGGAGCCTTCTCGGAAACCTTCGGACGCGGAGCGGCGAGGCCGAGTTCAGCCATCTTGCCGAGAATGTGCAGACGGCCCTGACGAGCCTGTTCCAGAGCTTCACGCATGAGTTCCGGCGTAATGCCGCGGATCTTGATATCCATCTGGAAGGCAGTGATACCTTCGGCAGTACCCGTCACCTTGAAGTCCATATCGCCGAGGTGGTCTTCCGTACCGGTGATGTCGGTCAAGATCTTGATCTTGCCGCCTTCCTTCACGGAACCCTTTTCGGAGATGAGGCCCATGGCGACACCTGCGACCGGAGCCTTGATAGGAACGCCAGCGTCCATAAGGCTCAAGCAGCCACCACAAACGGAGGCCATGGAAGAAGAACCGTTGGATTCCTGAATTTCGGAAACCACGCGGATGGTGTACGGGAAGTCTTCCGGCAGCGGAAGAACGGCAGCGAGAGAACGTTCGGCGAGGTGGCCGTGACCGATTTCGCGGCGGCTCATGCCGAGGCGCTTGCATTCACCCACGCAGTACGGCGGGAAGTTGTAATGCAGCATGTAGCTCTTGGAGCCTTCGCCCTGCAGGCTTTCGTAGCGCTGTTCGTCGGCCTTGGAACCGAGCGTGCAGACCACGAGACCCTGGGTTTCGCCACGCTGGAAGATTGCAGAACCGTGAGCGCTCGGGAGAACGCCGAGTTCGATTTCGATCGGGCGGACTTCGGTCGTCGTACGGCCGTCGAGACGCACGTCTTCATTCAGGATCATTTCGCGCATGGCAGTGCGTTCGTAGTCGCTAAAGATTGCCTTAGCGTCTGCAACGAGAGCAGGATCCTGTTCTTCGTCCTTGCCGATGATGGCGAGAATGCGTTCGTCTTCGAGCATCTTCGCGCAGAGGTCTGCCATAGCCGGATAGAAGTCGGTCTTCACCATGTTGGAGTGGACGTCCTTGTTCAGTTCGTCCCACACGACTTCCTTCACCGTGGCGAGAAGCTTTTCGTGGGCTTCGCCAACGTGCTGCGGCTTGAGTTCCATCTTGGGTTTAGCGCAGCGGTCCACCAGTTCCTGTTGGGCCTTGCACATGAGCTTGATGGCTTCGTGACCGGCGAGAATTGCGTTGATCATCGTGTCTTCGGACACTTCGTAGGCACCGCCTTCCACCATGCAGACGGAATCTTCGGTACCGGCGACCACCAGGTCCAGATCGGCGCAGGCCATCTGTTCATAGGTGGGCATCACGATGTTCTGACCATCGACCACGGCCACGCGTACGGCGGCAACCTGCTGTTCGAAGGGCAGTTCAGAAAGACCGATAGAAAGGGATGCTGCAGACACGCCGAGCACGTCCGGTGCAAACTTGCGGTCAGCAGACAGAACCTGCACGATCACCTGGACTTCGCGCGTGAAGTTCTCGGGGAACATCGGGCGAATCGGGCGGTCAATAATACGTGCAGAAAGCGTTTCTTCGTCAGAGGGACGACCAGCTTCGCGCTTGCTGTAGCCACCCGGGAGGCGACCAGCGGCGTAAGCCTTTTCGCGGTATTCCACAGTGAGGGGGAAGAAGTCACCTTCTTTTTCTTCGCCGTAGCAGACAGTAGAGAGCACGAAAGCGTCGCCCATCTTGGCGACGGCTGCTCCGCGAGCCTGCTTGGCGATACGGCCTGTTTCAAACGTGATGACGCGGCCGTCGGGGAGCGTAACAGACACTTCCTTCGGGTCGAGCATCTTGCCGTATTTTTGATGGTATGCGTCAATAGACATAAATTTCTCCAGTCTGAAGAATTAGCCGCGCAGACCGAGTTCCTTGATCAAGGCACGCTGGGCGATAATGTCCTTTTCGCCGTAGTACTTGAGGAGGTTCTTGCGCTTAGAAACCATCATGGACAGACCGCGCAGGGAGTGGAAGTCCTTCTTGTGGGTCTTTGCATGTTCGGTGAGGTTCTTGATCTTCTCGGTGAGGAGAGCGATCTGAACGCGGACGTTACCGGTGTCCTTTTCGTTTGCTCCGAACTTAGCGGTGATTTCTGCAGCCTTTTCTTTAGTGATAGTAGCCATTATAGCCATTCCTTTTTTTTGTTGTTTTGGCGGTCACCACCATGGCGACCTGTTTCATTACATGTTTTTGTCCGAGTTTCTCTGCTCTAGCACCAGTGGAATTGGCGAATCTGGTCACAGGACCCAGGCAAAAATGCAATTTGAGGGTATATATAGAAAAGTTTTTCTAAAGATTTTTTGTTTTTTTCAGTGAAATTACCCATTTAAGGGGTTAAAATCGCTTTTTTATATGCGGGAGGGGCCCCAGCTCGGAGTTGCGAAGGCCGCACGGGCCCCTCCCTGCACCCTCCCCATCCTTGGCCGACGCTTTATTTTGTCGCCGTATGCCAGTTTTTATAATATGAGCTGATATCTCGCTTTATAGAGAAAGAGTTTCTATATTTTCCGGCGAAAAAAGACTATTGACTAGTGACTGTATAATGGAAACCGCTAGAAAAGACAACAACTATCTGTTTGATTCAGGCAACCTTTCGGAAGGGGCGCTTGCCAAGAAGCACCGCCTTGAAAACGATCCGAGTTCCCGTACTAATATAATGGATTATCTGCCCGGCATGGAAGTCATCCAGTCGGACATTGCCGACAAGGTGCTCTCTGAGTCCGAAAATTTCGATTATTCCAAATATACCGGCAAGGATGTGAAGCGAGCCCTGGAACATGAACGTTGCACACTCGAAGACTTCAAGGCGCTCCTTTCTCCGGCTGCGGCCCCGTACCTGGAGCAGATGGCGGCGAAGGCGAAAGTCGAAACCAGCAAGCATTTCGGTAACAACGTCTATTTCTTCACGCCGCTCTATATTGCAAACTATTGCGAAAACTACTGTGTCTATTGCGGGTTCAACTGCTACAACCATATCAAGCGCATGCAGCTCACCATGGAGCAGATCGAGCACGAGATGAAGGTGATTGCCGACAGCGGTATGGAAGAAATCCTGATCCTCACGGGCGAGAGCCGCGCCAAAAGCAGCGTGGAATACATCGGCGAGGCCTGCAAGCTGGCCCGCAAGTATTTCCGCATGGTGGGCGTGGAAGTCTACCCGGTCAACGTGGACGAATACCGCTACCTGCACGAATGCGGGGTAGACTATGTGACCGTATTCCAGGAAACCTACGACAAGGTTCGTTTCGAACAACTTCACCTGATGGGTCACAAGCGCGTGTTCCCGTACCGATTCGACTCCCAGGAACGCGCCCTGATGGCAGGCATGCGCGGGGTGGCATTCTCCGCACTCCTCGGCCTTTCGGACTTCCGCCGCGATGCGCTGGCTTCGGCACTCCATGTGTATTACCTGCAAAAGAAGTACCCGCACGCCGAAATGAGCTTAAGCTGCCCGCGACTGCGCCCGATTATCAATAACGACAAGATTGACCCGCTGGATGTTCACGAGAAGGAACTCTGCCAGGTGCTTTGCGCTTACCGCATCTTCTTGCCGTACGTGGGCATCACAGTTTCTAGCCGCGAAAGCAAGGAATTCCGTAACGGCATCGTGAAGATTGCTGCGACGAAGGTTTCTGCAGGTGTATCGACCGGCATTGGCGATCACGAAAGCAAGTATAGCGGCAAGGATGATGGCGAAGGCGGTGACGAACAGTTCGAAATCAACGACGGTCGCAGTTTCAACGCCATGTACAGCGACATCTCGGGCGAAGGACTCCAGCCCGTGCTGAACGATTACCTGTACGTGTAAAAGACTTACGCTATGCTTGTCCTACATTTGGTTGAGCATCGCTCTTAAAAATCTTTGTATCTTGGCTCGCAAACCCTTGTCGCCTTTCTGGTGATAGGGCGGGTAGAGGTAATTCATGGCGTCGAAGGCGCCCTGTTCCATGATGTTTCTTTCGTGGCTGAAGGTCTTGAATCCGTAGAAACCATGGTAGTTTCCGGTGCCGCTCATGCCGGCTCCGCCGAACGGGACCGACAGATTTTCAATTTGCAGTATGCAATGATTGACGCAGGTCGAACCCGATGTGGTGCGAGCGATGACTTCGTTGATTCTGTTTTCCGATTTTCCGAAAATGTATAGAGCGAGTGGCTTCGGACGAGCCTGTACGAATTGAATGGCTTCGTCGAGAGAATCGTAGGTGACAATCGGGAGAATCGGTCCGAAAATTTCCGATTCCATGATCTTCATGTCGGGCGTGACGCCGGTCAGGACAGTTGCAGGCGTGTAGCGGTCTTCTGTGTCTGCTTCGGTGAAGGTTCCGCCGATAACTGCAGTCGCGCCCTTGGAGAGGGCGTCGTTGATGAGAGCTTGGTGGCGTTCTACTGCACGGCTTTCAACAATGTGTACGAAGTTCACGCAACTGCGGCGGGCCTCTTCCGTGGCCCCGTACATCTTGCAGATTTCCTGGGCGATAGCTTCTGCGAGCGGTTGTACTAATTTTGACGAACAAAGTAAATAATCAGGGGCGATGCAGGTCTGGCCTGCGTTCAGACACTTGCCCCAGGCAATTTTCTTGGCGGCATCCTTGATTTTGACATCGTCCAGAACGATTACTGGCGATTTACCACCGAGTTCAAGTGTGACCCCAGCGTGAATCTTGGCTGCGCATTCTGCTACATGTGCGCCAACCTTCGGACTGCCCGTGAAGAACACATGGTCGAAGGGGAGGGCTAGCAACTGGTCTCCGAGTTCAGCTCCTGCGCCGAGTACTACGGCCACTTCGTTCTGCGGGAATACCTCTGCGACGAGCGATTCAAGGAATGCGGCGACTTGCGGAGTCTTGTGGCTCGGCTTGGCAATCACCACATTTCCGGCGGCGATTGCCGCTACGATGGGCGAGACAAACAGCAAGAAGGGATAGTTCCACGGAGCCATGATCAGGACGCGGCCCTTGGGCTCAAAATGGCTTCGGCTATGGTTTAATGGGAATAGGAAACTCCAGCTACCGTCCTTGTCTTCCATCCAGTCGGGCAGATGGTTTATGGCATAGTCGATTTCTTGAAGGGTGGGGTAGACTTCGCTTAACCATGCTTCGGTCTTGGGCTTGTGAAAGTCGGCCCATACGGCGTCGTAAAACTCCTGCTGCCGTTTGACAATGGCCTTACGGAGTTTCAGGAGCTTCTCGATGCGTTCCATGGAGGTTGTTTGTGCTACGACCCAACGGTTTTCACCTTGCAAATCAAAAAGATTTTTCAAAAAATCGCTCATATTCAAAATATAAATAGATACTCTAGTTTACTTTTTATACATTATGACTATGGCATCTTTAATCGAATACAAGGGCAAACGCCCGGTCCTGGGTGAACGCGTGTTTATCGCCGAAGGAGCGAAGGTCATTGGTGATGTAGAAATCGGCGATGATTCCTCGGTGTTCTACAATGCGGTTATACGCGCCGACCTGGCTGAAATTCGGATCGGCAAGCGCACGAATATTCAGGATAACGTGACGATTCACCTCTCGACGGGTGTGGGCGTGCATGTGGGTGATAACGTGACGGTCGGTCACAATGCAATTTTGCATGCCTGCGATGTCGATGACAATGTGCTGGTGGGCATGGGTGCGATCCTTATGGATGGGGTGCATATCAAGTCCAACAGTGTTGTTGCCGCCGGTGCCATAGTGACGCAGGACAAGGAATTTCCCGAAGGTAGCCTGATTGTGGGCGCTCCGGCTCGTGTGGTACGAGAACTTACCGAAGACGAAATCCGCAAGTTCCATGAAAATGCGGAACACTATTTGATTGTAAAAGATGAGCTGATGAAAAACGGTTGAGGTGTTGGTGTATAAGTTTGTTTTTCTCATAAACCCGATTAGTGGCGGTGGCCAGGGCAAGGTGATTCACCAGTTCTTGCCCGAAATCATGGCGTCCATGAATTATACGGACGACCAGTGGAAGGCTGAATTCACGAATATCGACGGGCTGGAAAAACAGATTAGCGATGCGCTGGCCAATACGGAAAAGCTTGTGGCTGTCGGCGGCGACGGAACGGTGTCGTCGGTGCTTTCGGTGATGGTCTCTTCGGAATATGCGAAGTCCGTCAAGATCGGGCTGATTCCGCTGGGAACGGGCAATGACCTTGCCCGTGTGCTGAACCTTTACAAGCCCTACGTAGACAAGGGCCTTCTGTTCCTTGTGCGTCGGCTTTTGCAGGCGAAGGCGCGTCCTTTCGATATCTGGAAGGTGAACGATAAGATTGCCTTTGCGAACTATTTTTCGGGTGGAATCGATGCCCGAATCGCCCATGACTTTAATCACGCTCGTGCGGCGGGTGAATTCAATTCGAATTCCGTAATCGTGAACAAGCTGCATTATGTCAAGAGTTTCTTTGCGGACCGTTCGTATCATCTGAAAAAAGGAAAGCTTTCATTTGTTGACGCTGATGGTAAAAGCTGGCAGAAACTCCTGGATGGACAACGCACGGTGATTGTCGGGAATATTCCGAGCTTTGCGAGTGGCGCGAACCCCTTCTACAAATCTGACATGGCGGACCGTCTGCTCGAAATCGTTTGCGTACCGAATATGTTCATGTTCCTTTTGGCGATTGCCGTGGGAACGGTGCCCGTGGTGGGCAACTTCGTTAAGAAGCATTTCCTGAAAACGCATAAGGCGCGTTCGATTGAGCTTGAGTTTGCCGAAGATGAGTTCCTGCAACTCGACGGCGAAGACTTGAGCGGAAAGTTGGGCGGACAGGTGAAGATTGATTTCGCCTGCCAGGTGCAGATTATGGCGCTGGGGGAGTGATGTTCTCGGTTAGCGCTTCGGAAATTGTCGATTACCTGCAGAACGAATGTCATATAGAATGTAGAATCTTGCGCAAGTCGCCGGAATGTGCTCCGTTGACAGGTTTTGCGGCGCTCACGCAGGCCCGCGAAAGTGATGTCAGCTTCTGGGTCGGTCGAGTCGAGAGCGTAACCCATGCGAATGGACCGTCGAATAAGGAACTGAACGGTGTGGCTGCGGGACTGCTGTTTGTCCCAGATGCTTCCTTGGTAGATGTGTCGAAAAATGACGTGTTGAAAACGGCCGATGCAACCATAAGTGTCGCTTTGTTAGATCAGTTTCCGCAGGTCAAAAACATAGTTGCGGTGGCAGAACCTTACCACGCGATGGTTAAGTTCCTGGAACATTTCGAAGGCGACGGCTTCCGCGAAAATATGGAGACTGGCGTCCATTTTGAACCCGATTACATGGGGGTGGGCTTCGGTGAAAACGGTCCCTGGATTCACCCTTCGGCAGTTGTCGAAGGCTTTGTGGATGAAGGTTGCTTTGTTGGGCCGGGCTGCGTCGTGATGCGCGGTGCAAGCGTCGGGCGCGGCTGCCGCCTAGAATCAAATGTGACGATTTATCCGAATGTTGTCGTGGGCGAAGGCTGTATTTTTCAGGCGGGAGTTGTTGTAGGAAGTCGCGGCTTTGGCTTCTATGAACATGAGGGCGAACGCCATATGGTGCCGCATTTTGCAGGCGTCCGCATCGGAAACCGCTGCAGCTTTGGCGCAAATACGGTCGTCGCGGCGGGCTTCATTTCTCCGACGACCATCGGCGATAATTGCCACCTGGATTCCATGGTGCAAATTGCGCATAACTGCGTTCTTGGCAATAACATTTACATGGCCTCGCAAACGGCTCTCGGCGGCACGACGATTCTCGAAGACGGCGTGCAGTTCGCGGGTGGTGCCAAGGCAGCGGGTCATTTGACCGTCGGCAAGAATGCAATCGTGACTGCCAAAGCGGGCGTGACCAAGAGCGTTCCCGCAGGCAAGACTGTCGCTGGTTTCCCCGCGATTGACATTGACATCTGGCGCCGTCAAATGGTCGAACTCCGTGTCATGGCGAAGAAAAAACTAGAGAAGTAGAATATTCGAAGAATTCTGTGGGAGGCGACTTAGATGGCGCGTCCTGGTCTTGTTATCGACTGCTAGGTGAATTGTGAAATAAGTCTCAATGTAAAACAGGTGCCTTGAGGGACACCTGTTTTAAGTTTTAGATCCTTCGACTTCACGCCTTACGGCGTTTCGCTCAGGATGACAACTGTGGGACGTTTTGCAGCCTTGTTTGTATTGCAAAAGCGAAGGAGATGACTTTGCAAAGCGAGCATTCGTTGGCCGAAGGCCAAGGTCATGCGAGCGAGACGAGCTCCCCTCTGGAGCTGTAGCATGTCCGTGAGCAACAAACGCCCGGTATTAACCGGGCGTGGTTGCGAGAGTGAGGCGATATCACATTTTTAATCTGCGATAGAGCCGAACGGTCTCATTAGTACAATAGGGCGAACACCATGCCGGGGCGGAAGTACTTGCCGGCGGTGTACTTGAGGGCCGTGCTGTGGAGCAGCATGAACAGCGCGCTTGCTTCAACCTTGTTGGCCTTCGCGATGCTGCCGAATGCCTTGGTAAAGGCGGGCTGGTTGCGCGGGAGCTTCGGGCTGATGCGGCTGTCGGCAAGGAGGGCGCCCTTCTTCAGGAGTTCCTTGTGCATCTTGTCGGCGGCGGTAGCGCTAAGGCCGAAGGCCTTCATGAGTGCTTCCGGGTGCAGGCGGCAGGAACCGTTGAATCCTTCCGGTGCGGCGAACGGGATGCGAGCTTCTTCGTAGAGGTTGCGGATCATGGAATCGCCCATGTCGGCAGCCTGCTTTTCGAGGCCGTGGTGCATCATGGCGCACATAATGCTGTACTGGATGCCGATCCACACGTCGTGAGCCTGGAAGTTGAATTCGTCGAGCGGAGAGCCGTCCTTACGCACAAGGTTTGCGGCACCGATGAGCGGGCTATTGGCCTTGTAGTTCGTGTTGTAGACGCGGAGCAGGTTCGCCTTCGCCTTCTTCTCGTCGCTGATGGGCTTGAGACCCAGCAGGCGGAGGTAAGTGTCGGCGAGCATCGTGTCGGCGAATACGTCGTCGCAGTCGTTGGCAATCTTTGCGTTCCAGCTGGCAGTAAAGGCGTCCTTGCACTGGGCGGTGAGCCAAGCCTTCTTGAGGCCGCGGAGTTCGTTCTTCGAAAGTTCCACGTCGCTCGGGATTTCGCCGGAGTTCAGCCATTCGTTGATGGTCTTGAGGGCTGCCTTCACGTCGTTGCCGTCGATGGCAAGCGTTTCCTTGATGGCGTCGGCGAGTTGCGGGAGCTTGTCAGCCACAACGTCCTTTGCTTCCATCGGAGTCACGAAGAAGTGGTAGTAGCCTTCGGCTTCGTCCCACAATGCTTCATCGAATTCCTTGTTGGCGGCGTCGGCCTTGGCGTTCCATGTGTCGGCCTGTGCCTTGTCGCCGAGGATCTCGGCAATCTTGGCGGCGGCGCGGAGGCCTGCAATCCAGAGGCTGCCGCAGTACACGGAAATACCGTGGCTGGAGAGGTTGTCGAATGTGTCGTCGGTACCGTGGGTGAGCGGGAAGTTTTCACCTTCGTTCACCATCTTTTCGAGGTACTGCATGGCGGCGTAAACAGCTTCCTTGCAATCCTGCAAATTCTGCTTGTCCTGCGTCTTCACGTAGTGACGGAGAACCATCAGCACGTACTTCGGAGCAAGATCCTTCCATTCCTTCACGTTGTGCCAGTCGTAGGCATCGGGTTCGGCGTCGAAGGGGCTTCCGAGGTCGTGAATCACGGCGCCGCGAACAGCGCGCGGGCCTTCCAGTTTCGGGTCCGGGAGGTCAGCGAACGGGTGGTTCACGTATTCGTGGTGACGGCGACGGTTGTCGTTCACGGCGAGAATCGCGTCACCGAAGCGCTTCATCACTACACCGTCGAGGCGCGGCATCAGGGCCATCAGGCTGAAGCTACCGTAGAAGTAAACGTCCAGCGAGTTGAAGAACGGATAGTCGGCGCATTCACGAACGAGGAAGCGGTCGTCCTTGTCCCACACGGTGGCTTCGGCGAGGAAGCTGAGCGTGTTGAGGGCGAGGCTCTTGAATTCGTCCTGCTTGGCGGCGGTCTTGTAGAGCTTGGCCACGGCCTTCTTCGGGACGAGGGCTTCGAATGCCTTGAGGCGAGCGTCCAAGTTCTTGTCGGCGGCGAGGGCTTCTTCGAGGATGGCGCCCACGCGGCCATAAGCTTCGGGGAAGAACGCGGTGTACTTCTTGGCGGAAGTGAGCTTGTTCAGCTTGATTTCGGGGAAGTCGAGCACCAGGTTGAACTGGAAGCTGACCTTCTGCTTCGGCTTGAGAACTGCGGTAACGGCTACAGCTCCGGCCATCGTTTCGCGGCCGCTGTAAACGTTCTTGACCCAGGCTTCGCAAACGCGACCGCTACGGAGTGCGCCCTTCAGCACAGAGGCTGCGTCATCCTGGTAGAACATCGGCTTCACGGAAACGTTCAGGTTGTCCTTCTTGTTCCAAGCGACGGACACGCCCATGCAGCCGTTGAAGTCGCTTTCGGCGAGCGGCTTTTCGTTGTAAAATTCGAGACCGCGGACTTCGCGACCGTCGCCCGCCTGCTTGCTAAACTTGACACCCTTCGGGAAACGTGCAGACGGCACGAGCACGAAGCTCGAGTCCTGAACGCCCTGGCGGTCCTTCTTGGCCATGTAACCGGCGATGCAGTCCTGCACCTGCACAATCGTGACTTCGCGGGTTTCCTTGGTGGTGTTTTCGAGAGTGAATACGGTCGCGTTCACCGGGAGGCTGGAGAGGCGTTCGTCACCCGGAGTCACGTAGCTGGACTGGGTTTTGGTAATCTGCACGCCCTTGCCTTCGTACTTGGTTTCGCTCACCGGGTAGAGGGCGGCGTACTGCATCTTGGCGGCATCGTAACCGGCCTGGCCCAGGAATTCAGTGTCGTTTGCCCAGGCGGCGGTGAGGGCGCCCTGGCGCACAACCTTTTCACCGACGACACCGTTGAAGAAGTCGATGACGGCGCTGCGGTTGAGTTCGGCACCGGCCTTGTTCAAGAGAGCTGCGGTGCGGTCGCTCCATTCGATGTGCCAGCGTTCAAAGTCGGCGGCATTGTTCTTGAAGAAATCCTTTTCGGCAATAGCCTTGTTGAGCTTGGCTTCGGCCTTCTTCTGGTTGGAAAGCTCAGCGGCGCTGAAGAGTGCTTCGCCCTTGGCGTCCACGAGCGGGTACTTGGCGAGCATCTGCGTAAAACCAGCGAAGTCGGCGATTTCGAGAGCGGCCTTTGCGTCAACCACGGATTCACGGAAGAAGAAGTTGTTGAAGCGGAGGTCAGAGGGCTTTTCGGTGCGGACCTGCACGCCCGGCATTACGTTCATCACGGGGGTGGTGCCAGCAGGCGTTGCGGTGAAAGTCGAACCGATACCGCCGACAGCAATACCCGTGGTAGAAGGAGTCGTAGAAAGCGGAGTGTACCAGGGCTGGATAAATTCCACGGCGAGGCCCGGGGTCATCAGCTTCTGGACGGAACCGGCCTGTTTTGCGCCGGCGAGGTAATCTTTAATGCTCATAGTCAATTCCATGAATTGGGGTTAAATTTTTACGAGTATAAAATTACAAATTCTAGTGGCTCACGAATAGCGAATCCTTGCGAAAAGTGTTTACAAAATGGAGCTTTTGTAAATCGAAGCGGGGCGTTACGGGGCCGGCGCCTGAGGCCCCGTTCGAAGGGGTGACGGAAGACCCGGTTAGACCCATTCGACTTCGGCGCTTTGCGCCTTCGCTCAGGGTGACACGTTCGGGCCACGTCAAATGACTTAGTCGGGGCTGAAGGCTGGGGGAGACTTCCCCCTTTGCCATATTTTTGTATATTTGGCCTGGATTTTTAACAAATGGTTAGGAATATGAACAAAAGAATTTTTTCTGTCTTACTGCTGTCACTGGCAGCGTTTGCTAGCGCACAATCCGCTCCCACTCTGGGGGCTCCCGCTCCACAGGAACACCGCGGTTTCTATAACAGCGTTTCTTTCGGAGCTGCCTACAACTGGTATGAAAACAGCAAATATGAAGTAGACGAATACAATAATGGACAATCGAATGTCACGGGTCGTGAAATTAACACTTTCGATTTTAGTGGTGGCACGTTCCCGATGTTTGAATTCAAGTTCGGCGTTGCGCTCGCCAATTTACTTGCCGTTCATACCGTTTTCAACCTGGGGTTCTTTTCGGGGACGATGGAAGAGGGATACACTGAGTATCGCAAGGAATGTGGCGACAATAAAATCTGCATAGATGAGGAACTGAAAAACAAGAGGGTGAAGGGTAGGTCTTCGGACGCCTACGGTTTCAGGACATACGTTGGTTTCGGTACGACCATTTATCCGATTCAGTCCAAGACCTCTCCGATGAACGGCCTCTTTATCGGTGGCTCCGTTGGTTATACGTGCTTTGCGACAATGATCGTGGACGGCCTTCAGGATGCTTCGTTGAATGCGGGGGCTGCTTTCCAAGTGGAACTCGGCAAGGACTGGTGGGTGAACGATCACCTGTCTCTCGGTGTGGGGCTTGGCTATGCGCGTAGTGGCCTGGTCTGGAATACGGTCGAGTCTCATGATACAGACAACGTAATTTCTCTTTCGCTCAGGCTCACTCGAGGATAGACTATGAAGATGAGTAAAAGTCTATTCATCGCGATGGCGGTGGCTGTCGCTGCGTGGGCCCAGGACGAGGTGGCTCCGCAAGTTTCAAGTCCTGTTCCCGAGGCAGAACCTGTCGCTCCGGCGAAAACGACTCGTGCGAAAAAGGTGCGCCCGCCCCATGAACATCGCGGATTCTTTTTCAGTATGGGTATGGGTGTCTCGTACTTGTCTTCATCCGTGGACGAATCGAACGTGTCGTATAGTACGGGCAGCGGTTACTTGGATACAGACGGAAGCTTTATCCCTCAAAGCAAGAATGAGCACGAATGGGTTCTCCATGAAGAATTTTCTGGTTGGGGTGCGCCGGTTATAGAATTCCGCTTTGGAAAATCTATCTGTAATATGGTGGCTATGTATACCATCTTCTCGACGGGAATCTATCAGGGGGAGGGGTCTTATCGAAAAACGAATAGGGGACTTCAATCCCATTATGACCACTCGGGTAACCTGACTTTGGTTGATACGATTCCAGAAGGAACTAAAAAGAAAAAGGACGATGCTCTTGCCTTTATGGAAGCCTTTGGTCTTGGCCTTTCTATTTATCCGTTCCGAAATCCCGAATCGATGTTGAATGGCTTGTATATCGGCGCTTCGGGGGGTGTCGAGGCTTTTGACTCTCATCTGGACGATTCTTTTTCTCTTATTTCGAATGGCGGTGTTTATACACGCTTTGAATTGGGCAAGGATTGGTGGGTGAGCGATACCTGGTCGCTCGGCGTGGGCTTTGCGTATGTCAATGTCACCGTCTTTGAAGACGGTAACGATAAGGAAGAACATGAGCGCAATTCCATTAGCTTCTTTATAAGGCTGACTCACGGATAAAAAGGATTCTGCGAAATCCCTGTGAATATGCAAACGCCCCGAAAAAATCGGGGCGTTTTGACGTAAGGAATTTGGACGCGAGTGGTCTTACCGTGAGCAAAAAGCGACCCGTATTAACGGGTCGCGATTGACGCCTTTGGCGTCCGCAGCTTCGGCTCAGCAATAAAATTAAACAAGTTTAATTTTGCTGCATTCGCCTTGCATGCTTTTGCGAGAGAATCGGCTTCAGAGTAAGGATTTTGTTGAATTTAGCCGGTTCGGTCTTGCCGTGAACCACAAAGCCCCAGGCGTTAAGCTGGGGCGGTGGTGAGAGGGCTGGCCAATGGTAAGAATCGACTTATTTGCAGCCAGCCCGGTCTTAAAAAGTGAAACCAGCGAAGATATTGTCGCTCAGGAACGGCAGTACGCCAAGCACAATCACTGCCACGGTCAGGAGAATGATGACGCCGCGTTGACGCTTGGTCATACGCAACGGATTCAGGTGCATTTCGGCGGTGTCCTGTGAGCCGGAGCCATCAAGCGTAAGCTGATGGTGTAGGCGAGAGCGAGACGATGTCGTAAGTTCTTGCTGCGATAGAGTCGAGCGGTCTGTAGGATCTATCCAGGCGCTCTTAATCAGCTGCAAGTAGTAGAACAGCGCAAGTACGTTGTTCAGCACGGCGAATGCCACGATTCCGTAGTGGCCGGTCGATGCGCCACTGAAGAAAAGGTGGAACTTTCCGAAGAAACCTGCAAGCGGCGGGATACCTGCGAGGCTGAACATGGCGACGGCAAGTGCAATCGCAAGTGTCGGTTTCTGCTTCGAAAGTCCGCGCAGGGAATCGAATGTTTCTTCGCGGTGGTGACCGATGATGCCGAAGATGAAGAACGCGAGGTAGTTCGAAACGGCGTATACGAACAAGTAATAGATAATGGCTGTCTTTCCCATGACGGCATCACCGAGGAGTGCCACCATAATATAGCCCGCCTGCGCAATGGAGCTGTAGGCCATGAAACGGCGCAGCCTGCTCTGCTTGAGGGCGCCGAGGTTTCCGACGAACAAGGTTGTGCCGGCAAGAAGGGCGATGAACGGGGCAATCTGTTCCTTGATGGGGGAGAGCGGCCCGTAGACCAGAACGACGAGGAAGGCGATTGCGGTCGCCTTGGAGGTTACCGAAAGAATGGCGGTTACGGGCGTAGGAGCGCCTTCGTAGACGTCGGGTGCCCAGGTGTAGAAGGGGAACAGGGTCAGCTTGAAACCGATTCCTGCAAACAGGAACAGCACGGCAATCCACAGGAGCGGCGAGGAGCCGCTTGCGACTGCCTGCTGGATGGAATCGAAATGGATGGATCCTGCAAAACCGTAAAGGTAGCTGAAGCCGAACAGCTCGAAGGCGGTTGCGACCGAGCCCATCAGGATGTACTTGGTGGCTGCTTCGGAACCGTATTGGTCGCGCTTGTTCCATGCGGCGAGGGCGTACATCGGGATAGTCGCGATTTCAAGGCCCAGGAAGAACGTGAGCAGGTCGCAGGCTGAAACGACGGTGAATCCGCCGAAGGTGGCGAATGCCACGGTGCCGATAAATTCCGCAATCTGGTGCATGGCGGGCTTGCCGTCGCCGCCGTGCTCGAAGTAGTCCTTCGCAAGCCAGATGCCGAGAATGGCCGAAACCATCAGCACTTCGCGCATAAGCACGCCGAAATCGTCGATATGCCAGTTGGTAATGAAGAACCTTCCCACTCCGCCCGAAAGCGGAATGAAGTTCAACAGAACGAAGATGGCGATGAACCCGATGTTCGCAATGCGCCAAGGCACCTTGGAGCGGTCGGTGCAGAAAAGTCTACTTCCGATCACGATGAACGGAAAAAGCAGAAGCAGTAAATCTGGGATGATAAAATTGGGAATATACATATTAAATTACCACCTCATCATAGGTGCGATACTTTGGTCAAGCATGTCGGCAATCCATCCGGGGAACACGCCAATCAAAAGGAGACAGAGCACCAGAACCACGACCACGAGCTTTTCGCGGAAAGTCGCGTCGGTAAGTGTCTCGTACTTGGCGGGCATATTGCCGTGCAGCATGCGGTTGGCCGTCTGCAGAATGTAAACGGCGGTCGTCGTAATCGAGAGAATTGCAAGCACGGTCACGATGCGCGTAAGCATAGAATCCTGCTGGAAGGCGCCGATAAAGATGTTGCTTTCGGCGATGAACCCGCTGAAACCCGGCAGACCAAGGCCTGCAAAGCCTGCGATAACAAAACCTACGCCGAGGAATGGGAGCTTGCGCATGATGCCGCCCATCTCGGTGATGTCACGGGTATGCGTGCGTTCGTAGATCATGCCGATGGTCGCAAAGAAAAGTCCCGTCAGGAATCCGTGAGAAATCATCTGGAGAGAGGCTCCGCGAAGTCCCACCGGAGTCAGCGCAGCGAGACCGAGGAAAATCAGGCCCAAGTGGCTAATGGAACTGTAAGCGGTAATGTACTTGAGGTCCTTGTGGCGCAGTGCAATGAAGGGGCCGAGAACCACGTTGAAAATCAGGAGCGCCACCACGTACGGGAGCCAGATCTTGGCGGCTTCCGGCATCAGGAACATCGCGACGCGAAGACATCCGTAAGCGCCCATCTTCATCATCACGCCGGCGGCAAGCATCGAGACTGCCGTCGGAGCGGCGGAGTGACCGTCCGGGCTCCAGAAGTGGAACGGGAACAGGGAACTCGAAACGGCAAATCCCATGAACATAAGCGGGAACGCCCACATCTGGAAATCCATCGGGAGTGTCACCTTGGAAAGTTCAACGAGGCTGAAACTGTAGATCCCGCTTTCGAAGTAGAGTCCGAACAGCGTCGCCAAAATCATCGAGGAGCCGAACGCAAGGGTCAAGGTCAGCTTTTTACCGCCGTAGTCCTTGCGGCCCGAGCCGTAGCCCGCGATCATCAGGTACATGCAGAGTGCTTCCATTTCATAGAACACGAAGAACAGCACCAGGTCCATGCTCATGAACACGCCGTAGACGCTTGTTGCCAGGAGCTGAATGAGCGCGAAGAAAACTTTCTGGTTGCCCTTGATGTTCCAGCTGACAAGAATGCCGCCCCAGACGATGACCGCCGTAAGGAACAGGAGGAACATGTTGAGTCCGTCCGCACCGACAATGTAGTGGGCGTTGAACATGTGAAGCCAGGGGATGTCCATGTAGTAGTGCAATAGGAGCGGGGCCGATTCCTTGGCTGCGCTGTCCACACCAAGCGTGTAGAGCCTGTAAGTAAGGTAACCGACAAGCAGAAGGACGATCGTTCCCGATGTAGCGTGGATGGTCTTGAGGAGCGTTTCCTTTTGAGCGGAAATCGGAGCGCAGGCCAAAACCGTAATCAGCGGGAGGATCCAGATAAGGTTAAAAAGCAAAGTATCCATAGTTAAACCTTTCGCCTAGAAGGGGAGTTGTCCCAGGAAACGCCACAGCAATACGCCGATAATCAGCGTGCCCAGATAAAAACTCAGGTTGCCGCCCTGCGCGTAACGCACGAGGTCGCCCAACTTGTGGATGAACCAGATGCAGAATGCGAGGATCCCTTCGATAATGTAGTCCTGGATGAAACGGGCCACGCGGGCGATGCCGCCAATCACGAATTGACGCACCACGGCGTAGTACATTTCGTCGAAGTAGAACTTGTGGTAAACGACCTTGTAGAGTGCGCTGCGGTTGGATTCGTCGAGGGCGCGTTCCACTTTTGCCTTCGGACTTGCGTAGAAGTACCAGGCGATTAAAAGAGCGACAGCGGCAACGGCTACAGCCACGTACGGAATCCATTCGGCGTGGGGGAGCAACACCAGTTGCGGCACGCGGAGTCTACCCGGTACAAAGTAGTGTTCGAAGATGCCCTTGCCCAGGAGGCCGCTCAACAGGGCCGGTACGGCAAGAATCACGATCGGGAGCGTCATGAAGAAGTCTTCGTGCACATGCCCTTGCTTCACCGATTCGGAACGCGGAGCGCCGTGGAACGCGAGGAAGAACAGACGGAACATATAGAAAGTGGTCAGGCCGCTCGTGAGAATCGCGAGGCCGAAAACCACATAATGATGCCCCTGGAAGGCAGCCAAGATGATTTCGTCCTTCGAGAAGAATCCGGAGAACGGCGGAATGCCCGCGATGGCGAGTACGCAAATAAGGCAACTCCAGTAGGTGAGCGGCATCTTCTTGCGGAGTCCGCCCATGGCGTCCAGATCGTTCGTATGTACCTGGTGAATCAGGCTGCCGGCGATGAGGAACAAGGCGCACTTGAAGAAGGCGTGCGTAAAGATGTGGAAGGTGGAGGCTGTCCAGCCGGTGGCAATGACGGCATCGCCGGTTTTGCAGGCGCCAAGAGCAAACATCATGTAGCCGAGCTGCGAAAGCGTCGAGTAGGCGAGAATGCGCTTGATGTCCTTTTGCGTGCAAGCGATGACTGCGGCAAAAATCATGGTGAAGGCGCCGACCCACATAATCAGCGTGAGCGAATTGCCGCACACGGCGAAGAACGGGAAGAGTCTTGCGACCAGATAAACGCCCGCAACCACCATGGTGGCACTGTGGATAATGGAAGAAACCGGTGTCGGACCTTCCATCGCGTTCGGAAGCCAAATATGCATCGGGAACATGGCGGACTTGCCCCAGCCACCCGTAAAGATAAGGATGGATCCGATGATGAGCGCGTCAGCCTTGCTTACGACCATAAGGCCGAGGTCTATCGTTTCTTTCTTGAAGGCGGCGAGCGTAAGGCCGTTCAGGGTAAAGAAGTCAAAACTTTGCACCACGTAGCTCACGATCACGATACCGAGCAGGAAGAAACTGTCGGCAAAGCGCGTGAGGATGAACGCTTGCTTGGATGCGCTTACGGCTGAGGGCTTGTGATACCAGAAACCGATGAGAAGGTAGCTGGATACACCCACGAGTTCCCAGAAGATGAACATCTGGAAAAGGTTCGTGGCGGCCACGAGACCGAGCATGCTGAAGCTGAACAGCGAAAGAATCGAGAAGAAACGGCCGGCGCTGCGGTCGCCCCTCATGTAACCGATGCTGTAAATGTTCACGAGGAAGGATATCACCGTGACCACCACGAGCATCATCACCGAAAGCGGATCGATGAGGAGGCCAATCTTTGCGGCGAAATTTTCCGCAAAACTCAGGAACGGGAAGTCGAACAGGACCGCTTTCTGCGGGGCGAAAGTGGAGCTGAAGTAGTGTACCGCGACAATCAGCGCGGAAACCATGGCAATGCCGTTTCCTGCAACGGCGAATGCGGCAGCAGCCTTGTCGGATTTTCGTCCGAGGAAAAGTCCGTTGACCGCAAACACAAGGAGCGGCATCAAGAAAATGAGATAGCTGATGGAAACGTCGTTAATCATGGAGGTCCCTCAACTGTTCTACGTCCAGGCTCTTGTAGCGGCGGTACATCGACACGATGATTGCAAGGGCGATTGCCATTTCGCAGGCGGTTACCGCAATCACGAAGATGCTGAAGAGAGCTCCTGCCGTGGAGTCGCTAGCGCTGAAGTATGCAAAAGAAATAAAGTTGATGTTCGCTGCGTTCAGCATGAGTTCGATCGAAATCAGCATGCCGATCAGGTGACGGCGGCGCATCAGGCCCCACACGCCAATGCCGAAAAGCAGGAATGCGAGAATAAGACAATTCATCAGGGTCATTTTTCTTCTTCCTCCTTGCCTTTGCGGGCGATGGTGATGGCGCAAATCAGCGTCATCAGGAGAAGGATACTTACGACTTCGAACGGAATCACGAATCCGTCTTCGCCGTAGCCCAGCAGTCTAAGAGCGAATGCCTTGAGCGAAGCGTAACCTTCGGGAGCGGCAACGACGCCGTTTGAAAGTCCTTCGATGGGAAGCAGGCACTTGACCATCACGAGCACAAAGATAATCGAGAGCGCGAATGCGGCAAAGATTCTCGGAATCTTCACCGAGAATGCGTCTTCGCCGAGGCGGCTTGTCAAGAGAATCGTGAACACCACGAAAATCACGACGCCGCCCACATAGACCATCACCTGGGCGAGTGCGGTAAATTCCGCATGCAGGAGCAGGTAAAGAATCGCTGTCGCGACGAAGCTGAAAATCAGGAACACGGCACTCTGCAAGATGTTCTTGACGGCGACCGTGCAGACGGCGGTTACAAGGATAATAAAGGCTACCAGATAGAACGCCAAGTCCATTCCACCCATCGGGAAGGCGACATTCTGTGGGATAAGCCCTGCTAACAGATTCTGGATCATTAGCCTTGGCCCTCCTTTTTATTAAGAATCATTTCGAGCGTGTTCGGGTCGGTCGTGGCGACTTCGAATGCCTGGCTCATGCGGATAGCGCCAAACGGGCAGGCTTCCACGCAGAGCCCGCACTGGGTGCAGCTCGCAAAGTGGTAGACGTAGCGACCGAGCACTTTCTTGCCTGCAATATTCTTGGTCGAAAGCACGTTGATCGAGGCGTTCGGGCAGGCGCGTTCGCACATGCCGCAAGCGGTGCAGTGGTTGTTGCCTTCGGCGTCTTCGATCATCTCGAGGCGTCCGCGGTAGCGTTCGTGCATCTTGAGCGTCTTCCTGTTTTCAGGATACTGCTCGGTCACGATGCGTCTGGGGTCAAAGAAATACTTGAGCGAAACGGACAAGCCGCAAATCAGGCTCCACGGGCCCGTGATGCAGCGCTTCAGGTAACGCTTGATGTATCGGCGTGTTGAAAGTCTTTCTTGCATATTATCCTACAAAAATCATCCACACGGCGCCGGCGGCGAGGAGCACCAGGTTCACCGGCAAAAGGAATTTCCATTCAAAGTCCATGAGCTGGTCCACACGCGGGCGCACAAAAGTCCAGCGCACCATCATGTAGCACCAAATCATAAAGTAAATCTTCGCGAAGAGCCACACGACTCCGGGCACCATCTGCAGAACGCCATCGATAGCGGCAACGCCGATGCAGGGGGCATGGAATCCACCCAAGAAGCAGGTGGCGGCAAGTGCCGAGTTCGTCACGAGGGCGATGTATTCGGCCAGGTAGAACATGGCAAACGGAGTGCCGTTGTATTCCGTGTGGTAACCGCCGGTGAGTTCCTGTTCCGCTTCGGCGATGTCGAAGGGAGCGCGGTTCATTTCGGCGGTACTGGAAATAAAGAAGAGAATAAAGGCGATAAAGCCGAGCACCGGAATCTTGAAGATAAACCAGTCAAGAACCGTGCCGTCCTGGGCCTGTGCGATATCCATCAGGCTCGTGGAACCCGAAATCATCACGACGAACAAAAGAATCATCGCGAAAGAGATTTCGTAGCTAATCATCTGGGCGCCGCTACGGAGAGCACCGAGCAAGGAATACTTGTTGTTGCTGCTCCAACCGCCAAGCAAAATGCCCAGCACGCCAAAGCCGTTCACCGCGATAATCATCGGGATGCCCATATCGATGTCGGCGACAATCAGGTTGTGGTCGAACGGAATCAGGGCTGCGATAATGAACGGGGCAATCAGCACAATCATCGGTGCCACGTAGAACATCAGCTTGTCGGCGCCGCTCGGGGAATAGACTTCCTTGAAGAGCATCTTGATCACGTCGGCGATAGTCTGGATGGTTCCGTGCCAACCGAGACGCATGGGGCCCAAGCGGCATTGCACGTGGGCGCAGACCTTGCGTTCCATGTAAATCAAGATCGGGGCAGAACCGATATTCACGGCGCAGACTGCAATAACGCAGAGGAGCGCGTTAATCAAGAAGGCGGCAATGCTGTCGAGGGTTGCGTTGTGCAAAGCGTCCGGCAAATAAGCGGTAAGCTTCGGAACCCATTCGCGAATAAAGTCGCCTACAGGATGTGTAATGGAAGGTACAAACATATATTACCTGTCAATCTCTGGAATCACCGGGTCAAGAGTAGCCATGATGGTCACAAGGTCCGAAATCTTGTGGCCCTGCGCCATCTTGTTGAGGGCGGCGATGTGCGGGAAACTGGGCCCACGCGTGTGAATGCGGTATGGCTTTTCGCCGGTCGTGGCAGCAACCACGTAGGTGGCGTACAGGCCCTTGGCCGTTTCGATTTCGCTGTAGTAGCGACCGACCGGAAGTCGTACCGGCTTTTCCTTGGCGCGCCACGGGCCTTCCTTCGGGAACTTTTCGATGCACTGGTACAGAATTCGCATGGACTCGTGAATTTCGGCAATGCGGACCGTGTAACGGTCGTAGCAGTCGCCGGTGTAGGTCACGGGCACGTCAAACTGCAGCTGGTCGTAAATGCTGTAGGGGTTCGCCTTGCGGACATCGAAGTCGACGCCGCTTGCGCGGAGTACCGGGCCGGAACAACCGTAAGCGATGGCGTCTTCGGCGGAAAGGATGCCGATGCCCTTGCTACGTTCGAGCACGATGATGTTCTTCGAAAGGAATCTTTCGTAGTCCTTCATCGCTCCTTCCAAGTGCTTGAGGAACGCCTTGACGCGGTCGATAAAGTTTTCGGGAACGTCAAAGCGGCTGCCACCCGGTCTAAAGAAGTTGGTGGTGAGGCGCGACCCGGTGACTTCTTCAAGGATGTCGTGGATCATTTCGCGTTCCTTGAAGCCGAACAGCAAGCAGGTCTGGCCGCCTAAGTCGCCGCCGAAGCAGCCGAAGAACACCAGGTGGCTCGCAATGCGGCCGAGTTCCGAAAGCATCACGCGGATGTATTCGGCCTTTTCGGTAACGCCTATGTTCATGCCTTTTTCAAGTGCAATCACGACCCCCAGGTTGTTCTGGATGGCCGTCAAGTAATCCTGGCGGTCGGACATCGCGATGTACTGCAGGTAGCTCATCGATTCCGCCTGCTTTTCCATGCCGCGGTGGATGTAGCCGAAGTGCGGTACGATTTCTACAATCGTTTCACCGTCCATACGCAGCGCGAGGCGGAGTGCACCGTGGGTACTCGGGTGCTGCGGACCCATGTTGATGAAAAATTCTTCGGTATTGGTATCGCGGGTAATCTTGAATCCCGGCGGGAGTCTTGTCATACTCATACGGGCCTCTTGATCATTTGCGGGTGGGTAAAGTCCTTGCGCAAGGGGTAACCTACAAAGTCCTTGTCCAGGAAAATGCGGCGCAGGTCGGGGTGACCTTCAAAGTTGATGCCGAACATGTCGTAGACTTCGCGTTCCTTGACTTCGGCACCCGGGTACAGGTGGCTGATGGTCGGAACGCTTCCGAGCAGCGCTGTGGGGCGTTCTTCTTCGGGAATGTCGAAGTTCTTCTTGATTTGCACGCAGAAGAAGACCTTGTGGCCCTTTTCGATACTGCGGAGCTGCGTCACCATGTCAAAGTGGTCGTCGTAGTCGATTGCCGTGACGTCGATCAGGTAATTCATCTTGAATTCGGGATCGTTCTTGACGTATTCCACGGCGGGCAAGTAGTCTTCGACGCTAATCATCACTTCGAGCGGACGGTCGGCGGGCATGGCGGCCACCACATCTTCGATGGGGTCTTCGCTGTGTGTATGCACGGTGATGTCCGGGAACTTCGCCTTGAGCTTCTTGTAGATATCAAGCTGGCTCATACCAAAGCGCTTGCAGGCTACGCGGGGCACTTCGGGGAAGTCTTCCTTTTTCACGCGCACAGGCTTGAAGCTGCTCTTGTAATCGGGATTTTCTTCCTTGAACTTCGCGCGGGCCTCGGCCATATCCTCGTCCTTGATGCGTTCAAGGGCGGCCCAGGTCTTTGCGGCTTCGCGGTAGCGGTCCATAGTGGACACATCCTTCGGTTCGCCTTCGTGCCAGGGGTCACGGCAGGTTTCTTTCAAAATCTTTTCGCGGAGCGTGAGTAGACCGTGGAACAGTGCTTCTGGGCGAGGCGGGCAGCCGGGAACGAATACGTCCACCGGAATCAGGTTCTGCGCCCCGCGCACCACAGCGTAGTTATCGTAAATGAACGGGCCACCGCTGATGGTGCAGGCGCCCATCGCGAGCACGTACTTGGGGCCCGGCATTTGTTCCCAGAGCATCTGGAGAGCGGGCGCCATACGGCGGGTAATGGTTCCTGCGATAATGAAAAGGTCCGCCTGGCGGGGCGAAGCGCGGAACACTTCGGAACCAAAGCGGGCGATATCGTAGCGGGCCATGGAGCTACTCATCATTTCGATGGCGCAGCAGCTGGTGCCGTAGGTGAGCGGCCAAATGGAGTTTGCACGAGCCCAGTTGACAACGTAGTCAACCGCGTTGACGACGTACTTTCCACCGGGTATCGGATCTAAAATCTTAGGAGCTAGGTTTATAATTCCCATAGGGTTATTCCCACTTAAGGATTCCTTTCTTCCAGGCGTAGGCAAGTCCCGAAACGAGAATTGCCATGAAAATGACTAGGTCGATAATGACGATCGAGGGGTTGAGCATCGTGCCCCCGGCCATAATCTCCTTGAAGTTCGCCATGACGGGGAACAGGAACAGCGCTTCGATGTCGAAAACGAGGAACAGCAGCGCAAACAGGTAGTAACCCACCTTGAACTGGATTCGAGCGTTTCCGATGGTTTCCATACCGCATTCGTAGGGCGCCATCTTGTTTTTGGTGTTCTTGGTGCGGTAGCCGAGCAGAAGCCCCGTAACGGTAGCCGCTGCCGCGATAAACGCGCCCAGGAAAAGGAAGATTGAAAGTATGATGTATTCTGACATTTCTTGTGTCTCTTGTCTTTCGTCTCTCGTTTAGTAAAAGTTCTGTAGCTCTTGTACGGTTCCAAATATCGTGTTGCCAATCTGGAATCGGTCAAGTACATGCCGTAACAGGTCCTTGAATTCATCCATGGTCGCTGCGTTCATTTCGTTCAGCTTTTCTTGAATGGCGTTCACGTAGCCCGAGGCGACTGGTTTGGTCTTGAGGTCCTGCATTTCGCCTGCCCAACGTTGGAGCATCTGGTCGGTGTCAATTCGAGCGATAACATAGTGTGTGGTCGAAAGCATCTCCTGCAAAAAATGAACCAGGAAGATTTCTTCTTGCAATATACCCCAACGCTTGTCCTTGGAATACATTGCCTTGTTTTCGTTCTTGCCGTAAAAGATTGCCGCCTGGGCATATTCGAGGCAGGTCATGATCAGCCTTTCGTAGCGCTTGATTTCCTTGCTCAGGCTCTGGAACCAGATGGTGTCCGCCACCGGATTCGGTTCCTTACGATCTGCGATTTCGTTCGGAAAAATCGCCCTGAACGCGTAGTAGACTTCTTCGTAATAGCGGTTGCGCATACGGCAGTTGAAGGCGCGGTTCTTTAAGGTATAGTCGCTATGGTGGAGTTTGCTTATCATGATTTGACCACCTGTTTTACGCCGTTAATGTTCTTGATGGCGGTGATAATGGAATCGACCTGTTCCTTGCGGAAAGCCTTGAACACGAGCCTAATGCGGCCTGAATAATGCTTGCTTGCCGAGGAGACCCTTTCGAGGAACACATTCGCGCGCTTGAGTTCTTGCAGCACGTCGAAGGTGATGTTCTTGCGGTTCTCGGTCTCGATGGTCAGGTGCGCCTCGAAAGAATGCTTGATGTCTTCGCTCCATTCGACGGCGATGCGCTGTTCCATGGGCAGATTCTTGAGTTGCGGACAGTCCGTATTGTGGACTTCGATACCGATTTTCGGGCGCAATACGCCGACAATCGGGTCGCCGGGCACGGGGCTGCAGCACTTGGCGAAATGTACCACCAAGCTGGTTTCCTGGCCAATTTGCAGGGGCATTTCATCTTTGCGGTCGGCCTTCATGTCCTTGTTGAACATAGGGAAGAACCTAAGCGAGTTCGATTCCTTGGTCGTGGTTTCGCCACCGTTTAAGAATCGTTGGATGTCCGCCAGCGGAAGTTCGCCCTGGCCGAGTCTTTCGTAGAAGTCGTCGATGGTGGGCGTCCCGAAATACTTGCAGATGCTTTCTTCGGTGGGGCGCTTGACCTTTTCGATCTTTTGTAGGCGGAGCTCGCGGTCCCAAATTTCCTTGCCGAGGTCGAGCGCCTGTTTCATGATGCTGCTCTTCATCCAGCGGCGCAGTTCCTGCTTGGCCTTTACGGTTTTCACCATGTCGAGCCATTCGGGACTCGGTTCTTGGTTCGGGCTCTTGAGCACCTGGATGGTGGCGCCGTGTTCCACAACCGTATCGAGGTTCACCACCTCGTCGTTGATTTTTGCGCCGATGCAGTGCAGGCCGAGTTCGGTATGGACCGCAAAGGCGAAGTCCAAAACGATGGACCCCTGCGGGAGTTCAATCGAGGTGCCCTTGGGCGTAAAGACCGTCATTCCGGTGGGCTTCAGGTCCACCTTCAAGAAATCGAGGTATTCCTTGGAGTCCGAAATTTCGGACTGGAGCTTTACCATGTGGTTCAGCCATTCCAGTTCTTCGCCCTCGTGCTGGGTTTCCATCTTGTAGGCCCAGTGGGCGGCGAATCCCTTTTCGGCGGTCAGGTCCATGTCCTTGGTACGGATCTGGACTTCGACCATCTTGTTTTCGGGGCCGATTACGGTGGTGTGGATGCTCTGGTAAAGGTTCGGCTTCGGGGTCGCGATGTAGTCCTTGAAGCGACTCTGCAGCGGGGTCCACAGGTTGTGGACGTAGCCTAAGGCCAGGTAGCATTCGGGAATCGTCTCTACAATGATGCGGATGGCGAAAATGTCAAAAATGTCCTCGAACTGGCATCCGCGGCTAAGCATCTTGTTGTAGATGCTGTAAATGTTCTTGGTGCGCCCCTGGATGGTGCAGTCGAAGTCTTCGAGAGCCATCTTGATCTGCAACGGGCCGATGACCGACTGGATATACTTTTCGCGGGATTCCTTGTTCTCGATGAGCAAGTCCACCAGTTTCTGGTATTCGTCGGGATTGACATATTTGAAACTTAGGTCTTCCAGCTCGTTTTTCAGCTTGTAGAGGCCGAAACGGTGGGTGAGCGGAATGTAGATGTCGAGAGTTTCTTGCGCAATGGCTTGCCGTTTTTCGGGCTTCATGTATCGCATGGTGCGCATGTTGTGGATGCGGTCTGCGATCTTGATCATGATGACCCGGGGGTCTTTCGCCATGGCGATGATCAGTTTACGGTAGGTTTCCGCTTTTTGGGCGGTCTTGCTCGATTCCTGGGCGGCGGTAATCTTGGTAACGGCATCGACCATGAAGGCGGTGTCGTCGCCGAATTTTTCAGCAATTTCTTCAAGGGAGTGGTTGGTATCTTCAACCACGTCGTGGAGTAGCCCTGCAAGGACCGTTGATTGGTCTTGTTTTAGGTCTGCAAGAATTTTGGCTACTTCGTAGGGGTGCTCGGTGTAGGGCATTCCGCTCTTGCGGTACTGCCCCTCGTGAGCCTCTGCAATAAAGGCAACAGCTTTTTCAAGAATCCCACGATCCAGGTTAGGATTCTTCTTTAGAAGCACATCGATAATGTGCGTTTGATTTGATGTCAGGCTCGTTTGATCCATCACCTTAAATAATATCTAAAAATTGGTGCATTGATGTATGCAAATTTGCGAAATAAGCGAAAAATAAGGGTTTTTTGAGTATCGATTCTTTCTTTTGCGAATGAATAAACTGTTGTAATGGCGAACAACACTTTGTCTTTACGAAGTATTTGATATAGAAAGCTAAAAACCTATTTTATTTACAGGCCATAACGCCCAATAGCTAGGGAGTGGTTTGGAAAATAGATGACCGTTGGGGATTGTTTGGGGGTTAAGAACAATACTGCGGTCATGCCCTAGCCCCAGCAGGAAATCCTGTCGGGAAAAGCCGTGTCCGACTTGCGGGACACGGCTTTTTTTGTTGAATTTTTTTGAGAAATGTTATGCACCAGCGGCTTCGAGTCTCGCTACATGGCAATAAGCGAGCTCCTTAGTTTTCTCATCACGGAGATGTAGGCTGGAGCCTTCGCAGTAGCGCCAGTACTTGCAGGTCTTGCAGTCGCCGATTTTCGCCCAGCTGCGGTCGCGCATCACCTGGTAGCGGTTCTGCCATACGTCCCAGAGGTCGTCCTTGTAGATGTTGCCCTGGATGTAATCGCCGCGGAGGCTCGGGCAGGCGGAAATGCTGCCATCGCAAAGCACGGAACTGACGTTCACGCCGGCACGGCAGAAGAACGGGTAGTTGCGGGCATCTTTTTCGTAGCTGCCGAGGAAGCCTTCGCAGCCGTAGTTCACGTTGATGACGTTCAGTTTCTTGACTTCGCGGATAAAATCGAACACCTGGCGGAATTCCTGGTTCGTGAGCTGGAACAGCGGATTGTCCTTCGCGCGGCCCTTCGGGAACACCGTCGCGATGCGCCAACGCTTCACGCCGATTTTCAGGAGAATGTCAAGAATCTTCGGGAGCTCCTTGAGGTTCTGGCGGTTCACGCAGGTCATTACGTCGAAGGTGAGGCCTTGCGTGTGGGCAGCCATGTCGATGGCGCGGAGCGCGTTGTTGAAACTCGTGGGGGCGCCGCGGAAATGGTTGTGGCTTTCCTTGAGGCCGTCCAGGCTAATCGTGAGCGAGCGCAGCCCTGCATTCAGCAGCTTGGTGTAGCGTTCAGGCGTCATCGCAAGGCCGTTGCTGACCATTCCCCAGGGGTATCCGCGCTTCTTGATTTCTTGCCCGCATTCTTCGAGATCCTGGCGCATCAAGGGTTCGCCGCCGGTAATCACCACGATAAAATGCTTCGGATCAATGTGCGGGGCGAGTTTGTCCAGCACGCCCATGAAGTCTTCGCGAGGCATGTCGGGGATGGCGTCTTTCACGCAGTCGCTACCGCAGTGCAGGCAGTGCAAGTTGCAGCGCAGCGTGCATTCCCAGAAAAAATACGTGAGCGGGTGCGCCTTGATTTCGTTGTGGCGGTAAAGGCGGTAAGCTTCGAGAGCGAGTTTCTTTTTAAGAGAGAGTTGCATAATCTAATCAACTTTTATATAGGTTGCATCCGACTTTTCGGGGCAGTCGATGATGGGGTGGCAACCTGCAAGCGAATCCAGTTCTTCGGAAATATTCGGGTTCCGTTCGATGCAGACGTCACCATTTTCTGTGCAGTTCGGGGCTTTATCGCTACCCGCCTTCGGGGCGAACACCTGGACTCCTTCGGGGAGCTCGACGCCTTCCGCACCCGCAGCAGAGGGGTCCCTCAGGTATTTGTTTCCGTCAATGCAGTCGATAATCTTGAACATCCGGCCTTCAGTATTTTGCACGCTATCGTTAAAGCAAAGTGTCTTAAGGGTAAGAACCGTGTCTCTGTCGTCAAGGTAGTACGGGACACCATAGTCGAGAGCCATTTGCATAAGTTCGCTGCTGGAACTTTCTTCTTCGGTCCCTGAGCTAGTCGAAGGGGCGCTGGAACTGGACGTCGTCGCATCATCCGTACTAGAACTGGACGCCGGGTTTTCGGTGGCGCTGCTATAATTGGGGTCGGGACCGTAAAGACACACTGCTTCAGAAGCAGAGTCTTCACAACCTGCCCAGAACAGGGCGGTCAACGTAAGTGCAATTTTTTTCCAATGCTTATAGAACAAGTTTCCTCCGTTTGGCCTGTTGGGCCTCCATTTAGACATAAATATATACAAAATAAAACCCGATTGCAATCATCGGGCGAAAATGTGTGATAGCAGCTTTTTTTATTTCTTAAACTTTACAGCGGTGCCGTAGACGATGATTTCTGCGGAACCTGCCATCACTGAGGCGGTTGCGAAGCGTACGCCCACGATGGCGTCTGCTCCAATCATCCCGGCCTGGTTTTCCATACGTTCGATGGCGATATTGCGGGCGTCGTTCAGCATCTCGGTGTAGCCGGCGATTTCGCCGCCCACAAGCGTCTTGAGCCCGGCAAATACGTCGCGCACCACGTTCTTGCTAAAGACAACGCTCCCGCGCACCATCTGAAGAGTTTCAATTTCTTTGCCGGTAATAAAGTCTGTTGTATAGAGCTTCATAAGTCCTCCTTTTTTGCGATAATATACAAAACAAAATCCCTGAATAAATTAAATTTGCCATGAAAAAACATTTTTAGGGATAACGGAGAATTTATGAAACAGAGTGTCATCCTGAGCGTAACGAAGTGGAGTCGAAGGATCTCCATTTATTTTGCCTTGTTCCTTGTCGCCTGTAGTGGCGACGGTTCCTCGACTGCTGCAAACGGAAATTCGAGTAATTCAGGCAACAGCGATTCTGGCAACGGCGCCAACAGTGAATACGAATCCTCCTCGAATACCCTCAAGGACTTGCGCGACGGCAAGGCTTACAAGACTGTGAAAATCGGCAATCAAGTTTGGATGGCCGAAAACCTTGATTATGAAACGGGAAACGCAGTCTGCGGCGAAAAGGAATATATGACCTTGTTCGGTTGCCTTTATTCCTGGGACGAAGCGAAAACGGCGTGCCCCGGTGGTTGGCATTTGCCGCGTCAGGCTGAATGGAATACGCTGATTGAATTTGTCGGAGATTCCTCGACGGCAGGGAAGATTCTCAAGGCCACGAATACTTGGAGCGATAAAGGGCATTACAAAGACGGCACCGACGATTACGGCTTTACCGCATTGCCGGGCGGCGTGCGCCTTCCGCAACGGGGCAAGACGCATCAGTCATTTGTCAATTCGGGAGCCTTCTTCTGGAGCGCCACCGAAGTCGATGACGACGAGTCAATCACCTTGGTTTTGCGTTACGAAAACGATGCAGCGACATTGTTCGAAAACTACAAGGACGCCGGCGTCAGTGTCCGCTGCGTGAAGAATTGAGTTAGAAAAATACCCTGTAGGGAACGGCTTTGGGGTGCTTCCGCCCCTTGGTGTCAAAGTAGAGGGTGCGGCGAAGTCTGTTCATCTTTGCTGCAGGCCGTTTTGCAATGAATGTTGTACTCGCGTTTGAATATACTACATTCCATTGACGTATTTCTTCTTTTTGAATTTGTTTAATTACAAAGCCATTTTCTGTTTCTGTAATAGTTTGATCGTAAGATTGGCCTATGTCACCTTTTTTGACAGAATTTCCTTTTTTGTCAAAACAAGAATTTGTCCAACAGTCAACTTTATAATATTCATGGCACGTGTGGTTGTCATTTGAATCGGCAACATAAAAATGAAAATCGACTGTGTCCATCGGTGCTCCGTCTTCTGATCCGAGATTTAATCTGAACAGAGTGTCGTTTCTCAGGATGATTTCTGTGCAACCTTCGTAAGAGTCGTTTTCTCCATTAGATTCCCAAGATCTATTAATTACGCCGTTCTTAAACATCTTGATAGATTGTTGTGAGATGCGTGAATCTTCTTCGTAGTCTGGTTCATCGACGATTGCTTCGATAACTACAGTGTCGCCAAGAAAACTTTTTTTATAGGCTATGCTACTGTCGGCTGGGTTTGAGATATCGTTTATTAGATAGAAAAATAAGCTTGTATCTGAATTGAACTTTCCTTGATTGAAAGATTCATTTATTTTTAAGATTTTCTCTTTTTCATATATTAATTTCTGTGATTCAAAATCTTCACTGTTTATGTAATTCACTCGGAAACCGTCATAGGAGGCATCTTCATTAAAATAAAGTCCGAATATACTTTGTTGAAGCATCAGCAGTCCTTCTGTGCAGGTGATCGCGTGGACTGTTGGGACAAGGAACAAAAGGAAAAGAAAATAGCGTATCATTTGAAGTCTGTTTTTTTTTGTGACCTAATATAAAAAAAAGAATACACTTGTCGATGAAAGTGGAATTGCTTTTTTTGCAGAAACCTTTGATGCTCGGTCGTAGCCAAGCCCGCATAGATGCTACTTTCGCTTACAGGGGTTTTAGGGGGCGGATAGCACTTAGAGTAAGGCTCTTTAGTGCGCATGGCCACCAGGGTGGGGTGGCCCCGCCTAGGGGCCTGGTCCCTAATCCCCAAAGAGTTGTACCGACTAGATTCTTAAAGCGATACCGCCGCTCATGAAGCCGCGGTAGCCTGCGCCCAGTTCGGCGTACAAGCTTACGTACGGAAACGGAAGTTCCAGACCCACAGGCGTCAGCTGGACAGAAGGCAATCCGACGCTTTC
Organism: Fibrobacter sp.; assembly: GCA_017626945.1. Classification (GTDB taxonomy): domain Bacteria; phylum Fibrobacterota; class Fibrobacteria; order Fibrobacterales; family Fibrobacteraceae; genus Fibrobacter. The sequence goes on from JAGAHT010000017.1 coordinate 107,890, forward strand.
CAGCCCGCTGTCAAATTCAAGCAAGGATTTATATACAAAATTAGTCCTTTACGCAGCGGACTGACAATCCGTCGCTTTCGTTGTCGCTACAGACGCTAACCATTCCTTCGGAACCGTCGCCAATATGAATCATTTTAGGACAATTATGATTGAGTTTGTCTATTGTGGATGTCCAAAAGAATGCTAAAAGGCCCGGCTCAAGAAAATTTTGGAATGTTGCGGAGTAATTTCCTGCGGGTAAAATGGCGAACCCATATTCGTCTTTTGCATTTCCCCAACCTTCGACTCCATAAGCGTAAAACGCCGAATAGCCGCCGTTCCCCTTTGTAGGCCACTCATCAACTGAAGGCAAGTGCCAATCGGGTGGGCAGGCTGTCTTTGCGGCGGCGAGTGTGTATAGACGACCGTACTTATCGCAGTTTTCGCCTTTATTTCCGTTGCACCAACTTTGGACACCATCTTCAATTTCAAAGTTGAGATTTTCGGCCATCCAGGTCTGTTCGCCGAGTTGAATCGTCTTGTAAACTTGTCCGTCTCGGGCATCTGTCAGTTCAGGGCCTTCGTCTGCTTTTTTTACTTTTTTCGAAGGTTCTGGAGCGGGACCGGGATCGATTTCGTAGATTTTTCCGCTGAACCTGAAATACTTGATGTCCTTGTTTTCGGGGGCGATATTGAACCAGTGGTCGCTATAGCACGTGCATGTCGATTCCACACGGTCGGGGCCATATTCGATTTTCAAGGTGTCGCCCGAACGTTTTGTCAGGAGATCCGCCTCGACATAGCATAGGTCCATTATGTTTAAGACGAATACCTGGTAATTTCCGTTACCGTCGTTAAGAATATACGCCTTGGGTAAACCATTGGAAGAGTATTCTGCGATAGTTGCTGCTTTGGCGGCTCGCTTTGCCAAAGAGGGTGAATCTCCCAAGCCGGCGAGACAAGAGCCTAACTTCAATCCGTTTTTCGTATCCGTGGCGAACGCTTCTGAAGCTTGGCCGCTGTCGTCCGGTGTCGAAATCTCGCCGGGGTTTCCTGCCATTGTGTTCTCAATTTCAGTGGTTCCCGCTTCGTTCGGCTTTTCGGTGCAAGCCCAGAACAAAGTTGTCGATAATGCGATTAGGAGTTTTGTCGTGTTCATTTGCGTCTCCTTTTATCTGAGGTGGTCGCCTTGTCTGTAAGGGGAAACACCTGCAAATTCATTTGATAGACCTGATCAATATCTCGGCATTCGTTTGCGATGTCAATAATCTTTTTGCGGAAGATGTCAATTTCCTTGGTAATGCGGTCGTAAACAGATTTGTTTATCCCCATGGTAATTCCTGAAAAGTTGCGCTCTTCCACGGAATCCTTGGCTATGGATTGAAACGCCAATTCGGACATTTTTCGGTTCATCGTGCGGATGACCAGGGGAATCGTTTCCTTGGACCCCTTGACGGCTTTTTGTGTTTGCTCGTAAGTTCCATCGTCGTTCTTTTTGAGCAAATCCGCCTTGACAAGAAATTGGAGAATGTCGCGGACTTGTGCAGCCGTAATTTCATGTTTTACTTTGGACGCAATTTCTCCAAATGAAGCGTTTGGCATAAGGGGTGCGAGTTCGCGAATAATCGGGTAGGCTGGATTTTCGTAATAGCGGAAGGCGTCTGCATCGACGATGCGAATCTTGTTTATTCGCGCTTCGCGTTCGAGTTCCCGGAGAGCCGATTCTTTTTCGCTGTCGTTTTTAGCGTTTCCGAATTTCACAAGCAAGGTAAAATAGGTGTAGTCAAAACCTTCGAGTCCCATGGCTCGTGCCGCTTTGGCTATGCCCGGCTTACTGAGACTCGTTTTCCCATCGCTGACCAGTTTTAAGTATGCGGGAGAAGCAAACCCGGCGAGACTTGCAAATTTTCGCCAAGTGAAATACGAATTTTTCTTGTGTTCAGCATAGAAATCTCGCATATACTCACGGTAATCCTGATATTCGGTAATAGGCCTCATGTCTGCAAAAATAAAACAAAAATGCTGAATATGCAATAAAAATGGCAATTTTTTTAGATTTTTTTTTCTGAAATAAAAATATGATACAGAAGTGTTTCATAAACACTCCCTTGAAAGTGGACCAGCAGACTTATTTGAAGGACATGATGTTTGTGAAGAGAAAACGGAGGATGGCTATGTTCATGCGAAATCGTATGATTTGTCGACAACATCTTCTGTTTCGTTGCGGATGAACTCAGAAACCGATGGATGACGAAAACCAATCTTATTCATTGTCCTATCGTTTTAGCGATGATTATGGCAATGTTAGTGGAATTGAGTTTAAGTGGGTTCCGCAACAGTAGGTTGCCCCTTAGACGACATGCCTATAGACGGATTACGCTGGGTTTCCCCGGCGTTTTCTAGTTAGAAAAATACCCTGTAGGGAACGATTTTCTGGTGCTTCCGCCCCTTGGTGTCAAAGTAGAAGTCGCGGCGGAGTCTGTTCATTTTTGCGGCAGGTCGCTTTGCAATGGATGTTGTTGTCCCATCGGAATAAATCATGAAGTATTGGTTCGTTCCGTTGTGTCGGATTTCTTCTATCATGAACCCGTTTTTATTTTCTGTAATGGTGTGGTCGTATGACTGTACAATGTCTCCATCTTTTATCGGATTCCCGTTGCTATCTGTGCAACCATCTTCGCAATCATGAACTCGGTAGAATTCGTGGCAAATATGGCTGTCATTTGGGTCGGTAACATAAATTTCAAAACTGGCAGTATCCATCGGTGCGCCGTCTTCTGATCCAAGATGCAGATTGAACAAGGTGTCGTTTTTTAATGATACTTCAATGTGACCTAGGTAAAAGTTATCTTCACCCTCTTTTTGTGAGAATTCTGAATAATTAAGAACAACACCGTCTTTATAAATTTTTGAAGAATCCCTAGTTGTTCTTGATCCTACTATAGAGGATTCCTTGGTTAGAGTTCCACTTATGAGTGTTTCGATAAATACCGTGTCGCCTAAAATTTTTTTAGAGGCGATGCTGCGGTCGGAGAGAGTAGTTAAATCGTCTACTAGATAAAACTGAATCGTCGTATCGGTCTGGGTTATTCCGTCTTCATTCGATTTAACTACTGATCTTACGTAGTCTTTTTCTCTTAGAATTTTCTCGGAACGAAAAAAATCTCCGTCGTAGGTGAAAAAAGTACTATCAAGGATGGCGTCTGTTCCTCCTAAATAAAGCCCATACCAATCTTTGTAATACATCAGCAGCCCTTCCGTGCAGGTGATAGCGTGGACTGTTGGGACAAGGAACAAAAGGAAAAGAAAATAGCGCATTATTTGAAGTCTGTTTTTTTTGTGACTTAATATAAAAAAAGAATACACTTGTCGATGAAAGTGGAATTGCTTTTGGGAATGCGATGCGTCCGGACTGCATTTCGTGCCGAAAACGCAAGATTTATGTAAAAAGTCCTATGAAAAATGTAATTTATGTTGCAAAAGTCCTATGACTTTTGTATATTAAAGGCATGAAACGCGAATTTTTAAAAGATTTGGTCACCTGGAAAAATAGCAAGCGCCGGAAGCCCCTGCTTCTGACGGGAGTTCGCCAATGCGGCAAGACCCATACCTTAAAGGAATTCGGCGCAAAATACTTCGATAACGTATGCTACATCAACTTTGAGTCTAGCGACAAGTTCGCTGCCATTTTCGATTATGACTTTGATGTAGAGAGGATTGTCAGGGAGCTTGAGCTGCTTACGCAAAGCAAAATTGAGGCCGGCAAGACTCTCCTGATTTTTGATGAAATCCAGGAAGCTCCGCGGGCAATTACTTCCTTGAAATATTTCTGCGAAAACATGCGGGAACTCCATGTGGCATGCGCGGGCTCCTTGCTCGGCGTTGCTCTCCGTCGCGAAAATATTTCGTTCCCTGTCGGGAAAGTCAACCGCATGCAGATGTTCCCGATGAATTTCAAGGAATTTTTGACAGCCTGTGGTGAAGAAAAATACATCGAGCTCTTTGCTGAGTGGCCTATTGATCGGACGATTCCCGAAGTCTATGCAAAGCCCATGGAACGCCTGCTGAAGGAATATCTTGTTGTAGGCGGGATGCCCGAAGCGGTGAACGAGTACGCAACCTCCAGAAATTTTGAAACCGTGGGAGAAATCCAGGATGAAATTCTTGCAGACTACGCGGACGATTTTTCGAAGCACGCTCCCGTAAATGAAATTGAAAAAATCCGCATGATATGGGATTCTGTGCCCAAGCAACTTGCCAAGGAAAACAACAAATTCATGTTTTCGCATGTAAAGAACGGCAAACGGGCTCACGAACTTGAGGCCGCGCTACAGTGGCTCAAAAATGCCGGGCTTATTCATTTGGTTGAACTAGTGCAGAATGCGGAAGTTCCCTTGTCTGCAAATTCGGATGTGACGAATTTCAAGGTGTACCTTTCGGACATCGGTCTGCTGGGCCGCAGACTCTCACTGGGCTACAAGGATATCTTGATGGACGGTACGCCCAATACGAATAAGGGTGCCGTCACAGAAAACTATGTTCTGAATGAATTGCTCTGTATGCGAAAGAACCCGTATTTCTGGCGCTCGGGAAACAGCGCGGAACTTGATTTTCTCTTTGAAAATGACGGGAAAGCGGTTCCTGTCGAAGTCAAAGCGGCAACCAACACGCAAGCGAAGAGTTATAAGCAGTTCTGCAAGAAATTTGCACCGGAAAAGGGGTACAAGCTTTCGCTCAAGAACCTCGCCGTGAACGATTGCGAAGGTTGTTCAACGGTAAGCTTGCCGCTTTACCTGCTGTGGACGATTCGTTAACTTTGGTGATCAATTTCTTTGCCTTGTCAGATTATGACAAAATCGGCTAATTTTGGTTATGCTTGGTTACGGGGTGTTAAACAATTTCTTACTTGTGTTGCTTGCGGGCTTGGAATTAATGACCGCTTGCACAGACTCATCCTCCAGTTTCGATGCATCTGAAGTATGTCCAGAAAGCGGGCGTGGAACATTCCAAGATGTTCGAGATGGTCAAGTGTATAAATACATCACCATTGGCGATAGAGTGTGGATGGACCAAAACCTGAATTACCCAGCGGAAACTAGCACTTGCTATGATGAACAGCAAAGCAATTGCGACATCTATGGAAGGCTGTATTCTGTACAGTATATGAACACCAAGCAAAAAAACTATGGAACGTTTAATCCAGATATTATTGATTCCATTTGCCCCAATGGATGGCGCGTTCCCACCTTGGCTGAATGGAATGAAATCATTGATCATATGGATGGTCTCAAACATTTCAAAAATAGCGAATGTATGGATGTTTCTTTATTTGGCGGAATGGCTTATATTAAAGAAAACCCAAGTACAGGCGAGCCCATAGGGTACATTTTTCACGATTTGGGAAGATATAGACAATGGATTACTTCAACATACGATTTGTATGGAAGTATGAAGTTGTTCGATATTGATCTTAATGGCTAGGATGAAAAGAATACGATATCCACATCCAATGGTTATTATTCTCTTCGCTGTATAAAAAAAGAAGATTGGGAGTTGTAACGCTGGGGGTTTTAGGGGGCGGAGCTTCCCCCTTTTTCTGTCTACCGTCTACTTCCTACTGTCTACTAATTACAGCGTTGCCTGGAACTGGTGGAATTTTTCCAGGAGTTCGGCGTAGGTCTTGGTGGAATCCAGCTGCGGGAACTGGGCCACGATGGAGTCCGGTGCGCAGAAGAAGCAGCCCTTGTCGGCCTGCTTGAGCATGCCCGTATCGTTGAAGGAATCGCCACTCGCGAACACCTTGAAGTTCAGGTCCTGTAGGTGCTTCACGACCTTCGTTTTCTGGTCATTGAGGCGCAGGTGGTAACCCTTGATCATGTCGTTTTCGACTTCCAGGTTGTGGCAGAAGATCGTCGGGAATCCGAGGTTCTTCATGATGGGGTAGGCGAATTCCTGGAACGTGTCCGAAAGAATAATCACCTGGGCTTCGTCGCGGAGTTTGTCCATAAAGTCGCGGGCGCCGTCGAGCAAGCCGAGGTTTGCGATCACGTTCTGGATGTCCGAAAGCTTGATGCCTTCGCGTTCGAGAATCTTGATGCGGCCCTTCATGAGCACGTCGTAGTCGGGAATGTCGCGCGTAGTCAGACGCAGGTCCTTGATGCCGGTCTTTTCGGCGACGGCGATCCAGATTTCAGGGGCGAGGACACCTTCAAGGTCCAGGGTAACGACACATTGCTTTGTGAACATACTAATGTCATCCCCGCGAAGGCGGGGATCTCCTTAACGTTTATTTCTTTCGTTCCTTAATAATTTCTCTTAAATCCGCAAGCGTAATCTGGTACGGGGTGCGGCAGAAGTCGCAAATCACTTCGAGGTCCTTGCCTTCTTTTTCGAGGTCCTGCAAGTCCTTGAGCGGGAGTGTTGCAAGCGTTGCCACGGTGCGTTCGCGGCTGCAGGGGCAGTAAGCCTTCGGGTCGATTTCTTTTACGATGTCGATTTCGTAGGGGCCGCGCAGCTGGTCCAGCAGCTCGTCGAGGTCAAAGCCTTCGGGCGTGTTCATGTCGCAGAATTTCGGCAAGTTCTGGATGATGACTTCGATTAGGTTGATGTCCTTGTCTTCGAGGTCGGGGAAGGCTTCGATGTAGAAACCGGCGGCGTAGTCGAGCTTGCTCGGGTCTTCTTTGTTGAAGGCGGCTTCGATGCCCACGGCCGAGCGGATCTGTTCGGACTGCAAAAGGTAGGTGGCGAGGTTCTGGCCCATCGATACGGCGGGAGCCTCGATAATGCTTTCGTGGACGCGCTTGCCCTGTTCGTTCAGCTTGACGACGCGCACGCTTTGCGGAATCAGGGCGGGTTCGTTACCGCCAACAGCCTGGAGTTCCGGCTGCGGAATCATGGCGCGCACCAGGCCCTGCGGCGTGGAGTCCGACTGCACCAGCGTGATTTCGCCCGAAAAACGGGTGGTAAAGCTCACGGTGCCCGGGAACTTGAGCGAGGCGCTCAAGAAAATGCTTGCGATGGAGTTTTCGGCGAGGAGCTTGAGGGCGAAACCCTGTGCGTTATGCTTTTTGCCGATTTCGTTCATCGTCGCGGTCAAGTCGACGACAATCAGGCGGAAGGGCGTCTTCTTGCCCGTAGCGCGGATAATGCGGTCCTTGAAATTCATGGCCCAAATTTAGTAATTAATGCACGCCGTCTTCGTTAGCAGATTTCTTTTCGCTGTACCAGAGCTGGATTTTTTCGCGGGCATCCTCGTCGAAGGAGTCTTTATCCTTCAAGATGTTTTCCGCCATCTGCAGGGTTTCGGCGATAAGTTCTTGGTCATGAATCCAGTCAAACCAGCGGAACACCCAACTGCCGCTCTGCTCGTTGCCTTCGAGGTTGCCCGCTCCGCGAGTCTGTAAGTCAAGTTCGGCGATTTCAAAGCCGTCGTCGGTGTGGCTGAACTGGGTAAGGCGATCGAGCGTGTTGTCCGCGGAAGCATCTTCCGGAAGCATCAGGAAACACCATGCCTGTACGTCGCCGCGGCCAACACGCCCGCGCAGCTGGTGCAGCTGCGCCAGCCCGAATCGGTCGGGCTGGTCGATCGCCATGATGTTCGCCTCGGGAACATTGACGCCAACTTCAATTACCGTCGTCGCCACTAAGATATGGACTTTCCCTGCAGCGAATCGCTTTAAAATTCCGTCGCGTTCCTCTTCGTCCATCTGCCCGTGAATGCCTTCCACGACAACCGACGGGTCGAATGCTCGCAACTCCTGCACCACGTCCTCGACGCTTCGAGCGTTTCCTTCGTCGTCGCTTCCGACTCGGCTTACAATCCAGTAACAGAGGTTCCCGCCTTTCGCCTCGTTACAGATAAACTTCTTCATGTCGTTTCGCTTGTCGGGGCTTACGAGTCGTGTCTTGACGGGTTTTCTTCCGGCTGGCTTTTCCTTGATCGAAATCACCTGCAAGTCACCGTAAAGTGTCATGGCGAGGCTTCGCGGAATGGGCGTCGCGCTCATCACGAGCATGTCGGGGTATTCGCCTTTAGAGAGCAATGCTTCGCGCTGGTTCACGCCAAAGCGGTGCTGTTCGTCGATAATCACGAATCCGAGTTTTGCAAATGTAACGTCCTTGGAAAACAGAGCGTGCGTTCCGATGACGGCTTGGCAAAGCCCCATCTGCAATTCGCCCAGAATCTGACGCTTTTCGGCGGCGGGAGTTGCCCCAACCAACAGTTGAATGCGCATTCCTGCCGCTTCGAAGAACGGCTTCATCTGCTTAAAATGCTGTCGAGCCAGAATATCGGTCGGTACCATCAGGGCGCATTGCTCGCCGGCACCGCACACAGCTAGCATCGAAAGCATCGCAACAACCGTCTTGCCGCACCCCACGTCTCCTTGCAACAAGGCGTGGAACTGTTTTTTCCCGTTCAAACCGTCGATGATTCGGTTGAGTGCTGCATCTTGTCCGCCTGTCAGGCTAAATGGCAAGCGGGACTTGGCGAGCATCACCTGTCCCAGGTCAATTTGCCTTTCGTGTCCGCGAATTTTCTGGTTCTCGCGACGCTTGATCATACGCAGACAGAAGGGGAGTAGTTCCAGAATTTTAAGTTCAAATTTCGATTTGCGAATGGATTCAAAATCGGCGGGCTTGTGCAAGACGGCGAGATTCTTCAGGACCGGATTGAAATGCAGATAGTCCGTCAGTTCCCTGGGACAGATTCCAGATAAAGTAAGGGCCGGAAAATGAAAGATGACGTTGTACCAGTTGCGTAGGGATTTCTGCGTGATGCGTGCCTTGGTCATTGCCTCGGTCATGGAATACACCGGCAGTATCTGCCCGTTGAACTGCTCGTCCGAATCCATCGGTTGCATATCGGGGTGCGTCATCTGCAATCCGCGATATTCGCCTACGATGCCCGTTGCAAGCCATCGTGTACCGGGTTGAAGCCGCCTGCTCTGGTACGAGGCTCCCTTGAAAAAGGTCAGCGTGATTTCTCCTGTGCCGTCGGTGAGTGTCGCTACAAAGCGGCTGGAACGTCCGCGCAGGATGCCTCCTCTTTGAATGGTTCCGATAACGACGGCGCGTTCTCCTACATGGAGGTTGCCGATGGGTGTCACCTTGGTCTGGTCCAGGTATGTACGCGGGATATTGTATAGAAAATCGGCGAGCGATACGATGCCTGCCGCCTTGAAGGCTTCCAGGCTCTTCGGTCCCATCTTGGGTAGATTACTCAGGTCCATCTTTATTCGGGGAGGGCTTCGCCCTTTTCGCTGCGTTCGCGCGCTTTTTCGCGAGCGGTCTTACCGATGATGTTCAGGTTTTTCCAGGTGAAAGGCTTGATCGGATTGCCGTTTTCGTCCAGCATCTTGATGCCCTTGGTATCGATGGCACGCACAAGTTCGTTGAGCTTGAATACGAGCTCGTTTACCTTGTCCACTGTTTCGGAGGAGTATAGAACCTTGCTATACAGGGTGTGTGTTTCGATTTGGGCGATAAGGTCGTTTGTCTTTTGCGCCCCGTCCGAAATGGTCTTTAAGGCGCTTTCGGCAAGTTGCATTTTTGCATTAACGGCTTCGGTGATGCTGCGGATGGCGGAGTCCGCCTGCAAAGAAGCTTCGGTGATATTCGCACTCGCCGAATTGATTTGCAAGAAGAGGCTGTTGAGAGTGGGCTGCAGCGTTCTTAGAGTCTGTTCGGTGTTTTGCAGGGCCGATTCAATGTTGGTTAGCATTTCTTCGAATATCTGACTTGCCGGTAGATGCGTCGAGTCTCCCTTGATGACCAAGAGGACTAATTCTCGGATAGAGGTAATCTGCTCGTTGACCATTTCGATCTGGCGTAAAGCTTCGGCAAGGCCCGGCTCAAAATGCCCCTGGTGGATATAGTCATCGGGGAGGACTTTGCCTGTTTTTGAGGGAATCACCTCGATGCCGCGCTGTCCCATAATGGCGTAGTTAATGTTGTTGAACTGGGTGCCTTCGCGGATGACAATCGGCTGGTTAAACTTGATCTGGACGCGGGCCCGGTCGCCGAGCCATTGGACTTTTCCAATTGTGCCGACCGTGTAGCCACGGATGGTTACCTGGTCTTCGGGTTGCAGTGAACCTAAGTCGTCGAAATCGACCTGGATGATGGTCTTGGCTTCGTGATGAGCATTCCACATGCAGTAGGCGATAAGCGCAAAAAGGCCGATAAGCGCCACGAGCGAAATATAGCCCAATGTCCGGTCGGAAATTTTCATAGGTCAGAATATAGTAAAAAGTCCCGGCTTACTGCCGGGACTTGTTTCTCTCTCTATTGTCTAAACTTGAGTTTTAGCTGCGATGGCGTTTGGCCATAATCTTGTTCGCCTTGCTCTTTACCTTGCTTGTAATGGCGTTCGGGAGCCAGAAGAAGGTCGGCACCAGGTACATCGTCAGGATGGCGGACACAATCAAGCCACCCACAGAGGCGATACCCATCGGCTGGGTCATGGCGGCCACGTTACCACCGAGAGCGAATGCGAGCGGAAGCTGGGCCACCACAGAGGCAAATGTCGCAAGCACAATCGGCTGGAATTTCGTCTTGCCTGCAGTCATGATGGCAGAACGACGTCCCATAGCGCCACTTCGGAGCAGTCGGTTTGCTTCGTCAAGGAGTAGAATGGCGTTGTTCACCACCACACCGATAAGCATCACGATAGCCATGAGGGCGATCATCGAAAGAGCCTTGCCGGTAAAGATAAGCGAAAGCACCACGCCGATAGCACCCATCGGGATCGTCGTCATGATGATGAACGGCTGGGCGAAGCTTTCGAGGAGCGCAATCAGCAAAATGTAGGTGAGGATAATGGCCATCAGGATGGCGGTCTTGAATTCGTCCACCATTTCGTTCTGCATGTCGGCGTTACCGCCGAAGCCAAACGAAATTCCTTCGGGAACCTGGTCCTTCATTTCTGCAGTGAGCGTTCCGATCTTGCCCATAATTTCACCGGTGGTGTGGCCGGGAAGCAGGTTCATCGAAACGTCAACGCGTCTCATCTTGCGCTTGCGGTCAATACGGGTCGGGCCTGCGCCGTCTTCGATATAGAAGAGCTCACTTGCGTTTACGTAGCCCTTCGGAGTCATAATCGGCAAAGCTTCGATGTCGCCATGGCTCTGACGGTCCTTTTCCTGCATACGCACATAGACATCGTATTCTTCGCCGTTATCGGTGAACTGTCCCGCTTCGTAGCCACTCACAGCAATATAGTTGTAGGTGGCAACGGTCTTGAGGGTCACGCCGTAGTCGGCGAGTGCCTGACGGTTCGGGAGAAGGCGGATTTCGGGCTTACCCGCTTCGTAGCTCATCTTCACGTCAACAATACCGTCGATGGATTCCTTGATCTTGTCCATCACGATTTCGGATGCCTTTACCACAGAGTCGGCGTGCAAACCGCTCACTTCGAGCACCACGTCGCCAGCGGCGTTGTTCTGCATTTCAGAAGCGGAAGTAGACTTGATCGAAATAAATGCATCAGGAATATTTGCAAGGTAAGGGCGTAGCGAATCGACGATGTCGTCGGTGCTGCGGGTACGGCCTTCCCAGTCTTTCAGGAGCTTGACACGCATGGTAGCCTGGTTTACGGTCGTAAAACCGTTGGAACCACCCACGTTCATGCTGTAGTGCACAATTTCAGGAACGTCCTTGATGCGGCTTTCGATGATGCGTGCTACACTGTCGGTTGTTTCGATGTTAGTACCCACGGGCATTTCAAGCTTCACAGAAATCATGCCCTGGTCCTGCTTCGGCATCACTTCGACCGTAAGGAAGTTCTTGGCGAGAATGCCCACGAAGAAAATTCCTGCGACAAGGGCGACTACCTGGAAGAGCACGCCGGGAATCGAAAGGCAGAACGAAAGGGTCTTGAGGTAAATAAAGCGGATGCCGTTCAGCAACTTGGGGAAGAGTCCCAGGATGCGCGAAATGATGCCCGGCTTTTCTTCGATGATGTTGCCGTTTTCGTCCTTCTTCTTGCCCTTGAACAGGTAGGCTGCCATAAGCGGTGTCAAGGTGAAGGTCACCAGAAGCGACACGAACGTGGCAAACACCATGGTAAGGCCGAAGGTTCTAAAGAAGATACCCGCGATGGACTTCATGAAGGCAATCGGCACGAACACGCAGACGTTTGTGAGCGTGGATGCCATGATGGCGACCATGATTTCGGAGGTGCCCCTGTAGGCAGCTTCTTTCGGGTCCAGCCCGAGCTTCAGCTTTTCGTTGATGTTTTCAAGCACCACGATGGAGTTCGTCACCAATAGACCCACGGAACTGGAGAGTGCCATGAGCGACATCATGTTGATGCCGAATCCTGCAAAATACATCAGGGTGAATGCACCAATCACGGAAATCGGCATCGTGATGGCGGCGATAATCATCGTCGAGAACTTGCCCAGGAACAGGAGCAGCAAGATAGAAGTAAGGCCGATGGCGATGATGATGTTCTGGATCACGTTATCGATAGCTTCGTTCACCGCTTCGGACTTGTCGTACACCAGGTGAAGTTCGAATCCTTCGGGGAGAGTCTTCTGGATTTCGTTCATTCGCTTGATAACGCCCTTGGAAACTTCCACCACGTTAGCGTCGGAACGCTTCTTAATGTCGAGCGATACGGAGTTTGTTCCGTTGAAGCGGGAAGCGGATGTAATCGTTTCGACGGTGTCCTTGACATCGGCGATTTCAGAAAGCTTGATGACACCCTTTGCGGTCGGGATATCCATGTCGCGCATTTCGTCGAGGCTCGTGAATTTACCGGCGGTACGAACGGTCGTATTCTTGTGTTTGCCGATGACTTCACCCACGGGGTTGTTCACGTTCGCTTGTCCGAAAATTCCCATGATGGTCGCAATATCCACATTGCGGTCAATCATCTTGTCCTTGTCGAGTTCAATCGAAATCTGGCGCGTGGTACCACCGAAAATGTCTACGCTTGCCACGCCGGGAACAGAGGTGAATAGCGGTTCGATTTCGTCTTCGACTTTCTGGCGGAGCTCGGTAGAGTTCAGCGGTCCGGTAAACGAAATAGCCATGATGGCGGCACCGTTGATGTCCACCTTCGAGATAATCGGGGCTTCCACGGCGTCGGGAAAGTCTGCTGCCGCAAGTTCAATCTTGGAGCGCACGTCGTTTGCCGCAACGTCCACGTTGATGCCCATGTTGAACATGGCGACCACGATACCGTAGTTTTCAAGGCATATCGACTGCACGTAGTCGATACCGTCCACCAATTCCACCTGTTCTTCGATGGGCTTGATGATGGTCGTCTCGATTTCTTCGGGGTTTGCGCCCGGGTAGATGATGGTACCGGTGACCACGGGGACGTCGAATTTCGGCATCAGGTCGACCACCATCATGCTGTAGGTATAGAGACCGAAAACCACCACGGTCAAGATGACCATGAGCATGGTAATCGGTTTATAGATACTGGCCTTAATCATTCAGAATCATCTCCTATTCAACGATCAGCACTTTGTCGCCGTCGTTCATCTTGGACTGGCCTTCGACAATGATGGTTTCGTCTCCTTCGAGACCTTCAATAATCTGCACGTCGTCCTTGGTCTGTACACCCAGCTTCACGATCTTGCGGAGTGCCTTGCCTTCGGCATCGACGGTCCAGATGGCATTCAGGCCGTTACGGTAGACGATAGCTTCGGCGGGAACCACGATGCCTTCCACCTGGCGGGCGTCGAGTTCGGCGGAAACAAACATGCCTGGCAGGAGCTTTTTACCCTTGTTGTCGAAGGTCACTTCGACGGGGAAGAAACGGGTGACTGGGTCCGCGGCAAGAGGAATGAGCGTGACTTTTCCCTTGAGTGTTTCTCCGGCGACGGTCACGGTTGCAGAAGCGCCCTTCTTGAAGTAGCCGATATCCTGGCTGGTAACGTTCAGCTTGAGGATGACCTTGTTCAGCTTGGCGATCGTTGCGAACTTGGCGCCGACTCCGGGAGTCTGTCCGACCTGGAACTTGAGTTCGGTCACCACACCTGCTTCGGGGGCGAGAATTAAGGTGGCGCGGCGGGCTGCTTGGAGGTTCATCTTGGCGACCTTGAGCTGCATTTCCTGGGCGTCCATATCCTGCTGGCTGATTCCGCCCTTCTGGTAGACTTCGCGCATGCGTTCCGTTGCCTTTTCAAGCACCGCGATTTGTTCCTGGGCCTGCTGGTACTGGGTGTTGTCGCCGGTGTAGAGGTATTCGGCGAGAACCTGGTCCTTTTGTACGGAGGAACCGACCTGGACGTTAATCTTTGCGATGGGGTCGCCCATCTTGCAAATGGCACTGTTCTGGTTCATCCCTTCGATAGTGCCGCTGTATTTGCGCACATCGGTAAGCTTTGCTTTAGCGGCCTTTACCACGCGGGCCGGCTTGCCCTTTTCCTTCTGGATTTCTTCGATGGTAGAGGCTTTCTTGGGTTCGTTGTCCTTGGCCTCGTCCTTTTGGTTACAGGCAACGAGGAGCATAGATGCTGTGGCGAGGGTCAGGAGGGTTTTGAGTGTCTTATTCATTCTTTCCTCTTCTTATTAATATTCACCGGTGGCCTGGAGAAGCGCGTTGTAGGCCTTGTTCCATTCGACGATAGCCGACATATAGTCGAGCTTTGCTGTGCGGAGGCTGTTCTCTGCAGTAAGAAGGTTCAGCTGCGTTTCGCGTCCAATTTTGTAGGCCGCATTCGTCAGGTCATAATTCTTTTGTGCAAGATCGATTTGGCGCTTTGCAATTTCGATTTGCGAGTTAGCGTCTTCGAGCGTGTTGGCGCAGGATTCAATCTGTACGCGGAATCCGCGTTCGGCGGTTTCCTTCTTGATTTGGGTGCTGCGCAGGTTCGACTTGGCCTGTACCACGGCTTCCTTGGTCTTCATGCCGTTAAACAGGTTCATCTTGAGGTTAAGGGCGATATACTTGTTGATGTTTTCGTCCCAGTCCGGAGCGTCCCACTGGTAGAAGTGGTTCTTGTTGTTGCTGTACTTAAGACCGCCAACGAGAACGATTGTGGGCTTGTATCCGCCCTCTTCGATAGAGATGTTCTTGACGAGCATTTCTTCGCTCGCTTCGAGCATCACCAGTTCCTTGCGGCGCTTTTTCACGTTCGCCATGGAGGTGTCGGGATAGGAGTAGCCCTGCAACGGGTCGCGAAGGTCTCCCTTGAATTGTACTTCGGATTCCCATTCCATGCCCATGGTGTTAAGAAGGGCGTTGCGGGCGAGGACTCTGCTTTTTTCCATGCTGTTAATTTTGGAATTCAGCTGGTCCATCGAAAGCTGCACACGAATTAGGTCAAGCTCGGTGGCAAGTCCGCTCTTGAGCGACTGTTCCACGAAGTTCAGGTTTTCCTGGAGCATGTTCTTGGATTCGTAGAGAATCGTGACTGCGGAATCCAGGTAGATGAGCTGGTCGAAAGCGTTTTCGACATCGTAGCGGACGCTTGCCTTGGTGTTGTCCAGGTTTACTTCCTTCAAGTGCTTGTAAACCTTCGCAATTTCGATTCCGGTTCCCACCTTACCTTGGGCGTAAAGAATCTGGGTTGCGGTAAGTCCGACGCTGGACTGCCAGCGGTATCCCTGGGACTTCATGCCGTAAATGAGCCCGTCCATGGCTGGGGCAAGAGCGTTTGCCGCAAAAGGTTCATTATCACCTGCATCCATAGCGGATGCGGCTTTGCTTAAACTCTTGCTGTTTTCCACATCGTCCAACCCAAAAATGCGGGTGACGGTTGCGTCGAGGTCAATGGAGGGTAGGGCGCTTCCGTACCCGGCGTCAACCTGCGAATTCGCCGAAACGAGTTCTTCTTCGGCGGTTTTGACGTCTGAGGACTTTTCGAGGGCGATTTTGACGGCTTCTTCGCGCGTATAAGTTGTTGCACCCGCCCATTGCGGGGTTGCGAGGCACAGCGCCATGGCCGATAATGCTGCTAAATGCCTGGGCATTCTTTCTCCTATAGTTTTTTTGCGTTCCAAATGTAAAAAATTATTGCACTGTAAAAAAGGGGATGGGGAGTGTTTAGGGGATGAAATGCACTAAAAAGGGTATGAATGGGAGAAAAAGATAATAAGAAACGCCCGCGAAGCGGGCGTAAAATCTGGTGGCGTTTTACCATCGAAGGACGATTACATCAGGCCGGGGATTTTCATGCCGCCGGTAATGCCGCTGATGCTTTCCTGGGTGGCGTCGTCCTTCTTCTTGACGGCGGAGTTGATGGCTGCCATGAGCAGGTCTTCGAGGGCTTCCACGTCGTCCTTGTCCACTGCGTCGGGATTGATCTTGATCATCGTGACGACGCCCTTACCGTTGATGGCGACCTTCACCATTCCGCCACCAGCTTCGGCTTCGAAGCTCTGGGCCTTGAGATCGCTTTGCGCCTTGATCATCTTGCTCTGCATCTTCTGAAGGTCGCGTAACATTTTGCTCATGTCCATAATGAAATCCTCATGGTTGTTTTTTAAAAGTGTAGTTCCCGCGGTAAATATAATATTTTATCGCGATTTTATTTTGCAATGTCTTCCGTGGCAGTTTTTGCGGCGTTTTTTGCTGTTTCGGCGGCATCTTTGACGGTTTTGGCGGCGGCGCTTGCCTTTTCCGATGCCGTTTCTGCAGCCTTCTCGATAACATCCTTGGCGGCCTCCTTGGCTGATTCCGCGGCCTTGTCGGTAGCCTCTTTAATGGCGTCCTTTGCGGCTTCGGAGGCTTTTTCGGTCGCTTCCTTGGCGACTTCGTTTGCCTTCTCGGCGGCCCTGTCCGTCAGGGACTTGGTAAATTCGCTTGCCTTGCGTTCGGCAACGCCGACGAGGTCAACCGGTTCCGTGGAGTATCCGAATAACTTGAGCGCGCACTTGTAGGTGGAGTAGGCCAGGGCGTTGTCACGCTTTTCGTGGAGAACACCGCCGAAGGGCAGGATGTGCAGGATTGTCAGGATGACAAAGCAGATAAGGATTGCCTTGATGGCTCCAAAAACGCCCCCCAGGATACGGTCCGCCTTGCCCGCAGCGGTTCCTGAAATGGACTTGTTGATGATGTGGCTGATAAAGAGAAATCCCAAGAAGGGAACCAAGAATCCGATGCAGATGCAGACTAGCGTCGCGGAAAAATCGCTTGTTTCAAGGAATTCGGCTACCTTTTCCGAAAGGAGGCTGTTTGCAAAGTAGGCGCCTGCGATTGCTGCGGCCCAGGCGAGCAGACGGAAAATGCCTCGCAGGAGCCCGTGCCAAAGGCCGAGCAGCGTAAACAAGAGAATGATAACCAGACAGATGATGTCAATAGCGTTCATGTTGTTTTTACAGGTTGGTTAGTGAGCGGATCAAAAAGAAAATGAATGAAGCGGCTGCTGCCCCGGAGATGGCCCCTTCGATAAAGAGCCTTTTGCGGTGGGTGGGGTAGACTGGCGGGTTCATGTAGAGCGTCTCGTCGAGGTCGTCTGTTTTCTGCTTGATGGAATCCTTGATGGCGAAAATCCAGTTTGCCATATAGGGGACCATGTCGCGGGGGAGGTTCCGCATGACGATGGAGACTTGCTCTGCGGCGTCGAATGCGGTTAGCGGGCGCTTGCGCGGATCCTTGTTTAGCAACTTCACGATAAGCTTGACTAGGCGCGTGGGAATGTCCTTGGAAAAGGCTTTCTCGGTAACCTTGAGCTTTTGGATTCGCTGGATTGTATCGCTGAAGCTTGTTCCGCGGAACAGGTTTTGCCCTAAAAGCATTTCGCAGGCGATGATGCCGACTGCAAACAGGTCAGAGGCGGGGCTCGCTTCTTCGCCGAGCGTCTGTTCGGGGCTCATGTAGGTGACGGTACCGAGAATGGCCCCGGTCTGCGTCAGGCGTTCTCCGTCGTCATCCTTGCTGAACTTGAGCGGAGATTCGGTGTGGGCGATTCCAAAATCGAGCAGGTGGATTCGACCGTCGTTGTCGACCATGATGTTTGCCGGTTTCAGGTCGCGGTGGACGATTCCCTTGCGGTGGGCTTCACCCAGGGCACAGAGAATTTCGTGCAGGATGGCATAGACGACCCAAAGCGGCGGCCGCTTTACTTTGTCTAGAATTTGGCGGAGCGTGAGCCCGTGGATAAACTCCATGGAGAGCGACAGCTTGCCGTCCTTTTCTTTCCAAAGGGCATACGGCTTAGTGATAGCGGGGTGGTTCAGGTGCGCAAGGATATTGCCTTCTTGCATGAATCGGCGAATGTTCGTGTCGCTGTCCTCGATATCCTGCTGCATCTGCTTGACGACCACCATGCGGTCAAGCGACTTGTCGTGGCAAAGCCACAGCTTGCCCATGGCGCCGGAACCGAGTTCCTGCGTCGGCGTGTATCCGCCAATCTTGGAAGGCTTTGTATTCTTCGCTTCGGGCATTCTTTATGGTCATCCCCGCGAGGTCTTATTTCAACCCGTCTAAATAGATCGTGTGGTGCTTGGTCTTGGGGTCCAGATTCGGGTAGTCAAGAATATAGTGCAGCCCGCGGGATTCCTTGCGGTGGAGAGCGGCGGTCAGGATCATCTTGGAAACTTGAAGCGCGTTCAAGAATTCGATAAAGTAGAAGTTTTCGGTTTCCTTGTTCTTGATGGCTTCGTCGACGTCTTTCTGGAGTTCTTCGATGACTTTGAGGCCCTGGTTGAGGCCCGCCACGGTGCGTACGATGCCGCAGTGAGTCCACATCATGTCCTGCAAAATCTTCTTGCGCTTGCGCCAGTAGGCCGCTTTGGTGAAGGTCACCTTTTCCGTCTTGCTGGATTTGGATTCCGTGATTTTTTCCTTGAGAAGTCCGCTTTCGCTAATGTTGTCAACGGCACGGATGGCAAAGACGACGCTTTCCAGCAGGGAATTGGAGGCGAGGCGGTTTGCACCGTGGACGCCCGTCGCGGCGACTTCGCCGCAGGCGTACAGGCCCTTGATTTCGGTCCTGGACCAGGTATCGACCAGTACGCCTCCGCACATATAATGTGCGGCGGGCACCACGGGGATCCATTCCTTCGTGATGTCGATGCCTGCGTCGAGGCACTTCGCGTAGATGTTCGGGAAATGGCTCTTGATGTCTTTCGGCGTGCGGCCCGAAAGGTCGATGAACATGTTCGGCTTGCCGAGGCGCTGCATTTCGCTGTGGATGGCGCGAGCCACGATATCGCGGGGGGCGAGCGAGTGCAGCGGATGCACCTGGTTCATGAATTCTTCGCCTTTGTAGTTCTTGAGGATTCCGCCGAATCCGCGTACCGCTTCCGAAATCAGGAAGGGCTTCTTGAGGCTCGGGGCGTAAAGGCTCGTGGGGTGGAACTGCATGAATTCGATATCCTGGAGTGCCGCACCTGCGCGTGCCGCAATCGCCATGCCGTCACCGCAGCTGTCGTGCGGGCAGACGGTGTACTGCCAGATTCGGCCTGCACCGCCGGTAGAAAGGATGGAGGCCTTTGCATAAAGGTTCTCGACAATGCCCGTCTTCTGGTGGATAATCTTTGCGCCCACGCAACGCTTTTCCTTACCTTCGCCCTTGCAAATCAGGTCCTTGATATAGCAGTTTTCAATGTAGTGGATGTTCTTGTGGTTGTGGAGCTCGGCGAGGAGGGCTCGCATGATTTCCTTGCCGGTAAGGTCCGCCGCGTGCAAGATGCGGTGGTGGCTATGGCCGCCTTCGAGGTGCAGGTCAAACTGCGTCTTGTCGGTCGGATCGGGGGTGAACTGCACGCCCCACTTGACGAGCTGGCGGATGGTGTCGGGGCCGCTCTTGGTCAGGATGTTCACGGGTTCCTTTTTGCAGAGGCCCGCGCCCGCTTCGAGCGTGTCGTCAATATGGAACTTGAACTTGTCCGTCTTTTCGGTAACGGTAGCGATTCCGCCCTGTGCGTAGTTGGATGAACCGTCCGGTTTTGCTCCCTTGGTAAGGATGACGACCGAGAGGCCTTTTTCTGCAGCATGGATCGCTGCGCTTAAACCGGAAATACCTGCACCCAGGACTAGAATATCGTACATGACCGAACTCCGTTGGAGAGTTTGAGATTTTGTTGCCTAATAGATAGAAAAAATGCGCTATTTCGGCATTATTTGAATGCAAAATAAAAGATTTTCGTTTTTTTTGCTACATTTTGCGCGACAAAATTTATATGGAGTCTACTTTATGTTAACGTGGATTAATGAAAAAGCCAAGTGGATCATCGTTATCTTTGCCGCGGGTATCGTGGTGGGCCTTTTGGCCATGGACCGCGTCCCGAACCAGGGACACAGCTACCCGGTCGGCGTGGTGAACGATAAGAAGATTACTTATGCCGAATTTGATTCCCGCATCAAGAATATCGTTCAGAACCAGTACCAGGGCCAGCACCTCGAAGACGAGCAGTACAACCAGCTCCGTACCGAAGTGTTCCGTAGCTTTGTTCGCCAGATTCTCCTGAACGAACAGTTCGAAAAGGCTGAACTGAGTGCCTCGGTCGCGGAACTTGAATCAGAATTCAGCCGCAATCCGGATGCCGTTCGCGCCCGTCTGGTTCAGGAAGCCCAGCGCTACCTGTACATGATCCAGCAGCAGGCTACGAGCCAGGAAGACCTGATGCAGCGTTCTCAGGCCTACATCGCAAGCCTTCCGAAATTCCTTACCGATTCTACCTTCAATAAGGATGAATACGATGCTTGGCTCAAGACTCCCGAAGCTTTCCGCTGGGGCGTGATGCTTCAGTTCGAAGAAGACCTGAAGAGCAACACCATTCCGATGCGCCAACTGCAGACGCTGGTCGGAGCTTCTGTTCACCCGACTTCTCTCGAAGCTAACTGGGCTGTCAATCGTCGTCTGAACGATTACGAACTGCAGGTGGCGGTCGCCTCCAATGCTGATTTCAAGGTTGAAGACAATTCTGTGGACAGCGTGATGGTTGCCGGCTACTTTAATGCCCATCGCGACAGCTTCTTCGTGAAGAAGGATATGGCCCAGTTCGAATTCGCTTACCTCCCGGTCGAAGCAACCGCTGGTGACGACGCCCGCATTCGCGAATATGCCATGACGCTTTACTACCAGCTGACCGACTCCTCTTCGACCACCACGTTCGAAGACATGGCTCGTATTTCTTCTGAAGACCAGGGCACTGCCGAAAAGGGTGGCCTCCTGAGCGACGATTATGTGGGTCATGGTGTCTATGTGAAGGAATTTGAAGATGTCGCCTTCAAGCTAGATTCCGGTGCCGTTTCTGAACCGGTTCGCACTCGTTTTGGTTACCACATTATCAAGAGCTACGGTAAGTCCAAGGATTCTACCGGTGCTGAACTTGTGAAGGTCGGTCACATCCTCCTGATCGTGAATGCTTCTTCTGAAACGATCGACAGCCTCGAAGGTATCCTGAACAAGGTCAAGGCTTCTGTTGATGCGGGCAAGAGCTTTGCTGAAGCAGCCAAGGAACAGAACCTCGATACTCATACTTCGAACTGGATTTCCCGTGGCGACAACATCGAAGGTGTCGGTTACCTCAAGGGTCTTGCCGCTTATGCCTGGCCGAACGAAAACCTGCCGGACGAAGCCAGCAAGGTTTCTCCGATCATGAAGAACAACAAGTGGGTCGTCGTTGCAGAAAAGGTGAAGGACCTCAAGGCCGGTGAACGTAGCCTCGACCTCTATTTCGACAACATCAAGAGCACGCTTCTTCGTAACAAGGCTGCTGCCGCTGCTGAAGAATACCTGAACTCTGTTGCAGAAAAGGTGAAGGCCTGGGTTCCGGCTGACAGCGCTGCCGATTCCGCTACCGTTGCTGCTAACAAGATTGAAAAGGTGAGCATCGAAAAGGTGAACGCCTCCGTTGACGGTTATGTTCCGGGCTTCGGCTACGGTAATGTTCATCTCGCCAAGACTCTCGAAAACGCCAAGGAAGGCGAATGGTCTTCCGCTGTCGCCACCGATAACGGTGCTGTGATGGTGAAGGTCGTTTCCAAGAAGGCTCCGCAGGAAGATGCCGTTAAGGAAGCGGTGAAGACCGAAATTGCCAATACTTCGAGCTATGCGGCGATGAGCATCTTCAATGAATTTGTCGCAAATCTTGAAAATTCGACTGCTGTCGAAAGCAATCTCGACCTGTACTACAGGGACTAGTCGAGTGTAGACAAATATCTAATTGTTTGCTATATTTGGCGAACCCAAATGGGCAAACATAATGGTGCCATCGTCTAGTGGTCCAGGACACTGGCCTCTCACGCCGGTAACAAGGGTTCGAGTCCCTTTGGCACTATAAAAAAGGACGGATTCCGTGTGGAGTTCGTCTTTTTTTTGTTGTTATGTTCACAAAAGAATATAAAAAAATATTAAAAAAAAGATTTTACAAAGGGAAAAAAGATATATATTTGGGTGCGGATTGGGTTATCAATGAGAATAATTAACAAAAAGTTTTTCCTTAGGTCCTTGCTGATTTTGGCAAGCCTGTTTTTTGCCGCTTTCATTCCGGAAATTTTTGCTACGAAGGGACATATCCTATGGGCGATTCCCTACATTTTGGCTGACTTTTTCTTGGTCATGGTGGCGGTTCTTTACCGTTTTCCGTCTGCAGACCGAAACAAGATGCGCGATGACGTGAAGGTTCCGCCTGCGACGACCTCGATTCCGACGCGAGATTTCCAGAAGGACCTGCAGGAACGCGATGAATTGTTCCAGATGATGGTCGATATTTCGTCGAACGGTTTTTGGACCTTCGATGTGGTGACGGGCAAGGTTTACTGGTCGCTGCGTGCCTTGAACATGTTGCAGGTCGATATTGCCAATGCGGATGATTCATTCGATGTCTTGCGTCGGCAGATTGTCGAGAGCGACTGGGATCACTTTAGGGAATTGCTGAATTCTTCCCTTGAATCCGGGGATCGCCTCAACTGCGTCGTTACGCTGGTAAAGAGCGGTTCCAAGAATGAGCAGCTGACTGTTTCGGGTAATGTACAGAAGAATGCGGATGGCCGTCCGGTGCGTGTTATCGGCTCGGTCAATATGTATTCCGATAAGCAGGCGATTGACAAGCAGAGCTTCTACTACGCTTATCAGGACGCCCTGACGGGGGTGTATAACCGCAAGTTCTTCCTTGAAAAGCTGAAGGTCGATGTCGATATGGCCTTACAGCGCCCCGACTACTTGTTTGCCGTTGCGCTTTTGGATATTGACCGTTTCGGTGCGATCAATGCTTCCTACTCGGTCAACGTAGGTGACAACGTGCTGCGTGTCGTGGCAGACCGAATCAAGTCACAGTGTCGTTCGGGGGATACGATTGCGCGTATCGGTCCCGACGTTTTTGCGATTGTGCTGCATGATATCCAGTCGGGTGGCAGCGATAGCGATGTGAAGGCGATTGTGCGCCGTATCCATAATGCTGTCAAGTTGCCTATTCAGCTGGAAGGCCGTGAACTTTATATTGGCGTTTCGATGGCGGTGGCTCTGAACCGCGAAGTGGACTGTGTCGAGGATATCCTGGCGAACGCGACGGCGAGTCTCCGCGAAATGAAGAAGGGCGTCAATCATGGGGGAATCCAGTTCTCCTGTGGCGGTATCCGCGAAAAGGCGATGCGTCTTTACAAGCTTGAATTTGAAATCCGTAAGGCGATTCAGGCGCAGGAATTTGTGCTGTTCTACCAGCCGATTGTTGATATTACGGACGGAAACCGCATCGTTGCCTTCGAGGCGCTCGTTCGCTGGAACCAGGCGCAGAACGGCTTTATTTCTCCTGCCGATTTTATTCCCATTGCCGAAGAAACCGGGCTCATTATCCCGTTGGGCGCGCAGTTGCTTGAAATGGCCTGCATCCAGATGAAGAAATGGGTGGATATGGGCTTTGAAAATGTCCAGATGGCGGTCAACTTCTCGGCCAAGCAGTTTGCCCTGGACAATATGCTCGAGGACGTGAAGCAGGTCCTGTTGCGCACGAAGCTGAATCCGAAGAACCTTAAGCTTGAGATTACCGAATATACTGCGGTGTGCGAAGCCGAAAAGACGGTGAAAATCATGCAGGCGCTTTCGGGAATGGGTATCCAGATTTCGATTGATGACTTCGGCACGGGATACAGCAGCCTTTCATATCTGAAGCGATTCCCGATTCATACTCTCAAGATGGACAAGTCCTTTATCGACCATGTGACGGACGATGAAGAAGATGCTTCGTTTGCCCGTATGGTGATTGGTATCGCGAAGTCGCTGAACCTTGACCTGATTGCCGAAGGTGTCGAGTCTGAATCCCAGCTTGAATTCTTGAGGGCGGAAGGTTGCAAGCTGATTCAGGGGTTCTACTTCAGCAAGCCTCTTTCATCGGATAAGGCGCTCGAATACCTGCAGGCGCATTACCTGCCCGAAGAACAGCTTCAGTCCGTATAGTTAGATGCCGTAGCAACGGCGTGTATTTTCGCGGCAGTCCCTGTAGATTTGTTCTACGGGGATTTGTTTTACCTGGGCCAGTGCCTGTGCGATGTAGGGTATGTAGCCCGAATGGCAGGGCTTTCCGCGGTAGGGAATCGGAGCCATGTAGGGGGAGTCCGTTTCCAGGAGCATCTGGTCCATCGGAACTAGGGCTGCGGCGTCACGCACGTTTTGTGCATTCTTGAAGGTAACGATTCCTGTGAAGCCCACAAAGATGCTTGCTCCGCGGTACTTTAGGTCGAGCAACTGGGCGCAGAATTTGGGCGAGCCCGTAAAGCAATGCACATGAATCTTGCTTCCGCGAAGATCGGCGCTCCGGAGTACGGCGAGGGCGTCATCATCGGCTTCGCGCAGGTGTAACACCAGCGGCTTTTTGGTGGCGAGGCCGAGTTCCAGATGTCGTTCGAAAAGCTTAACTTGTTCTAATTTTGTGTCGGAGCCGTAGTGGTAATCGAGCCCGAATTCTCCGCAGGCGATGCACTTGGGATGCTTCAGGTATTCCTGCAGACGGGCTTCGTCTTCGGCGGTTTCGGTCAGTACATATTCGGGGTGGATTCCGTAGGCGGTATAGACGTTGGCGTATTTTTCGGAAAGCTCCTGGGCTCGTGCAAAATCCGCCGGGTCGCATGCCACATGGATATAGGCCTCGGGCGCCTGGACATTTGAGTCTGGATCATGGGGGAGGCGTGCAAAGAGGGCGTCCAGCGTTTCGCCGGAGTGTTGCTCGTAAGAATCAAGGTGGCAATGCGTATCGATGAACATAACTAGTATTTCACTTCCACGATTTCGTAAGTGATGAGGCCTTTCGGCGCCTGGACCTGCACCTGGTCGCCCTGCTTCTTGCCCATCAGGGCTTCGCCGACGGGGGATTTCATGCTGATGCGGCCCTGCAACGGGTCAATTTCCTTTTCGCCCACGATGCTGTAGGTGCGCTCGCGCTTGGTCTTGATGTCCTTCATCTTGACCGTGGCGCCAAAGCGGACGGTGCCGTCGTCGCTTGCCTGCGATTCGACCACCTGTGCTCCATCGAGAATGCGGTCCAGTTCGCGGAGCCTGCGGTCAATTTCACGCACGCGCATGCGCCCATAGGTATAGGCCGCGTTTTCGCTGCGGTCGCCTTCGGCAGCGGCTGCCTGCACCTGGTTGATCATTGCCGGGCGCTCTACGTATTTCAGGTGTTCCCATTCCGCCTTGAACTTTTCAAAGCCATCTTTCGAGATTAAGTGTTTCATTGAAACAAATTTAGAAAAATGCTATATTTGGCACGCAATGATTCGATTTAAGCATAAGCGTATCGACCGAAGTGAGTCGAAGTATAAGAGGCTCAGCCGCATCTATTATAACCGCATGTTCCCGAAGCGTCAGGACGCCCTGAAGGTGGCTTGGTCCGTGGCAGCAGGCGTGTTTATCGGCATCTGGCCGACCATTGGTGTCGCGATTATTCTGACGGTTGCATTTTGCGCACTGTTCAGGCTCCCGAAGGTGCCGGGAATCGTGGCGTCTTTCGTGGCGAACCCGCTCACACAGTTTGGTTTCTTTTATCCGTCGGGTTATGCCATCGGTTGCTGGCTGTTGAATCCCGAAAAGATCAATTTTGACTTTCTCGAGGAATTCGAAGGGCTTTCTTTCAAGAACTGCTTTTCCCTGATTTCGCACTTGTGGCACGATGCCGCAGGTCATTTGGCCGCTTTTATGGTGGGAATTACGATTGTGGCTGCCATTGGTGGTGCCATCTTCTTCTTCCTGGCCTATTTTATTGTAAATTATCGCAAGAAAAAATGGATGGAGACGAAAACCGGCTACATCCAGAGCTTGATTGCTGAAGACGAAGCTTTAATTAAAGAAGCACACAAAGGAAAACACCCTATGATGCATATCTATCCGTTCAAGGCGCTGCGCCCGGTGAATCCGGCCGAAGCCGAAACGATTTCCGCCCTCCCGTACGACGTGATGAACCGCGCCGAAGCAAAGGCCATGGCCGAAGGGCTCCCGCATTCCTACCTGCGCGTGACTCGTGCGGAACTGGAACTCCCTGATTCCGTGGATGCCTACGACCCGAAGGTCTATGCGCATGCTCGCGAAAACCTGGACAAGATGATTGCCGACGGTGTGATAGCTTACGACAAGAAGCCTTGCCTCTATGTTTACCGCCAGACCATGAACGGTCGCGAACAGTACGGCCTCGTCTGCTGCGTGCCCGCTGCTGACTACTTCAATGGAATTATCAAGAAGCACGAACTGACCCGCGCCGACAAGGAAGAAGACCGTCTGCGCCATGTGCTCGCTACCAATGCCAACACCGGTCCGGTGTTCTTGACCTACCGCGACCAGGGCCAGTTCGACGTGTTCGGTGCCGTGACCAAGCGCAAGCCCGTTTATGACTTTGTGAGCAAGGGCGACGGCTTTGGCCACACGGTTTGGATCATTGACGATGATGCCGAAATCGAAGCCATTCGCAAGTCTTTCGAAGCCGTTCCGGTGAGCTACATTGCCGACGGTCACCACCGCAGTGCTGCCGGTGCTCGCGCCGCTAGCTACCGCGCCGAACAGAACCCGAACAATACCGGTGACGAAGAATACAACCGTTACCTCGCCATCCTCTTCCCGAGCACCCAGCTCAAGATTCTTGACTACAACCGCGTGCTCAAGGACCTGAACGGCCGTACTCCGGAACAGCTCATGGACGAAATGAAGAAGGTGTTCGATATTGCCGAACTCGACAAGATGCAAAGCCCGGCAAAACAGAATCAGGTGAACTTCTACATGGGTGGCAAGTGGTATGCTTGCACGTTCAAGGCTGAATACCTCAAGAACCTCGGCCCGGTGGACAGCCTCGACGTGGCTCTCCTCCAGAAGCTTATCTTGAAGCCGCTCTTCGACATTGACGATCCGCGTACTTCCAAGCGCATCGACTTCGTCGGTGGCATCCGCGGTCTCGGTGAACTCGTGAAGCGCGTCGACAGCGGTGAATGTGCCTGCGCCTTCGCGATGTATCCGACCACTCTTGATCAGCTCATGAACATCGCCGACGCCGGCGAAATCATGCCGCCGAAGAGCACTTGGTTTGAACCGAAGCTCCGCGACGGTCTGCTGGTTCACTCGCTGGACTAATCGGTTTCGCTGCTAGTTTGAGCGATGGACTGGGACTAAAGTTCCGAGCCATCGCATTGAACAATTAAAAAAGAGCTGTAAGGATAACTTACGGCTCTTTTTATATGAGTTAATTCTTGGTCCCGTTCGCCACTTTGTGGCTCCAGGATGACTTTTAAGTAGAGATCCTTTGACTACACTGCGTTTCGCTCAGGATGACACTTTTATTGATCTTCTTTCGTTTCCGAGTCATTCTGTTCTGAATCTTCCTCTTCTTCTGTGGCGAGGTGCGACAGCGCGAAATTGACGGCCTTGTCTAGCAATTTCTTCGCGGGAACGACGACCTTGTTCTTGACGCGGTCGGGCCACTTGAGATAGAGCCCGATGAAGTCGTTGTGGGTGAAGTAGCCTAGTTCGCGGGAGTCGGGGCAGCTGGCCCCTTTTGAACAGGTCAGGTAATAGCAGTCTTCTTCGATAATAATTTCGTTGAGCGGTTCTTCGAGGAATTCTTCGGGCTTTGGATCCGTTGCGTTTTCAGCCACGTTCGAAGCAGTGTCCTTAACAACAGAGTCCTTAGCAACAGTATCCTTGACGGTAGAGTCCTTGATTGCTGCGGTTTCTGCCTCGTTTGTATCCAGCGTCTGCGGCGGTGGTGGATTTAGTTCAAGCTTGGCAGGCTTGAGGCGGAAGAGCTCGCGCTTGATTTTGATGGGTGCGTTGCCCGGCTCACTTTGACGGATCTGTAATTCAATCAGGTAACGGTCTTGCCAGGGGAGAAAATCAATTTCCTTAAGGCTGACCTGGCGGTTCGCGATCTTGGTTGAACCGACTCGGTCCAGGTTTATTTCTCGGTCGCCCTGCCACAGGGTCGACTTGACGGCGACTTTTTGTCCGTGGGTATGCAGGTAAGACAGGACGTAATCCTGTTCAACATCGTTTAGTTTGTCAAAATAAAGGGTGTCGCCTGCCTTAGGAACATAGATGGTCTTACTTTGTATGAAGGAGTCTTCGTCTTTCCATTTGAAATTGCGATGCGGGGTACGGACGATACCTTTGTCTGTAATTTCAATGGAGTCTCCTGGCATGGCGAGTACGTTGCGGACCATGGCCTCGCCGCTCTTGAGGGCGACCCAGACGATGTCTTGGTCATGAATTTCGCCTAGACACTGCGGAAGCTTGCACATCCAGTGTATGGAATGCTCCCTGAACTTGGGCGTCATCGAGGAGTCCATGATCTTTACAGGAGCGAGGGCATAAAGACGGGCGACAAAAGCGAGTCCGCCTACAAACAGCAAGAACAGGAACAAGAGAAAGATATGGCTCTGCGAATTCTTTCGCTGAAGCCTTTTTACCTTTCTCGTAAGCCTGGACATCTTGTTTTAGTCCCCGTTGCTGGTGGAGTTGTCGGAGAGCGAAAGCACGGCGAGGAACGCCTTCTGCGGCACTTCCACCGAGCCGATGCTCTTCATGCGCTTCTTGCCTTCCTTCTGCTTTTCAAGGAGCTTGCGCTTACGGGTAATGTCGCCGCCGTAGCACTTGGCAAGCACGTCTTTACGCACGGCCTTCACGGTGGAACGGCTAATGATCTTGCCGCCGATGGCGCCCTGGATGGCCACGTCGAACTGCTGGCGCGGCATACGGTCCTTAAGCTTCACGCAGATGGCGTTGGCGTAAGTGTGGGCCTTGTCCTTGTGGATAATCACCGAGAATGCATCCACCGGGTCGCCGTTCAACAGAATGTCGAGCTTCACGAGGTTGTTTCTGCGGTATTCGCTTGGCGCATAGTCGAGGCCGGCGTAACCGCGGCTCACGGACTTCAGACGGTCGTAGAAGTCGAACATGATTTCGGCGAGCGGCAGGTTGTACTTGAGAATCACCTTTTCTTCGTCGAGGTATTCCATGGTCTCGAATTCGCCGCGCTTTTCTTCGCAGAGCGTCATGAGCGCACCCACGAATTCCTTTGGCGTAAAGATTTGCGCCTTTACATAAGGTTCTTCGATGTGGTCGTAGCGGCTTGCATCGGGGAGCTTCGAGGGGCTTTCGATCTTCACCATCGTGCCGTCGCTCATGTACACATGGTATTCCACGTTCGGCACGGTCGTGATGATGTCCACGTTGAATTCGCGGTCGAGGCGTTCCTGCACGATTTCCATGTGCAAGAGTCCGAGGAACCCCGTGCGGAAACCGAAGCCGAGCGCTTCGGAGGTTTCGGGTTCCCAACTCAATGCCGAGTCGTTCAGGCGGAGTTTTTCCAATGCTTCGCGCAAGTCTTTGTAATCTTCCGGGTTGATGGGGTAGATACCGGAATAGATCATCGGCAGAATATCCTTGTAACCAGGAAGCGGCTCGGTAGCTGGGTTTGCCGAATCGGTCAAGGTGTCGCCGATTTTCACGTCGCTAATGGTCTTCACGTTTGCAAGTACGTAGCCTACCATGCCTTCCGAAAGTTCGGGTCGCGGGTCGCGGCGCATGCTGAAGGTACCGACTTCGGTCACCATGTATTCAGCGCCGGTTTTCATCATCTTGATCTTCATGCCGGCACGGATGGAACCTTCCACGACGCGGATGTAGTTGATCACGCCGCGGTAGGAATCGTACACGGAGTCAAAAATCAGTGCCTTGAGCGGGTTGCCCGTGTCGCCCTTGGGGGCTGGAATTTCGTCGACAATCTTGTCGAGCACCTGCTCCACGTTCAGGCCGGTCTTGGCCGAAATGCGAGGAATCTTTTCGGGGTCGTAACCGAGAAGGTCGCCTACGAGCTGAGCCACATGGTCGGGCTGCGCACCCGGCAGGTCCACCTTGTTGAGCACCGGAATGATTTCGAGGTCGTTTTCGAGAGCGAGGTAGAGGTTAGAAAGCGTCTGGGCTTCGATTCCCTGGCTGGCGTCCACCACGAGAATGGCTCCTTCGCAAGCGGCAAGCGAGCGGCTGACTTCGTAGGTAAAGTCCACGTGCCCCGGCGTATCGATCATGTTCAGGATGTATTCCTTGCCGTCTTTTTCGTACACCATGCGGATGGCGTGTGCCTTGATGGTAATGCCGCGTTCGCGTTCAAGGTCCATGTCGTCCAGGAGCTGGTTCGTCATCTCGTTTTTCGAAACCGTCTTGGTCAGTTCGATCATGCGGTCGGCAAGTGTCGATTTACCGTGGTCAATGTGGGCGATGATGCTGAAATTTCTGATATTGTCGTTTTGCGGCATAGGTGCGATAGATTTATCGGGTGAATACTGCTAATTTTCGGGGTAAATATAGAAAATGCGTAAATGGGCTTTGACAAAATTAGCTATATTACCGATATAAATTGTAGAAAAGCACCATTACTTTATGGTTGTCAGGAATATGTTTTCAAAATTTTCAAGTCGCATGGTCCACCATTCCTGGTGTCGTCCGTTAGTTTTTTTTGCCGTTGTCTGCACCCTTGTATCGGGACTGTTCTGCCTGTCATTTGCAGAGGGCAAGGTCTTCAATAAAGATTACTCTGGAATCAAGGCTATCGAGGCTGTCATCGAAACTCACGAAGGTAAAATCGTAATTAATCTTGATTTCAAGTCCGCTCCGAATACGGTTGCCAACTTTGTGGAACTCGCGAACAAGGGCTTCTATAATGGTCTCCTGTTCCACCGCGTGATTCCTGGCTTCATGATCCAGGGTGGCGATCCCGAAGGTAACGGCACGGGCGGTCCCGGCTATTCGATCGACGATGAAATTTCCAAGCTGACGCACGAAACCGGAGTGATTTCGATGGCTAACCGAGGCCCGAATACGAACGGTTCGCAGTTCTTCATTACGCAGACGCCCCAGCACCATCTGGATGGTAAGCACACCGTGTTTGGCAAGGTGCTCGAAGGGCAGGATGTAGTTTGTCGCATCGAACAGAACGACCCCATTATTAACATCACTATCGTGGAAAAGAAGTAACCTATGAGTTCTAAGAAAGTCGCATCTAAGGATTCCAAGTCCAAAAAGGCTCCCGCCAAGGCTGCTGCAAAGAGTGCCGCCAAGCCGGCTGCTAAGGCTCCTGCCAAGAAGCCTGCCGAAAAGCCGGCCAAGAAGGCAGCTCCTGCTGCAAAGAAGCCCGCTCCGGCTCCGGTCAAAAAGGCTCCTGCAAAGAGTGCCGCGAAGCCCGCTCCGAAGGCTGAAGCGAAAAAGCCGGTGACGAAGGAATCTCCCAAGGCTTCGAATGCAAAGAAGGCTCCTGCCGCAAAGCCTGTCGCAGCAGAGAAAAAGGTTGCAAAGTCCACCGCGAAGCCTGTTGCCGCAAAGCCTGTCGAAAAGGTTGCTGCAAAGCCGAAGGCTGCTGAAAAAATTGAGAAGGCCGCTCCTGCTGCCAAGAAGTCCGCGCCCGCCCCGGTAAAGGCTCCTGTCAAGGAAGAAAAAAAGGTCGCTTCGGTAGAAACGCCCAAGGTTAAGGAAGAACCCACTGCAGTCGCTTCCGTTGCTGCTGACGACAAGGGCGAAGTCAAGAAGAAGAATGCTCCGGACTACGCCTATGCCGTACTTCTGCAGGGAGTCAAGCGTCTTTCCAAGACGATCATGTTCGTAAAGGTCGATGAATCCGAAGACCGTTCCAACAAGAAGAAGATGTCCAGCGATGTCAAGAACTTGGACATGAAGCCGACGTCTCCGATCCGCCACAAGGCGTCCCTCGCCGAAGAAACCCAGGAAGAATTGACGGAACGTATCCTCAAGGAGCTTGAAGAACAGAACCGCTTGTTCGAACGCGAAGCGGCAACGCAGATGTGCACTCGCTGCAACCGCAACCTGGTGTCTCCTGAATTCTGGGTCGACAAGCACCTTGGCTTCTGCGAAGAATGTGCCGCTATCCTTAAGCTTGGCCAGTCCAAGGAAGCCCGTAAGGTGGAATACCAGCTGGGCGCTATGGACGGTGACTCCCTGGATGAAGAAGATGATGATATTATTGGACCGGACGCAGACGACCTGAAGGCCGCCGAAGAAGATCTGGCTGAAATGGACGATTAATTTCTCCATTCAATACAAATTCAAAAAAACTCTCGCAAGGTTGCGGGAGTTTTTCATTTTTCTTGGACGCGCCAATGAAGAAGCGTCGGTTCTTTTGATTCGCGCCAATGAAGAGGTGCCGGTAATTTTTAGATATGTCAATAAATTAGCGTCGATACTGATTGACAGTATAGACGCACTGGTCGAACGGCGCGACAGATGAATCTCGTCTTGGCGAGATTGCCTGTTAGTTCACCTTGCGCATCACGCCGATGAGCTTGCCTGCGATTGTGAAGTCCTTGTCGTTCTTGACGATGATCGGACGGTAGCGCGGGTTTGCGGGGCGGAGTTCCACATGGTCTGACAGCGGATGGTAGTACTTGACTGTTGCTTCGTTGTCGATTTGGGCGACAATGATTTCGCCACGTTCGGCGGTCTTTTGCTGGCGGGCGAAGATGAGGTCGCCGTCAAAAATGCCGGCGTTGATCATGGAGTCGCCCTTGACGCGAAGTGCGAATACGTCGGAGCGGCAGGCGAGGAAGTCGCGGTCGATCGTGACGGTGCCTTCGAGGTTCTGCACGGCGAGAATCGGCGTACCGGCGGCAACTCGGCCGACGATAGGAATTTCGATCGTGTTGCTCGGGGCTTCGGCGACATTTCCGCTTTTGTCGTTGTCGATAACTTCGATGCCGCGGCTGAGTCTGGGCGAACGGTTGATGTAGCCCTTCTTGATGAGGGCTGCAAGAATGGAACGCACGCCGTTTGTCGAAGAAATTTCAAAATGGTTGCCGATTTCGCGCACTGTGGGCGGCATACGGTTTTCCTTTGAATATTTCTTGATGTATTCAAGAATTTCTTCTTGACGGGAAGTCAATTCCTTGCGTTTGGAATTTTCCAAACCGTCGAATTTTCCGTTGACCATATTTTACCTCGCTATTAACTTTCTATACACAAATATAATGCACAAAAGGGCATTTGTCAATATTTTCACTGCACAAAAGTGCTTTTTTTACAAAAAAATATGAAAAAGTTCCGATGGCAGCTGCTCGCCACGGCGAATTACTATCTTTCGTTTCATGAATACCGCATTTTATGTCTTTATGAAGTTGTTGCCGAAGAACGCGGTCAGCCGTGTATTCGGAGCCTTTACCCGTCTTCGCGTGCCGGTGCTTTCGAAGGTGGCCCGCAATAAGTTTGCCGCCTACTACAAGCTGAATATGGACGAGGCGGAATATCCGCTGGAGCATTACGCGAACATCGGTGAACTTTTTATCCGCAGGTTCAAGCCGGGAATGCGCCCGATTGCAGACTCTGAAATCGTGTCGCCGGTCGACGGTGTACTTTCACAGACGGCCACTTTCGACGAAAAGCAGGAATTGATCCAGGCCAAGGGCAAGACCTACACGCTCAAGGACTTGCTCCGCGACGAAGAAATGGCTGCCCGCTTTGAAGGTGGCGCCTTTGCAACGATTTACTTGGCTCCGTTCAACTACCACCGCATTCATAGCCCCGTGAAGGGCGAAGTGGTGGGCGCAAGCTACTGCCCCGGGACGCTCTGGCCCGTAAATCCCGGAAGCGTCGAACGCGTAGAAGGCTTGTTCTGCATCAATGAACGACTCACGAGCCACTTACGCTTGGACGATGGCTCCGAGATGTTGGTGGTCAAGGTCGGAGCTACGAACGTGGGCCGCATCGGAGTCGCTTATACGGACGAACTTCTTGTGAATGCGGGCAAACTCCCCAGGGACTGCAAGCGTTACGACTGGAAACCCTCGCAAGAAATCCGCGTGGAAAAGGGCGGCGAACTCGGCCGTTTTGAAATGGGCAGCACCGTGATTCTCGTGGTTGACAAGAAGATTCGCGAAAGAAATCCGGGGCTTTTCCAGAGCCGCGTAGGAACGGCCGTGAAGGTGGGCGAGGCGCTCTAATACAGCATCGAGGCGCTTTGCGTATAGGTTTTCCCTGTGGTTTCCGTTAAGCGTTTTATTCACGATGAGCCGGCGTTGTTCAAGGCGACGGCTGAATTCGTGCGCCTGTTTGCGCGAATCGATGACCCGGTTCTTGCCATCGCAACTTGTGAAAAAAATATCAATGCGCGTATTGCGTGGACGCTTTTCGGAACGGCGCTTTTTCAAGACGTTAGCTACCCTGAGTTTGTGACGCTTTTGCGGACTCTGAACGAAAAATTCCCTGGCGAAGAACTCTGGACGTTGCCGGTGCCGAAGGCGCAGGATATCGAGGCTTGTGTCGAGTCTGCTTTCGGTTGTCGCACCTGGTCCCTGTTTGAAAACGTGGCGGGTATTTTCTGGAGTGTTGGGCTCTTTGTGCGCCGTCACCTGGATTTGCAAGGGTGGCTTAAGTCTCGCACGCCCGAAGAAATCTGGCGCGATCTAGGTGAAATCTATTTTATGGGCAAGGGGAATCCGCGCCCGAAAGTTTGTGCCGCTATTTACCGTCTGCTTGCTCCAGCGCCTGTAGGACTTGGACTCGACTGCATCGAAAGTGGTTCCGAAAAAAATCCCGTGAAATGGCCGCCCTTGCCTTTGACGATGGGCGCTCGCCGCTATCTCTC
This sequence comes from Fibrobacter sp., assembly GCA_017626945.1. GTDB lineage: Bacteria > Fibrobacterota > Fibrobacteria > Fibrobacterales > Fibrobacteraceae > Fibrobacter. Next base: position 142,834 of record JAGAHT010000017.1, read on the forward strand.
GATTCTTGGGCCTGCGAGCGACGGCTTTGCCGACTTGGAGCCCTCGCAAAAGCAAACGCTGGCGACAGATTTGTATGTGGCGCTTGTTCAATATTTGATGGAACAGTCTGAGAATGCCGAAGTGAAAAAGTCGAAGGTCGACGCTTTGACCGCCTATGTGGCAGCCCATAGTCTGCAGTTCTACTTGGAAGACGGCGTGGAATGTTTTATCTGCCGACAGGCTACCGAACATTGCCGCAAATGTCCGCTACGGGAATTCTGCAGCTATGCAGAATGATTTTTACTAAATTGTGCCTATGCGTTTTTTTTCTCGATTCATGAAGCTTGTGTTTGCGGCCTGCGTCGCTTTCCTTGCGGGGTGCCAAGAGAAAGAAGAAACTCCTGTCGATTATTCCGCGATTGCGTACAAATTCTTGAAACCGGTTTCCTTTGCGGACGATGCTTCGGAAAATCCTGATATTTCTTCGTTGAAACGCCGCCTTGATTACCGCTATGCGGTCATGCTAGGTGATACTCTTGATGTGACGGTGCTTGAGTTCGAAAGCGATGTGTACGCGCTTGACTATTACATGAACAGTGGACACTTCCAGGGCAGCGTTCCGATTCTGAGGGGCAACTTCCTGGAGCAGAGTTTCCGTGCCGACAAACATATCTTTATTTTCAGACACGACAGCTACCGCCGCTATGAACGAGCAGACCTTGAAAATTACGTCCGCAAGTTCCCTGGCTACCATGGCGGTTTTCCGCAGGCATTCTTGAGCTTGCCGTTTGAATTCCGTGAACAGGGGCGTTCTTCGATTCAGACGAAGTTTTTCCTCGGCGTTAAGTCGAGTTTTCCGGTGCTGGTGCAAAGCTATCGTGACGGTAATTTGCGCTGGAACGTGGCTCGCAGCTGGGACCAGGTCGAATCGGATGCGTTCAGTGCCTGGGCTTCCGGCTTGAAGCACGTGGAACCGGTCGGCATTTTCCCGGCGAATGACTGCATTTACTTTGAGGCGGGCGAGGGCTCAAACGGGATTGCAAGCCGCCTGTCCGGCGGGCGAGTGGCTGTTGTCTGGGGCTATATGTCTTGGCCGGACTTGGAACGCACGTTCTTTACCGCCAGTGACCGCATTTATGAGGCACGATATTAGCGCCTTCGGCGCAGTAGACAGTAGGCAGTAGACAGTAGGCAGGTAAAAAAACTGTTTACTAACCACTAACCACTTCTTACTTCCAACTTTCTACTTCCTACTTTATTATATTAGTGCCATGGCTATTGAAAAACTTGCAGAAACTCTTTTGGAAAAGCTCCGTTTCATCACCAAGGCTGAAACGGTTATCGGTAACCCCATTCAGGCCGGTGAATCTACCGTTGTGCCCGTGAGCCGCGTGTCGGTGGGCTTCGGTTTTGGCGGTCACCAGTCCAAGGGCGATACTTCTGCCTCTGGCGGTGGCGCCTCGGTGGAACCGGTCGCCTTTCTCGTCATCAAGGGCGACGACGTGCGCGTGATGCCTATTAGCAAGGACAGTTCGCTTGTTTCTAAAGTCATGGACATCGTGCCCGATGTCGTGAACAAGTTTAAAAAGACTGACTCTGAATAGTGCTTTGCCGTGACCGTGACTTTATGTTGCGGTCGACCTTTTTAAAAAAATAATCTGTTTGAGTTAATTGTACCTATAAGTTGTCACTTTTGAGTGTCTTATGGGTACTTTTTTTATGTGCGAAGTAAAGTGCGACCTATAAATGATGGTCGGCCGTTGTTTTATAGGTGTTTTTTTCTTGGATTTCGAGATTTCATGCAGCTAATTTGTTTGTAAAATGCGAAAAAGTACCTATAAAATGTTGCCTATGAAAATGTTTATAGGTACATCATTCTAATCATTTTATTTTGAGTACCTATAAAGTCTTTTTTCTGTTTGACTTTATAGGTGGTTCTTGCCAAAATAAAAGCCCCAGCATTGAGCTGAGGCTTTTTGAATTGTTTTTGCGTTCTGGCTATTAGCCTTAAAACGTTGGACTTTCGCTGTCGCTCAAGTCCAAGTTCTTGGCTAATTAGCCGAGAACCTTCTTTTCGAAGTCGCCGAGGCAGTCAACGAGGGCCTGCACGCCTTCGACCGGCATTGCGTTGTAGATGGATGCGCGGAAGCCACCCACGGAGCGGTGACCCTTGAGCTGCTGCAGACCGCGAGCCTTTGCGAATTCGAGGAATTCCTTGGCGAGATCGTCAGCCTTGTCAGCGGCAACCACGTCCTTGTTGAACACGAACGGAACGTTCATGATGGAGCGGTCTTCCTTGGCAGCGGTACCGACGAACACCTTGGAATTGTCGAGGGCGCTGTAAAGGAGAGCTGCCTTGGAACGGTTCACCTTTTCGATAGCTTCTACACCACCGAATTCCTTGAGCCACTTGAGGGTGCGGTTCATCACGTACACGGCGAATACCGGAGGAGTGTTGAACATGTTGGCAGCATCGATGTGGGTCTGGAAGTTGAGCATGGTCGGGATGGTGCGGTTCACCTTGCCGAGAAGGCCCTTCTTGATAATCGTCACGGTCACGCCTGCGCAGCTGATGTTCTTCTGGGCGCCGCCGTACACAACGCCGAAGTCGGACACGTTGATCTTGCGGGCGAGGAAGTCGGAGCTCACGTCAGCCATGAGGAAGCCGGACTTCGGCTTCGGGAAGTTGTGCCATTCGGTACCATAGATGGTGTTGTTGGCCGTCACGTGGAGGTAGCTGGCGTTGTCGCTGAGCTTCAGGTTCTTGTCGATGCGGCTGTAAGTTTCGGACTTGGTGTCGCAAGCGGCGAGAGCGTTACCGAACTGCTTGGCTTCCTTGTATGCCTTGTTTGCCCAAACGCCAGTCAGAGCGTAGTCTGCCGTAGCGTCCTGGTCCAAGAAGTTCATCGGGAGCATGCAGAACAGAAGGGAGCAACCACCACCGAGGAAAACGATGTCGTAGTCTTCAGGGATGCCCATCAATTCGCGGAGATACTGTTCCGTCTGGGCGAACATGTTTTCAATCGGCTTTGAACGGTGACTCATGGAGAGAATGCTGATGCCGCTGTTTTCGAAGTCGATGCATGCAGCAGATGCTTCCTTGAGTGCCTGTTCGGGCAGGACAGACGGTCCTGCGCTAAAGTTATAGACTTTATTTGCCATGGTTGTGTTCCTTTTTGTTTTGCCCCGCATGGTTTACGGGGACTCTTAAATTACGCGCGTAAAAATAGCAAAATACGGCTTTTTCGGCTAGTGTTTTTTAGACGAGAGATGAGAGACGAAAGACGATAGATAAAGAAAAAAGACGAGATTTCTCTCGTCTCTAGTCTGTAGCCGCGTAGCGGCGTTCTTTGACGCCTTTGGCGTCAGGTACTGCGGTTCGGTCATATCGGCAAACAGGTTTGCCGCTGCGACGCTCGCCTTGTAATCTACTCGTCTAACTTACACGCCGAGGGCTTCGATGGCGGCCTGGTACTTCTTGAGGCGGAACTTGGTCTTGAGTTCACGGCGCTCCTGGCGCTTGATGTACTTGTCTTCCAAAAGAACGTTCAGAATGGCGCTCTTGGCCTTGGCCATCAGCGGATCGTTCTTGAGGGTGCCCATGAAATTTACGAATTCCTTTTCGCGGGCTTCGTAATTCGCTTCTTCGGCGGGAACGCCTTCGGCCATAAGCTTGCAGCTGTATTCGTCGATCCAGCCCTGGTTCTTGTGGTAAGTCATCTTCTGGATCTTTTCGACCATGTCGGCCGGAACGCCCATGGCAATCACTTCTTCTGGGGTCTTCTTGGTAGAATCGGTAATCAAGTCCTGCAAAATGGCGAGGGTCTGGACTTCTTCGGATTCACCCTTGTTCTTCAAGAAGTCCGCGACGTTTTGGAGAAAATCGATATAGGGGCCACCGGCCTTGTCTGTTTGGTTCTTATGGACGTCGGCGGCAATTTTGTAAGCTTCTGCGTAAGAGAGCATAATGATCCTTTTAAAAAATAAAACTATCGGTGCTAATCGCACTATACCCCCAATATATATAAAGATTTCAAGAAAAAGTGTCACGTTTTTGTCTTATTTTTCAAAAAAAGGCTTTTTTTCAAATTTAGGGCAAAAAAAAGCCCCAGCAAGGCTGTTGGACCATTTTGCCGGGGAGTATTCCAAGTTGGAATAGGGACTTTTTAGGCGAAGTTCTTGCCCAAAATGGCGGAGACGTTCTTCAGGATTCCTTCGGCGACGTCCGGTTTGTTCATGGAGTAAACATGTACGTTTGTGATGCCGTTGGCGTACAGGTCGATGATCTGGTCGCTGGCATAAATGATACCGGCCTGCTTCATGGCGTCGGGGTCGCTGCCGAACTTGTCCACAAGCGATTTAAAGCGCTGCGGCATAAAGGAACCGGAAAGCTTGATGGCGCGTTCTACCTGGTTCGCGTTCGTGATGGGCATAATGCCTGGGAGCACCGGGCAGTTCACGCCCGCATCGCGGAGCTTGTAAAGGAAACTGAAGAAGAGGTTGTTGTCAAAAACCATCTGCGTCGTGAGGAAGTCGGCGCCGGCGTCGACCTTTTCCTTGAGGTGCTTGATGTCTTCGGCCTGGTTGGCGCTTTCGGGGTGCTTCTCGGGGTAGCAGGCGGCTCCGATGCAGAAGTCCGCGTCTGCGTCCTTGAGTTCACGGATGAGTTCCACGGCGTAGTGGTAATCGCAGTTGTCGCGACCGTTTGCAATCAGCTCCGGCGTGAGGTCGCCACGGAGCGCCATCACGTTCTTGATGCCTGCGGCCCTCATATCTTCGATGCGCTGGCGGATGGTTTCCTTGCTGCTGGAAACGCAGGTGAGGTGGGCGAGCATCGGGATGCCGAACTTTTCCTTGAGGTTCTTTGCAATCTGGAGCGTGTACTGGCTCACGCCGCCACCGGCACCGTAAGTCACGCTCATAAAGGCGGGACCGAGAGCTGCAATCGATTCGGTGGCGGCCTTTACGTTATCGAAGCTTGTCTCTTTTTTAGGCGGGAAAACTTCGAACGAAAGGCTCATCTTGTCTTGCTTCAGAATGTCTACAATCTTCATAATTTCTCCGTGGGCGGGCGAACCGGCACCCTAAGTCTATGCAAATATGTTGATACGCGCATAAATATAGTAAAAATCTAAAAATAAAGTTTAATCCGCGCAAAGCCTGCCGAGTTCGTCCTTCTTTTCGAGGATGGTATCGAGCAGGCTTTTGTAATCCATGTCGGTATTGCTTCGCAGCAATTCGGTAATCTCTACGACCGGCGTGTAGAGCGGCGTGAGCGAGAGGTTGCCGAGGACACCTTTCAGCGCATGGGCTGCCTCGAAGGCGGCTTTTAGGTCTTTCGCGGCAATGGAATCCTTGAGCTTGTCGAAGTTGCCCTCGCCGGGAATGGTCGCCACGAGTTTCAGGTACAGCGCCTCATTCCCGAAGCAGCGTGCAAGCCCCTCGGCGGTATTTGCCCCAAAAGAGTTCAGT
>JAGAHT010000018.1:0-4083 GCA_017626945.1 Fibrobacter sp.
AAATTCTCTAAAATCGGCCTTGGAGAGAATGTCTCTGGCCTGTTCAATTTGCTTGGAGAAATCGATGGAACCACGACGCTTTTCGCTTTCTTCCATCATGAGGTCAAACCTGTCCGACGCTTCGCCGGTCAGTATCGGTACTGATGCGATTGCTAGTGCCATGATGACCTCCATTGTTGAATTGAACTATAGTCAATATACATTTTTCCTCGTGCTGGTGCAAGTGGTGAAACTTGGGCCAAAAGGTTTATTTGAAGAAAAAGAAGCCTTTTGACCGAGCTAGAACAAAAATATATTTTTAGCGTGTCGTAAAATGACAAAATAGAAAAGAAACGGAATTTTGTCGTTTTCACTATGCGTTTTGCGCATACTGAGCATGAAAAAATGGTATTTTGCGGGGATTGCGCATTTATTTATATTAAAGGCGTAGATAAAAAAGGAACAAACCATGAAACTAGGGACGATTATGACGATGCTTGGTATGGGTGCGGTGCTTGCCGCATGTGACTGCTGCCCGCAAGACGGGGCGAAGGCACTTTCGCAGGACAAGGAACTGCATGCCGTGATGGACAACTTCACGCAGAACGAGGTTCCGGCGGCGACTCCGCTTGTGGAAAAGCGCGAGGTGGAGTTGATTCGCCTGGTGTCGTTTGTGACGCAGCAGTCGGGCGCTCTTTTGCAAGAAGAAGTGGCGACGGCGCTTGCGCAGGGGCTTGCTCCCGAAGAAATTCTCGAGGCGATTTACCAGTGCGCCCCTTACACCGGGTTCCCGCGGACGGTGGATGCGGTTGAAATTGCCCGCAGCGTGTTCAAGGCGAAGAACATGAAGGTGGACGAAAACCGTGGGACGGTGACGGCGCAGTCCCGCCTGGAGGCGGGTGCCGACGCGCAGGGAACGCTGTTCGGCCAGACTTTCCGCGACATGGCGAAGAACGGCAAGAGCGGGATGCCCACCATCAACTACTTCTTGGCGAGCAACTGCTTTGGCGATTACTACACCCGCAAGGGGCTTGACCTGAATACCCGCGAACTCCTGACGATGGCGATTCTCGTGAACTTGGGAACGGAGCCGCAGCTCAAGGCGCATATAGGCGCGAACCTGAAGATTCGCACGGCCGAATACGTGGAACAGGCGATTTACAACTGCCTGCCGTATTGCGGTTACCCGCGCACGCTGAACGCGTTGCGACTGCTCAAGGAAGCGGTGGCTGAGACGAAGGTCGCTGAGCCTGCCGAAGCGACGGCTGGTGCTGGGGTTGATGTTGCAAAAAGCATGCCAGATAAGGACTGGAGTGTGTTCCCGGTGGGCAAGCCGAACGACGCATACGCCAAGTATTTCGTGGGCAAGAGCTATCTCGACATGATCAGCAAGGAACAGGTGGGGGTTGGGAACGTGACTTTTGAACCGGCGTGCCGCAACAACTGGCATATTCACCATGCAAAGAAGGGCGGTGGGCAGATTCTCATTGCGACGGCGGGCCGCGGCTACTACCAGGAATGGGGCAAGCCGGCGGTGGAACTGAAGCCCGGCGACGTGGTGAACATTCCGGCTGGCGTCAAGCATTGGCACGGGGCGGCTCCGGATTCCTGGTTCCAGCATTTGGCGATTGAAGTTCCCGGCGAAGGCGGAAGCAATGAATGGCTTGAGCCCGTGAGCGACGAAGACTACGGGAAGTTGAAATAATGTATATTCCTTGATATGCCTATTTCCGCTAAAATCCGTATGCCACTTGATATCGCGATGACGGTCGCGACGCTCGTGCTGATGGGTGGCAATTACTTCTTTGAATCGACTGCCGTTCACGAGATTCTGGGCGTGATTCTGCTTGTTCTGTGGGCGGTGCACATCACGCTGAACCGGCGATTTTTCCTTTCGCTGTTCAAGGGCCGCTACAACGCATTCCGTATTCTGCAGGCGGTCGTGAATTGCGGAATCCTTTTGTGTGCGATTTTTCTGATGGTGAGCGGAATTATGCTTTCGAACCATGTGTTCGCCTGGCTCGGGATTGAATCGGGCGCAAATTTTGCCCGCACGGCACACCTGCTCGCAAGCCACTGGTATTACGTGTTCATGTCGCTCCACATCGGGCTGCATGTGAGCCTGATTGCAAACCGCTTGGGGCTTGCTGGCGCTTTCAAGTCAAAGGCGGCGCTTATCGCAACCCGCGTGGTTGCCGCTCTCGTGGCGGGTTACGGAATTTACGCCTTCGCCATTCGCGGGCTCTGGAAATACATGTTCCTGCAGCAGCCGTTTTTCTTCTTTGATGCGGAACGCGGTTACGCCCTCTTTTTCGCGGACTATGTCGCCATCGTCGTGCTGTTTGCCGTCGCGGTGCATCTTTTTAATGCAATAATTTCAAGCCGACAATCCCGGATAAGATAAGCAAAACGCAAATGGCTTTCGGGATAGAGAAATGCTCCTGAAATAGATAAACGCCCAGGGCGAACGTTCCCACCGTGCCTAGTCCTGTCCATATCGCATAGGCGGTGCCGAGCGGCAGTTTCTTTACGGCGAGCGACAAGAATACGGCGCTCAAAAGGAAACCGATTACCGTGATGACTGAAGGGACTGCTTTGGAAAAGCCCTCCGAGTATCTTTATCTTCAAAGACCTAACGATAAAGAATGCGTGTTCCCCTGTTACCCGGTGGCAACAGGGCGCGGTTCAAATTATGGAACAAAGATAGTTATTCCGCCAAAAAAATTCTATCTTATTCAGCGATGAGGTCCGTTAAACAAAATGTTTCTTCGATGATTGCGGTCGCGTTGTTCGCGATTCTTGCTGCCGTTGTCGAAGGTTCTTTTGTTTACGATTACGGAACCGAAATGGGGCGGGCTTCGGAATATGGCAAGGTCTCCGCCGACAATGTGCATGCCGAAAGTCCGCTGTTCCTGTTGCGGGAATCGACAGCCGAGGCCATGCAGTTTACACGCAGGTCGGGCCAGCAGGTGTCCTTGCGTGCATCGCGCGGCAACGGCCTTCAAGGGGACGGCGGACGCAGTTCGGCTACGTTCAAGCAGGCTACGCCATTTCCGACTAGGATCGCGCGACCAACTGTTTGCGCCCAATGCGGCTTCCCTTTGCCGCTAGTTTATCAGAAATCAAAAGAGTATTACGTTTATACGCTAGAGCGAATGCTCTGTTAGCAAGTTCTTTCTCCAAGCCTTAAACACTAGTAAATGGCCGCGGCCCCTGCCGGGGTGCGCGAAAACATTCATTAAAAAAAAAGAGAAAGAACATGGAAAACATTTCCAAGATGGAGATGGCAAGCGCCCTCTTCAACAAGCCCTATATCAAGACCGAAAAGAAGTTTTTCGGTTTCAAGACCAGCGTCACCTACACCAGGACGAATTCACCCGTAGTGGGAACTTGCCTGGACTACAGCCCTACGGAGGGCCAAAAGGTCAAGGAAATTGTCGAGGCTTCTCCAAGCGCCTTGGACGCGGTCGTTCAAAAAAATGGCCATCCGAAAACAGGCGACAACGGGAACTTCCGCCTGAATCTCTGCTATTCGCAGGACCGCGAATTTGCGGCACTGCACCTGCAGCAGTTCTCGGGATTCGAGTACCATACCGTAGGTGAAATCCGTTTTGCCGAAGGCGACGAGGCGCGTAAACTTCTCGCCGTTTTCGTGAAATAAACGGACATATTGTCAAAAGGCCCCCCTCGGAAACGGGGGGGGGGCCGCCCAGAATGGCAATGCTGCCTTAAAAACCGCGTTATCTTGCCAAATCTATCATAAAAAAGATACTTTTGGTGAATTATGCCGTATTGGACAAAGGCGAAAGCCTTGCACAGAATGTGGACAGACTTTTGTTCGGCGAAGATGGCGAACTCCGCAACGAATTTCACAACTTGTATCACGCGTTGTTCCGCAATTCCGAAAAATACATTGCCATCGTAGAAGTTCTTGCTCAAAAGAAAAAGGGGATAACCAGGAATACGTTAATCAAGGAACTTTCGGTCGAGAGTAGCGGGGGCGTGTCCAAGGCCTTGGACGATCTTGAAAATTGCGGATTCATTAGGCGTTATAGTCCCTTTGGCAAGAAGACCAAAGACGAACTGATTCAACTCGTCGATTTC
>JAGAHT010000019.1:0-68918 GCA_017626945.1 Fibrobacter sp.
AAAAAGCCGCAGGATTCAAGAATCTTAACTAAAGTAGGCTTCGCAACATTTCAGTTCAAGATTCTTTCGTCTCTCGTCTGTAGGGCGAAGCCCGTTCTTTCGTCTAATTACAGTTCCACCACTTCAGTCCAGCCGAACGGATCTTCGGCTTCACCGAACTGGATGGCAGTGTACTTGGTGAAGAGTTCCGTGCAAACCGGGCCCGGATTCTTGCCGTCACCGTAGGTGAATTCCTTGCCGGCAACCGGATCCACAATCTTCTTGATCGGGGTAATCACGGCGGCGGTACCGCATTCGGCAGTTTCGTCTTATAGGGGCTCTTTTGGGGCAGAAGTAAAACTAAGAAGATAAAAAAAGGAAGCATGTATGGTCCTCAGGTCCCATCATAGGAATGATCAATTCAAAAAAATTGGTATTCCAAGCGTCGAGGATAATTTCGCTTACTCATGCTTCCTAACCCTTAATATACCTCTTTTCTTGGAGAAATGCAATGATTGATGTCAAAATAGATGACAAAGTCTTATAGGGGCTCTTTATGAGTCGAGGTAAAACTATCCCTTTGAAAAAGTGGTATATTGTCCTAAAAGAGGTTTATCATGTTTAGTTAAGTCCTATAGGGATTCTTTAAAAGCCGAGGTAAGCAATGATAATCGCGATTAGCAAAGATGATCCGTGGTGGGAAAAGACCCACGCTTTCGCGAAAGATTGCCCATGGCAGCCGGGGCGTCGTTTAGCTGAGCGAATGTCAAAGAACGATTTCCTAGACTGGGAAAAAGTTTTCATTGCTGTACACGGTGAAGATGCTGTCGGCTTTTGCGTTCTCGAGGAGAACGGGAACATTCCTGCGAAATTCAGTTGCAGCCCTTTTATAAATCTCGTTTACGTTAGCGAAAAATTCCGGGGAGAGCGGCTATCCAAAAGCTTAATTGACGCGGCGCTTGATTACGCCCAAAGGCTCGGCTACAAAAAAGTTTATCTCAAAAGCGAGCACCACGGGCTGTACGAAAAATACGGGTTCAAGAAGATTGCCGATTTCGAACCAACGGTCGGGCTTGCGAACCAACTGTTTGAAATCAAAATTTCAATTTAACATTAGCTTTTAAGCATTCCTTCGCGGCAAAAAAATTTTTGACTTTCCGCCTTTTTTAACCTATATTAAATGTATGAAATACGTAAAAATGGTTTTAAGGGTTCTGCTGGGCATTTTTATATTCTTTCCGTGAAAGAAATCCTGAAAGATATTCCCGGAGCAAAGTACCTGTAAAATTTTATAGGGGCTCTTTATGTTATTATCTTTTCAAGGTCCCTGATGAAGTGCGTCCTGAAAATATTCCTGTTTGCCCTGGTGTTCGTAGGGTTTGCCTTTGCCGAAGCGCAAGACAGCGACGAGCCTTCGGTTTCCAGGTTCCGTGAACGATTTTCGCTGCGTTTCTTGTGCGATTACAATTTCGTGGCCATCTGGAATTCCGCCTACAACAACTCGATGCTCAATTCGAACCGCCCGGTCGATGTGGGCATCGGCGTCGGTTACGACAGCCTGTTTACCACTTTCGGGATTTCGTGGGACGTGTCCGCCGATTTCAAGTACAGCCTCCCTTTTACCACCTCGAATGGAAAATCAGACACCCAAGCTTTCGAGACAGGGCTCGACTTTTTCCCGGGGAACTGGTGGCTTGCGGCAAAGCTCCGCTTTTACAGCGGCTTTACCACGGAAGTCGAACGCGACGGAGAAAAGGAGCAAGAATTCATTGATCTCTGGTTTGCGGACATGTATTTCTCGATGCTCTGGATGGCAACCGCGAAAGGAAATTTCGCGCCCAGGAGCGCCTACTTTCTGGATCGCCGTCAAAAGAAATCAGCCGGGAGCTTGATTATCGGCGGGCGCCTGCAGCGAAACATTGCCGAAGACAACGACGGAGTGCTCGGTTACGAAAACAACAAGCGCGACATCACCTCCATCTGGGGAGACGTCGGATACACCTACACCTTCGTTTTCAGCAACGGATATTTCTGGAACCTCTGGGGCGTTGTAGGCATCGCGTACGGACGCGAGCACGCAGACGACGGCAACCTGCTATTGCCCGAATCGGACATAAAGACCGCTTTTGGCTACATCGGCGAAAAATGGGCATGGAACATCGTTCTTAAAAGCGGGTATTCTGCCATCGCGTTTGGCGAACATCTGGAACAAAAATACGTGGCAGCCTTCGAAATCCTTGTGGTCCGCAGGTTCTAGTTTGCAAATTTTTCCGAGACACGCACCCAACAAGCCCCAAGAACACTTAATCTATCAAGTCGTTCTGGAATCTTGATAAAGGTTCAAACGGCAAGATTTGGCGGCCTCGGTTCGGCGAGCACCCGAATGGCTTTCTTAATTACGGCTATACGCTTTTGCGAGCAGCAACCGCACGCGCCCTCATGGCAAGCGGGCTACTCCCCTCTCTAGGAATTTTCCACCGCAACTACTACGACGCATTCCCGCTGGCAGACGACATCATGGAACCCTACCGTCCCTTCATCGATCAGATTGCGTACAAATTGCATGAGATCAAAAAGAAAAAGTTGGACAAGGATGTCAAGGCGTCCTTTCTGGAACTGTTCTATACCAACATTCCCTTCGGGGAGCAGATGGTGCAGTTGGGAACATGTCTCACCTACACCACAGCCTCCGTCGCAAAATTTTTCATGGGCGAAACAAAGAACATTGCCTATCCGAGGATATCATGCGGGTCGTAGCGATTTTCGTTTTTCCAAGACACTGCAAGAGCGGCCGCCAAAACATGGCCAGGTTCGTCAAGGAACTAGAAAAAGAGGGTTTCAGCAAGGTGCAACGGGGAATGTATGTCCGTTACTGCACCACCGCAGACAATGGCAGGACTCACCGCCGACGAATCGCCAATTTAATCGAGCCCCGCTCCACGGTCTGCCTGCTGAGCGTCACGGATAGGGAGTTCCTGGAAATCTACAACCATTTCGGCAGTACCAGGGCTCCGAAAAAAGGGCCCAAATCCCAGGATTGACGCAAAATGCGTCCACAGGCTGCGTTCGGTCATGACAAAATGCTTGCATTTTGTCGCGACACTCACTTGCTCGCTTTTCATCCAATTTTTCTGATTTTTTCAGCGTCAAATCGCTTGCGAACCCGCATAAAATAAGGTATATTCAGAAAGTAGGTCTTATAGGGGCTCTTTACGAGACGAGGTAAAACGGATAAGTCTTTCGACTTGTCTTCGATGCCTTTTAGCAGAATTTTGCACTTTTTGTCATCGATTTTGGCGTTGATCATTTCTTTTCTCCAGAAAAAGAGGTATATTAAAGGGTAGGAAGCATGAGTAAGCGAAATTATCCTCGACGCTTGGGATGATCGTTGTTGAAACGAGGATCCGTATGATGGGACCAGAGGACCATACATGCTTCCTTTTTTTATCTTATTGGCGTGTGTCGCAAATAATCGTCCTCGTCAACAATAAGCCCAGTCTTATAAGTCATCGTCTTCGTGATTTCGTCGTAACCAAATACAATTTTGTTCCGCTTCATTTTATCTTATAGGGGCTCTTTACGAGACGAGGTAAAACAAAGACTCCCCAAAATTTAGGGAGCTATTGGGCTTTTTCAACACTAAAAGTGTAAGATAATCATCGCGACAGCTATTTCCTTTTACTAAAAAAATTAGCCCAATAAGGATTCTCTTTATCGAATAAAACTTTTTGCTCTGGAGTGAAATTATGAGGATAATCTTTGAATAGAAATAAAATCGTTTTCTTGTCAAAAGAAACTGCATGAAGGCCGCATTGATCAATATAATCAACCCACCAGATTACATCACCTTCATTTTCCTTATAGAATTCGAATTTACGAGTTTCTTCTTTGACAGTGATCATGATTAACCTCGCTCTCTAATATACCATTTTACCCAAGGAAATGCAAACCCATGTCAAATTTTATCAACGCAGACGTAAAAATCGATAAATCTTATGGGGGCTCTTTATAAGCCGAGAAAAAAAACATCGAGCGGCCTCATAAGGTATGAAAAACCGGGGCAAGCCTTTACAGACTCCTTCGCCACGAAGGAGTCTATTTTTTTGGAGATAACCCTCTACACCTTTCGACACCATCTCAGCCTATTGCACCTACTTAATCGATAATATAAATTCATAGGGAATACTTTACAAAAATACTCTTCAAAACGATAATACCGAAAAAAGGATTCTCTTATGTTCAATCACCGCGATTTATCAAACATCGTCATTTTATGACACTTAAAATAATATATATTTAATCAAGCAAGAATCATACATACCAATATCAAAATAAATATGCAAAGCAAGATTATCGAAATTCTTTCCAACACTGACCCGATTCAAAAAATCGAGACAAACAAGGACAAATATTTCAGTTTTATTGACCGCTATATGGTCGGTTGCGAACACAAGAATTTTCACTGCGAAGGTGATGTTTGGGAGCACACGAAACTAGTGATTCAGAATATGGTTATGCAGGAACATGACTGGATTGATGTATTAGCGGCATTACTTCATGATGTAGGCAAAAAAGAAGCGTTAACGCGCAATAGCGGTAAGAATATGCACGCACACGAAATCTACAGCGAACAAATCGCCTCAGAATGGCTTACAGATATGGAATTTGACACACAAATTCGCGAGACAATTCTGTGGCTCATTAGAAATCATACACTCGCGTTAGAACTGAAAGTGATGAAGAATCGAGGACGAATTCATGAATTAGTTCACCATCCTCTTTTTGGAAGGCTTACACGACTCGCGCGAGCAGATTGTTTCGGGACACTAGACGAGAATGGCAACCCACGGGACGATTTCGACGATATCCTAAAGCGCCCCATCGTAGCAGAGATTATCCTTCAAGGAGAATAACAATGGTTGACAATTTCAAAATTATCCGCACACTATTGAAATTCGAAAAACCTGGCGATTGCTATTATGTTCAACTGCTCCGCAGGCAAAGCGACGATCCTAAAATCGGCGGCATACCCAATCCGGCTTATCACGGCAATATGTACAGCCGTTCCCTCAAGGACTATCTGATTTCATCTTTAGTTCATTTCGACGAAAAAGAAGAAGAAATCAAGACGCTCTGCAAAACATTCGATGTTCGCGCCTATATTCGCCTAAACAAGCGCAATTACAAGGATATTTCAATGGCAATTTTCAAGCATATCACCGAAGAAATCTGCTCTGGAGACACTTACGCTTCGCCGTTTCACTTAATTTCAAGCGGAGCCGGTCGAGCCAATAGCGCAGGCAAAGAAAAAACATGGATTGTCGATGTTGATGCCGAATATATCCCGCACAAAAATGCAATTGCAGACATGATTACAAAATGCGAACCATTCCAAGCCAGGGAAGACATCATCGAAATCCCAACCAAACACGGGCTACACCTCATCGCGAAGCCTTTCAACCACCAAAAGATGAACGTTTTTTGGCAAAATTACAGCACCGAACAGGGCATTACATTGTCCCTATGTGACATTCACAAAGACAACCCAACGATACTATACGTGAAATGAGGTTTACCCAAAGTCAAACGGATTTCATTTGCAGATTTGCACCCATAGAAATCTTTTATTATATTCAGGTTTATGTCAATCGCGCAGGAAAAGATGACCGAAAAGGAAAAGAAAGCCGCAGCCAAGGCTTTTGCTGAGCGTTGGGCTGGTAAGGGCTACGAAAAAGGAGAGTCTCAAAAATTCTGGATGGACTTACTTTCAAGTGTTTTCGGCATCGAAAACTTTGCAGAATTCATATTCTTCGAAGAGCAGGTAAAGGATCGCCTCCAAGGCAAGACCATTACAAACTTTATCGACGCTTACATACCTTCAACACACGTGATGATCGAGCAGAAGTCGTGTGACAAGAACTTGCGTGAGCCAACTAGACAAAGCGACGGCCGATTGCTAACGCCGTTTCAGCAAGCAAAAAAATATGTGGCCGACCTGCCAGTAAGCCTGCATCCGAAATGGATTGTCACCTGCAATTTTTCAGAATTTCTGATTTATGATACGGACAATCCGAATGGAGAACCTGAACAGATTTTCCTGAAAAACCTGTCGAAAGAATACCATCGTCTAAATTTCCTGGTGGACAGCCGCAGCGAGCACATCAAACGTGAAGTCGAAGTTTCTATCAAGGCGGGCGAAATCGTCGGCAAAATTTACGACGCCCTGTTGCCCGAATTTGGAGAAAAACCGACAGCGGCAGACCTCCATGCATTAAATGTGCTATGTGTACGCTTGGTTTTCTGCCTGTACGCCGAAGACGCCGGCATTTTCAAAAAGGAACAGTTCTATAACTACCTCAAGAGTTTCCGCGCTGAAAACATGCGCGTAGCGCTCCGCGAACTATTCCGCGTTCTCGATACGAAGCCAGAGGATCGCGACCGATTCATAGAAGAAAAACTCGCCGAGTTTCCTTATGTAAACGGTTCGCTCTTTCAAGAAAAAGGAGGCGAAACCATCCCGCCCATTTCGGAAAAGACCGCCGAAATCATCTTGACACACGGCAGTCTCGACTTTGACTGGAGCGAAATCAGCCCTACAATTTTCGGAGCCGTTTTTGAAAGCACTCTAAACCCCGAAACGCGTCGCAGCGGCGGGATGCATTACACTAGCATCGAGAACATCCACAAGGTGATCGACCCGCTATTCTTGAACGATTTGAAGGCAGAATTTTCAGCGATTTGCGAGACGAAAACCAACAAAAGTCGCAACGATAAACTAGATAAATTCCAGAAGAAACTCGGGTCACTCAAATTTCTAGACCCGGCCTGTGGTTCTGGCAACTTCCTTACAGAGACCTACATATCGCTAAGGCGTCTCGAAAACGATATACTGCGCATTAAGGGCCAGCAAATTACCATGGGTCAAATTAATGACCCTATACAAGTATCCATCAACCAATTCCACGGTATCGAAATCAACGACTTTGCAGTCGCTGTCGCAAGAACTGCTCTCTGGATTGCCGAATCGCAGATGATTATCGAAACCGAAGCAATCGTATCACATTCTCTTGACTTTCTGCCCCTCAAAAACCATGCAACCATCATCGAAGGCAACGCCCTGAAGATGAACTGGGAACGCCTGCACGAAGAAGATCCTAAATTCGGGGTTCACGCCAACAAGGTTCAAATCATCGACCCAGACGACCCTCGTTTCAAAGATATCAAGTTTACTGAGTTGCATGACAAGCAAGCACACTACGATGTTTTCTATGCAGTCACCAAAAACGTGAATATCGGTGACACCCCTGATGCTAAAATTGAGCCTATCCATTACGATTACATCATGGGGAATCCGCCGTTCGTGGGCGCACGCCTAATGAACGCCGAACAGAAAAGCGAACTTCAAGAAATTTTCAAAGGCGTAAAAAACAGTGGCAACCTTGATTACGTTTCATGTTGGTACAAGAAAACAGCTGATTTGATAAAGGGAACAAATACAAAGGCAGCACTCGTTTCTACCAACAGCATTACACAAGGGGAACAACCCTCCATTTTATGGGATACCCTTTTTGCAACGGGCATGCAAATTGATTTTGCTTACCGCACATTCCGCTGGGACAGCGAATCTGAGCAGGTGGTCCACGTGCACTGCATAATTATCGGATTTTCATCGGCGGATTCCGTCGCCTCTACGAGGCACCAGAACGACAATCTCAAACGGATTTTCCATTCAGACGGAAAAGTTATCGAAGCAAAAAACATCAATCCTTACCTGATGGATGCTCCGAACATTCTCGTCAAAAGCAGACAAGTTCCGCTATGTGATGTTCCTGAAATCGGTATCGGAAACAAGCCTATTGATGGCGGAAATTATCTTTTCACCGAAGCAGAAAAAGAAGCCTTCGTCAAAAAGGAACCCAATTCAGAAAAGCTTTTCAAGAAATGGATTGGTTCGGAAGAATTCATTAACCGCTTTCATCGTTGGTGTCTGTGGTTAGGTGATTGCTCCCCGGCGGAAATCCGCCAAATGAAAGAATGTTACAAGCGAGTCCATGCCGTAAAAGAATTCCGCTTAGCAAGCAAGAGCGCCCCTACCCGAAAACTTGCCGAAAAGCCGACCCGGTTCCATGTCGAAAATTTTCCTTCGGGAAACTACATCTTGGTTCCCGAAGTTTCATCAGAAAAGCGCCGGTACATTCCGATGGGATTCATGACACCAGACATTTTCTGCAGCAATCTGGTCAAAATCATCCCCGACGCAACCCTCTACCATTTCGGCATTCTTACGTCCAGCGTTCACATGGTGTGGATGCGTACCGTAAGCGGAAAGCTCAAAAGCGACTATCGTTACAGCAAGGACATCGTCTACAACAACTTCCCGTGGCCCGAATTGTCCGAGAGACTTTCGCGTATAGAGCAGACTGCGCAAGCCATTCTTGATGTTCGTGCAAAATACCCCGACAGCAGTCTCGCAGATTTGTATGATGACTTGACAATGCCGGAAGACCTTCGCAAGGCTCACGCCGACAACGACAAATCCGTCATGGAGGCTTACGGATTCAATGTCAAAATGTCCGAATCCGAAATTGCCATTGAGCTACTAAAGATGTACCAAAAGCTCTCTGAAGAAGCCTCAAAAAACAACAAGTAGATTAACAATAAAAACTTCAGGACAATTCTATGCGTTTCTACGTACCCACGGATATCTATGTTGAAAAGAACTGCGTGAAGAATCACGCGCAAAACCTGCTTGCGATGGGGAAGCGCGCATTCATCATGACGGGCAAGACGTCCGCCAAGAAGAACGGTTCCTTGAACGATGTCACCGCCATTCTAGATGCGGGCCATGTGCCATACCAGGTTTTTGACCAGGTCGAAGAAAATCCGTCCACCGATACCGTGGGGAACGCCGCACAGCAGGCTCGCGAATTCGGCGCCGATTACATCATCGGCATCGGGGGCGGTTCCGCTATTGACGCGGCGAAGGCAGTTGCATTGCTTCTTGCGAACCCGAGCCTCATCGCAGACAACTTGCACAAGGCTCCCGAAAAGCCGCTCGGCCACGTACCTGTCGTTGCTGTACCGACTACCTGCGGAACGGGTTCCGAGGCAACGCCGGTTGCCATCATCACGAACCACAAGATTCAACTGAAGAAGAGCATCCCGCACAAGATTTTCCCCACACTCGCGCTTGTCGATGGCAAGTACCTCGCCTCAGCCAAGAAGACGCTGATTATCAACACCGCGGTCGATGCGCTCGCCCACATGGTCGAAAGCATATTGAATGTCTATTCCAACGCGTTCAACCGCATGTGCCCGGAATACGGCCTCAAGCTCTGGGGCGAATTCAAGGACGCGCTCCTCTCCGACTCCCCCGTCGATGGAAGTCTTTACGAAAAACTCATGCTCACCTCGACTATCGCGGGCATGTCCATCGCGCACACGAGCACCGCCGTACCGCACGGCATGAGCTACGATCTCACGCTTCATCAGGGCGTGCCGCACGGCCCCGCCGTCGGTTACTTCCTCGCCGCCTACGTGGAAGTCTGCGAAAAGAAGGTTCCCGAAGATGTCAAGCGCATTCTGGAACTTTTGGGCCTCAAAAGCACCGCCGATTTCGCCGCGATGCTCGACAAGCTCATCGGCAAATGCAAGGTTTCGCGCGAAATGCGCGACCAGTTCGCCGCCGCCATGAAGGTGAACCGCTCCAAGCTGGACCTCGTCCCCGGTGGAATCACGCCCGAAGAAGTTGACTACATTTACGACAAGTCGCTGATTGTAGAATAAGAAAAAATTATTTCATTTAAAAGTTAGACACGGGTATAATTTTTTCTAAATTTGCCGCCCGTGATTAAAAATCTTATTCTGTCTATTTACTCGGGCCTCTGCATTGGCCTTGGCGGCACCGTCTATCTTTCCTGCGACAACAAGATTCTAGGTTCATTCCTTTTCGGACTCGGGCTGTTTACCATCTTGAATTTTGGCTTCAACCTTTTCACAGGCAAAGTCGGCTACTTCGTCAACAACAAGCCTAGCTACTGGGGTTTCCTCGGAATCGTATGGCTCGGCAACTTCATCGGGACATTCCTCTTCGCCAAAATGATTGCAGCCACCCGCTACGGCGCCACACTGCAGGCCAAGGCGAACGCCCTCTGTCTCGTCAAGGACGGCGACAGCATCGTTAGCCTCCTCGTATTGGGCATTTTCTGCGGGATGCTGATGTTCATTGCCGCCGACGGCTACAAGAGAATTGAAAACCAGGCCGGAAAAGTTGTCATCGTTTTTCTCCCGGTCATGGTCTTTATCTTGAGCGGATTCGAGCACTGCATCGCAGACATGTTCTACTTCTCGCTCGCCGGAGATTTTTCGGCATTGATGCTTAAATCTCTCGTGGTCATTACCATCGGGAACTCTATTGGCGGTGGACTGATTCCGCTAGCGTGGAGATTCGTGCCTATGCGGGAATAATAACAGAAATTATTGTATTTTGTCAATTTTTGACATTATTTCAAATCTATATTTACCTCTGTAAAAGAGAGGTAAATTATGAATCGTTTTAGCATTGCAAACAACAAAATCCTGTTTTCCACACTTCTGATGCTCGCACCCGTCGTATTCGGCGCGATGTTCCTGGGATCGGGAAGCATCCTCGCCGCCATTTCGGCGGCGGTTGCCTACATCAGTCTCGTAATTGGCGAACGACTAGAGGCGTAAGCCTATTCATCCAGGGCCTTTTCAATCATCGCCATATTCTCTTCGCAGTATTCAAGCTGCTTCGAGAGAATTTTCACGGCGTTGACCCTGATGTCGCCGGGAGTATCTCCCGCGAGTTCCTTCGTAAAGAAACGGGCCACGTTCCAGAAGAATAGAGCAAACTGCAACTTGCCTTGTTCGTACCCTTCAAACAGGCATTTCGCATAATGGCGGTAGATCAGGTAAGCGAGCAAACGAACACTGTCGTTTGCTGAAAAATAGCCTTCGTCTTCGATGCGCGCCGCACGTTCTTGGGGACTTGAGGGAGCCTTGATGCGGTTCTGTATTCGTGCGAGCGCCGCATCCCAAGCAGGGCCATAGCTGATGGTCTTTGCAAGCTGATTCACAAAAGCCTCTATGCTTTCAAAAGGAGCAAAGGGATTCTCGCCGGTGTAGCCAAAGACATTGTAAAGCTTGTTTCCAAACTTCATATCGCTATCGGCAAGCGTGTCGAAAAAGTCGTCACGCATGTACAGCACCTGGTCGCGGACTTCAATATCATCTTCGTCCAGCTCATCTTCAGGTTCGTCGCATTCACAGGTCACAAACTGCAGCGGTCCTTCTCCCGCAAAAAGGAGCCTCGCCGCTTCTTCGCAGCAGAGACCGATTCCGCGTTCCATAATATCGCCGAAGACCTCCACAAATCGTGGATGTTCGGTGCAGATATCGCACAGGGCATCCTCACCGAGGTTCGCATAAATCTCGCAGAGGTTATCCTTGTCCAGAAAAGGGCAACGGTCATGAGGAAGTAACTTGAAATGCCCATCCCCGATGTTCGCACGCAGTTTGTCACCGAAGACACCCGCCACCTTGCAGTACGTTTCCAACGAATCCTTGTCGATGTCTATTTCCCAGCCGACACAACACGTATCGGAGCACTGCGATGCTGTACACTTGAATTTATCGTAGAAATCGGGTTTTCGAAGAATCATAGACCAATCACCTCACACCCATAATCCGATTATGGGTGTCCCATCCTAGAATGGATTTATACCCTACAATATAACTTTTATATTGCAATTACCCAAACCGTCCTCTATATAAGGCAAGCTCGGTTGTCGCGACGCTCGCCTTTTTCTATCTTTGCACCCGCAAAAAAGGTGTAAAATGAGCGAAAACTACAAATACGGTTTTGTAACGGATATCGAAAACGAGGCCTTCGAAAAAGGTCTGAACGAAGATGTCATCCGAAGAGCCTCCAAGCTCCGCGGCGAACCGCAGTTTATGCTCGATTTCCGACTAAAAGCCTATGAAAAGCTCCAGACCATGGAGCAGCCCAATTGGGGCGAGCTGAGCTTTAATCCGGTGGACCTGCAGGACATCGTCTACTACTCCGCCCCGAAGACCAAGAAGAGTCATGAGAAAATCGAGGACGTGGACCCGGAGTTGCTCGCCACCTTCGAAAAGTTGGGCATCCCGCTGGACGAACAGAAGCGTCTGGCGAACGTGGCCGTGGATGCGGTTTTCGACTCAGTCAGCATTTACACCAGCCATAAGCGCAAGCTCATGGAAATGGGCATTTTGTTCTGCAGCATTAGCGACGCCATCAAGGAATACCCCGAACTCATCGAGGAATACTTGGGCTCGGTGGTTCCCGCAGGCGACAACTACTTTGCCGCCCTCAACAGCGCCGTCTTTGGCGACGGAAGTTTCGTGTACATTCCGCCTGGAGTCAAGTGCCCGATGGACCTTTCCACCTACTTCCGCATCAACAACAAGGAAGCAGGCCAGTTCGAACGCACCTTGATCATCGCTGATGAAGGTGCGAGCGTAAGCTACCTCGAAGGCTGCACCGCGCCGGAATTCAGCAGCAAGCAGCTGCACAGCGCTATCGTGGAACTGGTGGCCAAGGACAACGCAAGCATTAAATACTCGACCGTACAGAACTGGTACGCGGGCGACCGCGAAACGGGAGCCGGCGGCGTGTACAACTTTGTCACGAAGCGCGGAAAGTGCGCCGGCAAGAACAGCCGCATCAGCTGGACGCAGGTCGAAACCGGCTCCGCCATCACATGGAAGTATCCGAGCTGCGTGCTGCTGGGAGACAACTCCGTCGGTGAATTTTACAGTGTGGCCCTCACCAACGGGCACATGCAGGCCGACACCGGCACCAAGATGATCCACATCGGCAAGAACACCAAGAGTACCATCATTTCGAAGGGCATCAGCGCCGACTACTCCAGCAACGCCTACCGCGGCGAAGTGAGCATCCGCAAGTCCGCCACAGGCGCCCGCAACTACACGCAGTGCGACAGCATGCTCGTGGGCGACAAGAGTGCGGCTCACACGTTCCCCTACATCACTGTCGCAAACGCCAGCTCCACCACAGAACACGAAGCGACCACGAGCCGCATCAGCGAAGACCAGCTTTTCTACTTCGAAAGCCGCGGCATCAAGCGCGAAGACGCCATACAAGCGATGGTGGGCGGATTCTGCAAGGACGTGTTTAAAGAGCTCCCCGGCGAATTTGCCACGGAAGCCCGTCAGTTACTGACACTCAAGCTCGAACATTCTGTCGGGTAGCAGCCTAGAAGCAGTCATCCTGGAGCCACGCCGTGGCGACGGGATCCATAACGCAGTTCAAGGATCCCCACCTTTCCTCTATAGGGTCAGTCGAGAACGACCTGCTGAATGAAATCTACCGCGCGACGACCTGCTTGCGGATTTTTTCCGAAAGTTCGCGACCACCGAGCTGCGCAATGCATTCAAAAGCAAATTCCTCGGCAGTACCAGCGCCACGGCTCGTGACGACGTGACCGTCCACGACTACGCGGTCTTCGACGAACTTTTTACAGACAAGTTCACTTTCGCAGCCCGGGAAACAGGTCGCGGTCTTACCGGCGAGGATTCCCGCCTTGCTGAGCACCAGCGGAGCCGCGCAAATCGCAAAAATCCACTTGCCGTTGTCGTTGAATTCGTGAATAACTTTTTCCACTTCGGCAGAGGCCTTCAGATTCTTGACGCCAATGCCGCCACCGGGCAAAAGAACGCCGTCAAAAGCGGCTGTATCGGCACCCGAAAGGGCAAAATCCGCCTGGATTTTGAGACCATGTGCCCCCGTCACGGACAAATCGCCAGAAACGCTTGCGAGAGCGACCTCAAAGCCCGCCCGCTGCAAGTAGTCAAACGGGGTCACAAACTCTGTTTCTTCGAAACCATCAGCCAACAAGAATAAAATCTGCATTGTTTACCTCTTTTTAATGATTTTCCAATTTGCTTAAATCTGTCGAAAGCATTTTCCACAGGCGGGCCGCAAACGGTTCCGCCCACTCCTTTTCAGGCGCCACGCGACTCGTCGTCTCGGCGGTAAATTCCGAATACACCAGGAACACGAGTTCCCCGTAACGGGCATCCCACAGCGTCCATAGGATTTTCCAGGTAAAGCCGCCACTCTTTCCCAAGTCCGTATCCATTCGCACCTGAAGCGCAACGGGAATCGAAAGATAGCGCAACTCATAGCGACTCGCCAGCGCATTCAGCAAATTCTTGAACGAAGCGGGAAGTTCTCGGGAAATATCCTGTTCTACCCCGTCGCGTTCCAGCCACGGCGTAAAATCAGCCAGTTTCTTTCCATCCGCGAAAACCGATTCAAGTAGCATCTTGGACAAACTATCAACAAACGACGAATCGGCATCCGGAAGACGCATCCCGGGAAGCATCAGTTCACGACGCATTTTAGGAAAAGCCTTCACCATCAGGGAATCTTCCACCCTCGCCAAGTCAAAATCAAGCGCATCGGCACTGTAGCTATGGCAGAACTTGCATTTGGCAGGGCGATCCGCCTTCACCGAAAGAGCAGGAAAAACTCCCATGACCGCCGAGGAATCCAGACGGGCAAAAGCCTTCTTGTTCCACTCTCGGTAAGACTTCTCGTCGGTGATTTTCAGTTCGATATCACCGCGCTTGCCACAAACTTCGCAAGGGGCGTCCTTCATGCCGGAATCGCCGGCACCGCCCTCCAGGTCACCCCCGTCACGACCACCGGCACAACCGACCAGCATCGCCACAGCAAACAGACAAAATAATTTTAGCGCCTTGAAGCCCCTTCTATTCTTCATATCCATCTCGACATTCCGAATTTCTAAAGATTTTTTCATACTCGTAAAATAGCAACATATTCCGAACATTTTTCTTAGGCGGGAGCTTTTTTCTATATTATCCCCGCAATGCCGATTATCTTGTTCATCTTAATGTTCGTCCCCCTTGCCGCCTTGGCACAGGACACCCCCGGTGCGTTCAAGATTGATTCCATCCGCTACAACATCGGCGACGCGTTTGACGACTCCAAGTACCACACCAAATACGACAAGTGGGCCTACGACCTTCTGAACTGGCTCCATGTCGAGACGCGCGAATCGACCGTCCGCAAGCTCCTTCTGTTCAACGAGGGCGAAACCGTCACTAACCTTCAGGTGCAAGAAGCCGAACGGTTCCTGCGCAGCCAGAACTTTCTTTCGGACGCAAGCATCGACATTTCTAGCGAAAACGGAAAGAACATCGCGACCGTGAACACCAGCGACAACTGGACACTCGCCGTCCCCGTGAGCTTCGGCTTTGCAGGCAGCGAATGGAGCTACGACAACCTGAACTGGGGTATCGGCATCCAGGAAAGCAACTTCCTCGGACTCGGCCAAAAGCTCGGTTTCTACTACGGGCATGACGAA
The DNA here is from genome assembly GCA_017626945.1 of Fibrobacter sp. Taxonomy (GTDB): domain Bacteria; phylum Fibrobacterota; class Fibrobacteria; order Fibrobacterales; family Fibrobacteraceae; genus Fibrobacter. The sequence continues at coordinate 15,396 of JAGAHT010000019.1, forward strand.
TTCCGCAACATGTGGCAAGTGGAATACGGCGACCCGCACTTTTTGTTCCGCTACAACCACCTTGACTTTTTATACAGCTACAACACCGATGGGCACCTCGCCTACTGGAAAATGTACGTTCCGTTCCTCAGCCGCAGCCAGAACCAATGGGCTTACACACTCGAAGGCCTGAAGAACAAGCGTAGCGCCTACTACTACGGCAGCGGAAAGCTCGCTCCGGGAATTGTATCCTACAACTACGAGCAGAACAAGGGATTCCTCGCCCAGCTGAAAGCAGTCCGAGCAGATACCCTCAACAAGCTCAAGAGCGAAAGCGAAATCGATTCCATTGCAAGGGATAAGTACCTCCAGTCGCTCCCCCGCTACAACCGCTGGACAAGCAAGAAGACTGTTTCGCTGATGCAGGTCGAAGACTTCATCGACGACTCGCTCAGTTTCAGGCTCAGCCGCTCCTTCGGCGGAACCTACCGCAAGTTTTATATCGGCGGCACCTACGATTACCGCTACGAATCCGCAAGCGAAGGCACGCTTCTCCGCCACATTTTCACCGACGACGACCTGAATACCTACGTCATGGATTCCTCATTCGCCTACGACTACTGGCTTCCCGACCATAAGGATTCCCGCATCGGCCTTTACCTCATGTTCTCGAACATCCGCTACGAAAAAATCAAGAACCTGCACAATGTCAAGTGGACCGAGGACATCGAAAAGGGCTACTCCCTCAAGGCTCAAATTTCCAAGAACTACGAACAAATCGGAGCAAGCGACAACGATATCCGACTGGACTTCTGGACAAGCTTGATGCTCGGTGGAGGCTCGCACCACCTGACGCTCAAGACCGAAATGAATTTCTATCTGGACCACGGCGAAAGTCACGACTACTACGGAAAGGCTTTCGGCGAATACATCTTCCACGCGAACAACTACTTTTCGACAGCGCTCACGGGACTTGTCGATTTCTATAAGGACGCTCGCTACGGCAAACAGGTTACCCTCGACGCCTACAACGGATTCGCCGGATTCCCAACCGGATTCTACGCAGGACAAGCTCGCGTTTACGGCAACCTGGAACAGCGTTATTTTTCTGACTTCGAGCTGGCAACCCTCAGGCCGGTATTCGTCGTTTTCGGAAGTGTCGGAGAAACGGCCTGGGATCTCGACGAAATCAACCGCAAAGACCTCGTCTACCTCGCCGGTTTCGGCGTCCGTTTCGCACAGACCAAGTCCATCAGCCGCCTCATCAACAAGCTTGACGTGAGCATCCCGCTGAACGGAGTGCGCAAGGGCGAACCCCACTATATGCTCACCACGACATACAGCTTATAACGCGATTCGATTATTCCAAGTTGGACTACTCCAAACGGTCTTTTTTTGAAAAATTGATTTTTTTTGTTGTTTTTCTGTCTTGTTATGAAAATTTTTCGTATTTTAATGGCATCGGGTTCAGCACGATGCTGCACCCAGGTGTTTTTGATTTGAAGGTATAAAATGCGACTCGTTTCGAAATTCTTGAGTGTTATCGCCATTGCAACAGTAGCCCCATTTGCGCAGTTCGCTCCGGAACCGCCGATGGCAGATGTTCAGCTTATGCAGGATTCCACCACGAACCAGCCCATGAAAATGGACTTTTCGAAGCCGCTGTCGGGAATCAGCGATCCGGGAATTCTGTTCAGCCATTTCGCCAACAAGCCGCTCCTGATCTACTACTTTAGTCCCAAATGCCCGCACTGCCAGCGTCACATTTCTGAAATTCAGGATCTCGTCAAGGAATACGAACCCAAAGGTCTTACAGGCATTGCCATCGGTCTCGGCGGTGGCATCAAGAAAAACGACATCCGCCTGTTTATCGACCAGTTCCACGTAGCGATTCCCGTATTCCAGGATAGCGACTACAAGTTCGGCCCCGCCTATGGCACAGGCTATATCCCCGTCGTCTACGTTGTTCAAAAAGACGGCACTTTCTACCGCTACGAAACTTTGAACGAGGCGAACATGAATCACATGCGCGCCACGCTCAACAAAATGTTCCCCTAGAACATCTTTCTTGTATTTTCTTGGCAGGGCCACTGCTGCTCGGCTTGGGAGCCGAGCTCGCACCCTTATTGCTGAAGAGCGTCGCGTCGTCAGCGGACTTGGTCTTGACCTCGAAGTGGTTACCGTCGCAGACTTCGGTCGGTGCATAGCCTGCCGTATAGAGGCAATAAGTCTTTTCGGAGCAGAATTCACCAGCGAGCTTACCCGTATGGTTGCATACGCCCTTGCTCACGACACCAGCCGGAACTGGGAACGGCTTGCGCGGCAGATCCTTATGGAGTTCCTTCATCACCGCCATCCAAACAGGAAGAGCATCTTCGGTACCCGTATGTCCTGCACCTAAAGTTCCCGGACTGTCGGAGCCGACCCACACGCCCATCGTATACTGCTTGGTAAAGCCGATGTACCAGCAGTCGGTGTAGTCATTTGTGGTACCGGTCTTGCCGCCACTCGGATGAGTAAAGCCGCTCGCCCACACACGGGCAGCCGTACCGCGAATATTCACGTCCTTCAGCATGTCGACCATCAGGTAGGCCGATGCAGGACGCAGCACTTCGTGTTCGACCTTGGAATTCTTCTCGATGACTTCGCCGTTGCGGTCGACAATCGATTCGATCATGTAAGGTTCTATGCGGTTACCGCCATTCGGAAACACCGTATAGGCGGATGTCATTTCCATAAGCGTAGCACCCACGGAACCCAAAGCAAGGCTCGGGACAGCCATCAACGGAGCACGAACGATACCGAACTTGCGGGCGTAGTTCACCACGTTGTTAAGGCCGTATTTCATACCGGTAAGAATCGCCGGCAAGTTCTTGGAGCGGTATAGCGCACGACGGAGCGTCATCATACCTTCGAAGTCATGTTCGAAGTTCGCCGGACGCCAGACCTTGTTCTTGTCCTTGTCATCCGGATCAGGAATGCTCACCGGCTGGTCGTTCACGGAATCGCAAGGGCTTGCGCCGTTGTCCATGGCTGTTGAATACACAATCGGCTTGAACGAGGAACCCGGCTGACGCAGGGACTGCACCGCACGGTTCCAGCGGGACTGGTTGAAGTCGGAACCACCCACCATGGCACGGATTGCACCCGTCTCGTTTTCGATCAGGATGGCAGCCACTTCAGGATGATGGTAAAGAATAGAGTCCGGGAAACGGCGCTTGTCAGCAGGGCGCTTCAAGTCGTCGGCCAGGTATTCCTTCTTAAAGAGAGTGTATACGCTATCGAAATGAGCGACCACGCTATCTTCGGGCATGTTGTACTTCTTGCTCAGGTACAGGCGGCGGGTCGCGCGGTACTTCACACGGCGGCGAACCTTTTCGACCTGCACACGGGCAACGCTGTCGGCATAAGCCTGGATGTCCGGGTCAATCGTCGAGTTGATCGAAACTCCGTCGGCATACAGAGAGTTTTCGCCGTACTTCTTTTCCATGTACTTGCGGATTTCTTCATAGAAATACAAGCCGGATTCATTCGAGACTTCTTTCTTCGCCAATTCAATCGGAGTCTTGATATATTCATGATATTCGTCATCGTTGATGTAGCCCGCATCGCGCATGGCATAGAGCACCGTATTGCGGCGTTCCAGGGAAGCCTTCGGATGACGGTCGGGGCGATAAGCTTCGGGACGCTGCAACATACCGGCGAGCACTGCGAGTTCCGGAATCGTAAGGCTATCGAGCGGACGACCAAAGTAGAACTTGCCCGCGGCCTGGAAGCCGTAGTTACCGCCAGCGAGGTAAACTTCGTTCATGTAGAATTCAAGGATTTCTTCTTTCGTGTAAGTCTGTTCGATACGGATAGCCGTCATCATTTCCTTGATCTTACGCGAAATCGTACGTTCCGGCGTGAGGAACAGGAGCTTGGTCAGCTGCTGGGTCAAGGTGGACGCGCCGCGGAGCTTCTTGCCCGACAAGGCACTTTCCATAACAGCAGAGGGAATTGCCCACACGTTCATGCCCCAGTGGCTATAGAAGGCACGGTCTTCGGTGGCCATCACGGCGTGGATCGCATTTTCGGGAATCGAGTCGAAACTCGTCCATTCGCGGCGTTCCACAAAGTATTCGTGGGCAATCTTTCCGTTCATGTCGTAGATGTTTGTCACGAGCTTCGGGTTAATCTGCTCGAGCTGCGAAAGGGAAGGCAGTTCCGGCGAGAAATGGTTATAGACGGCAATCACCGCAATGAAGGCGGCAACCACAGGCACGGCAAAGATGATTAACCATTTGACCACTTTACGGTCAGTAAACCACCCTTTCAAAACATTAAGAATCGAAAGCAGTATAGACTTGACTTTATTCATAATATAATATTGTTATTTTTCACGAAAGATAGAAAAAATTTCATTTTTTTATTCAATCACCCTTGACAAAAGTCTGCAATAAGCTATATTTGGGCCATCAATCAAGCGGATGTAGCCCAACTGGATAGAGCGTTTGGCTACGAACCAAAAGGCTCCAGGTTCGAGTCCTGGCACCCGCAGAAAAAAGGCGATTTGCGACAAGCAAGTCGTCTTTTTTTATTTGATAGAAATCAGGCGAGAAACTGGAGCCTTTGTGAGCAAATGGGCAAGCCCATTTGCGAGAGGATGTGCCACAACTGGCTTTTTTATATGAATTCGGCACATCCGGTCTATATACCGCTCCAGGTTCGAGTCCTGGCACCCGCAGAAAGGAAGGCGTTTCACGACAAGTGAGACGCCTTTCTTATTTCTATACAAAACACCATCAAATAACAAATCTCATCTTTATACAAACGGGCGAGAAACTGGAGCCGCAGTAACTCCATCCGCCCCCCCATATAACAAGAAAAATACAAACTTTTATTTTAAATATAATTTTCGGACATTCGCCAAAACCCTTATTTTATGCGGGTTCCAGCGCGATGGCGCCCCTTCACGTTAACAAACTTTTGCAAATTTTGCAAACAACCGTTTGCACGCATGCCACTAACGATATTCTAAAATTCATCACGAAACGGGCGTGTTAGGAAAGAAGAAAATAAGGGGAAGAGAAACCATCTAGTCTTTATGGGAAAATGGAATACAACAATCTAACACTACAAGAAGCCGTACGCCTCGTTTTTCTTGCCAGCCGATACAAACGAGGGCTCACCCAAAACGGTCTTTCGATCATTTCAAACATCACGAGACAATTTATCTCGCAAATAGAAATCGGAAAGCGGCAACCGTCCATATTCACTTTATGCGCCCTGGCGAACGCATACGAAATTCCCTTATCTGCGTTTTTCGAAGAAGTAGACAAGCTCTACCCCCTGCTGGCAAACGAAAAATTTCTGCCCGAAAATGACTCGCTCCAGACATCCGAGCCTAACAAAATCGCAACGGCTTACATCAAAAACGCCAAGAAGAAATGCCACCGAAAACGCAAGTAGGCGCCAATTTGTAGGGCTGAGCGCCCATTTTTTAGTGCGTTTTCACCCTTAACAAAAATATATTTTTTTGCTATCTTTAGCCCCCGATGGAATGGCCAAAGAACATAAAAACCCTGACGGAGGACGAGCTCAAGGCTTGGCTCCGCGAGCAGGACGAAAAGCCGTTCCGTGCAAGCCAGATTCAAAAATGGCTTTTCTGCCAGCAGGTTAAAAGCTACGACGAAATGGGGAACATCTCCCCCGCTCTCCGCGAAAAACTGGCAAATCAGTTCTCTCTCCGCGCACTGACCGAAGAAACTCGCATGGTCTCGGTCGACGGCACTGTCAAGTGGCTTTTCAGGACTCACGACGGCCATCATATCGAAACAGTGATGATTCCCGCAAACGGTCGCTATTCCGTATGCGTTTCGACCCAGGTCGGCTGCGCCATGAACTGCGCTTTCTGCCGTACCGCCAAGATGGGCTTTACCAGGAACCTGGAAACAGGCGAAATCCTGGAAGAAATCATCAACGTAAACTGGTACCTGAAGGATTCTGGCCTCCTGAACGAAGAAGGCAAGACAGCCCAGGTCACCAACATCATCTTCATGGGCATGGGCGAACCCTTGAACAACCTGGAAAACGTTCACCGCGTCTGCTGTACACTGCATAACCAGAGTCTGTTCAACATGGGCGCAAAGCGCATGACCGTGAGCACGAGCGGAGTCGTTCCCAAGATCAAGGAACTGGTGGACCGCAATACTCCCTGTTGCCTTGCGGTAAGCCTCAACAGCACCAACAACGAATACCGTTCGTCCGTGATGCCGGTAAACAAGACCTGGCCCATCGAAAAACTTTTGGAAGCGGTTGACGAATACATTCGCCGAACCGATAACTATGTAACGTTTGAATTTGTCCTGATTCAGGACATCACCTGCACCCCGAAGGCGGCCAAGGAACTCATCCGCATTTGCGCCCCCCGCCGCGTCAAGGTGAACGCCATCGTTTTAAACGACGGCGACGACCCCACGCTCCACGCCCCTACGCCGGAGCAAGTCGAAGACTTTTTGGCTATGGTTAGGGCAGCCGAAATACAAATCACGATCCGCAACCCGCGTGGCCGCGACATTCTCGCCGCCTGCGGGCAGCTTGCGTACAAAAAGGAAGGTAAATAATGTTAACGCAGAACCTCCCGGATTTCTGGGACAATCTTTATGCCGAAGGCAAGGACTACTGGAATCTCAAGAAGGTGACGCCCGCTTTGACGGAATTTTTCAAGCACCCCTCTTGTCCCGCAACAGGCTCTGTCCTGGTTCCTGGCGCTGGTTTTGGCTACGACGCCGAAGCCTGGGCTCTCCGCGGTCACGACGTGCTGGCAGTCGATTTCGCCCCTTCCGCAGTTGACGAACTCGACCACTTGAGCCGCAAGCACAAGAACCTGCGCTCTCTGGACCTTGACCTGTTCTCGCTCTCGCCCAAGGACGACAAGCGTGGCGGCCAGCTTTTCGACATCGTCTATGACTACTGCGCTTTCACGGCAATCCATCCGGGCCGCCGCGACGAATTCTTCGAAGTCTGCTACAAGATGATGAAGGATGACGGCCTCCTGATTCTGTTCCTCTATCCGCTCATGAACGGAAAGACCCTGCAGGGTCCGCCGCACGCCACTAGCGAAGGCGAACTCATGGCCCGTCTCGGCGGCGTATTCGATGTTGCCGAACGCATCAAGCCGACAAACAGCCTCCCGAACCGCGAAGGCAAGGAAGAAATCTGGCTTCTGAAGAAGTGCCTGTAATTTAGACGACAAATGCGTAAGCCGAGTGAAGCGGAATCACTTGCGGGTTCATTTCCGAGGCTAGCATTTGGGACTAGAGCTATACAAAACCAGGCAATTTATTGCCTTAGTTGAGTTATCCCTCTTTGGTGTGAAGCTTAAGGAAAAAGACGAGTGATAAGCACTCGCCTTTTTCGTTAGAAAATCTGTTTTCCATTTAACTTAGCACCTATTTTTCAATAAATGGGGCATTTTGGGGTGGTAGGATGTCCATTTCGCGTTTTTGTACCTATAAATCTCTTTATTTGGTGGATTTATAGGTACAAAAACGACTTTTTTCGTTTCAATGGCCTCGCTAAATGATTTTTCCTCCACCAGAATACCTATAAATAACACACCTTAATGCATTTTATAGGTACATTCCGCAAGCAAAACAATTACTTTATCCTAAATCGTACCTATAAACATTCAATTTCAGCCGCATTTATAGGTACGACAATCTTATGGATCTTTCCCTATACCTATAAGCATATAAACACAAGCCTTTTTATAGGTACAACATTAGCCTTCAGCAGTTATATTCAAAGAGGAACAAGTTTTATTCATAAGCAGCATTTCTTGCCCCTTATTTTTTCTATTTTTTTCTCAGATTTTAACGGCGGCCAAGCCGCTTCAACGAAGACACAAGGATTAAGTTATGGCAAAAGATTTATGCCCCTGCGGTTCCGGTAAGGAATACTGCGAATGTTGTGAACCGATTATCAAGCAGAAGGCCCTCGCGGCAAGCCCCGAAGCTCTGATGCGTTCCCGCTACACCGCCTACGTGAAGCAGGAAATCGGCTGGCTCAAGGAATCCCTCGAAGCCACCCAGCGTAGCGACTTCGACGAACCGAGCGTGACCGCCTGGAGCAAGGAATCCGAATGGCTCGGCATCGAAATCAAGCAGACCAAGACCGAAGAAGAAAAGAACATCGGCTGGGTCGAATTTGTCGCACGCTTCAAGCAGGGCAACATCACCCGTAACCACCACGAACTCGGCGAGTTCCACAAGGTGGGCGGCGCATGGTATTTCTACGACGGTCGTGCAGTGAAGCAGGAAACTGTCCGTCACGAAGGTCCGGTCGTTGGCCGTAACGATCCGTGCCCGTGCGGTTCCGGCAAGAAGTACAAGAAGTGCTGCGGCGCTAACAAGTAGACGAAAGAACGGCTCTCCGAGCCTACAGACGAGAGACGAAAGGACAAGGGGAAAGCTTTCCCCTGACTCGCACTCCGAGAACTTCGTTGTTCGTCACCCCTTCGCCTAGGGGCTCCGCCCCTAAAACCCCAAATCTAACCACTAACCACCAACCACTGCCCAATGTTCAAAGTTTTCGTAGATGGTGAAGCAGGTACCACAGGCCTGCAGATTTATGAGAGACTCGCAAAGCGCACCGACATCGAAGTGTTGCGCATTTCTCCCGAACTCCGCAAAGACATTAACGAACGTAAGCGACTCATCAACGAGTCCGACGTGACGTTCCTGTGCCTGCCCGATGCTGCGGCTATCGAAAGTGCAGCCCTCTGCGAAAATCCGAACACGCGCGTGATTGACGCATCGACCGCACACCGCGTTAACCCCGACTGGACCTACGGGATGCCGGAACTTTCGGCTGCACAGCGCGAAGCCATTGCCAAGAGCAAGCGCATCGCGAACCCCGGTTGTCATGCCTCGGGCTTTATTCTCGGTGTACATCCGCTGGTTGCCGCAGGCATTTTGCCGAAGAGCGCAAACCTTGCCGCCTACAGCATCACCGGTTATTCCGGCGGCGGCAAGAAGCTGATTGCCGAATACGAAGAAGCTGCGGCACTTGCACATGCTGCAGGCGAATCGAAGGCTATCATGGCACCCGCCCCGTACGCACTCGCGCTCGCACACAAGCACCTCCCCGAAATGAAGAAGTATTGCGAACTTGAAAATACGCCGTTCTTCAATCCGGTGCTTGGCCCTTATTACAAGGGCATGGCGGTCACTGTCGCCATCTTTGCAAATGAACTCACCAAGAAGGTCGGCCCCGAAGGCCTCACCGAAATCTTGGCGAAGCACTACGAAGGTTCCCGCTTTGTGAAGGTGATGCCCTACGAAGCAGCCCCCGTGCTGTTCAACGGCCGCCTTGACGCTACCGTCTGCAACGATACGAACAACGCCCGCATCCAGGTGTTCGGCAACGAAACCGTGATGCAGGTGACGACTATTATCGACAACCTCGGCAAGGGCGCAAGCGGTGCTGCTATTCAGAACATGAATATCGCCCTCGGCCTCGACGAAGGAATTAGCCTTTAATGTTCCTAGACGAAAAATCAATTGAAGTTCGCTCCGGTAAGGGCGGCGATGGCATTTGCAGTTTCCACCGCGAAAAGTTCGTACCCCTCGGCGGTCCCGATGGCGGTGACGGCGGTCGCGGCGGTCACGTGATTCTGCAGGTGAACGAACAGTTTTCAACACTCCTCGACATGGGTAACGCACGCCTGTACAAGGCTCAAAGCGGACAGCCCGGTGGCGCCAAGCGCTGCACCGGTCGTAGCGCCGAAGACCTGATCGTAGACGTTCCGCGCGGCACCATCGTGAAAGATGCCGAAGGCCGTATCTTGGCGGACCTTACCGAACCCGGCCAAAAATGGATCGCTGCTCGCGGCGGCAAGGGCGGCATGGGCAACCAGCATTTTGCAACGCCTGCAAACCAGGCTCCGCGCAAGTGCACACCCGGCGAAAAGGGCGAAAAGCGCGAACTTTTCCTGGAGCTCAAGCTTATGGCAGACGTGGGCCTCGTCGGATTCCCGAACGCAGGCAAGTCCAGCCTCGTGAACAAGATTTCGAGTGGCCGCCCGAAAGTCGGCGACTATCCGTTTACCACCCTCGAACCGGTGCTCGGCATCGTGCAGATGAACGGTCACAGCTTCGTGGTCGCAGACATCCCTGGTTTGCTCGAAGGTGCAAGCGAAGGCAAGGGCCTCGGCCACCAGTTCCTGAAGCACATTGAACGCACGCACACGCTGTTGTTCGTGATCGACGGCTTTGCCGAAAACGCCTACGAGCAGTTCACCGTCCTTAAGGAAGAACTCAAGGCTTTCCACCCGAAGCTTGCGAAAAAGCCTTACGTAATCGCCCTCAACAAGAGCGACCTCGGCATCGACGAAGCGATCAAGCAGTTCAAGGCCCACAAGGAAGCCGTCATCGTGACCTCCGCCGTAACAGGCGACGGTTGCAAGGAACTCACCTTGGCTCTGGACGAAGCGGTGCCCCACGTGCAAAAGAAGAAGGTCGGCTGGGAAAGCAAGAAACTCAGCAGCGCCACCACCGGCATCGACTGCACCGGCAAGAAAATCGCAAAGAGCAAGGCCAGCTCGGCAGCGAAAAGCTCCGCTAAAACAGGCTCCAAGGCCGCCGGAGCAAAAACAGCCCGCAGCAAGAAGAAGGCTTAACGAATGGCGAAAAAAGAACAGAGTACACCGGTCATCGTAAACCGCAAGGCGAACCACCTCTACTTCGTCGACGAGACGTTCGAGGTGGGCATTATGCTCATCGGTTCGGAAGTCAAGTCTATCCGCGATGGCAAGTGCACTTTGGGCGAAGCGTGGATTGACATCGACGAGAGCAAGAATGAAATCTGGCTCGTGGGTGCGCACATCGACGAATACCTGTTCGCTAACCGCTTCAACCACTTTCCGGCAAGGCGCCGCAAACTCTTGGCACATGTGCATGAAATCGCCAAGATGCGCAAAGCAAAAGAGCAAAAGGGCTGCACGCTCATTCCCCTGAAGCTCTACTTCAAGAACCGCCGCGCCAAGCTCGAAATGGGAATCTGCCGCGGTAAGGATCAGCGCGACAAGCGTCAGGACATCATCAACCGCGACGCAAAACTCGAAATGGCCCGTGCGGCGAAGGCTCACAAATAATGAGAAACCTTGTTTGGCACATCCTCCTTTGCGCAGCTCTCGCAGCTTCTGCCTGGGCTAGCAACAAGGTTGATGCCGAACAAGTCGCCAAGGAACATAAGGCGAGCTTCCACTGGTTCCCTGTCCAGAAGACATTTCTGCTCGCAGGCGAAAGCGATACGCTCAAGTTCGCCATCGGACTTCCCTATGTGAGCAGCCACGGCAACTCTATTGAGCTTAAGCACGCACCCGAAATTACGGACGGGCACATACTGCTGGATTCTGCGGATGTCGCAGGCCTATTTAAGGATGGATCCCGTCAGTCGCCTTCGGCTCCTTCCAGGATGACTGACACGAACAAGGTCGCTGCTGCATCCACTCCCGCACCGGCTGCAGCCCCCACAAAAGTCGCCGCAGTCCCTGCAGCACCTGTCGTCTCCAAACCCAAGAACGAAACCGCTGGTACCCGCGAAGTCAAGACGATCGTCATCGACCCCGGCCACGGCGGCAAGGACACCGGCGCCCAGGGCAAGAATTCCAACGAAAAGGATATCGTACTCGCCGTCGGCAAGCTCCTGAAAAAGGAACTTGAAAAAGAAGGTTTCAACGTCAAGATGACCCGCGACAAGGACGTGTTCATTGAGCTCGGCGAACGCGCAAACCTCGCCAACCAATGGGACGGCGACCTGTTCATCAGCCTGCACTGCAACGCCATTGACGCAACTCCCGAACGCAAGAAACAAATCAAGGGCTACCACGTGTACGTGCTCCGCGCCCCCGAAAGCGAAGAAGACAAGGCTATCGCCCGCCGCGAAAACAAGGTGGCAACCCTCTACGGCGAAAAGAACGCCAAGGAAGAACTCTCCCCCATCGAATGGTTCAAGCTCGAGGCACGCCTCGAAAAATACAAGCAGAACAGCTACATGTTCACCGAAGAAATGCTCAAGGCTTTTGACGGTGGAAAAATCAAGCGCCAGGGCGGAGGCGTCGGCGGTGCAGGATTCATGGTGCTCGTCGGTGCGCTCATGCCCGCAGTCCTCTTTGAAATCGGCTTCATCAGCAACCCCGAAGAAGAAGCCTACATGATGACGACCAAGGCGCAAGAAGACATCGCAACCCGCGTCGCCAAGGCTGTCAGCACCTACAAGGCCGCCGTTCACAACTACCGCGAAACTTTAGGCAGATAGTTCCGAGAAAACCTTTCAAAGATTATCAGACGAAATAAAAACCGACTGCAATCGCAATCGGCTTTTTTGTTAACGATTCATTTTTAAGATTAATCAAGGCGTTCGGCGGCCTGATTAATTATATTTAAACACTCTTTAAGGATATTATCGTATTTCTCCTGATAGTGTTCGTTTGTCGTAAGCGTTCCTCCCACACAAGTATAGGTTTTGGCAATATAGCCATCGAACCAATTTTTCGATTCATAGCTTAAGCTTGTATGCATCACATCATGCTCATATTCATCCATATAATAGGGAGATAAATTACCCTTCAACTTTTTATTTTCGCGATCCAACAGTCCCTCATAGAACTGTTTTTGAGCTTCAGTCAAGCCCGAGTCCGGATTTTCCAATGCATCAGACATTCTTTGATAAATTTCTTTTTGCACTTCGGCAAGAATATCGGCAAACAAGGCGAAACCATCCTCTGTACACTGGATATAGTCTTTAGGCAAGGAAGAACTCGAGCTCTCTGCTTCGGAGCTGGAACTTTCGGCCACGGAGCTTGAGCTGATCCCCTTGGCCTTGTTATATTCCTCTTCGGATGTATAGACAACGCCATTCTCTTCCTTGAACCATTTATAGGTCAAGCCATCGGAGCATTTAAGTTTAGTCACGGTACGGTACGAATTGCAGGGATTGTATATGACACCATAGAGTGCAACAGCCTCCTCAATGGCCCCACATTTTTCCAAATCGTCTTCCCATTTTTTAAACGTCATCCAGGATACCGCCGTATCCGCTTTCAAGAACTCTTGCAAATCCATACAAGAAAGTTTCGAGGAAGTCGTCGTTGAACCGCACACCGATTCATAATCATTAAACTTCGTGCAAGTCACCGAAGGATCACTCGCCAAAACGAGCTGTTCAGAGCTAGAGGAACTAGCTTCTTCAGAACTGGAGGATTCCTGGGAATCCGAAGAACCAGGCACATCAACAGACGAGGAGCTCTCCGCTTCGGCGCTTGACAAGGGCTGCGTTTCCGAAGAACCGGGGTCAGCTTCCAGAGACGACGAACTTGTCGGAGCCTGTTCAGAAGAGGTCGGTTCCGCAGACGAAGAACCAGGAGTTTCCGGATCGTTTATTTCCGGAGCAGTAGCCTGCGTTGTTGAATCGCTGCCGCAACTAGCCCAAAACAGAGATGCTACCGATACGCAGCACAAGCGCCAAACATTACGAATATTCATAGAATCCTCCTATTTTACCATAATATATAATTTATTCGCAATGGCAGATTAACATTTAAACAACTTTACAGAAAAGTGTGATTTAAACAAAAAACCGGATGCGAAATGCAACCGGTTTTAAATTTTTTCTAGAGATTGCCACGCACCCTCGGTGCTCGCAATGACAAAAGCAACTTATATTACTGACGCTTACTCCGCGTCCATGTCGGCTTCGTCGATTTCGGCGTTGTGGTAAACGTCCTGAACGTCGTCGTGGTCTTCGAACTTGTCGATGAGCTTGAGGAGCTTCTGGGCATCTTCGTGACCGAGCTTCACCGGGTCGTTAGCGACGTAGGTGATTTCTGCGCTCATCATTTCTATACCAGCAGCTTCGAGAGCCTTGGAAACGGCGTCGAAAGCTTCCGGAGTGGTGGAGATTTCATGCACGCCGTCTTCGGTGGACATGTCTTCGGCACCAGCTTCGAGAACGAGGTCCATCACCTGGTCTTCCGGATACTTTTCAGCGTCAACGATAATCACGCCCTTGTAGGTGAATGCCCAAGAAACGGAACCGGATTCGCCCATGGAGCCGTTGTTCTTGTTGAAGATGTTGCGGATTTCAGCAACGGTACGGACCTTGTTGTCGGTCAGGCACTGCACCATAATGGCAATGCCACCCGGGCCGCGTCCTTCGTACAGCGGTTCCGTCATTTCGGTACCGGAGTTGGCGCCCGTACCCTTGGCGATAGCGCTTTCAATGTTCTTGGTCGGCAAGCTCTGGCTCTTGGACTTGAGGATTGCGGCACGGAGACGCGGGTTCGCATCCGGGTTACCGCCGCCGAGCTTAGCGGCAATGGAGATTTCCTTAATCAGCTTGTTCCAAGCCTTGGCGCGAGCAACGTCAGTCTTGGCCTTCTTGCGTTTGGTGGTGGCCCATTTGGAGTGACCGGACATAGATTACCTCTAATTGGTTTTAGTTAAAAAATTACTTGTTCTTGAGTTGGCAACGACGCTTTTCCTTGACAGAGAGGCTCGGATCGTCGCATTCGTCACCAGAAACTTTTTTCTTCTTTTTCTTCTTGGTCGGAGCAGGTTCCTCTTCGGCCTCGACGCGGCGCTTGCGCTTGTTAAACGCAGCGTCATCTTCCACAGCAGCCTTCTTTTTCTTCTTCGGAGCGACTTCTTCTTCGTCAGCTTCGACACGGCGCTTGCGGGCATTGATGGTCGCATCTTCGTCGATCTTCTTGTTGCCCTTCTTCTGGAGAGCGCGAAGTTTCGCCTTGTCCATCGGATCGGCAGAAGCCTTGGTGATTGCCTTGTCGTACTTGCCGCCCCAGACATTGCCGAGCAGCGAGCCGGATTCCAAAGCATCCTTCAAGATGCCCATTGCCCATTCGTCGTTTGCCGGCGGCAACAGCTTGAAGCGAAGATTGCGGATCTTTGTGGGTTCGTCATCGAAATAGAGCATCATGTCAAAGAGGCCCACCTGGTATTCCTTACCGTCGGAACCTGCCGCGGTAGAAGGGACATAGGCGAGAACCGCATATACATCGCCATCGAAGAGTCCCGTAATCAGGGCATCGCCGTCTCCGCCCGGAGCCTGCACTTCACCATCGGCTTGGAAGGCCCACGGGTTGACATCCACCTTCAGGCGGAACTTGTGATACCCCTTTTCCACCTTCTTGAGCTTCAGCAATGCACCCGAGAAAGCCTGGAATTCAGGCTTAAGGGAAGACTGCGCCGAACAAACCACGGCAAAAGCGAGAAACAGAACTGCTATAAGTTTTTTCATAGGAACCTCCCTTTGAAAGACTTATTAATTCTTGAAGAACAGAGCCTTGGCAGCCTCGAACATCGGGTCCTTTTCATCCGGGTTGCGGCATTCCGTATAAATGCGCACCTTGGGTTCGGTACCGGACGGACGCACCAGCATCCAGGAATCATCGTCGAAGATGACCTTCACGCCATCGAGCGTGAGGAGCTGTTTCACGGTCTTTTCGTTAGAGCCGACCATGACCTTTGCACCCGGCTTAGCGATATCGGCAATGGCGTCAACCTTAGCCTTCAAGGGAGCTCCAACAAGGGACTTGTCCACTTCGAAACCGGAACGAGTCGGATAGAAGCGGCCGTATTCTTCGTACAGGGCGTCGAGGTATTCACCGAGGTTCTTGCCGGTGACAGCCATGATTTCGAGAGCGATCAGGAGACCGAACTGGGCATCCTTTTCGAGAGTGTTGTTGAGGCCGGAAATACCGTCAGATTCTTCGAAAGCCACGAGAGCCTTCTGCTTGGCGTTGCGAGAAAGCCACGGGCGGAAGTTCTTGAAGCCCACCGGAGTTTCCATCACGGGCACGCCGAGCTTTTCAGCGATGATGTTCACAAAGTTAGAAGTAGCAACGGACTTCGCGACACAGCCCTGTTCCTTGCGCCAGGTAGCCATGTAGTGGAAGGCGATTGCACCGAACTGGTTCATATCGATTTCGCGAGTACCGTCGTAGAAGCGGATACGGTCACCATCCGGATCGAAGATAGCGCCCAGGCGGAACCAGGACTTGCTTTCGTCCAACACCTTGCGGACCTTTTCGAGGTTCTTGCTGGACGGTTCCGGTGCGATGCCGCCGAACAGGGAATCGTCTTCGTTACGGAGCGTGATGAGGCATTCCGGATTGTCGAGGAGAGCGGCCGGACGGCGACGGGTAGAACCGTGCACGTGGTCACACACGAGAGTGAGGCGACCCTTCTTGATAAAGTCCTTGATGCGATCGAACTTGATGGTTCCCTGCTTCACAAGGAATTCCTTGTAGATCTTGAGGGAGTCGATGATTTCCCAGTCAACCTTGCCCACCGGTTCAAACTTCCAGGTGGCCATCATTTCGTTAGAAAGCTTGGTGATGACATTCGTGATTTCCGGACCGGCAGGACCGCCGTCGGCCGGGTTGAACTTGATGCCGTTGTAGTGGCTCGGGTTGTGGCTCGGAGTCATGTTGATGGAGCAAGCGGCACCGAGCATTTCGATGCAGGCACTGAATTCCGGAGTCGGCATTTCGCCGCCGTAGTAGACCTTCACACCAGCCTTGGCGAACTGGTCAGCCACGGCTTCGCAGAATTCGTGACCGAGCAAGCGGTTGTCGTGACCCACGACCACGCCCTTCTTCTGGAGTTCGGCAAAATCCTTCACGCCGAGAGCTTCAAAAAGTTCAGGTGTAGCTTCCTTATAGAGGCGGACGATTGCGGCACCCACCACCTGCAGGTTGCGGAGCGTAAATTCGGAACCGATTTCGCCACGCCAGCCAGAAGTACCAAAGCTCACCTTGGCGGGCTCCTGGGAGGTCAGTGCGACCTGCTTTACCTGTTCGACCAGGCCCATATCGGTAGCCGGGTTGAATTCGGGGGACTGAATCTTTTTCCAAATCTGCGTAATGTTTTCCATAACGGTTCCTTTTGAGTTTTAACGAGTGTAATTTAGTAAAAAACAGGGTAATACACAGGAAGCGGCAAACCGGATGAGGTCACTAACAGATATTTTCTACATTTGGGACCGTCATGAGAATACCGCTTCAGCTCGCTGTCATTTTCGCTATTTGCGTTGCGGGAGAATTTCTCCACCGCATCGTGGGAATCCCCCTGCCGGGAAACATTATCGGCATGGTCCTGCTACTCGCGTTACTTTGTCTTAAAATCATCAAGCCTGAGCAAATTTCAGGGGTTTCCAGCTTTTTCCTGAACCACCTCGCGCTGTTTTTCCTCCCTCCGAGCATCGCCATCATGGCTGTGGGCGACGAGGTTCTTTCGAAGTGGCACCTTCTGCTCGTCCTCTGCATTGTCTTTACGTTAGCCACCCTCGCCGTCAGCGGGCGTTGCACGCAGATTTTCATCCGTAAGCAGGAATACCGCGAGAACCTGGCCCTCCGCGCCGAACGTCTCGCCCAACGACATGCCAAGCAAGCCTCCTCAAGCGACAACAAGAACGGAGGCAATCCATGAACGAAATCGTAAACTCGCCCCTGTTCGGAATCCTCCTTTCTGTCACCGCCTTTGAAATCGGCGTCACCATCAGCAAAAAATGGAAGTATTCCTTCCTGAACCCGCTCCTGATAGCCAACATTCTCATCGTCGGATTCCTCCTGGCAACAGGAATCAGTCTTGAAAGCTACAATGTCGGCGGAGACTACATTTCCGTATTGCTCTCACCCGCAACGGTCGTACTCGCCGTCCCCCTCTACAGGCAGATTACCAAGCTCATCAAGTTTTGGAAGCCCATCCTCGCCGGCATCATCGCCGGGAGCATGACCTCCATGGCGTGCGTCATTCTCGTCAGCAAGGCCATCGGTCTCAGCGACACCCTCATGCTTTCGCTGATTCCCAAGTCCATCACGATTCCCATGGGTTCCGTCGTTTCCGAGCAAATTGGCGGCATCCCTTCGGTAACCATCATCTCGATAGTCGTTACAGGAATCACGGGAGCCGTTTCCGCCCCGGCCGTCTGCAGGTTCTGCCGCATTAAACACAAGGTGGCTCAGGGAATCGCTATCGGCACCGCAAGCCACGCCCTAGGCACCACCAAGGCAATGGAACTTGGCGAAATTCAAGGCGCCATGAGCAGCCTCTCTATAGGAATAGCGGGGCTATTCACCGCAGTGATAGCCCCGATCATAGTCTCTTGGATTTAATTTAAAAGAGGATTATTCTTCCGAATCCTGGACGCACCTTAAATGGCAGCCGCCCACCTTCGTCGATTCCCTTCTAGAAATGTACGACGAGCTGTACGTCACGGAGTAGCCGACAAACGAGGAAGCTCCCACCTGGTGCATCGTGCAGAACACTTCTCCGAGATTGCCATAATCATAGGAGCTGTACGTATATCCCGCAGGAACAGCCGTAAAGCCCAAGGCATTGTTCGGGAGCACGGCATCTTCGTCATAGGGCCAACCCGTTTCGGACTTAATCATGGCTGCGGAATTATTTGCTGCCGAGATTAGGCTCTTCCATTCCGTTGAATCCGGCACGTGCCAGCCAGAAGGACAGACACCCTGAACCGGTTTTTTGACAAGAGAATCCGCATATTTCTGCGTATTGTAGGTACTGGCGATACCCATCAGGGCAGCCCACTTATAAGTGCGCCCGCCAAGTTCGCAGTTCGTCGGATCGTCACGCCAGCAAAAAGAACCGCCAGCCTTCAAAGTGATAGTCGAAGCAGAATCTGCGTATTTCAAGTTTTCGGCCATCCAGGTCTTTCCACCAATAACAACCGTCTTGTAGGAAATGTTATCGCGCTCATCCAGCAAGGTGCCGTAAGTCACACCCTTCTTGAAACGATCGACCTTGGCACTGGAGTAAAGCGAGTCAAAGACCCAGTCTTCGCCATTGCACCTATAGGTATAACCATCCAGCAATTCCGTATCCCCGGCGTGGTCGTTATTGCAGAGGCGCAACACGCACACTTCCATATCGGTCGCGATTCGCCAAGAACCGTCATGGACAAAGTAAACGGAGCCACCTTCGCCATTGAAGTTACAGATAACCGGCAAATCCCTGTAGCGGTTGCTCTTGTAGGAATAGTCACCCGCCCTGAAAATTCCGTCCTCAGCACTTTCCCATCCGAGAGTATCGATCATTTCAGACGGGGCGGCTTCCCAAGATTCCCAGGTTCCATCGCAGTAGTAATAATAGTTGGTGCTATACCCAAGAACGTGGTTGCTATCATAGGCGAGCATTCCGTTATTTTCTGCGGAGCACTTGCCAAGCACTTCTTCCTCGTCAGTCTTGTAAGAAGAGGAGCTTTCGTCATCGTCGTCGTACGAAGAACTGCTAGAGTTCATCGAAGAAGACGATTCAAGCCAGTGGCGATACTCCACCCAGTGTTTCTCGGAGCAAATCACGTCTTCGCCAATGCCGTTCACATAGACAATTGCACCCGCAATGGACGGGACGCACGTAGGCAGGGCCTTCATCGTCGAAACCGAGGTCGGGACCTCGCTCAGGGCCTCTTCCTGCCAGCTGTACCCGTCGCAAACCAGGTTAATCTGGAGCGAGCGGACGTAAACGACGGAATCTTCCCTATAATAGTTGCAGGACGGCAAGCTTGAGTAGCTAAACACCGTATCGACAACGATATTCTTGGATTCAGAGGTCGAATCCTTTGCGTTCAGATCGTAATCTTCCCAGTAACCGTCCGAGCAGATCACGGCGGACTCAATATCCGTCAGATAGGCGACCTTACCTTCATTGGAATAATTACAAGAAACACTCTTGTTCATTTCCGAATAGCTTGAGAAGATATAGTCCACATCAGCGGCTCCCGTGCCACCGCTACTACTGCTGCCACAGGCAACGAGCGCCGAAAGGGAAACCGCAGAAAAAGCAAGTAAAAGAACCTTATTATTCATCATTTCCCCCATTAATCATTTCCCGTTTCGTCAGATTCATCTTCCACAGGATCGTCCACAATGGCAGACGGATCGTCCTGGAGACAGCGCACAAAGCACGGATATTCCTTGTCGCGACTTCCGTAATAGAGCTGGTTCGAACTATAGGAAAGGCTGAAATAGCGGAACTCATCGGAATAAGTCTGATAGGTCGAGCAGAACAAGATCTGGCTATTCGCACCGCTCGAAGCATTGACACCCGTCGGAGCTGCACTGAAGCCAGTCGAATTGGTCGCAGCGCCAATAGAATCAGCATCAAAGAGCCAGGCACTCGTCGTCTTGAGCGCAGAGGCGTTTCCCTTACCCACGGTTGCAATCAAGGTGTTCCATTCCGTCGTATCGGGAATATGCCAACCTTCCGGGCAAAGCCCCCTGTGGTTGGAACTTTTCAGCAACGTCGTATCAGCACGGGAATTATTATACTTCGACAGGAGGCCCATCGCGGCAGCCCATCTATAGAACCTACCACCCACGGCACAGTTATCGTCATCGTGGTCATAGCAGAAGCTAGCGCCATCTTGCAGCACGACATCCTTCAGGGAATCCGCATAGTTCAGGTTTTCGGCCATCCACACCTGCGTCCCGATTTTCACGGTCTTATAGACCTGACCGTCACGTTCATCCGTCAACGAACCGTAAACGACATCAGATGCAAAGAAGGAGCTCTTGTCCATACTGTAGACATTTTCCTGCCGCCAGGCAGTGTCGCTGCACACATACGTTCTTCCGTTCCAGATGATTGATTCACCACCGCTCATCGCCGTACAAGCCTTGCCGTAGCAAAGTTCCTCTCTTTTAGCGACACGCCAGCCCCTATCATAGACATAAACCTGATAGGTGTAGGAATCTTCTTCCGTTACGCATTCCTCCGAGACCGACTTGAAATAAAACGTACTCCACAAGCCTTCCCTGAAAGCACCATCGGTCGTATCGGACCATCCATGGGTATTCAGGTCATAGGTATCGGCAGAAATCCACAAGCCGGAGCGGCAGATATAGTAATCCGTCCCTGACACACGGATTTCATCCAGGGAATCCATCGCAACCGTACCTTCATTAGCCAGCGTGCAAGGTCCGAGAATTTCGTCGCGGGTCATAACATGGGAGCTAGAAGACTGTGCCCTGCGGCTGCTAGAAGAACCTTCGGAATAGGACTCATTGTCGTCGCTCGATTCAATCGCACCACTCGACGATGACTTCGGCTTATACTCGATCCATTCATAGTCCTCGCAGAGCATATAGGAATTCAGCGACGCGATAAAGACCAGCCAGCCGTCATAGCTGTAAGTGCAGGAGTAAAGTTTAGAAAGAGACGGAATGGTATCGTCGGCCGCCACATAGATGTTCAACTTACCCGCACTCGTATCGGTATCGGGAGGAGTGAACTCGGACCAGAAACCGTTGTGGCAGGTCACATACATCTTTTCAGATGCAACATAGACGGAATCGCCTTCATTTTCTTCGGAGCAGTCTCCTAGATTATCGGCGTTCTTGACTTCTTTGTAGCGATTATCCTCATTCGTCGATGAGGTACTGTCCGAACCACAGGCTGCAAGCAGCGCAATGAAGATGAACAATAAAACAAATAAGCCATACTTTTTGGGCATTTTTTTACTCCTAGCCTAAATTTCAAATAAAATATAAGAAATTTACGATTTTCCTACAAGAACTTCGGCAACGATGCTTTCACTTTCGGGTATATTGCACAACTTTCGCAGTTCGTCGTGAAAAAAGAACCGTTCGCTACGCGATGTTTTCCGAATCATCTGTGATGACAGGTGCAAAGACTGCACCATATAACCCGCATTCAGGTTCATATAACGGTAAGCCCGTTCACCGAGCAAATTGCAGGATTCGTTCAGGTCCGCCGTCAAAATTAATGCAAACGCCGTATTTTCAGCCTCTTCAGGAGCAACATGGCACTTGGCGAATTTTTTCTCGTTGACCGCTCCCGACTGCATATAAATGGACTTGCGCACCGGGATATAACGGTAGACGCCCGGATAGACGAACATCACGTCGAAGGCGACCACCCACATTTTCAGGAGCCCCGCCCCAAACAGGTTAATCTGCCCCACTTCCAGCCAACGCAGGAACCCCGAAAAATCATCTAGGTCGAGTCCCACCTTCTTGAATGGCCTGAAGCTCTGCGGCACCGCATCCAAGTCCGTAAGCCGCTCTAGGTACTGCGCCACATCGTATTTGGCGGGAGTCAGCGGGAATTCATCGCCAGGGAGAGCCTGCGCCGAAAGCCTGCGAATGCGGATACACTTCGAAAGGTCGACAATACTTTCGACTCGGTTCTGCAACATAAATACCGAAGGATAACGCGAAAGCGTTTCGTCCCCGGCAGTCTCTATTTCGCTGCGGTTGGAATACGCCGTTTCACCGACACCTTCATCAACAGAGTTGAAAGCCGTTTCGCTATACTCTGGAAAAACGGCCAGCGCCGCAAGCGGAACTTCAGTTGCAGATAAATTAAGGACAACCGCCATTTCGTCGTCGACAAATCCACCTAGCGCAAAAACTTTTGCGCCCTTGGACTTTGTATGCAACAGGACACTAGCGGCACACGCCCCCACATCCTGCATCACCTGTACATAGGCTGCTTCACGAAACCGCCAGACGGAGCGTTCCAAATGTCCCGTAAAAATATAGAGCAGCGGCGCTTCTTCCGCGACATCGCAATCCGGGAACGCCGCCACAATCCGCTTGATAGCATCTTTACCGCCCACGCGGACCAACTGTCCCGCTACATCGGGCGCATCACTTTTTCCTGAAGCATCGTAAGCATAGACCCCGTCAGGAATAGAACGGCTGCGCACCACGACAAAAGTTCCGACAGAATTCAGGTTGTCACCTGATACATATCCGAAAGAAGGAATTTCACCTTGATGGACATCGATGCGATTGCATCCAACATAACGGCAATCTGCACTTTTCTGCGATTCCCATTGCAAATCCGCCAACTTGGCCTTACGGGCAAGTTTGATGGACTCATGGTATTTTTCAGAAAAGAAGCGCACAGAAAAAAGATAGTAAATAGAATTTTAATTGTATCAAAAGTCCTGTAAACATTTGATACACCCGCACAGAAACAGCTCATTTTCCCAGAACCGCCTTTTTTAATTCGAGAATAGATTTAGGGACAAAGGGTAAAAAAGCAGGTTACTCGTGTAAACGCAAATTGCGCACCAAAGCTTGTTTTATTTATTGGCCCATTATAAATTTAAAATGCCTAAACACCTAGTGAGGTCACGATGAATTTCAAAACCAAGACCAGTCTCACCCTATCTGCGGCAGCGCTCCTTGTTCTGAGTGCCTGCGGAAGCGATTCCTCCAGCAGCAAGCCTAACGCACCGGAAGACCAGTCCCCGGTTCCGGCCGACTCAACAGTCACCACCGATCCGACACAAACCGACACTACGACCATCCCTGCGGACACGGTGACAACTCCAGTAGACACAACGACTACTCCGGCCGACACCGCTATTGAACCCGGCAGCAAAATCGTCATGCCAGACGAAGCAACGGACATCGTCCCTGCAATCACGATTCCCAAGGAAGAAGGCAAGGGTCTCCTGATCGACGACTTCGAAGACGGTGACAATATGTCGCTGCAGGGCGAATACTACTGGTACGACTATAACGACAACAACGGCGGCGCAGATGGCGATGGTGCTTCCGAAATCAAGAGTCCCGTCGGCGCAGACGGATTCCCGGTAGCAAGAAAGTCCGACAACGGCACCAACTACGCATGGGCAGTCTACTACGCACTTGACAAGGGCGAATACAAGTATGATCCTTATGTCGGCTGGGGTGTGACCCTGGATACCGAAGTGGATTACACTAAATACGGTGGACTCACTTACTGGTACAAGGGTGGTGCTCATACCGTTCGCGTCGAAACTTCCGACGTAACCAATTACGATGTCCACATGATGACCATGAAGGCAGCCCGCACCTGGACCAAGGCGGTTATCCGCTTCAAGGATCTCGCCCAGGAAGGTTGGGGCGGTGTAGAAGTCGATTTCGACCCGGCCCACATCACCAACATCAGTTTCCAGGCCAAGGGAAACAAGAAGGTGGACTCCCTGCTGATCGACAACGTCTATTTGCAGGACACGAGCGAAGTTGAAAAGGACAAGGCTGACATGGAAATCAAGGATGCCGTCATTCCTGAAGTCAACATCGGCGACATCACCATCAGCAACCCGCTCCAGGCCAAGGCGATGAAGTACCTGAATAAGGGCATTAACATCACGAACTGGCTCGAAGAAGACGGCACCGTATTCGAAGGCAAATTCAAGTTCGACGAAGACGACGTGAAACTGATGGCCGATAACGGCATCAAGTCGCTGCGCCTCCCCATTGACCTCGACCAGTATGCCACCAACCGCGACAAGTTCGTCGCCGACACCACCGGCACCATCGCGCTTACCTACGATGACGAAAACCTGTTCGGAGTCCTCGACGCCTTTGACGAATGGACCGCAAAGTACGGCATGTCCTTTGTCATTGACTACCACGAATACGACAACGGCTACAATACCAAGACTGCCACCAACGCCAAGTATACCAAGATGATGGCCGAAGTGTGGAAGCACGTGGCCGCCCACTACGCAAGCAGCAATCGTGAAGACCTCTTCCTTGAACTGCTGAACGAACCCGACATGGCAAACGGCAAGGTAACCTCGGCCAACTGGCGTAAGGCTGCCCAGGAAATCATCGATTCCATCCGTACGGTGAACAAGAAGCACACGCTGATCTTCGGCGATGCAGAATGGTATTCCATCAAGCTCCTCGCCAAGGGTGAACCGCTCAACGACGACAACATCGTCTACTCGATCCACACCTACGAACCGTTCGTGTTCACGCACCAGAGCGCCAACTGGACCGACCTCAAGAAAGTCAAGAATCTGATGTTCCCCTACGACAAGGAAAAATGGTCTGAATTCAGCGCCGATTTCGGCGTAACGAAGGATCTCCCCAAGTGGTACAAGGACGCCATCTTCAATTACAATGAAATCGGTAACAAGGAATACATCCTCAACCTGATTCTCCCCGCCAAGGAATGGGCCGTGAAGAACAACGTACCGGTGATCATCAACGAATTCGGTGCCTACAACCTGAAGACCGACAAGCAGTCCGTACTGAACTACATGACCGCCATGAGGGAAATCAGTGACACGCTCGAAATTCCTCTGACGCACTGGGGCTACACCGGCGGCTTCTCCCTCTTCGAATCGACCGACGGCGTCAAGGGAACAAAGCTAATCGAGGGTATGGACGAAGCGTTCGGTCTTGGTAAGTAAAAAAATTCTAGAACTCCCATAATAATCCAAGGTCGCTCGAACGAGCGGCCTTTTTTATAGCTTGTCTTTGGTCGCCCTTCGCCTCAACGGTAGGCTTATGGCCCGCCGTTGAGGCTCGACATTTTGTATATTGTAGTTACATATGCGTGCCTATATTTTGAGCCTTGTATTTTTTTGTATTGGCGTAGCTTTCGCCAACGGTTTTTACGGCAACAATAGCGATATTCATTGGAAAACGGCCGCCACAGACCACTTCAATTTTATCTATCCTGTCGAATACTCGAGTCACGCCGCCAAGGTTTCCGCATATGCCGAGGCCGTCTATGATTCCGTTGTCAACCGTTACCACCATGACCTGCCCGGCCGCGTAAACGCCACCCTCAACAACGCCCTTTATAGCAACGGCAACGCCATTCCCGCCGAAAACTCGATTAACCTCTGGCTCACGAACTGGGATTTCAAGGTGCGCAGCAGCCACGGTTGGCTTTCGGACGTGGTTACCCACGAGTTCAGCCACCTAGTCAGCATCGAAAACGCAAGCAAGTTTCCACCTAACCTGTACGGTTTCCAAGTCAGCTACACGGACTACTACAACGAACGCACCACGCAAGATTTTGCGACCATGATTCCCTTCACGTTGCAGCCGCTATGGTTTGCCGAAGGAACCGCCCAGTACGAATCGAGCCGCATGGGCTTTGACGCCTGGGATTCCCACCGCGATATGCTGCTTCGCGTAGCTACACTGAACGACAGTCTGCTTACGCTCCCCTACATGCACGACTTCTCGGACAATTCGCTTTTTGCGGAACTCGGCCCCTACACGCAGGGATTTTCGCTAGTGCGTTACATCAGCAAGACCTACGGAGAAGACGCCGTTCCAAAAATTTGGCACGAGCTGTCGAAATACCACCGCATGACACTTGACGGAGCCATCCAGAAAGTCCTTGGAATCGGCGAGCAGGAACTCTACGACAAGTGGAAAGAAGATATCACCAAACAGTACAAGGCGCAACGCGATAGCCTTGGAACGCTTGTCGAGGGAACCAAGTTGACCGAAGACGCCTTCTGGCAGGACTTTCCTGTAATCGCAGGGAACCACCTCTACGGGGTCTCGAACTTCGGTGGAGCTTGGTTTGACGGAAGTGTTTTCAAAATGGAAATCAACAAGAAGACCGAATCTGCCGACGACACGAAAGATTCCAGCAACACAATCGACGGTGTCGAAATCGGAGACATTGAAATAGAAAACGAAAGCGAGACCATAGACATTTCCGATTACGCCAAGCACGGCTTCAAGCTCAAGAAAGCGTGGCTCGACAAGGGTATCGACGTATACGAAGATAGCGTTCAGGGTCCCATACTCGCCTATGTCAACTACCAGAACCGCGACAAGGACGGACACGCCCATTTTGACATCGCCGTCAGCGACACCAACAAAAATATCGTTTCAGTCACCTACCTCGCGGACGCCGTCTACCCCGCCATCGACAAGCAAGGAACCACCATCGTCTTTGCCATGCGTGAATCCTACAGCACCCGGTTCAAGCTCGCCAAAGTTCCGTACCCGAAGGATCTGAACGACTACACCGCCGAAGACCCCGTGGACCTCTTCGTTCCCGACGCGAAATTCGATTACTACAACATTTACAGTCCCAAGTTCAGCCCCGACGGCAAGCGCATCGCCTTCGGCTTCTTTGACAACGTGACACGCGGCATTGCCGTGATTGACAGCGACGGAAAGAACTTCAAGATCGTCTCTACCGAAGGTTTTGACGAACGCGATGTGAACTGGCTTGACAACGACAAGATTGTCTTCGCGAGCAACAGGAACGGCATCTTCAACCTTATCGAGAAAACTCTTTCGACCGGAGCCGAACGCCCGCTCACCAACGTTGTCGGCGGCGCATTCACCCCGACCCTCGCGGGCGACACGCTCTACTTTACCGAATATGACAAGGACGGTTTTTCGCTTTACAAGATGAGCTACAGTACACCTCCGCTCATCGACGACACGACCGTCACCGTAACCGAACGCGATAGCCTCATTCAGCTGGCCGACACCACGTGGCAATGTTCCGACAGCATCATACCGGCCGATTCAACTCAAGGCGAGAACTTCAAGGCGGACACCTCATTGCAAGCCGAAGCTTCTGTCGTGGACTCCACTACAAGCTGCAACAAGATTCCCGCAGTCGCCCTCCGCGACAGCATCATCAAGATTACAGACACCACACGCACCGTTACGCAGAAGCCCGCCCCTGCAAGCATTTCGCTTCACGGGACGCTCCCCGCACGAATCGTAAAGCAACTTGAACTGAATGATGTCGAATTTGCCGGAATCGAAAAGGACTACAAGCCCATCCCGAACATTCCGCTATTCGTCCCGATGCTCGTATTCAGCGAGAACGCCCCCGACCTCACGGTGTTCGGCGAAGGCAAGCTCAAGGCCAAGGCGGGGCTCGCCGCCATCCTTTCGGACGCACTCAAGAAAAACACTGTCCAGATAGGATTCCTGCTGGAACTTGGCAACGGATTCAACTACATCAACGGCGACGGCCTCAACCCGAAGCAAGAAAAGGAATTCTTCGTCTCGTGGGAAAACAGGAGCACACCGCTCGACCTCTCCCTGAGCTACACTTACGCCAACTACACCAGCCAGGACACCGTCCGCAACGAAGACGTCCGTGCCAAGGGGGACAGCCTCCACACCAGCCACTACGCCATCCCTATGCAGGCCGTAGTCGGTGGAGTCGGATACAGCATTTTCAAGAGTATCGACACGCTCCAGGTGGCCGTGGGCTATGACTGGGCGAATTTCAACCTCTACGAAGACAACTTCGACTGGACCTACCAGAAACGAATCAGCGCACTCGTTTCGTTCGGGCTCTACGCCGACCACGCCGAAGGCTCCGAAATTTCAGGCCAGGGAAACGGTCTGAACATCTACTACCAGTACACGAATTCCGACTTGTACCGCCCAGGAACATTTGCCGAAAGCTTCGTCATCAGCCCGAGCGGAAAAATCACCCCGAAGTACAGGAATTTCATCGTCAACGAACTGGGACTTAACCTCTACGGAAGCGTGCAGAGCCCGCTTACAGGCGCCCGCCTCGCCGCCGGAGGCAAGCTCGGCGGAGTATTCAACTGGAGCACCGACACCCGTCAGGATTCCACCGACCATGACACTCTCGATGCCTACTATTACAACCCGATTTTCCTCGAAGGTTACCCCTACCTGCGCAGTTCCGAGAACTACACACTCGCGGGAATGCGCACCGCCGTCGCGGAACTCCACTACCTGTTCCCCGTTTACGACGACTGGCGCAAGGGAGCCTGGATATTCGAGACGCGCAGCTTCTACATCGACCTGTTCGCTCAAATGGGTGCCGCCTGGAATGGCGACAAATGGTTTGACTCAGACAAGTTTACCGACCACCGATTCTGGGATCGTTCCGTGGGACTTTCGTTCCGTATCAGCAACAGAATTTTCTACGGCACCCCGTTCGATATAACGTTCACGCTCGCCCGCGGCCTAGACCGCATCGGCGAAGACGAAGACTTGCACGGCGGCAGGAAACTCACTCCCATCGACCTTCCTGTAATTCCCGAAAGCATCGCTCCCACGAGAATCAAGTTCGCGATCGGTATGGGGTACACAAATTCCTGGCAGTAAGCCAGGATTCAATAACGTCAGCGATTAAAGCTCGCCGTATTTCTTGCGGGGTTTGACTTCGCCGGGGAGCAGTTGCCCCGGACTGGTCCGCTGGGCGTCCTTTCCAGTAAAGTTCGGATTGAACTGCTTGACTTGAGCCTTCTTCTGTTCGGCCTGCAGGTCCATCATGTGGCGTTCCCACTCCTGCATGGCCTGGTCCAGCTCCGCGCGGGCATTGAGCATCAGCTCCTTGAGCTGCATCAATTCCAGCATCTTGTCGCGCTTCATGATCCACAGTTCTTCTTCCTCGGGCATACGCTCGATATTGAAGAGCAGGTTCAGATAATCCTCTTCGGCATTGCGATAAGCCTTTTCCATTTCCTTGTAGACCATGTAACGGTCATCGACCATCGTCTGCTGTGGCGACGGATGCGAAGTACAGCCCACGAAAAAGGCGCACAAAGCTATTCCAAGTAAGCTATTCTTCATTCTCTGCCGGCTTCTTGATCGTATACAGTCTTTCAAGTGTAATCTGGCTCTTGAAGGTCGCGGTATCCTTCGTGTCGGGGTTCACCATCGTGTGCGTTCCAACCTTGACTTCGCGTTCCTGGCAAGGCACACCCGTCGTCGGGTCAATCATGACCTCGAACTGGGTCTGGTATTCGGCCTTGAGTCCCTTGTTATACTTCTTGAACTTTTCAGGAACGATGTTGCTATTCACGTGCTGTTCCCAGATGTAATACGGGAAGCTTTCCTTTTCCTGCAAGTAAACGACATAGTCCAGGCAACGACGGTGGTCGCGATTTTCAAAGCCCTTCACCACCACGGAATCCACCTGAATCAAGGCAAAGTTCAAACGTCCCTGGTCCTTGAGCATCTGCGTAATGTTTCCCTTGGTCGGAACCGAGCCGAGCAGCATGTGGTCCATTTCCCAGCGGTGTTTTTCGAGACGCTTCAAATGCGGCTTGTATTCAGGATTCAAAAGCTGCTTGCGCCAGACCTCGGGCATGGGAATCCTCGCCAAAAGCGAATCGTAGCCGTCATCGAGTCCTTCGACGCTTTTCACTTCACGGTCCACTGCGGCCATATCCACGGATTTCACGCGCCATGCAAGCTCCGACGGCATAAAGTTCTTGAGATAGCCACGGGACTTATCCATCACGTAGTCACGATGGACCTTGAGTGTATCGCCCACATTGGAATAGGTCAGGTTCGCGTATGCGGCCGTAACCGTTCCCATTTTTTCTTCGCCCTTCAAGTCAATTGTCGAAAAATACCCTTCTGCATAGAGCTCCACGACAACAGGAGCATCCACCTTATACTGGACATCTACTTTAGACTCACCGCAACCGCCAAGGAGAAGGGCCGCTGCGACCGCACAAAACACTTTTTTCATGAATTACCGATTCTTGGTCAATAAGATTTGCTTGGACATCAACACCTTTCCATCGCCACTCACTTCGATGACAACGGGGCCAGGTTCCTTTTTACGGCACAGTTCGCGAGCCGTCATCAGTCCACCGTGGCGGGACTTGCCTTGCAGCGTATAGACGCCCATCTTTTCGCTCACGGCCACTTCGTGGTTCCAGATTTCGGACCCCTTATTTGCGAGGGTCCCTTCGTAGAAGGCCGTTTTAAGCTTGGCAAAATCGAAATTCTTACCGTAGCGGAACTGCACGATCAGCTGATCCTTCATTTCGAATTCGCTGGCCGTATCCGCCACCACTTCGAGGTTCGGGTTCCATTCCCTACCGCACACAATGGCGGTTTCCTCGACATTGCAGCCCGTAAGCAGGGCAACGAGAACAAACAATACCAATGTCACCTTTTTCATAGCGACCTCCATCAAACTTTTCTATGAATAAACTAGCAAATTTGGAAATTTCCGGCTAGCGCGAAAGCACGAACATCATTTCCAAATGAGGCGTTTGCGGATAAAAGGCAAAACCTTCCGCCTTTTTCAGCGAAAAACCGGCATCCCTGAACTTGGCAAAGTCCCTCGCCAGCGTTACCGGGTCACAGGAAACATAAACGAGTCTGTTAACAGAACTTTTCACGATGGCATCCAGTGCGCTTGGAGGAAGACCCGTCCGAGGAGGATCCACAATCAAGGTGGCAGGAACGTCAACGACATTTTCGGCAAGCCAATCTTCGGCCGGAGCAGAAACGTTCTCAGCGGATAAGTTCACGTTTGCGTGCTTGAGGCAACCTTCATCACGTTCCACCGTCGTAATCTTTTTAAAGCGATCTTTCAGGATTGTCGCAAAGAAACCCACTCCGCTAAAGAGGTCTATTAGCCAAGCATCACTCGCCTCGCCACTTGCAAGCCCCTCGTCCACGGCGTTCTGCACCGCATTCACGAGTTCCGGCAAAAGCTGGAGATTGCTCTGGAAAAAGACAGACGCATCGGACTGGATTTTCTTTCCTGCCATTTCGACGATGCTTACGGCCTTCTTTTCAAAATCAGAAGCGGGCATTCCCTTGTAATAATAGCTGACCTTGCCTTTTCCGTTATCAAACAGATTGACATCCAGTTCAAACACCTTTTTGCGATTGACGGGCAGAGAACGAACATATTCATTATAAATTTTAGAAGCATTCGACTTCAAGAATTCGTTCAATGCAGGAGTCAGTACAGGGCAATTTTCAAACGAGACGATTCCATTGCTTTTTTGCATACGGAAACCGTAACGCACCTTACCATCCTTTGAGGAGACAATCACGACGCGGGCACGGTTCCTATAGCCCCACGCAGGCCCCGTATGTATTCTGAAATTCTCGGGAAGCTCGACATGGGCCAACCGTTTAAAGTTTTCACGTTCCACCCGTTCCGAATACAGAGCCTGCTTATCGCTTTCCAAGTGCTGCAAGCTACATCCGCCGCATTTTCCGTAAAGGGGGCATTTCGGCTGCGCGCGATCGGGACTTTTTTCGATGACCTTCACCACCCGACCCCGTGTAAAATCCTTCTTGTTCTGCAAAAGTTCAACCGCACAGAGTTCCCCGGGCAAGGCGCCCTGCACAAAGCACACGCGACCATCGGGAAGGCGCGCCATTCCCTCGCCCCCCTGTACCAATTTTTCTATTCGCAAATCAAGAATCATCAAGGCAAATATAGTTATTAGCAAGCAGTTAGTCGTAGGTTTCAGACTGCATAAAGCCACAAAATATAATCAAGATTTTCTTCAAAAACAAACGCGCCTAGAATTTTGCAAACTGTTGCTAGCAAAATGGGCGTAAAATCTTTTTTCTCTTGTCTGTAAAAATGGTGTTTTCTAATTATAGGCGGCACCCGTTACAGACACCCATGAAATACAACTATCACATCCAATCCTTTGCGCGCCCTTTCGGCAAGAAATTCATCACTCTCTGCGGTTCTACCCAGCAGGATTCGCCACTCCCCTACACGCTCCACACAGAAATAGAACTCCAGGATATTCCCATCAAGAGTATCTACAAAATTATCACTACCGGTTGGCAAATTTACCATATCGATCCATTGGATCTTACCAAATGCTATAACGAAAACCTGCTCGATTTACTTCACTCCGGATGCGACCTGACGGGAAAATGGACCGACCACACCAACATCGGCTCCACCGACCTCATTTCCTGCGAATTTCGCCGCACCCATCCCGACGCCAACATACGATTCATTTTACGAAGCCAGAACAAGAAGACTGCAAGGCTTTTCATCACCCTATGGGACACGACTCCCGCGAAGGTTGCCACCATCATCGAGGATATTCTTGAACTTTTTTCTCCCTTTGCAAAAAGCAAAAGTGCGACTACATTTTCCATTTCCATCGGAGAAGCCTATGGAGCAAGACCCATCACTGTCGCCTTCAAAATTTTCCATGAGCTCGTCATCCGCGAGACACCTCCCCTTCGCATTCCCAAATACATGTCCAGCGGCCCCAATGATACTTGGAAAGTAAACCTCTGCCCGCACCGAGAAGATGCAACCCGCAAGATTGTCAAGGAGACGATCAAGACCGAAAGAGGAACCTTCAACATTCAGCGGTACGCTACCGAAAAGGAACAGCGGAAAGGCGCCAAAAAAGCCAAACGTGAAAAGCTCGTCGATAAGGTCGCCCGCCAGGACAAGACCATCGATCAGCTGCAAAGCGAGCTGCAGACCATACAAAAAGCCTATACCGCCCTATTAAATACAAATGAAATTTCCACCCGAAAGCGAGACCGCGAAATAGAGAATCTTCAGCAAAAAATTGAAAAGCTAAAACGATCCAAGGACTTCGCCATCGAAAAGAAAAACGAGGAAATAGACGAAATCCAAAAAATCGCCGAACAGATGCTGGAGCACAACAACCAGGAAAAAATATCGCTCGAAAACGACAACAGGAATTTCGGACAACGCCTACAAAATGCGGATTGGCAAATCCAAAACCTTCAGGCCCAAGTACAGTCACTTCGTCAGCGACAGGATCACATCGGCATATTCACGCTACCCGAGCAAGAATCCGAGAAATTTGCAGGTGAATTTGAGATTGCGCTGATGAGCGCCCTCCACTTTGCCACGGAAAACTATTCCGGCAAGGCAAATTCATGCAAGTTAAGGTCACAGGATATATGGCAGGCGTTCATTTCGGCAAATTCCGATGCAGAAAAGCGCTACAAGGCCTATAAACAGGACGTTTCGCAACTGCTCAACGCCAGCCGCAAAAACAACTTTCTCCGAAGCACCGACATTCTTAATAAATTCGGAATCAAGTGCGACCACCACACAAATAACCATATCAAAATACGATTTAACGACGACGATCCCCGTTATTCAAGTACACATGCATCGACGCCTAGCGACAACAGCTGCGGAGCAAAAAATTTTGCGGAAGACCTCAAAAATGCGTTCTTTTACTATTAAAAGAGGTAGTTTTCAGGTGTAACCACTTTCTACTATCCACCCCCTAC
Organism: Fibrobacter sp.; assembly: GCA_017626945.1. Lineage (GTDB taxonomy): Bacteria > Fibrobacterota > Fibrobacteria > Fibrobacterales > Fibrobacteraceae > Fibrobacter. The sequence goes on from JAGAHT010000019.1 coordinate 49,204, forward strand.
CTATCCCCAAATAAAAGGTTTAAATTTAAAACAAAAACAAAAGGATGGTTGTATGGGAATCAAGAAAATCCACTCCGCTCTCGCCTCGGCACTGACCCTAACCGCTTTCACAGCGACAGGCCTATTTGCCGCCACCGCATACCAAAACCAAGTGGGATATCTCACTAAGGGACAAAAGCAAATGGCTGTTGTCGGAGCAGAAAGCAAGGACATTTCCTTCAAGGATGCCGACGGTAAAGAAGTCCTCAAGGTAACGGCGCCCAAGGCAGAAACATGGGTTCCCGCAGGCGATACCGCCGCATCGCTCATCGATTTTTCTGAAATCCAGACGGCAGGTACCTACCAGGCATACCTCGGTGACGAAAAGATCGGCCACCCCATCATCATCGCCGACAACGCCCTCGAAGAAGCAGCAAAGGCTTCGCTCAAGTTCTTCTACTTCCAGCGTGCCTCCATCGAGCTGACCGAAGAATACGCAGGCATCTACGCCCGTGCCGCAGGTCACCTTGATACGGCCGTAAAATACCATTCCTCCACGGAAATTGAAAATTCCGATTCCACCTTCAACGGCGCCAAGGGTTGGTACGACGCCGGTGACTACGGAAAATACATCGTCAATTCCGGCATTTCGACCTACACCCTGCTCCAGCTTTACCAGCAGAACAAGGAATACTTCGATAAGCTCGACTTGAACATTCCCGAAAGCAAGAATACCGTTCCCGACATTCTCGACGAAATTCGCTGGAATCTGGAATGGATGCTCACCATGCAGGATCCTACCGACGGAGGCGTATTCCACAAGCTGACCACCCTGAAGTTCAGCGGAACGGTCATGCCCGAAAAGGATGTCGCCGCGCGATACGCCATCGGCAAATCCGTAACGGCCGCCTGGAACTTGGCCGCAGTCGCAGCCCTCGCTGCAGAAATCTATTCTCCCTATGACGAGGAATTCGCCGTAAAGTGCGCTACCGCCGCCTCCAAGGCCAGATGGTGGGCTATGCATAACGAAGCTGCCTACTTCGAACAGCCTGCCGGTGTCAATACGGGAACCTACATTGACGGCTATCCGATCGACGAAGAAATCTGGGCGAATGCAGAACTCTACAGAATTTCCAAGAACCCCGTTTTTGCAGAAGTCTTCACAAGGTATCCCTTCAAGAAATTCCGCTGGAAGCTGCAAAGCTGGCAGACCACCTACGCCCTGGCCGCCTTCACCATCGCAACGAATCCCGAAATTTTCGACAAGGACATCCTTGATTCCGCCCGCGCCTGCATCTTTACACTCGCCGACGACGTGCTTGCATCCCTCGAAAACAACGGCTACGGCGTTCCCCTTATCGAAGATGACTTCAACTGGGGTTCCAACAGCTTCGCCGCCAACAAGGGCATGGTTCTGATTCACGCTTACATCCTGACCAAGGAAGAGAAGTACCTGAACGCCGCCACCGCCATTATCGACTACATCCTGGGACGCAACCCGCTTGACCTCTCCTACCTCACCGGCTACGGAGTCAACTCGGCCAAGGATCCGCACCATCGCCCGAGCCAAGCCGACGGTATCGAAGCCCCCGTTCCCGGAATGCTCGTAGGCGGTCCCAACTTTACTGCTAACGACTGCGCAAAGAAATACGTACAGAAAGACGCCGTCGCCAAGTCTTATTACGACAACAGCTGCAGCTATGCCACCAACGAAGTGGCCATCAACTGGAACGCACCTTTCGCCTACGTCATCGGTAGCCTGCAGGCAATTTCCTCTACAGGCAAGGCCTACGACATCACGACCGTTCCGGCCAAGTTCCTGGAAGTCGAAGGTATCAAGGAAACCAGAAACATCCAGAAGCAGGTTTCCGTCGGCAGCAAGCTTGTCATCCGCAACGGAGCCGTACAGGTCAAGAAGACCAACCGCGAAGGAAAGGTTCAGTACTTCAACATCGGCGGCAAGCGCATCCGTTAAGCGTCAACGAATCTCCAAAGACACTCCCTCCTAAACACTCCATACAGCCCCTCGACAGGGGCTGTATTTATTTTCAATCCAGATTTGCGAAAAATCTACAATAAAGCGAGAACGGCGTCCTGCAACGCAGATTCATCGCTAGAATTGTCTATAAACTTAATCGGCGTTTTAGGAAATAATCCACACCAGAATTCTTCGGAATCTCGCGGGCGCTGCAACTCAATGCGGCGTCTGGCGTCATCTTCGCTAAACCCGCGATTTTCAATCAAACGCTTCAGGCGGACATCTTCTGATGCGGTCACGACCCAAATTGCCTCGAGCTTTTCAACCAGTTCTGGGATATTTTCAAACAAGGCCGCTTCCACAAAGGCTGGATTCGCCTGAAGCAGGTACTCCGTTAGCACAGGGTACACAAGCGACTCTAGCCGCACCCTCGCAGAAGAATCCTTAAAGACCAGCTCCGCCATTCGGCTACGACAGATTCCCTTTTCGGTGAGCATGTCTTCGCCAAATTCCTTGGCAATCGCAGTACGCAATTCGGCATTGTCACGATACAGATGATGCACGGCAACATCCGCATCTATGACGCGAATCTTGCGGTCTCGCAGAAATCGACCTACAAGAGACTTTCCCGCACCGATTGAACCCGTAATACCGATCATCTATTTTCCTAAAGCAATCAGACAAATACCTAGAATTACGCCGAGCAGGGCTACAAACTTCATCTTGCTCTTGCGTTCCTTGAAAAGTAGTAAACCCGCGAAGAACGAGATCAGCACACTGGAACGGCGGAACACCGTAATAATCGAAATCAGGGCATCCGGGTTGCTTACAGCCACAAAATAGCAACGGTCGGCAATAATCAAGAGGACCGCCACCAACACCATGGACCAACGGAACTTGAAAGGGGTCGTCTTGTGTCGCGTCGGGAACCAGGTAAAGGCACAAATCACGAACTGCCAGAGGGCCATATAAATGCTGAACCACACCTGTACCGTAAGCGGGTCAAAATTCATGCGCTGCAGGATAAACTTGTCGTACACGCCGCTGCATGCCGCAAGAATGGTCCCCAGCACCATGCAAATCACCCAACCGTTGCTGAAAAAATGCCCCATTTCTTTACGGCCGGCAAGGCTGAGTCCCACATAGGAGCAAATGCAGATGGCGACACCTATCCACTGGAGCGCAAACGGACGTTCCCCCATAAAGGTCACCGCGATAAAAATCGTAAATACGGGAGCAAGCGCTCGAATCGTGGTCGCGATACTCAAGGGAAGGTGCGCCAGGGCGTTGTAGGTCAAAATCCAGCTGCCCCCCACAATGGCTGCCTTGCCGAAGAGGTAGACATGGCTCTGCAATGGCAGACTTTCGCAATGCCCCGTCAGCAAAAGCGGGCTCATGAAAAGAGCATAAAAGGCGCTACAGAAAAAAAGAGTCACGCGGACGGCGTTGTCCTGCACTGATTTTTTCTTGGCGAGGTCGTAGCACCCCAAAAAGAAAGCCGACAGAAGGGCTAGAATAAACCATGACATAACAACTCAAATTTAGAAAACCCTCTTGCCAAAGCGATATTTTAAACATATTTTTATCTTAACTTCAACAAAAGGAACCAATATGGGTATTAAAGGTAAAGCAACGTCCCTTCTCGAAGAGTTCAAGGCCTTCGCATTCAAGGGCAACATCGTCGATATGGCCATCGGTGTGATCATCGGTGGTGCATTCGGCAAAATCGTCACCTCCTTCGTGAACGACATCGTGATGCCGGGCGTTACGGCAATCATCGCCATGGCTGGTGGCAAAGATGCAGGCGAAGGCCTTAAGTCACTTTCCTACACCACTGCTGCCGGCGTAGAAATCCCCTACGGCAACTTCATCGGCGGAATCATCGACTTCCTGATCGTCGCCATCGTGGTCTTCCTCGTGATGAAGAAGTTCCTCGGCTTCATGCAGAATATGCGTAAGCAGGAAGCTGAAGCTCCGGCCGCTCCTCCGGCACCTCCTGAACCGAGCGCCGAAGAAAAGCTCCTCACAGAAATCCGCGACCTGCTGAAGAAGTAACAAGCAGAGTCATCCTGAAAATGCTCCGCGTCCTAACGCGGAGTGTTTTTTATTTATGGCCTAGTTCAATTTCCGCATCGGCCTTGAAAGGCATTTCTTCCAGCTGCGGAGTCGCAATAATCACCTGGCATGCCTTTTCGCGAATCAGCGTTGCCACCGCATCGCGACGGTTCACGTCAAGTTCAGCAAAAATATCGTCAAGCAAGAGAATCGGTTTACTGAGGAATCGGCTAGCCACATCAACGGCAGCAAAGCGCATGGCGATTGCCGCACAACGGCACTGTCCCTGCGACCCCGAGGAACGCATTTCGGACCCGCCAATGCAAATAGCCAAATCATCACGGTGCGGGCCAGCAAGAGTACCGCCGAAAGAACGCTCCGCTATTTCCAAGCTGCGGAGCTTTCGGCTAAAGGCCGTCCGCAGAGATTCCTCGTCAACGGAGCCATCCTCGGACATTCCCGAATCATCGTCCGAGATATTGTACGGCACCGAAGGCTCTGCAGCAACCTTGTCCAGTTCCGCGTCATCCAGGAATTCCGCCCCGTCAAGCGCATCGAGTTCCTTCAGAATCGAGCTCTTATAGGCACAGGTAATTTCGTCAACACCCCCCGAAAGCTTACGGTAGTACCCCGTGATAATCGGAGAAATTTCTTTCGACAGCGAAAGTCGGGCAGCCCATAATTTAGCCCCCAGGTCAATCAGCTGTTCCGTCAAGATTCCAAAGAGTTCCTCGCCGCCCAAGGGCGCCATTCCACCCCCGCGTTTGAAATCCCTAAGCCACTTGTTACGCTGTTGCAGCACGCGGCCGTAGCGCCGCAGCAAAGAGGCATTCGCCTTCGAACGGAAACAGAGTATCTCGTTCAGCCACCGGCGCCGCACATCGGGCGCCCCTCGCAGGAGTTCGATATCCGAGGGTTGCATCACGACTGCAGGCAGGCTCCCGAAGAGCGCCGCCGCCGATTTCAAATTCTCGCCATTTTCACGGACATCGCAACTGCGCCGGCCCACGCGAATCGCGCGCGCCGTCGTCCGCCCCGAATCCTCAAAGGTCGCCCGCAACAGAAACTCATCGCCCTTCCAGGCGATCAGTTCCTTCAAGTCTCTCGCCCTGAAGGAAAATCCTTGAGCCAGCAGATGGATCGATTCCAGTATAGAAGTCTTCCCGCAACCGTTCGGTCCATGAACGACCGTAATTCCGGGCCCGAACTCCCGTTCAAACCCGGATAGGCTGCGCACGCCTTCTATATAGATTCTAGAAATCACGGAATATAGCCTCGGAGACCAAAGCTAAGCGGCGTCCACAGCCCCGCTTCCGATTCATAAATCAGGGCGTAGTTCACGTCGAACGGATACTTCTTCTTGCCGATACGAATCCGGAACTTATAGCCGGCACCCACCGTCCAGTCCAAATCATCCATGCCCAAACGGAGCGTGCCGTCAGGAATCACTTCGCATTCAAAACCGACGCGGCCCGTCCACACATGGAGTTCCGAGTCAAACGCAATCAAGGTATCGGCCACCTGGTAGTCAATCGCTTCCATCCAAGCGTAAACAGGTTTCCCCATAATCCTGGAACGATACCCCAAGCCAATCTGCAAGACCTTCGGACGTACGCCATCGGTGCTTGCCACGGAATTGTCGGTACTGGTATTCTTGCTCCATTTTGCAGACAAGTTCTTACTAAAGCTCAAGTTACGGATGACCACCGACGTAGACCACTGTTCGTTCCACTGTCTAAGCCAGCTGAGGTTAAGAGTCACGGGACTGCGGTAATCATCGACCAGTTCTACACCGTCGTAATATTCCGCAATATCCATATTGTCGTAGCTCATCGAAAGCGACAGGCCGAACGCATCGCGGCGCGTGACACGATAGGCAAAGCCGAGATACATCATGGTAAAGTAGGGAGTCGCGGTTCCCATCGTTTCGTCATCTTCGTTAATCACGTCAAAGGCAAGGTCGCCGCGGTAAAGCATCGCGAAGCCGACACCCATGCGCTTTCCCACAGGCGATTCCAGACCCAGCGAGCCGCCCATACGATCCAGGTCGCGTTTTTCGGCACTTAACGAATATCCAAAGTCCTGACGGAAGCCAAGAATTGCCGGGTTCCAATAAGCAGCGGGCATCGACGCCGTATCCGCAGAACCCGTATTGCCACGGCCCAGTTCGCGAGTACCCGCGCCCATACGTTCCACAAAGCCGTCAAAGCTGCCTAGCGTCGCCTTTTTTCCCGCAACCGCCGATGCCGTTAAAAGCAAAAGCATTACGAATATAAGACCTAGATCCTTCGACGCGCTTCGCTTTCCCCAAAGAGGATAACTCAACTTGAGAACTAAAGTTCTTAGTTTCGTATAGCTCAGGATGACACTCTCTCGTCTCTCGTCTTTCGTCTTTCGTCTAAGCATCATCACTTGTGCCCTCCCAAGGTCATCACCTTGCCCCAGCCGATATGGCCGTGGTTATCCTTGACGCGCACATAGTACAAGCCCATGGTGCAGGGCCTTCCCGCCTTGTCCTTACCGTCCCAGAAATCCTCCTTGGGATTCGTACTGCGCGACTTATCGGCACTACGGGGAGCATCCTTTACAATCGTGCGAATCTTTCGCATGTCGTAGCTGAACACGTCAATCGTAATCTTGGCTTCCTTGCTCACCTTGTACGAAACAAGGGACTGGTCGCCATCACCCGACGTAATCACCGAAGGAACCATGCGAATTGTCCCCAGGTCGCCCCCCAGCTTGGCACGGTTCAGAATGGTCGTCCAGGTCTTTCCCGAATCCGCAGAAACCGAAACTCCGTTTCCGTAGGTCGCAAGGGCCAGGCCTTCCGTTTTATTGTCAAGCGGGAAGGAGCAAATCGAGGTAATAATCGCATCGCGGTCTGTCGCACCCGTTTCAAAGCCATAAAGCCAGTTGTTCTTACCATCATCATCGGTTTCCCAAGCGCGAATTCCTGTAGAATCCAGCTTGAAATAGCCACTTACCGATCCACCCGAAGTCACGGCGACATAGGCGGTCTTACCGATAAAGGCGACTCCACTGACGGTATAGTCGCCGTCGTCATATACATCCTTCTTTTGCTGCTTTCCTGCCGTATCCAGGAAATCAACCTTGGCGAAATCCTTTGCGTTTTCGCGATGTACCCACAGAGCCCCCTTCATGGATTCCTTCTGCATATAGGAGGTTTCCGCAAGAATCGTCAGCGGAGATCCGCCCATCCAGAGGCCCGTCACGCGGGCAGACGTATCAAGAGCCGTCGACACCTGCGAAAGCTTACCCTCCGCAGAGCGTTTCCACAAGCCCTTCGAAGTAGCCATCCAGAGTTCACCCGTTTCGGGGTGCAGCTTCACATCAAGGATGCGGGGATTGTTCTTGGAATCCCACTTGTAATTGACCTTGGCCGTATCCAGGGAACCCGTCTTCAAGTTCAGCTGGAACATGCTCTGCTTTGCAGAGCCCTTGCCCGATACATCATAAAGGCCCAGACCCGCCACGCCACGCGCAAGCCACAACCGGCTATTCGTCGAATCAAAGGCAAAACCGCTCACGGCGTAATGCATTGCCGTGTCCAGATCCTCAAGCGCCTCGGGAATTGCAAGCGGAGTCTCGAGAACTTCTTCGGTTCCACGAATAGAGAAGAAACCCGCAGGCAGCAAATGATTGCCGTCGTCATCGAGGCCATACATCGGCAGCACATAGCCGACTTTACCTGCATACCCCGACGAAATGCGGCGATGTTCCGCCAGCACCCCACTATAGATGCCGTCCTGCATCGCCGTCATGGAATCGGACACCTGTCCCTGTTTCGCTCCGTTCACCTGGATACCGGATGTTCCCGCGTTCAGGTTCAAAAGCGTAACGCCGCTATAGGTTCCGCTACGGGAAAACACCCAAAGTTCACCGTTCTTTCCAGAACCGGTCACATTCATGGCGTAGTTGCTGAACAACGTTTCCGCAGCCCACGTCGGCAAAGCGACCAAGCCAACAAGCAACGCCGTCCGCAGACACTTTTCAAACAAATTATTTTTCATAACTTACCGCATGTCGATTTCATCGACACCCTTGATCGGCTTATACTTGAAATCTTCAGCCGAGACTTTCTTCATCACCTTGAGATTCACGATGTTGTACCAGGAACCATTTCCCGACGGATCCACGGTAAACAGGCGCTTCGGAGAAAAATCCTTTTTCGAGAGCCAGACTTCCATCTGGGTAAACTGTCCCGCATACTTGGACGGATCCAGCTTGAGCACCCACAGTTTTTCGCCGCCAAATTCACCTTCGGAGATAGACTTCGCCTTGCAATTCAAGTACTTGAACAGGAGTTCCGACGGATGCAGGGAACTGGACAAGTCCTCCACCGCCTTGATCAGCACCTGGTTCTGTTCGACATTGTGCTGCCAAAGGCTTTCGCCGTCGCTATAGAACTTGATCCCCGCCATGTCCAGCACAAAGCGGTCCCCTTCGGCCACCAGGAGCTTTCCGTCCTGGGACGCAATCTCCGGAGAATCCACGTAGAATACCTGCACGCGGAAAGTAAGGTTCCAAGCCTTGCCCGACTTGAACCAGGCCTTGGATTTTTCCATCGCCTCGTCAGCGGTCATCGACATCACCGGCACCACAGCGAAAAGCAGAACAAAAGCAAATAAACGAAGCAAATATCGCATCGGGGAACTCCATCCTTAAGGAATATGTGCAAATTTACAAAATTACGCCTATTTGCGATTGGCTTTTATCCAGCGAAATTTCTATCTTTGCTCAAGAAAAATTTAATTCTATTGGAAAAAACGTATGCGCAAACTGATTTTGCCCCTGGCCATGGCCACTGCCACCATCGCTTCCGCCGCCGATATCGAGATCCACGGCGACGTGAACATGGACTACGCCAGCTACTTTGACAGCGATTTTGACCCGACCAACGCCGGCAACCAGGACATTGACCTCGCCCTGAAGGCCCACCTCGACGAAAACATCGCCGTCATCGTCAACGGAACGACCCACAGTACCTTCGTCAACGAAAACGGCGAACTCAAGGAATCCGAAGTCCGTCACGGACTTGCCCGTTCCACCGCCATGGGTTCGGAAGGCCGCAACAACGCCTTTGAATTCGACGGAGTCCAGTTCCGCTGGGATGTCAGCCACGAAGTCACCCTTATCTTCGGTGACATGACCTACAGCGCAGGCGCTTTCAACTACTACTTCTGGCGCGACGTTTCCCGCTATGCCGTCATCGTCCGCGAGCAGAACCTCCGCGGTGTCGGCCTTGATGTCGGCAACGACAAGTATGGACGCGGCTCCTTGTACTTGGGCGCATCCGACGCGACCGACCACACTGTCGCCCTCTTCGCCACCTACGGCTTCCCGCTCATCAACCACACCGACGAGCACTTGATCATCACCCCGAGCCTCGACTGGGTGTTCGGTTCCGAAATCAACCGTTCCCACACCTACGTGCTCGGTACCGAAATCGACTACTCCAAGAGCTACGACAAGTTCAACTACGGCATCTACGCCGTATGGGGACTCCACCCCTACAAGGGACAGGGCGTCCACTCCTTCTTGCTCGAACCGAGCATGAACTACGCCATCTTCAACCTGGCCCTGACCTACTTCTACACCATTACCGACAAGAGCTACGCGGCCGAACCCCAGCTGATGACAGACGACCAGATGCTGTTCGCCGTGGAACCCAGCTTCAACATCCACAAGAAGTACACCCTGGGCGTGAGCTACGAATACCACGATCCGGACAAGGAAATTCATGACGACGACTTCCACTTCCTGGGCATGAACCACTACATCTACCCGACCATGAACACCGAAATCGTTGTCTGGTACGGCTACAACTTCACCGATACCGACAACACCCCGTTCGGCAAGGCAAGGTTCTCCCTCGGTTTGAGCGGCAAGGCTAGTTTTTAAGCCCTGATCAAAAAAGACCTTAAGCGCCGGGTTATGCCCGGTGTTTTTTAGGGGGAAGCCTCCCCCTGATTTCGGCCTCTCTACGGGTTTCTATCGCCAGCCCCACCCTGGTGGCCATGCGCACTAAGGCAACAAGTTGCCAAGTGCTGTCCGCCGTAACACCTGGCTATTAAATCGTAGCGTTCTGATTTTTAATCTATTCAGGCAAAACTAGCCTCTATTTTTTCCCCACATACTCAACTATGAATGCATAAAAGAAAGGCGAGATTTCTCTCGCCTTTCCAATTTAAACCTTTAGGTTTTATTCTTAAAGCCTTGTCATGTGAGCCATAAGCGACACTGCGTAAGCGTATCGCGTTGGCGAGAGGAATGGCTGTAGAATAAGAAACTACTTATTTCTAGCCATTCCGGTCTGATTACTGACCGAGGTACTTACGGCCGATACCGAATTCATCCTTATATTCGATGTAATCCGGTACGAAGTCCTTGGCATAAGAGAAGGAAACATTCACGGAGCACTGGAACTCGTTCATCAGCTTGCCCTTGCCCTTGAAGCTCTGCTTCTTCTTTTCGATCTTTTCCTGGCCCTTCTTGCCTACGAGCACTTCAGCTTCGCACCAACCGGAATTGCCCTTTGCAAAGACTTCCTTGCCGTCGGTAGAGACGAGCTTGATCTTGCTCGGGTCGAGTTCGGTGTTGTTACCCGTAGAAGCCCAGAACTGGAGTTCGCCGGAGAGAGAACCCGGAGCGATCTTCAGGGTCGGGAAGGCCATCACGTAGCCCCACTTGTCGACGCGGCGGCTCACCGGTTCACCGATCTGTTCACCGAAGATCAGGAAGTAACCGCGAGTGCCCTTGCGGCTCTTGTTGAGGGCTGCCTTGACTTCGGCATTTTCCGGAGCCATTTCAGCGATCTTCATGATCTGGTATTCGCTCACCACCGGGTCAGATTCGCCCACGGCTTCGGAGAGGTTCTTGGCAACGTAAGCGTTTTCAGCTTCGGTGCGGATTGCCTTCACGGCAGCTTCACCAGCACCCTTGGCCTTGGCGGTAGCAAGAGCGGTGTCAATCTTTGCGAAGGCGTTCACGATCGTACCGTAGTCCATGCCTTCCTGTGCGGCCTGCTGCTTACCGATGGTAGCAAGCTTGGTCACGTATTCTTCAATAACTTCGGCATTCTGGACATCGGCCATGTTCACGGAAGCCTTGTCGAAGTATCCGTTGATCAGGTCACTGTTCAGGTCCTTCTTGGCTTCCGTTTCAGCGGCGCGCACAAGGGCCAAAGTGAAGTTGTCATAAAATTCGTCGGACATGCTGCCTTTTTTCTTGGCTTCCAGGTAAGAATTGATGGCATTGCGGTAACGACCTTCCTTGAGGTGTTCGTCACCACGCTTTTCATTGGTACCCTTACAACCGACCATCGTGAATGCGACAGCGGCTGCCAAAGAGGCGATTAGCATTTTTTTCATTTTTGTTTCCTTCAGTTGATGTTTTTCAACTAATATAGATAGATATATAGTCTTTTATCAAAAAAAAATGATTTTTTAATATACTTTCTAAAAATAATTAAATAAATTTATGCTAAACCTGTCTAGCAGGTAAATTTTTGTTTGGAGAACCATCTAGGCATGAATATTCTTGTCGTAAGCCCCGAAGCAGGAAACTGGTACAAGACCAGTCCGTTGGCCACCGCGGTCAACCGCATGACCGACGCTTTTGCGAGCGCCGGCACGAAAGTTATTACATGCTCGCCGTTTTTCAAGAACATGATGGTCGATGTCGAGAGCTACCGCTGCATCTATACCGGCACCGAAAGGCTCCAGAACAAGCCCTATGAGATCTGGGTTTCCGACAAGGACCCGCTGCACACCTATATCTACAACGAAGAGTATTTCGGTAGGCCCTACATTTACGGACCTCCCCAGAGTGCCCCCTACACAGACAACCACATCCGGTTCGCCTTCCTGGCCTCGGCGGCCCTGGCCTATGCAGAAGACTCCCATTTCGAATGTCGAGCCATCCTTGGCCACGAATGGGGCGGAGCCCTCGCCGGCGCACTCGCACACACGACCTATCAAAATTTCAGCAAGATCCCGTTCTTCTTCACCGTCCATAACATCACCTACGATTTCCATATTCCTTCGAGCGAAATCGAAAAGATTGGTCTTCCCCGCAAAGATTTCAATATGGACGGTTACGAATTCTGGGGCAAGGTCAGCCTTCTTAAGGTCGGCATTCTCTATGCGACCAAGGTGCTGTTCCCGTCGCCTGGTTACCGCGACGCCATGCTCAACACGAACCTCCCCGGCGGTATCAGCGGATTCCTGAACCGAAATTCAGACAAACTTATCGGAGTCCAGTTCGGCGTGAGCTATCAGGTCTGGGACTTCAACAAGGAAAACCTTCCCATCAAGGAAGCGAAGTCCAGAGCCAGAGCGCACCTCCAACAGCAGTTGGGAGTCGATTTCGACGGCAGGATGGTCCTTTACGTCCATCTCGACGAAGAAGCGGGCAACACCTCCGAAACGCTCGCAACGATTCTATCGGATATCACGCGACTCGACGTATTCATTATCGTCGGTATTTCGTCGAACAATAGCGAATGGAACTACTACAAGGACTTCGCGCAGCAGTACCCCGAAGTCATGTGCGTCCAGGACCTCGAAAGCAGCGGCGACAACACGCTACAGCTCCGCGACACACTCGCCGGATCCGACGCCTTGTTTGCAGCGAACCTCCGCGAACCGTCTTCTTCGATTATCCTTAAGGCAATGGCCGCAGGGACACTTCCCCTTACGGGCCGCACGGTCGGCGTTTCCACGATGCTCACCAGCTACGCCCTCGAAACCGCAGGCGAAGCGAACGCGTTCCTCGTGGACGACGCGAACGCCCCGCACCAGATGCTTCGTGGCGTGAAGGACGCGGTCAACGTCTACAAGACCGAAATACAGGACTGGGACAAGTGCGTGGTGAACGCCTACAGCGGATTCCACTACGAATGGTGCAGAACCATTTCCAAATACCTGCTCATATTCGGTGAACTTGGACTGTAACGTCCGTTCTTTCATTACAAAAAGACTATATTTGGCGCATCATCGGGACTTTAGCTCAATTGGTTAGAGCAGCGGACTATCAACCCAGCCCCGAAAAATTTTCAGAAAGTACTCCATTGGAAGCCCGAAGGCAAAAGCCTCCGGGCCTTTTTCATCAGTAAAATCAAGGCTTCCGGCGCGATTTGGACTGTCTGTCGCGGTTCTCCGTCGCTTGTAAAGGTTTTTCCCGAAAGACGGGAGAAACCGCCAAAAATCGGGTATGATGTGAGACATTTGTGAGCTTTTTGTGAGCCGACTTTTAGGCAAATTTTAGTAGATTTGTTTGTATGAAAAGCTACAGCATATCGCAGCGGTACAAGTACCGCGGCAACCTTACATGGTACGGGAGAATCGCGGAGGATGGCGAGTTCTCCTACATAAGCCTTAAAACCAAGCGCAAGAGCGACGCACAGGAATGGCTGAACATGATGAACGCGGCCAGGTTCATGCCCGAGGAAATCCGCCGCAAGCTCATGCCGAAGGACAGGGGCTTCGACGAGGCGCTCCCGAAGTTCCTGGATTCTGTCGCGGCGTCCAAGGGCGACGACTCCAAGACCCACCTCGCTTACAAGTACCGACTCAAGACATTCAGGGAATGGCTTGACGCAAACGGCATCAAGACGCTCATGCGCTTCGATGCCGAACAGGCGACGAACTGGGCGGTGTGGCTGTCCGAAAGGTACGCTCCCAAGTCCCAGCACGAAATGGTTCGCTGCACAAGCCAGTTCTGCCAGTGGGCGGCTAAGATTTACGACCTGGGCGACTACAACCCGTTCCGCGACGTGGCGTTCCCCAAGGTTCCGAAACGCGCCAAGGCGTTCTGGACTCCCGACCAGATTGAAAAAATTCTCGACAACGCGCCCGACCCGGAATTTAGACTGTTCTGGTCGGTCATGGCCTTCGCTGGCCTGCGTCATGCGGAGGCTTGCCGCTTCGGGCCGTCGTGCATCCAGGAGGACGGAAAGATGCGCGTCGTCGGCAAGGGCGACAAGGAAGCATTCCTTCCGATTAGCGACCGCCTCAAGGCGGAAATCAAGCGCTACGGCAAGCTGAAAGACGGCATGTTCGCGACTGCCCGTTTCGACCATGCGGACAGGTGCAACGAAACGCTGCGAATTGCAGTGGAAGCTGCGGGATATAAGAGCGACGACGCGACGAACCACAAGTGGCGTCATTCATTCGCATCCAACCTAATCCGTTCAGGCGTTGGCCCGAAAATCGTTCAGCAGTTGATGCGCCATGAAGACGTGCGCCAAACCTTGGACACCTACAGCCACCTGCTGCAAGACGACCTGGAAAAGGCTCTCAACAAGAAGTAGAAATCAAAGTTCATTCCAATTTGTTTTTATAATTGCAAAGAGTTGCAACGAGGTATAGCATGGACATGGACGAATTGAGAAAAATGGGAACAAACGTTCAGCCGCAACCGAAACAAACGAGTACGCCTACACGCTGGTATCAAGACCCGTTTATGAAGAAGGTAATTATCTTCTTCTGCGTCCTAATGGCAATTTCCACTTTGCTCGGCGTTGCCGTTTTCATTCACGAAAAGTCAACCACAGATAGAATGGTTGATGTGATTGAAAAACAAAGCAAAACCATGGAGAACTTTTTAAAGTAAGTTCTTCTCAACGGTTTGCAAGCACTGCTTGAGCATCAGTTCCGCAGCTTTATGAACATCACCGTTTATCTTCTTCAAGAAGGAAACGGTTTTTGTTTTAAAGTTGTCTTCAAACTTTCCGTCAAGAACATCGGGCCATTTACCGATTTTCAAATCTACTGCGAAGGTCTTGCCGAGCGTGACTGCTTCCTTTTTTAAGTTGCCACCCAATTCGCGATAATGCGCTTTTGTTTTCCGAGCCAAAGCAGCCATCGCGAAACCCAAATCCAAGTCGTTCGGATTCACCAGGTAGTTTCTCAATGCGTGTTCAATCTCGACCATGACCCAAAAATAGAAAAGGCCCCGGCATGAGCCAGGGCCTTCGTGCGTCAAGGAGGTATCTTCCTAAAATTCGTCCATCGTGAAGTGCGTCTTTCTCGCACATACGGCGATGCCGCCGCTGGAAATGACATTGTTGAGCCATTCCTTCAACCTGGACTTGCTAAACCACATCGGAGTGCCGCGTCCGCCCGGCTGGTAAACTTCCAGCGGATAGACCAACTTGCCGTGACGGCTTTTTGCCAACAGCTTGTCGAAAGTGGATGTCGCCATCCCGATAAAATTCCCAGCCTCGGTTCGGTCGAGAAATTCTTCATCAGCGATTATCTTCATCGGTACTCCTTTCACCATTCCTGGTGACGATATAATGCAGCGCGGCCACAAGTGGCAGCATAAAGTTTGACATGAGTCCAGACAGGAATTTCTCCTCATTGAAACCGAACTTCCGCGCTATCCCGCAGTAGCCCTTCGCAAGGCTTTCCGCCACGGCGAACTGCTTCGCCTCAAGCGGAATGTCCTTCATGGACTCGTCGTCCAGCACGGCTTCCTTATAAATGCGACAGAGCGAGCGTAGGCTAAGCCCTGCATCTTCCATCACGATTATCTGTTCAAGTTCCTTTTCCAGTCTGTCCATCTTCAATTCAATCCATCTAGGCCACCGCCTGCACCATGCAGCGGTCGGCTAAATCTTCACCTTGTTCCAGGAGACGTTCTCGCCTCCCTCGTAAACGAAATACTCCTTCGAGTTCACGCGTTCGTCGTCAATTTTTTCATAGACGCTGAACTTTATCCGTTCCTCAAGCGCAACGCCCGTACATTCCTTTACAACAGCTGCCATCCAGCGCAGAACGTGCGCATGGTCGTCGCAGGTAATCTTGAGTTCCGAAACGGTCACGCCCGGTACATTTGCGAAGGTTTCTTCGAACCTTCCTCTTGCTTCGTATGTCATTTGTTTTTTCCTTTATGTTTATCGGTTGTTGATTTTCTTAACTGTTGTTAGTCAAAGAAAGAACGCTGGCGATTCGCGCACCAGCAGCGCCGCAGCTTGGGTTAGAAAAAGCTGCGAGTTTTCTTAGTAAACAAACCGCACATGGCGCACTTTCCCGTGCACTATGTCCGTAACGAGCTGCTTCGCGGCGGCTTCGTCAAGTCCGTAGTTCATCAGGTCTTCGAGTGCTTCCCGATTCGCCATGCGTCGGTATTGGCGTTCGTCGTCCGGGAAAAGCATCGCCTCGCGTGTCGCCTTGGCGTCAGCCTCCCCGAAATCGACATTGGTCAATTTCTGTGCTTCCGCAGCTTCGCGCTTGGCCGCTTCCGCCTCGCGTTTTGCCGTTTCCGCTTCTTCTTGCGCCTTGCGCAGTTTTTCTTCCGTTTCGCGCTTTTCGGCTTCCGCCTTTTCACGCGCCGCCTTTTCAAAGTCCGCCTGACTCGCCCTCAAGCGTTCCAGTTCAGCTTTCTCCGCCTCCTGTTTCTCTGCGCTGGCGAGGATGCCGTTGACCTGGCGCCTAGCGTCGTTGATGGCGTCCATCGCTTCCTGGTAGCTTTCGTCCCAGTACTTGGCGTCGTGAACATGTGCTTCGATGGCCTCAAGCACCTGCCTGCACCCTTCGGAATTGCAGCCAATGGCCGTCGCGGGAATGTTGGAAATCTCCACGATTTCCTGCTGTCTAGCCTCGATTTCCCTGATGGGCGCCATGACCTCCTTCTGGAGCATTTCGAGCGTTTCCTTCACAAGCCGCCGCGTTTCATCGACGCGCTTGGGCTTCGCCTTGAGTTCCTTGGCGACCTGTGCGCCCCTGTCCTCGATGGCGGTTTTGAGCTTCGCGAGCTTGGCGTTCATCGCCTTGCGGGCCTTGAACCCTTCCTCGGTGTGAACGTCGGCAATCAGCCCACGCGCAATCTTCTTGACCTGGTTGAGCATCGGGACAAAGTTCTTCTTGTCCAGGAAAAGCGCCTCCGGGTCCATACAGTCCGTCTTGACCGCGAACTGTTTTCCCTCGTCGATAAGGACGAGCGCGTTGGGATTCTTTTCTTCCATCACTTCTTCGGTTTCCATCGTCGCCTCCATTAGAACTCCACCTCCTGCATCATTCCGGCTTCCACGCGCTTCGCCTCGCGGTAGAATCCGTCAATCTGGTCAAGGCCCAGTTCTTCAAGACTGCGGCAGTTGTACGCCTTGAGCGTGTCCTTAATCGCGGCGGGAATCATCTTGTTGCACACCTCGATGAATTTCGCCTTGCGGTCGCCCGTGTGTTCCTGCGGCTGCTGTTCCGGCTTCGGGGCTTCCGCCCTTTCCACCGCTTCCTCAATCTTGATTTCCTTTTCAGGGTCAAGTCCCTGTTCCGGCGAAAGCTCCGCGCTCTCATAGGGCATCCCGCCGAACTCCACGGGGAAAGCGAGGCGGAACGCACGCGCAATCGCGACCTTCTCAAGCATGACCCTGGGCTTGCTCTGCCACATGGAATTGCCCTGGTCGTACTCGCTGAAAAACACCTCACACTTGACGGGAACCTTCCTGTCCTTGCGGAAAACGCGGCAGATGCAGCTCACGTCCCCGTCCTTGGGAACCAGCGCATCCACGCTGTAGTTGCCGTTCTTGCCACTCTTGGTGGACTTGCCCCTGACGAACTCGCCGCGCCATTCTGTCTCGTAGCCGTCGTAGTTGGGGTTCATTTCGGCACGCTTGAGGTACACTTCGTACCCCGTGACGATGCTCATCGTCTTTCCGCCGTCGCGATTGTTGTACGTGACGGCATAAACTTCTTTCTTCCAGGGGTTCAGCCCGAACGCCATGGAAACCGCGAGGAACTGCTTGACCTGGTGGTCGTTGAGACCCGGTGTCGTCGCGGTGAGGTAGTCAAGCAGCAGGGCGTCGTTGACCTGCTGCGGATTGGATTGTGTAGCTATTGCGTTATTCATAGTTGTTGGTTTCCCTTTGTTGTTAGTAGTTGTTCATTTGTTGTCCCTTCGACAGGGTTTTTAGCCTTGCCGCCACGTAGTTCGTGACCGCCCCTTTCCAGTTCATAATCGTCATGCCCTCACGGGTTTTCCCTCCCCTGGAGAGCGTAATCTCCAGCCATTCGCGTCCCAGCGCGTCGTCGAGGTGCTTTTCCGCGCAGAAGTCGTAAAGCTCCTCGGTCGTCGGCAATCGCGGCGGCTGTACTTTCCTAATCTCATGTCCGTGTTTTTCGTGTCCAGCCAGGGCGTTCGCCCTGTTGACCTCGCTCCGCTGCTGGATTCTCTCGCTGGAACATTTCACCATGAACGCCCCGAAACTGTCGCCAGTCCCGTCAACATCCTCAAGTGCATCCATCGAATCCCTCACGTCGGCGATAATCTGTTCATCCGTCATTTTTCGGAAGTGCTTGATAAAGTCACTGAACGAAACCTTAGCCCAATATGGATTCGCCATGTTCAAAAGCCCTAAGTATCAAGGTTGAGGCAATGAGTCCCTGGCTCGCCGGGAAACCCTTTCGCTTGTTCTCGCTGGCCAGCTGCTCCAGGGCCTGCTTCGCCCGCGCCGTGATGCCGACCTGCCAAATTTTTTGCGTACCGTTTATTTTCTTTTGCATACTTTTCAATTTCTTTTGCCTTACATTCAAAATCTATTCAATTCTAAGCAAAAAACCAAGGGATTTTTTAAAAAAATTTTAAAAATTATTGAATACTATGCAATTTTTGATTAAATTTATGGCATGAACGTTGAAAAATACCTTGACAGAACAAACAAAACGGCCAGCACCCTGGCCGACGAACTGGGACTCAACGCCTCAAGCGTCACCGCTTGGAAGAAAGGCAAGGCGACTCCCAGCTACGACATTTGCCAGAAGCTACTGGAAATCGGCATGGGAATCGACGAGCTTTTCACTCCTGAACTTTGGGAGGCGATAAAGACTCGTCACGCTGCGGAGTTTCGGGGCGAGGTTGTGCTGACTCCCGAGGAATGCGCTCTAATCGTACGCAACGGGCTTCGCAGTCTGCGTCTAAAAGATGAAAGTTCTGAAGACCAACAAGGGTAATTTCCCCGTGTTCCTTTAGCTTAGGCATAAGCAGTCCTTTGGCCCTGTTCGGGCCTTTTTTTGTGGGAACTTTTGCAAGTCGCAACGATTTGCAAACGCTTGAACCCAGGCATAACAAACGGGTTCAAGTCGCGACAAAAACTTGCAACCCTATTATATCAGTAGTAGTAATAGGAGAATGATTAACAGTAGGAGTATAAGTAGGACTCACTCCCTAATTGTGGAGATATTGATATATAAAAACCTCATACTCAACTCACGCGACCGCGCGGTAAAAAAAGGAAATGAGCTTGAGGGCGATATAGATATCGAAGGGGATTTTTTCCGTCCCGACTTGAGCAGCGGAAAAAATAAAAAATTATTCTGTCAATTCGTGACACTTTCAAAAAATGCGAAATTTCGCAACTTTAGCTCCCCCCCCCCTGCAAGGTCGTGCAGCGTCCTGCACGCTATCCGGCGCCATCGGGTAAACATTTTAACGGCCCGGAGCAAAGAGGCGCTTGCAGCGTTTTGCACAGCGAACAAAAGCGAAACGGCGGAAACGGCTGCGATTGCTTGCGAATTGCAGAGGCTGTCAAGTGAGGCGCCTCCATTTTTGTATCTTTTACGGCGAAAAGAGAGAACAGATGCAGAATTTCGAACGAATCTTCGACATGCACCAGCCGCCCTTCAAGGCGGATTCGCTGGACGCGATGGAGTACTCCATCCTCGGCTTCTTCAAAGCCGAGGAT
>JAGAHT010000020.1:0-55498 GCA_017626945.1 Fibrobacter sp.
ATTTGCAGGCCCGGTCATCGAAGAAATGGGCATGGAAGGCCGTATGACGGTCTGCAACATGGCTATCGAAGGCGGCGCCCGCGTCGGTTACTGCAACCCCGACGAAAAGACTTTTGAATACCTCAAGGGCCGTCCGTACGCCCCGAAGGCCGACAAGTGGGACGAAGCCGTTGCTTACTGGAAGTCTGTGGCTACCGACGCCGACGCTCAGTTTGATGACGAAGTCGAAATCAACTGCGACAACCTCGAACCAATGGTCACCTGGGGCATTACGCCTGCCCAGGCCATCCCGCTGAACGGCAACATGCCGAAGATTGACGAATTCGAAGGCAGCGAAAAGAAGGTCATCTCCGAAGCTTATGAATACATGGGCTGGGAAGAAGGTTCCAAGATGATTGGCCGCCCCATCGACATCGCGTTCGTGGGTAGCTGCACCAACGGCCGCTTGAGCGACTTGCAGGCCGCCGCCGAAATCATCAAGGGCCACAAGGTCGCCCCGACCGTGAAGATGTGGGTCGTTCCTGGTTCCATGAAGATCAAGGTGGAAGCCGAAGCTCTCGGTCTCGACAAGATCTTTAAGGAAGCCGGTGCCGAATGGCGCGAAGCGGGCTGCTCGCTCTGCCTCGCCATGAACCCGGACAAGCTCAAGGGTCGCCAGGTGAGCGCCTCCTCCAGCAACCGCAACTTCAAGGGCCGTCAGGGCAGCCCCACGGGCCGCACCATCCTCATGAGCCCCGCCATGGTGGCCGCCGCCGCCATCGAAGGCTGTGTCACCGACGTCCGCAAGTACATCAAGTAACGCTAAGGAGATTTAAAAAATGAATTCTATCGACATTGTTAAAGGTTCCGGCGTTCCTGTACGCGGCAACGACATCGACACTGACCGTATCATCCCGGCACGCTTCCTCAAGTGCGTCACGTTCGAAGGCCTCGGTGACAACGCCTTTGCCGACGATATCGCAGGCCTCGCCGCACAGGGCAAGGTCCACCCGTTCCGCGATCCGGCCTACAAGAACGGCTCCATTCTCGTCTCGAACCAGAACTTCGGTTGCGGTTCCAGCCGCGAACACGCTCCGCAGGCCCTGAAACGCTGGGGCATCCGCGCCATCATCGCCGAAAGCTACTCCGAAATCTTCTTCGGTAACTGCGTGGCTATCGGCGTGCCCTGCTACAAGGTGAGCCACGAAGTGGCCGACAAGATCCTCGCCTGGATCGAAGCACACCCGAGCGAAGAACTCGTGACGAGCACCGAAAGCCGCACGCTCAAGATGGGTGACGAAACCATCGAGCTCACGCTTGCCGACGGCCCCCGCGGCCAGTTCCTCGACGGCTCCTGGCACGCACGCTCCGCCCTCATGGCCAACGCCGACAAGGTGCAGGAACTCGCTAGCAAGCTGCCGTATATGAACTTTCTGAAGTAAACAGTGGTTAGTGTTTGGTGGTTAGTAGGGCGAAGCCCGTTAGGAAAAACCACGTCATTGCGAGCGTAGCGAAGCAATCCAACCCTAATCGTCATCCTGGAGCCGCGAAGCGGCGATAGGATCCACAAGTATTACAAAGCGTCCAGGTTCAAAGCCTGGGCGTTTTTTATTAGATTTAAAACATTGCAAGGAGCATCACTGTGGCAACACCAACCGACAAACAAATATCCGGAATGGCCGGAGAATTTTTAACAGCAGGAAAATTATTCAAATTAGGTTTACAAGCTGCAGTAACATTGGGCAATGCAAAATCGGTTGATATTCTCGCTTACAATCCTCAAAATAAAAAAAACTACAATGTACAAGTCAAAACAAACAGGGAAAAAAACTGTTTCCTTATAGGGAAAGAGAATGTCTCTTCTGAACAAATATATGTTTTCGTCCTTCTAAACAGTCCCAATCAAAACGAAGATTTCTTTATCGTTAAAGGTCAAACACTACTTGACAATATCCATCACTTTTGGGGAGCATCCTACAAAGAAGGCAAAAAAACTAATATGCCTGCAATAAACTACGGTCCTTTAAAAGAATTCAAAAATAATTGGAACATTTTTTTTGAATAAAAAACATTAATACAACACAGAAAAAAAATGTCTTATCACAACATTGCAATCATAAAAGCCCAAAAAGGATTTAACGCAGCCGCTCTACTGCAGCAAGGCATTCATTTACAACCATTTCTAAATGGCAAATGCCTAGCTTTCGAAGTATCCATGGAACAATCAGGTAAGGAACTATATGACTATCTACTTGAATTTGATAAAATTCAAAAATTACTCGTCTATCAAAAAAATCCGTTAGTCGTTCATGCTGATTGGAATTATCCCTATGATGAACAATTTATCGGATATCTCTACCTAAAGCGACCTACCTGGATATTACCATGTCATAAACTATTCTTTGCACCAACTTGGCGCCATGTAGCAGATATTTTAGGCGACTGCGAAAACAATGAAAAAATTGCACAAGAAAAAATAGACAAAAAAATGGTTTCCTTATTAGAAAACAAACGTCCAAGTGGTGGATGGTATATGGCAGCCCTTGATGAAGAAGAAGCTTGGAAAATTTACGCAGCCTTGAAACATTAAAAACTAACTAATCTTTCATGCAAACCTCACCCATCGACAACATTCTGGTAAAAAAGGCGAAGCGCCGAATGCACTTGCGCAACGGCGATAGTGTTGTCAAGACGTACAAAATTTCTTTAGGCAAGAATGTTGGGTTTTAGGGCGGAACCGTAGCGAGGGGGAGGCTTCCCCCTACCCTTTCTCACAAAATTTTATATATTATGCTTATACCGGTGAGGTTTATATGAACGCCATAAGACCCATTTCTGACTTGCAAGATTGTCTCGAAGACATTTCCAAGACCGTCCACGAATCTGGACAGCCAGTGTTCTTGACTAAAGACGGCTATGGCGACATGGTTCTTATGAGCATGGAGGCGTTCGCCCATTTTCAAATTGAAAATGAAATCTATGCCAAGTTACATGAAGCCGAACTACAGGCACAGGAATCCACCAAAAGATATACTTCTGAAGAAATTCTAAAAGAAATCGGACAACTTACCGCTGTATGAACTACAGAGTAGAATATCTACCCTTAGCCTTGTCCGATTTGAAGAGTGCGGCCGCGCACATTTCTAACGAACTCGGGATGCCCAAAGCCGCAACGGAGCTTATCAAGCGCATCGTTGACGACATTGACTCATTAGCCGATTTTCCATATTCACAGCCAGTCTATACCCCCATAAAGCCACTAAAACACGACTTCAGAAAGATGGTCGTACAGAACTATTCCGTTTTCTATTGGGTTGACGAAAACTCCAAAACAATAACAGTTGCTCGAATTCTGTACAACCGAAGAAACATCATTTCATTAATTCGATAACGACATCTACACAAAAACAATAGAGGTCTCTCGGGATTACTCCAAGTTTTAGGGCGGATAGGATTCAGAAACCCATGCTCACCTCGCCCATTGACAACATTCTCGTAGAAAAGGCGAAACGCCAAATGCACTTGCGAAGCGGCGAGAATATCGTCAAGACGTACAGGATTTCGCTTGGCAAGAATCCAGTTGGAGCGAAGGTCAAGTCCGGCGACAACAAGACGCCCGAGGGCAATTATACCATCGAACTGCACAACCCCAAAAGCATTTTTCATTTATCGCTGAAGGTTTCGTACCCGAACGCAGAGCAAATCAAGGCCGCGAAAGAAGGTAACTACGAGCCAGGCGGAGACATCATGATCCACGGCTACCCGAACAAGGTTCCCGCATTCCTCTTTAAATTCTGGCACAAGTGGAAAGATTGGACAGCCGGCTGTATCGCCGTCACGAACGACGAAATCGAAGAAATCTACGCCACCGTCAAAGACGGCACGCCGATAACCATCAAGACTTAAAATGCCGGGTTTTAGGACGTTCCCCTACCCTAACAAATCAAGCATCTGCCGGGGCGTAACAACAACTGGAGTCTCAGGGAAATGCTTAACATTTCCCGTCACAAGATGCGTTTCGACTGTTTTGCCGTGTGCTAACGCGACTGCATAAAAAACAATGTCCTTTGGGTCTGGCATCGATTCGCGAATTTCAACCAAGTCAGATTCCCTCACGCAAAGGCGATTGATTTGCAACAAAGTTTCAGCGATTCTTACAGGCGAAAATCCGAATTTAGGTCTGTTGAGAACAACCCTATATTCCTCAAGAATTTCTCCATTCAAAACAGGAACAATCCGCCCATCAAATACAGCCTGCAAAACGAAACCTGGAACAGAATCCCATTTCAGAAAAGCAGACACAAGAACATTCGTATCGATTACAGCATAATGCTTCATCGACCATTCCTTGCCGCGTCGATTTCAGCATTAATTTCGTCCAAGGACATTTCCGAAGCGCCCGCACGAGCCGCATCAGCGGAAAGTTGCTGCATGGTATTCAGCATCCTGCCGGCCACTGTCCGGCCAGAAGCATCATAAAAAGCACGACGTTCTGCCACAAACTGCGGAACAGTTGCGGAAGAAACCTCAAACGGAATTCGACGTTCACGCACAACCGCACGAGCGAAGACATTGATAGCCGTCGTCATGGACATGCCGAATTCTTCGCACAATTCGTCAAATTCCTTTTTAAGGTCGGATTCCATCCTGATGCTGAATGTAGTCTGCGACATAAAACGCCTCTTTAGGTTTCATTACATACCAAATATACACAAAAACGCACCCAAAAGCAACCTCATTGATAAATTATGTAAATTTTTTGGGTTTTAGGGCGGAGCCCTAGGCGAAGGGGTAGCGGAAGCGCAATGGAGATCCCCGCCTTCGCGGGGATGACATGGGGCTACAGCGAGGGGAAGGCTTTCCCCTCCTTTTTTTATTTAAATTTCATATAACCCATGCTCCCCTTACCCATCGACAACATTCTCGTAGAAAAGGCGAAGCGCCAAATGCTCTTGCGCAACGGAGAGAACGTTGTCAAGACGTACAGAATTTCATTGGGTAAGAATCCGGTCGAAGCGAAAGTCAAATCCGGTGACAACAAGACGCCCGAAGGCGACTACACCATCGTGCTTCACAACCCCAAAAGTGTCTTTCACTTATCGCTCCGAATTTCGTACCCGAACGCGGAGCAGATACAGGCCGCAAAAGTTGGCAATTACGAGCCCGGTGGCGACATCATGATCCACGGCTACCCGAACAAGGTTCCTGCATTCTTCTTTAAATTCTGGCACAAGTGGAAAGACTGGACTGCCGGCTGTATCGCCGTCACGAACGACGAAATCGAAGAAATCTACGCCACCGTCAAAGACGGCACGCCAATAACCATCAAGCCCTAGAATTCACGCACATGCTCAAATATTAGCGATTTTCGATTAAATTCTATCAAAATCGCCAATATATTAGTAGTTTTCACCCTAAACTTCAAAAACATAGATTCCTTACTTGACGACGAAAGCCCAAACACAATTGGGTTGGAATCCCCAAAAGACTTCTTTTGAAGAATTAGTCAAAATCATGGTCGATCACGACATGAAGTTCGTCAAGAAGCTTTACCTTAAGGCTAATTTGGAGGATTAAACATGGAAAGAAATAGTAAAATATATGTCGCTGGACATAGAGGAATGGTAGGTTCAGCCATCGTTCGTGAACTGCAACGGCAGGGTTATACCAATATAATCACAAGAACCCATAAAGAACTTGACTTGACCCGTCAAGAAGCCGTGGAGAAGTTCTTTGCCGAGGAGAAGCCTGAATACGTCTTTCTCGCTGCGGCTAAAGTAGGTGGCATTGTTGCCAACCAATCGGCTTTGGCTGACTTCATGTACGACAACATGATCCTTGAGATGAACGTCATACATGCGGCTTGGAAAAATGGCTGTAAGAAGTTGGAATTCCTTGGGTCGTCATGCATTTATCCGCGAATGGCTCCGCAACCCATGCCCGAATCCTGCTTGCTGACCTCAGAACTTGAAAAGACCAATGAGGCCTACGCTTTGGCAAAAATCTCCGGACTAAAATACTGCGAGTACCTGAATCGGCAGTATGGCACCGACTTTATCAGCGTGATGCCCACGAATCTTTATGGTCCCAACGACAACTATCACCCCGAGCACAGCCATGTGCTACCGGCGTTAATCCGCCGTTTTCACGAAGCCAAAATCAATGGATTAAAAGAAGTGACCTGTTGGGGCGATGGATCTCCGCTTAGGGAATTCTTGTATGTAGACGACCTGGCCAACCTTTGCGTATTCTTGATGAACAACTATAGTGGCAACGAGACCGTCAATGCAGGAACAGGAAAGGAGTTGACCATCAAGGCTCTCACTGAGTTGGTGGCTAAGGTGGTGGGGTACGCAGGTGAGATTCGATGGGACACCACCCGTCCGAACGGCACTCCTCGCAAGCTTCTTGACGTAAGTAAAGCTGCTAAACTTGGTTGGACTTACAAGACGGAACTAGAGGACGGAATACGCTTGGCTTACGAGGATTTTCTCAATAATCCCATGCGAGCCGTGTGACATACGATAAAACCGCAGAATAAAGGTATAAAATTCTGATTTTTTTTAACTTTCATATATACGAATCCTAAATACTGAATAATTATGATTAATGAAGTCAATCAAAAACAAAATTCGCAATGCTCAGAGCATTCGAAGCCAGTCGATGCAGCACAAGATATTCTCAACCTGCTAAATATTATCCGACATCACTGGATCATAATCGTGAGTTTTACTATTGTCGGCTTAATGGCTGGGGTAACCTACTCCCGGTACAGCCGAAATCTTTATGAGAGCACGACTCTACTCCAGCTCGATACAAAATCCAAAAGTAATAGAGCGATAGCCGATATAAGCAGTCTTTTCGAACAACAAAGTCCCGCCAAGGCCGAAATTTTTTTGATCCAGAGTCTTAGCGTCTTGATGCCCGTCGTCGAAAAACTGCACCTGAATTACACGGCGAAGCCTCAAGGAATCGTCGACCGACTTCTGCATCGAGAAGGGCGCATGAACTTGAGCCTGTTCGAGTCCCCCAAGCCCCAAAATGGCGAAAAAGTCAAATGGATTGCAGAAGTACTTTCTGACAGTACTTACAATTTGCTTTCTCCGTTAGGTGGAAGCCTTCTCGTAGGCAAGATTGGAGAGACTTATCGCGTGCCTTTCGCAAACGACACGGTCGCTATTTCTGTCGAATCCATGTCAGACGTAATTCCAAGCCAAAAATTCCTCTTGACGGGAATACCCACCCTGTATGCGGCAAAAAATTTGAGCTTGGCGATAAAGGCTATCGAAAAAGAAAAGAATACAAACATCATAGAAATATCGTATATGGATTGTTATCCGGACCGTGCCGCAGCAGTGCTCAATGCAATCGCCGAAACTTATGTGCGTCAAAACGTCGAGATGCGCAGTGCAGAAGCCGAGAAATCCCTCGAGTTTCTGGAACAGCAATTGCCGTCCATCAAGGCAAAGCTTGATTCCGCTCAACAACTCTTGACAAACTACCGTAACACAGTCGGGACAGTCGATTTGGGAGCGGAAGCCCAAGGAACCTTGAAACGTCAGGTGGAACTCAAGACAATGTTGCTGGCTTCGCAGCAGGATTACCAAGATAAAAGTCGCTTGTTTAAGCAAGACCATCCTGTGATGCAGGCTCTTTTGCAACAACAGGCCCGCCTAAAAAAAGAGATTGGTATCGAAGAGAACAAGACGAAGAAACTTCCGACCACACAGCAAGATGTGCTAAAGCTCCAGCAGGACGTCGAAATCAACAACGAACTCTATACAAGCATTTTGAACAATATGCAACAACTTCGAGTTGTGAGAGCGAGCGAAATTGGAAATGTTCGCATTGTTGACCGAGCATTCATCAATGCAATTCCGGCAAAACCAAACCATAAGCTTATCATACTTAGCGGCCTGGCGAGCGGTTTTGGCTTAGGGTGTATATTAGTCATTTTATGGCGTCGCTTACGCAACAACGGAGTTGGCTCATCCACAGAAATAGAGTTCGAAACAGGAGTAAGCGTCTATGCAAAAATTCCCAAAACAAGAATTAATCCTAAATTAGCCAAAGTGAACGACAAACGCTTCATTTTGGCTAAAGAGGATCCCGAAGACATCTCTATCGAAAAAATCAGATCGCTTCGCACGACTCTTGACTTTTCCTGTCTAGATGAAAATAGAAAAGTAGTCTTGGTGACAGGCATAGTTCCTGGAGCAGGCAAATCATTTATATCGCTGAACCTGGCATACCTTATTGCCCAGCAAGATAAACGAGTGCTATTCATTGATGCAGACCTCCGCAAATCACGTCTTTCATACAAAGGAGAAAAAGGCGTGTCTGATATTATTGTAAAGAACTGCAATCTAGATGACGCTGTCATAGATTTAGGAAATAGTTTATATTTTTTGCCCAAGGGAAAACACACGCATAATCCGGGTGAAATGCTTGCAAGCAAGGCATTCAGTGAACTAGTGAAAGAATGCCGACAAAAATACGATGTTATAGTCATCGATACACCGCCTAATTCACTTGTTTCCGATGCACAATCGATCTCCAAACTCGTAGACTTTGGTCTGCTTGTCATCGAGTACAAAAAACATTCCATGGAAAACATCCAAGAAACAATCGACCAATTCAGACTAGCAAAGCTTGAAAAGATGGCTATCGTACTTAACCAGTGCGTTTACGACAGTTCCTCTTATGGCTATGGCTATGGATATGGATACCGGTACAGATACGGCGAAAAGAAATAACTAATAAGTATCCCCCGACATAGCAAGTGTCGGGGGAATTTTTGTCTAGTGTTTTCTAATAACGAGTCTTATCCGCCTTTGTAGCCCACTTTTTGAAAGCCTCAAGAACTTCGTTCCTCATAAAATGGTCGCACTTGATTTAAAGTGGTCGGGTTTTTCCGACAGGAAAAACCCTTGACACAACCAACTTTTTTCCTTATGCGGCCGACTTCAGGACCACATGGTTAAAACATACCTCCGAGGGAGTGTGATTGTCAAGGAATGAGAGCCTGCGACGGTCGTTATACCTGTCGATGAACGCCTTGATACCCCAGAAGCACGCCTTCATGTCCGTATAGCCCTTCAGATAGACATCTTCGTACTTGAGCGTCCGCCAGAATCGTTCGATATAGACGTTATCCAGCGAGCGGCCCTTGCCATCCATCGACAGCTTCGCCGTGCAGTTTTCGTCCTCGAAGAGCTTCGTGAACTTTTCCGAAGTGTATTGGCAGCCCTGATCGGTATTGAACACCTCCGGCCATCCGTACCTGCCCACGGCTTCCAGCAGCACCTCTACGCAGAAGTCCGACGACAGCGTGTTCGACAGCCTCCAGGCTAGTATCCGGCGGCTGTACCAGTCGATAATCGCCGTCAGGTACACGAACCCGTGCTTGAGCCTGATGTAGGTGATGTCGGTACTCCACACCTGGTTCACGTGCGTGATCTTCACGCCACGAAGCAGGTAGGGATATTTCCGATGTATCGCGACGGGCACGGTCGTGCGGGGCCCCGGATGGATAGCGAGGAGGCCCATCTTGCGCATGAGCGTGCGGATGAGATCCCGCCCCGCCTTGATTCCGTAGGTATTCTCCAGTTCGGCCTGTATCTTGCGCTGTCCCGATGTCGGGTCGTCCGTGTAGATTTCGTCCATGTAGTTCATGACATCGAGTTTGCGTTCGGACACCGTCGGTACGTAGTAGATTCCGCTACGGGAGATGCCCAGCAGATCGCACTGTTCCGTGACCGTGTATTCGGTGTCCTGGCGTTCCACCATGCCTCTCCTTATAGCAGTCCCAACTTCTTCAAGTTTTTTAGGAACTCGATGTCGCGCTCCTTCTTGCCGATGAGCGTGTTGGCCTCCTCGATGTCCTTCTCGAGTTCCTCGATGCGCTGCTTTTCCTTCTTAGGGCCGCCTCGTCCGCCTTGTCCGAAGAGAAAGCTGCCCCGATAAAGAACATATCAAAAAGTCCCCAGACAATCGCAAACGGGAGCAATGGATTGAAAATGCATTCAAAGATAAAACACCTTTTGTCCGGTTTACCGGCATAAAGGATTTTTTCGCCCTTCCCTATCAAAAGCGTCAGTTCGTTGTCCATAAAAGTACTCCTGACAAGAAATTAGCAAAGAATTTCTTAGCCTATTTTGTCGAATATTCCAATTTGGACTATTATTTTGTAAAAAAATTGCAAATATTTGTATATATTAATGTATTATGTAAGAAAAAGGTGCTCTAGTACATGAGAGAAGTCTTTGCCATTATCTATATAGTGCTCATAGTCCTGCTTGGGCTTTTTGGTGTTATATCCAAGAAGTCTTCGAAGGCGATAGGCAAAGCTGTCTCCTATTTGCTATTCACGTTCATCGTTCCGATTGCGGGCAACCTGATACTCGTCCTCTCCGAAAACGAGTTTCTTTCCACCATCGGTAGCTACACCTATTTTATCGGCATGGACCTCCTGGCGTTCAGCCTGTTCGACTTCACCCTGTCCTACTGCAATATTCCATGGCGGCATAACAAGAAAATTTATTTCATTTACACGCTCCTCACCATTGACGTTCTCCAATACTTTTTCAACCCTTTCTTCGGACACGCCTTCGGCATGGAAGCCATCACGGTGGACGGTTCCCTTTACTATAGACTCGTCCCGTACCTCGGCCAGACATTCCACCGCATCGCGGTCTACATCGCCATCATTACATCGCTCGGCATATTCATCTACAAGACTATCCGCGTCCCCCGTATCTATGCCGAAAAATACTATATCATCCTCTTTACAATGGTATTGGCAGGCATCTGGCAGAGCTACTACATCTTCTCCAGAACCCCCATTGACCGTTCGATGATGGGACTTGCCGTCTGCGGCATGCTTATCTTCTATTTTTCGCTGTTCTACAGACCGTTCAGGCTTCTGGACCGAATGCTAGCCAACATCGCTTCCAAAATGTCCGAAGCGATTTTCTTCTTCGACGCCAGCAAGCGCTGCATTTGGGCAAACAGCAACGGATGCAAACTTCTGGAAGTCCGTTCCGATAACCTGGAGCACGTAAATCAAAGACTTTTTGCCATGTTCGATGACCTTGGCGTAGGCCAAGACAACTGGTCTTCTAAGCAATCTGTCAATTCCGAAAAAGGCACACAATACTTCACCCTTGACAAGCACATTGTTACCGATGCAAAAAACAAGAAAATCGGTTACTTTTTAAGCATTCAAGACAATACAGAAGAAATCCTCAAGCACAAACAGGAAATTTACGAAGCCACCCACGACAAGCTCACGGGACTGTTCACCAAGGAACACCTGTTCAACCGGATCAAGAACAAAGTTTCTTCCGAGAAAGAAACATCCTATTCCATCGCCTACCTCGACATCAAAGATTTCAAGATGGTCAACGACATCTTTGGTAACGACATAGGAGACCATGTCCTGAAAAGAGTGGCTAACTGGATTAGGGAAAATGCGTCCGAAAGATGGGCATACGGAAGACTTTCCGGCGATGCATTCGGCATCTGCTATCCGACGGGTTCCGAAAAGCTCGACCTTGTTCAACGCCGGCTTTCGAAGTTCGTCATTTCGAACGGATCTATTGACCAGCACATTCTGATGCATGTGGGCATATACAACGTAACCGATCCCAGTATTGACGTGTCCATCATGTTTGACCGCGCCCACCTAGCCCTCACGACCATCAAGAACGAATACAACATGCATATCGCCATCTATGACGACAATATGCGCAACCAGTTGCTCTGGGACCAGAAGATTTCAACGGAACTCGAAGGGGCTATCGAAAATCGACAGATCGTCCCCTACCTGCAACCCATCGTAGACAACAAGGGAATCATCATCGGCGCCGAAGCACTTGTTCGCTGGATCCACCCCGAAGAAGGATTCCTCCCCCCGTTCAAGTTTATCCCGGTATTCGAGAAGAACGGCATGATTGCCCAGGTGGACAAGTACATCTGGCGCTCCGCCTGCGAGATTATCTCTTCGTGGAAAGGTGATAAGGCCAACCTGTTTATCTCCGTGAACATTTCGCCGAAAGACTTCTACTTCATGGATGTCTATGCCGAAATCAAGGCCCTTGTCGAAGAATTCAAGATTGAACCGTCGCGACTCCGTATCGAAATCACCGAAACGGTGATGATGACCGAAGCGGAAAGCCGCATGGCCATCTTAAGCAAGTTCCGCGAATCTGGATTTATCGTCGAGATGGATGACTTCGGCAGCGGATACTCTTCACTCAACCAGCTCAAGGACATGCCGCTTGACGTTCTGAAAATCGACATGAAATTCTTGAGCAAGGCCGAAGATAACCACCGTGCCGAAACTATCTTGCGCAACGTACTCAGGCTCTCGAGCGACCTCGGCCTGTTCTCGCTTACCGAAGGTGTCGAAACCGAAGATCAGTACAAAAGGCTCAATGAAATGGGCTGTAACCTGTTCCAGGGATACTACTTTGCAAAGCCGATGGCCGTTGCCGACTTTGAAAAACTTTGTGATAAAAATAAAGGATAAATTATGACGAATCAGAATCCACCGATGCCCCCCGAAATCCAGAAACAGATGAAAAAGGCGGGCTCAAGATTTCCTTCATGATGGCGCTCATGATGAGTTTCGCACTTTCGCTTACCGGAAACTTGACCGCCGAACATCCGCCTGAAATGCCGATGATTGCAATCATTATCGGATTCCTGGAGGGATTCGTCTTAAGCTTCTTCGTCAGTTTCGGTATCGGCCTCGTTGTTCCGATGCCCAAGGTAAATGCGGCGTTAGCACGCAAGTTCCACCTGCAGCCGAGAACACTCAAGACCCACATCGTGGAATCGATCGTGTCGAACCTGATCTACACGCCGCTCATGACGACCGTCATGGTCACGTTCGTGTATTTCTTCCTGATTCCCCCTGGACACAAGCCGCCGTACCTACCGATGTTCATCAGTTCGCAGGTTATCTGCTTTGTCGTGGCGCAGATTCTCATTTTCATCTTTGAGCCGCTGATTATCAAGATTGCGATGCCGAAGATGCCGCCGCGTCCGCCACAGACTTAAATACAATACTTAAGTCATCCTGGAGCTTTGCGACAGGATTAAAAAAATCCGCTTGGGAAAACCCAGCGGATTTTTTCATATTCGGTTAAAGAAAACCTTATGCAAGGCGGTTGTTGACTACGTTCCAGTCCACAATCTGCCAGAGTCCCTTGAGGTAGTCCGGACGACGGTTGCGGTAGTCGATGTAGTAGGCATGTTCCCACACGTCGAAGGTCAACAGCGGCTTGAGGCCCTTGGTGAGCGGGTTCTGGGCGTTGCCTTCCTGCGTAATCACGAGCTTGCCCTGGGCATCGGCAGAGAGCCAAACCCAGCCAGAACCGAAGAGGCCTGCGCCTTTCGCCTGGAATTCTTCCTGGAACTTTTCAAAGGAACCAAAGTCGCGTGCAATCG
Source organism: Fibrobacter sp. (assembly GCA_017626945.1). Lineage (GTDB taxonomy): Bacteria > Fibrobacterota > Fibrobacteria > Fibrobacterales > Fibrobacteraceae > Fibrobacter. The sequence continues at coordinate 13,435 of JAGAHT010000020.1, forward strand.
CTTCGGCAATCTTGCCTGTCGGAACATTGCCCGCAGACGGAGCCTTGAACTGCATGAAGTACATGTAGTGGTTCAGGAACTGTCCCGCATTATTGAACACGCCGCCTTCGGCAGTTTTCACGATTTCAGCGATAGACTTGCCTTCGAATGCGCTACCCGGAAGGGCTGCGTTCAGGTTGTTGAGGTAAGTCTGCAGATGCTTGCCATAGTGGAACTCGATCGTTTCCTGGCTAAGTACCGGAGCAAGGTCCCCCGCTGCGTAAGGAAGCGCGGGCATTTCAAATTTTCCATTGATTGGTTGAATCATTTATTTCTCCTTGATTGCGCGGCTTCGCCGCTAGATTGAACTTTCGATGAATTCCTTACGGAAAGTACCGTTGCCGAGCAGGATGTCAATAGGCAACTTCTTGAATTCATATTCGTAAGGCGGCTGTTTCCAAGCGAAATCCTTCGGGTATTCGTTGAAAATGTACCGCAACAGTTTCACCGCCATGTCAAAGCTGCGGAACTTGTCACGGTCGAGCACGTGAATCTGCGCACCGCCACAAATCTGACCTGCGCCCTTATGGAATGTGGGCTGGAAGTAATTCTCGCGGAAATACACGCCGGGGAGCTTGAGTCCGTTCATGTACTTGCAGAGCTTGACCGCATCAATAAACGGGGCTCCGAAAATTTCGAACGGACGCGTGGTGCCGCGGCCTTCGCTCACGTTGGTGGCCTCGAACAGGCACATGCCCGGGTAAACGACTGCGGTATCGAGCGTCGGCATGTTCGGGCTCGGCAAAATCCACGGAAGTCCCGTCTGGTCGTACCACATCTTTTTATCGTAACCTTCCATGCCGAGCACGTAGAGTTCACACTTGGGAAAACGTTCTTCCTTGAACTGGACGGCCAGTTCGCCAATCGTCTTTGCGTGGCGCGTGCGGATGCTATGAAGTCCCACGAAACTGGTGTAGTCAAGGTCTAGCACCGGACCTTCTTCGTCTACGCAGTTGATGGGATTCGGGCGGTCCACCACGATCACGGGGATTCCAGCCTTTTCACAGGCTTTCATACAAAGGAACAGCGTCCAGATAAACGTGTAGTAGCGGGCGCCCACATCCTGCAAGTCCACAAGCATCATGTCTACGTGACTGAGCATTTCGGCAGTGGGTTCGCGGTGTTCACCGTAAAGGCTATAAACGGGAATGCCCAGTTCGGGGTCGGTGTAACCTTCCCATTCGATCATGTTGTCCTGGGTATGCCCCTTGATGCCGTGCTGCGGACCAAACAAGGCGGAAAGCTTAAAGAGTTTGCCATCGTATTCCTTAAGAAGGTCGAGGGTATAGTGCAAATCCGGGAGAACCGATGCCGGGTGCAGGACTGCACCGAGACGCTTGCCCCTGAGATTTGCGGGGAAAGCTTTTTCAAAGCGAGAAAGAGCGAGTGTGACCATAATAGATTCGGAATTCAGATTTCGGAATTCGGAGTTAGAAGTTAAAATCGAAGAATCAATCAAAATATAAATGAAAATAATTGTAAAAGCAAAGAAAAGTGAAATTTCCTCAAAAAAAATGACAAACATTGTTTGCAAAATGGGAATTTTCCTGAAAATGGCACAAAATGACAGTCGGAATTTTTTATTTTTAACCATAGAACTAAAAAAAAACAAATAGGATGAATTATGGCATATTTGAATAAAGTGATGCTTATCGGCAATATCGGCAAGGACCCCGTCATTAGCGCAAGCGCAGCAGGTCGCAAGCGCGTATCGTTCTCCCTTGCCACCAGCCGTCGCTATCGCGATAATAATGGTGAACAGAAGGAACAGACTGACTGGCATAATATCGTTGGTTGGGGCAAGATTGCAGACACCATGGAAACTCTCGGCGTCCACAAGGGCATGACGCTCTATGTCGAAGGCTCCCTCACCAACCGCAGCTGGACCGACCAGACGACCGGCCAGAAGCGTTACAGCACCGAAGTCAACCTGGACACCTTCCAGCTCCTTACTCCGCGTGGCCAGAATGGAGGCAATTTCCAGGGAGGCAACTCCTACAACCAGTCCAGCAACTATAACCAGGCTAGCGCTCCCACCTACGATGCACCCGCACCTGAAGGCGTGGACGACGACCTTCCCTTCTAAAGATGAACCAACAAATTGCTGATATCGCCTTGATGATGGTGCTCCCGCTGGGCATCACCTTTACGGCGATACTCATGTCCGTATCTGCGGACACACGCACCCAGAAGATGCTGGGTGTGTTTTTGTCGATCCTGATTGTAGCCATGGACTGCATCTTCTACTTTGCGAAGAACTCGTTCATCACCTACAACTGCGACGGCGGACTTCTGCTTTCATTCGCGAGTCTGTTCTTTTTCGCCATCATCAGCTTTATCCGTTTCGAAGACCGTGCAGCCAAGGCCGGAAACATCTTCCTCGCCTTCTTCATGCTGTCCGCCTTCATGGGTATCGCCTACTGGGACCGTCCGACCTTTATCCCCACTTCGGACTACACCGCTGCGGAACTTGCAGCGATGAATTCCCAGTACCAGGACTACATCGCCTCGTTTGAAAACGGCGAAGGCGGAAAGATCCTGCCGAACAAGTCCAAGGCTTCAGCGCATGCGGGCAACTCAGGTGCGTCCGCTCAAAAGAACAAGGAAGACGGATCGCTGAGCAGGTTCGAGAGTTACCTTGTCGATGCGGAGACGGTCATCAAGCGTATGACCGACGTCATCACGGCCATCGATAACTTTGAGCCTCTCGCATCGAACATTTCCGAAGCGGAACGCGAAAAGCGCAGCAGCCAGGCTCTCGCCATCAACAACAATGCAGTCGCCTTGAACAAGAAAGTTCTCGGACTTTTCCACCCGCACGAATCTAGCGAAGCTCACACGGAACTGATTCAGGCGAGTGAATGCGTGCGTCTTGCCGCATATGCTCTTTACAGCTACACTCTCCAGGAAAACCCGGAACAGCAGCTGATTCTTTACCGCCAGTCCAGAGACCAGATAGCCCAGATGAAGATCTATCTGAAACGTTTCTGGAGTGTCATTGACGTTTTACAATCAAACAATCAACAACAAACCGAACAATAAAGGTTAATTATGATTCGCAACGTAGCCATTATGGGCGCAACCGGCGCCGTGGGCCAAGAAATCCTCTCCATCCTCGAAGAGCGCAATTTCCCGCTGCAGAGCCTGAAGCTCCTCGCCTCCGAACGTAGCGCAGGCAAAGAATTCAAGTTCAAGGGCGAAACCCTCAAGTGCGAAGTCCTGAACAAGGACTCCTTCAAGGGTGTCGACCTGGTGCTCAGCTCCGCCGGTGCAGCGATTTCCCAGGAATTCGCTCCGATCGCCGTCGAAAACGGCGCCGTGGTTGTCGACAACACGAGCTTCTTCCGCATGGATCCGGCTGTTCCGCTGGTTGTCCCGGAAGTGAACCCCGAAGACATCAAGCTCTACAAGGCTGAGAACGGCGGCAAGGGCATTATTGCCAACCCGAACTGCACGACCATCATGATGGTTGTGGTGCTCAACCCGATCGAAAAGATTTCCCACATCAAGAAGATCCACATTTCTTCTTACCAGAGCGCTAGCGGTGCAGGTGCCGTGGCTATGGAAGAACTCAAGCAGCAGTACAAGGACATCCTTGAAACTGGTTCTACCACCCACATCAACAAGTTCCCCTTCCAGCTAGCCTACAACGTGATTCCGCAGATCGACAAGATGACGGAAAACGACTACACGAAGGAAGAAATGAAGATGTTCAACGAAACGCGCAAGATCATGCATTCTGACGTTCGTACGAGCGCCACCTGCGTGCGCGTGAGCTCTCTCCGTTCTCACTCCGAATCCGTGTGGTTCGAAACCGAACGTCCGGTTTCTGTTGAAGAAATCCGCAACGCTCTCAAGAACGCTCCGGGCGTGACCCTCAAGGACGATCCGCAGAACTATGTGTACCCGATGCCGCTCGAAAGCGCCGGCAAGGACAACGTGTTCGTAGGCCGTATCCGTAAGGACCTCGCCGATGAAAACAGCAACACGCTGTGGCTCACCGGTGACCAGATCCGCAAGGGCGCAGCCCTCAACGCCGTGCAGATCGGCGAGATGCTCTAAAGGCGAGTGCAGCGGGAATGCTTGCATTCCCATTGCCGAGCCGCCGAGCATCGGACTCCGAAGGAGTCCAAATTCTCGCTAAGGGTGTGTAATCCCAGGAGTTTTCCCCACTGTCATCCCCGCGAAGGCGGGGATCTTCTATTACAAGCATCAAGAAGCCGTCCCGAATAGGACGGCTTTTATGATTTTCAATGTTTTTTTACGAACAACCGTTAGCGAAGAAGCGTCCTCGACAGAGCCTTGCCGTTCTGTTCCAGAACGATTAACGCCACGCCACGAGCTTCAACAGCACCATTCAAATTCACTTGATGCACGCCTTCGCTCATTTTGCCAAGCGAAACAACCTTCTGCAACACCCCCTTCAAATTATACACCTTGACGTTCGTCATTCCCGAACGGGAAAGCGTTACCATAGCTTGCAGGTTTCGGCGGTTTCCATATAGTTTAAGGCCATTAGCGCCCTTCACGGCTACCACGTTCGGCTTCGCAATTTCAATCGGAGGACCATCTTCGATAATTTCGGGAAGCACTCCTGTCGTAAACACAAGGTGCGGGAAGGAGAGCGTATCGTTCAAAGTCCAATACTTGTCGAAATCAGTCCAGTTCTTGTATAGAGACGCATTCTTCATTTCAGTAAACGCAACGCCGTCTACCGTTGAATCCGTTCCAAACCCGCAGCCATCCTTATTGTAAAGGGCATTTTTTACAGATCCGTCGTTTCCTGCCACAAAGCAGCCGGCACCATAAAGTTCAGCGCCGCTTGCAACAGTCTTTCCAGCAAAGAATACGTTTTCAATATTCTTTCTATTCGTACCGACAAATCCAGCAGGTTCAACCTTACCAGAAACCTTTCCCGTAGCATAGGCATTCAAAATGGTTCCACTGTTACTCGAAACGAAACCAGCGCCAGTGTATTCACTGGAGACATTTCCCGTAGCGTAGGCATTATTGATTTGACCTTCATTGGAACCGACAAAGCCGCCCGCCGTATACGACACATCATAACCTGTGATTTTTTCAAGAGATCCAGTCGCATAGCAATAGTAGATATTGCCCTTGTTCACGCCGACAAAGCCGCCAAAAACAGAATACGAAAGCACATCACCCGTCGCATAGCAATTGAGAATTTTTCCTTTATTTACTCCCACAAAGCCGCCAGCATGCATGCCACCAACGACTTCCCCGCTTGCGAAACTATTCGAAATAATACCGGTAGAGTCGTTTTGACCGACAAAGCCACCATAAGTATCACCGGATCCCTTATTACCGTTATTCACATGGCCCGTCGCATAGCAACTATCGATTTTGCCGCTATTGCGGAATACAAATCCTGCCAAATTGTTGAACGCATCAACATTTGCTTTCGAATACGAATTCAATATAGTGCCGGCGTTGTTCAAAGCGAAACCAGACACAAGTCTCCCAGGGAAAGAATCGGCAGAAACCGTGCCTTCCATACGGGAATTCTTGATGATACCAGCATTGTGAACGACGAAACCGCCAGAACTATCGGAATGGACGTTCGTCTTGGCAAAGCCGTTTTCGATGACCCCAGTCGTATCGTTCGTTCCGACAAAACCAGCCGCACCACGGTATTCACCAAAAACAGTATCGGCATCGACACTGGAATTCTTGATGGTTCCGCTATTATACCCAACCAGGCCAGCCGAATTTTCATTCATCGAATAAATTGAACCATGAGAAACACACGAATCAATCGTTCCCGTATTATATCCGGTCACACCGCCCAGATAACGGTTTCCATGTTCAAGAATTCCAGTGATTTCAGCAGAAACAATTAGGCCTTCATTGTCACCGGCAACTAAACCAAGTTTTTGTCCGTAATAAGTAGACCGCATGTCGGCATCGACTTTCACGTTACGAATAACCGATTTTGTTCCGGTATTGCTACCGACAATACCGCCGACACTTACACGATCATTAATGCCATAAACGACGCCACTAAAGTCTACATCTTGAATGATGCCGTTTTCATTAATACCCACCACACCACCTGTACTAACCGGGGCGCGCACCGTATCACGCTTGAGCTCAACATTTTCAATCAAGCCAAAATTCATTACGGCCACAGAGCCAGCTGCCCAGACAAACTTTACCGAAATAAAGCAATCGGACATTTTCAGATTCTTGACAACACCATTAGGGCCTACAGCCATAAACATGGCCGTTGAACGAGTATCCGTCGACATCGAATAAAGATTCGATATGGTATGGTCCGCGCCGTCAAATACTCCATCAAAAACGGACTCTTCTGTTCCGTAATATGCTACACCAATAGGTTGGAAACCGGCGGTGGAATCGGAGGCATTCTTTTCGTTCCGGGAAGCAGACGCATCGATATCGGCAGTCAACACATAATGACCGTTCATGCTGTAGTCACCAATACCTACAGCCTTAAGGTCTTCGTAATCAGCGACCTGCCAAGGACTTTCTGCGGTTCCTGCACCAGCCATTTTACCATTTGTAGCCAAGCATGGTACAGCCAGCAAGGCCCCCAAAAAAATGGAGAGTTTTTTCACCATATTTCCTCCTTCTTATGAAAATCTATTTTCCCAGTTGGTCCGGGTTCAGGCACTTGAGTTCGTCAATCACGAACAGGCCGTCCTTGCGGATAAGCTTGTCGTCGAACCAGATTTCGCCGCCACCGTATTCCGGGCGCATGATGAGCACCAGGTCCCAGTGGATGGCGCTGATGTTGCCGTTCGGGGCTTCTTCGTAGCAGCGGCCCGGCGTAAAGTGGATGGAGCCAGCAATCTTCTCGTCGAAGAGGATATCGCACATGGGGGCATTCACGAACGGGTTGAAGCCGATAGCGAACTCGCCCACATAGCGGCCACCTTCGTCTGTATCGAAGAGAGCGTTCAGGGCAACGTTGTCGCCGGATTCGCAAGTGGCGTTCACAATCTTGCCGTCCTTGAATTCGAGGCGGATATTGCTGAAGTACTTGCCATCGTAAAGGGTCGGCGTATTGTAGTGGATCACGCCGTTCACACTGTTGCGCACCGGTGCGGTATAAACTTCGCCGTCGGGGATGTTCATGTTGCCGCAGCACGGAATGGCCGGAATGTCCTTGATGCTGAAGGTCAAATCGGTTCCGTTTGCCACGAGACGCACCTTGTCGGTACGGTTCATGAGGTCTACGAGGTTCTGCGCGGCCTTTGCCATTTTCGGATAGTCGGCAAGGCAAGCTTCGAAGTAGAAGTCTTCGAACGCCTCGGAACTCATCTTGGCACCCTGCGCCATGGAGGGGTTCGGCCAGCGAAGCACGCACCAACGAGTCTTATCGACACGGTAATTCAGCACGGGCTCCGTAATCTTGCGGTATTTCATCATCTGGCGACCGTCGATATCGCAGTTTTCAAGAGCGTTCTCGGCGCCGCGAATGGCGATGTAGGCCTGCATCTTCTGCATTTCAGCCATCGCAAGGTCAGCCTGCAGCTGCATCTGTTCGATGGATGCCGACTTGATCATTTCGCGACGGACACGGCCGCGGTAGTTATGCACGAATGCGTTACCGCCCACCTTGGCGACAGCCTTCACGAGTTCAGTCGTGACTTCGTCGGGAGTGTCGGTGGTTTCGATAAGAATGTTTTCGCCCGCCTTAAGGGCAATGGCATTGTTAATGAGATTTTCTGCTAACTTCGTTATTCTAGGATCGGTCATTGTAATGCTCCGTTTTTTGCAAGCTATAATATAGCAAAAGAAGATCGCCACGGCGCTACGCACCTCGCAATGACAAGAATACGTAGCATCCACGGCGAATTGACTTATTCCGTGAACGTGAACGGGATAGTCACGGTGGTGTTACCCGATTTCACCTTGCTGAATCTCCAGCGACCGACAGTATTCTTGATTTCACCGTCGAATTCGCTGTAGCCCGTCGTCGAAGACACCAGCGCGATGCTGATGATTTCGCCTCCCGGCGCAATCGTGAACTTGAGAGTCACCTTTCCCTGGAACCCCGGCTTCTTTTTGAGGTATTTATTGTAGACGTGCCGCAGTCCAGGCGTACGCTGACGCACGACCTTCATGATATCAGTTGCGGAACGAGATGCAGGCCCGGAGCCCCATTCGATTTCATTTTCCCTGGGAGCCTTCGCATTTCCCATTGACCTGGTCGAAATGGCACCAGCAGAACCGCCAATCAAGTTGGAGATATCGTCGCCGATACCGCCACTGCCTCCGGCAAACATTCCCTGGTTGAAACCATCGCTGACTTTACCGCGAACCTCGCCAATTTTTGTCTTACCAGTTACCTGAAGGCCATTCGTATTCTTGAGGACCTTGTCGATATCCTTGGCAAAGCTTTGCTTGATCAAGTCGTAGGCCGCCGCCGAAGCATTTGCAGTTTGTGCTTCTAGCGCATGGATAACGCCACGATTGAGCGGGGCTCGAGGGTTACCCCTTCCTACGGGTTTCCCGCCAGAGCCTGGCCTTTTGCGTTGGATATCTTGAGGTTTTCGGTCTGGTTTCTTGTCGGGTTTCTTTTCCTCCTTTTTATCGATAATGTTCATGGTTGCTTGTATTTCGGTGGTTGGCGTATCCACGAATATGGAATCGTCAATGATCACCTCGTACGCCGCGGCCCAGAAGCACAAGAGAATCGCGACCAGAAGCGATACGCCAGCAATGCGCACCATCTTCTTATCGGAATCCGGCATCAGGGACGCGATGAACGTTTCCGGGTTTTGTATGACTGCTGTCATGATTTTATCCTCCCTTTGCAGGGTTATGGTGTTTTGAGATATAGGCAGGGACACTACCCTTTTAACGGGGGCATTATTCTTGCCTTGGAGCAGACTTCGGAACGGGACTTTAACGAGCAAGCCCATTACGCAAAGTCAAAGATGTCAGGGATTCAGAACGACAAAATAAAGGAATTATTTTATTCGTAATTCATTCTATATCCGTTCCTTTATTCGGAATTAGAACAGAACATATATTTCTTCACTTGAAAACTACAATCAAAAAATCAATCGGATTCATCGGAATCGGTAAACAATTTTTCATCGAGCGAATTGTAAATTCGAACAAAAGAACAAAAACGCCGTCGTTATCGGGGCGAGACAAAAAAACGGACCTGTTTCGCGGAGGATGACTTTTACAAAAAATATGTCAACCTGGTTTATTCCAACTTAGAGTATTAGAGCTTTCGGAGAACGACTTCGTATCGCTCCCGTTACAAAAAGCCCTAAATAAGGGCTCTTTGAAAGCATTTCTTTACGGATTATGATAAAAAAAGTTAAGAGTTACCTATATTTTCATCATCATGAAACTTTTAGCAACTCCCCCCGATTTAAACAAGATTGCGCGCCCAAACTGGATTGAAATCAACTTAGACGCCCTCTGCAACAATATTCAATTTATCAGGAGCCAGATTCCGGCCAATACGAAAATCCTTCTGCCCGTAAAGGCGGATTCATACGGCCACGGAAGTCTCGCCTGCTCCTTTGCAGCCAAGTTTGGTGGCGCCGACTACCTCGGAGTCGCACACATTAGCGAAGGCATGTTGCTCCGCCAGTACGGAATGGACCTGCCGATTCTGGTACTCGGCCCCTGCACACCGGCGGACTTCGCCTACTTTGTTGAATTCCAGCTGACTGCAGCCATTACGGATATCCGCACCGCCATGGCATTCGACCAGTTCTTGCGCGATACGGAAACCACCTGCAAGGCCCACCTCGCCATTGATACCGGCATGAACCGCTACGGCTTTGACGCCGAAGACTTCAACAACATCCGTGCGGCGCTCAGCCTCAAGAATCTGCGTTTCGAAGGAATGTTCACCCACCTCGCCACCGCGGACATGCCTGGGAATCCGAAGACCGAAATCCAGATCCAGCGCTTTACGCGCCTGGTCGATGTGCTTGAAGCCGAAGGACTCCGCCCCGAAATTTGTCACTGCTCCAGCTCGGCTGGCACACTGACCCACCCCGAAAGCCATTTCGACATGGTACGTCCGGGTCTTGCCCTTTACGGTTACAACTGCATGGGCGCAGCACCTTCCCCGTGGCCGATCAAGCCCGTCATGAAAATCAAGTCCACCATCCGCCATATCCACGACGTGAAGCCTGGCGAAACGGTGAGCTACGGCGGCTACTGGATGGCGCAGCAACCTACCCGCATCGCAACGATCGCCATCGGTTACGGCGACGGCTACCTACGCGGCGAATACAACAAGGGATTCGTCTTTATTCGTGGACAGCTCTGTCCGATTCTCGGACGCGTCTGTATGGATGCAACAATGGTCGATGTGAGCCACATTCCTGACGTGCAAGTCGGAGAGACCGTCGACGTCGTCAACGGTGAACTTGACTTCCGCATTTCGATGGAAAGTGTCGCCGACGACCACCACACGATTCCGTACGAACTCACGAGCCGCGTGGCACGCCGACTGTACCGCAAGTACTACTGGAAGAACCGCCTGGTCCGCTGGGATTACCTGCGTCAGGAATTCGGCGTCAAGGACTACAAGGAATACCCTCTTCGTTAATGTCTACGGCATTAACGAAATTCAGAATACGGATTTAAATCCGTATAAACTAAAAAAGGCTACCTCAAGGGAGCCTTTTTTGTGATTAAAGCTACGTTGCCGAGCGTTGGCTTTTTTTTGCTAAAGCAAGTTCGGGTCAATCGTCGGCTCGTAACCGGGCTGGACGAAATCCTCAGGAGCGATGCCGCGCTTACGCGCGGCCTTTTCTTGCTTGATGCGCTTGCGTTCAGCCGCCTTCGCCTTACGGTTCGCCGCACGGGCGGCACGTTCAGCGAAACGCTGGGCGCGCGTCTTACGTTCCTTCAATTCAGGGAACACGCCTTCGTCAAACACATCCAGCGATTCGTTGTCCATTTCGTCCGCCTCATCGCCTTCGGTAAAGCGCATTTCAGGATCGAAGTCGCGGAAGCCCTCGTCTTCTTCATCAAAGACAGGAGCATCCATCGGGCATTCCTTCTTGAGGAGCTTAAGAACTTGTTCGAAAGGCTTTTCTAGCGGGACCTTGAACTTCATCTTCTTGCCCGTCGTCGGGTGAATGAGTTCAATCTTGACCGCCTGCAGCAGCTGCGCAGGAGCGATTTCGAGAACCTTCGCGGCAATATCCTTCATCAAGGGGGACACGCGGTTCAAGCAACCATCGCGACCATCGTACAGCGGATCGCCTACCACCGGGTGCCCCATATAGCGGCTATGCACGCGAATCTGGTGTGTACGGCCGGATTCCAGCTGCAATTCCAAAAGCGTCGCAAAAGCGAAGAATTTCTTTGCCACAAAATGCGTGCGACTCGGCTTGCCATCGCTCACGACAGCCATCTTGAGGCGGTTCTTCGGATTACGCCCGATAGGGGCATCGATGGTACCTTCCAAGTCGCGGGGATGCCCCCACACCAGGGCGTTGTAGGTACGATGCAAGGTGCGCGTTTCCAGCTGGTGAGCCAGGTGACGGTGCGCGACATCGTTCTTGGCCACCACCATAAGCCCTGGTGTATCCTTGTCCAGTCGATGGACAATGCCCGGGCGTAACGGACCGTTGACTGCAGACAAATTCTCCTTAAAGTGATACAGGAGACCCGCCGCAAGCGTCCCATTCTGCACTCCGTTGCCAGGATGCACCACCAAGTTACGCGGCTTGTTCAGCACGACAATATCGTCGTCCTCGTAGACAATATCGAGCGGGATGTTTTCAGGTTCTAGGGTACTGGCCTCTTTTTCAGGAACCTTGTCCACCACTACGACCATGCCCGCTTCGACGCGGAAATTCTTGGGAGAGGCAACACCGCCCACCTTGACTTCGCCAGCGGCAATCAGTTTCTGGATATCGGTGCGGGAAACATTTTCCATGACACCCACAAGAAACTTGTCGATGCGTTCACCGGAATGCTTTTCGTCTACTAGGTAATTCATAAGCAGTAGGAAGTAGGAGGTTAAATCAAGTCATTCTCAATCGAAGGGAGGCCGGACAGCACTTGGTTACTTGTAACCTTAGTGCGCATGGTCCCCGGACGGGGAAAATCCAAAGAGGATCCCGTCGCTGCGCTCCAGGATGACGCAGGGGCACTGCGCTCCAGGATGACGCAGGGGGTCACTTTTCGGTTCTATGCTCTTTTTCATTCTTAATTTCTTGATGGTTTTTTTTCAAAATAATTGGCGAAAGGATCACAATCGCGACACCGACGGTTACGAAGGAATCGGCCACGTTGAATGTCGGGAAACGCGTCATGATAAAGTCAGGGAAATCGCAGTCGATAAAATCCACCACCATGGAAAGACGCATACGGTCGATAAAGTTTCCGACGGCACCGCCCAAAATCATCACGACACCGAGACGGCTCATCCAGTCGCGTTTGTCAATAGACTTGTAGAACCACAAAAGGATAATGGACGCCACAATCGAGATCAGCAGGAAAAACAGCCACGGCGGCAGGAAGGGCATCAGGTCTTGCGGACGGCTACTGAAAGCGGCACCCTTATTGAAAACCAGCTGGAAGCGAACCAGTTCACCAATAATATTGATGACATCGTGATTCGGAGCTCCAGTCTCGTTCGTAAAACGCACAAGCGCCCACAACTTTGTCAGCTGGTCGGATACAATGCTAAAAATAATCAAGCCCAAGTGGAACGGCCATTTATTTATAAAATCAAATTTCTTCATAATCTCTTTCTAGATCCTTCGTCTTCCGCTCAGGATGACGCTCCAAATTTCCGTTCTTAACTTTTAATTGTTTCCGCCTCGCTCTTCAATTTAGCATAGGACTTTTCAATCCAGCTATCCGAATAGAAATGTAGCGTGGTCGACTTGATAATCCGCTTCACGGTATCGCGCGTAATCTTCACCTTTTTCTCGGAGGCAAAGAGGCTCGATCCGTCGCCAATCAGTTTCATGTTCTCGGCAGCCATAAAGAGCGGCCACAAGCAGAAAAGCCTCGTACGCATTTTGACATTCGGAATCAGCTTGGTATAGGCAATCGCATCGTCCAGGTGACCCCAGGCCTTCTTCACGAGTTCTCCCATGGCCGCAGCACGGCGCTTGTCAAAATCAGCCTTCAGAGCGGCATCCGTCGGGACATCGAACATTTCGTACGAATGAGCAAAGCCATGCCTACGGCAAATTTCTTCAGGAACAAAGCAGACCCGGCGAGAAGAATCCTCAACGCAGTCCTTCACGATGTTTGCCACCTGCAAGGCAAGCCCGAAACTCACATCGAGTTTCTGCATTTCGGCCTTGCGTTCATCGCCAATCAGGCAAGTGTCCGCGGCAAAAAGATTCGTCAGAAGTTTGCCGACAATACCCGCCACATAGTAGCAGTATTCGTCGAGGTCGGCGACACTCTCCAGCGTAAACCAGCCGGAACTGAGCGCCGCCTCTTGTCTGAGCGCAAACTTTGCCATGCCATGACACATTTCAATCGTCACCGCACGCACCGGAGCGGCATAGACTTCGGGCAATTCCTTCAGCAGCGGAACTACCACATGCGTATGCAGGCAAAGGTTCATGTACGGGTGTTCCGACTTACGCCAACTTTCCGGGAGCGACTGCTCAAATTTCGCAACAGCCTCTTCCGGTAGCTCCGCCGACCTGAAAATATCGGCAAACAGTCCAAGGACGACTTCCTTCTCGGAAGCCTTCATATCGGGGTCATCTTCAACCGTATCGGCAATGCGCAGGTACAGATAGGCCAACAGGATACTCTTGTGAAGTTTCCCTTTCAGCACATTGATGTTGAGCGCAAAAGTTCTCGAGACCTGCAAGAGAATCTCTTCAGCATACTTCCATGCCGCGCGGCCATCAAGGACGTTTTCGCCCACTCCGATTGAATCTAAGATATTGGACATCGTTGGAGGCTCCTAGTACATCGTCTCCGCGTAAACATCGGGCGGAATCTTTTTCGTTTTCGCCATCGCATTCACATATTTCCACAAACGACCATGGGCTTCCGCATATTTCAGCTTCTTGGTAAAGCTCCAGATGGTATGGTTGTGAACATCAGTCTCGCTACGGAAATTTCCCTTGATTTCGGATTCGTAACGGACCTTTCGGTATTCCAGGAAATAGGCGGACTGGTAAAGTTCGGCAGTCTTGCTCTTGGCGGTACGGCAAAGCACCGCACCCACGATAAAGAACAACGGCGACACGGCAAAGCCGTAATACCACGGCAGATCGAACCACTTGAAAAACACCCAGACAGCCGGAAGCGCCGAGGCGAGTGACATCAGAAGTGTAAAAAGAAAATCCAACGGAAGCCAATAACCACGCCACGCAGGGACATACGCCCATTTGATTCCTTTTCTGACCAATTTTTTCATGTATCGCGGATAGGTGACGCGATAAAACCAAAAGTACAGTCCGATCCAAAAAATTACCGGAATCCAAAACCAATAATCCAAACTTTCAAGAATCTGCATACGCAGACAAATGTAGAAATTTTAGATTCCCGTGCTGCCGAAACCGCCGCGATCTGCGCCGTCCAGCGAGCATTCTTCGAAGGTCAGTTTGGGCTGCTGTTCCATAATGCGGAACTGTGCGATGCGGCTACCCTTCTCGATAGTCACGTCACGGGTCGCGTATACAGGCATTTTCCACCAGTCATTCGCGCCGCAGTAGCTGGAATCCACCACGCCCACGGAATTCGCCTGCAGAATGCCGAAGTTCTTGAACGTGGAGCTGCGCGGGGCGATATGCGCCTCGAACCCTTCAGGGAGCTTCATGGCAACTCCAAGGTGAATCAGGCGGAACTCCCCCGCCTTGAGAGTCACGGTTTCGGCCGCGGCAAGGTCAATCCAGTCGGATTTGCCTCCGACATAGGTCAATTTCGGGATAGATTCGTCAAGATACTGGATTTTTATCGTCTGGGAAGCCATAGTGCAAATATAGCAAAAGGCCAAATATTCCAATTTGGAATACTGATTTGCACAAAAAAAAATACCATTTAAAAAAAAAGTAATAGATTTTGTTATAAATACGAATAAACTTTATTTCGCCATATTTTTTGAAGGATAAAATATGAAGAAATTTATTTTCGGCTGTATCTTGGCGACAACCGCATGGGTTGCCAATGCCCAAGTTGACAAAATTCTGGGGCCGTGGACCGCAATCGATCCCGACACAGACAAGCCATACGCAACGGTCCTCATCTATAAAAGTAGCAACGGACTGTATTATGGCAAGCTCACTGAAATTCTGGATTCCGACGACCCCACCGACCAAAAACTCATCGGCACCCTCATTATCAAGGATATGAAGGAAGACGATGGAATGCTGAAGGGAGGTTCCATCTACGATCCCGAAGAAAACAAGACCTACCACGGCAAAATTTCGCTAACCAAGGACGGTCGCCTAGAAATGCGCGGTTCACTTGACCGCTGGGGACTTCTGGGCGCCACCGAATATTGGAAACGCAGCAACAAGAAATAAAGAGGAAAAAGGAGAAAACATGAAAAATCTGTTCATCAAGGTGCTCGGCACCTCCCTGTTGTATGCCGCTACGACCTTTGCGCAGTCGGCCAGCGAAATCGCCAAGAAGGTACACGACCTGCCCAGCGGAAAGACATCTTCTGCCACCATTTCGGTTACCCTGATCGACAAGAACGGCAAGACACGCAACCGTGAAATTGCCTCTTACACTATGAAGGACGGCACCACCGACAAGACCGTTCTCGTGTTCAAGACACCGCGCGACGTGGCGGGCATCAGCTACCTCACCTACGACTACCCTGACAAGGCCGATGGTTCCACGGTCGATAGCGACAGCTGGATTTACCTGCCGGCCATGAAAAAGGTGCGCCGAGTTTCAGGTTCCAGCAAGGACGACGACTTCCAGGGAACGGACTTTACCTACGACGACCTGGGCACCCGCAGCCTTTCCAAGGACAACTTCGCCCTTCTCGGCGAAGAGAAGGTAAACGGTGTTGACTGCTGGATTCTGGAAGCCAAGGCAAAAGACGCAAAGGCGAAAGTCAGCCGCCGTATCACCTGGGTCGATAAAAAGACCTACGTGGTCCGCAAGGGCGAATACTACGACAAGCAGAATCGGCTACAAAAGACGCTCTCCTGCGAAAACATTCAGCAGGTCAAGGGTTACTGGACCACGTTGAAAATGACCATGACCAACGTGCAGACAAACCATAAGACCGTCTACGAAATCAACAATCTGAAATACGACGAAAAAGTAAACGAAAGTTACTTTACCGTCAGTGCCCTGGAACGCGAGCAAGTTAAGTAAATTTCATCGGGAGGGATGAATAATGAATGTCGCAAGGCTAAATCAATTTTTCGGCAAGATTGGTCGCTTTCAGTTACGCCACCGCTTAAAAATCCTTATTGCCCTGATCATCGTTACAGTCATCTGCAGTTCCGGCTTAAGTCAGTTTGCGCTCGACATTGGCGAAGACGGCTGGTTCGGCAATTCCGACGACATCACGCTAAACACCAAGAAGTACGAAGAAATCTTCGGAAACCTGAACGGTGTTGGCGTTCTTGTTGTAAAGCAAGGCGAAGGTGATGTCTTTAGCGAAGAAATGCTGAAAGTCATTGACAGAATCGGAACTCGAATGAAGGACGAGATTCCATTTGCCGACCGCCTCACCTCCATTATCAACGTCGATATTCCCGTTGGAAACGAAGAAGGTTTCGAAATCAAGAAACCTTACGAGAACGGCATTCCATCAGATTCTGCAGAGCTTGCTAATGCTCGGGCACTCGTCATGCGCGGAAACGAAAAGACGAACGCGCTTATCAACTCTCTCGTAAGCGACGACGGACGCGAGACCTGGATTTCGCTTTCATTGCTCCCATTCGACAAAAAGAACCTTGACAATAGAATTAGCGAAGAACCAGATGATTACGCTGTTGACATTGGTTACAAACTGATGGAAATCATCGAAAGTGAAGAATTTCAGAACAAGGATTTCAAGCTTTATGGTGGCGGGATGCCCTACGACAACGCCAACGAAGACCGTTACGAAGTGCCAGAATATGGCATCAGAGTTCTCTGCAGTATCGGCGTGATGATCCTGTTCTTGGCTTTGTGTCTGCGCAATGTATTTGGTGTAGTCGTTCCGGCGGTAGCAACCCTCAGTGCAATCGCATCTGTTTTTGGAGCAATGTCCTATTTCGGGGCAAAAGCCGATTCCGCCCTCGTGACACTGCCGGTCGTTCTTGGCATGGCCCTTGCGGTGGGCTATTCTGTCCACTACATCAAGATGTTCAAGCTGTTCTTTAGGCGCACAGGCAAGCGCAAGGAATCGGCAATCAAATGCGTCGAGGAATGCGGATGGCCGGTGCTGTTCACTGTTCTTACGACAATGGCCTCCTTTGTGAGTTTCCTGTTTGTCAACATGAAGCCCCTAGAATGGATGGGCAAAACATCGGCACTTGTGGTACTCGCCATCTATCTCTATGTAACCATCCTGATTCCGATCCTCCTTTCGTTCGGCAAGGACCGCGCGCCCAAAGCCTCTTGCGAAAACGGGGCAACCAAGCTTGACACGAATTTTTCCACATGGTCAAATTTTGTGTACAAAAGAAAGAAGTCTTTCATTGTTGCCACCGCACTGATCATTATCGCATTCATTCCGGGGATGTTCAAAATTACCGCACAACTTGACTACCTTACGATAACGGGCGACAAGATGCCCTACATTCGAGAAGTCAAGGAAATGTTGGCTCACAAGCTCGGAAACCAGTACAGCTACACGGTAATGATTTCTTATGACGAAGAAGGATCTTTCAAGAAACCGGAAAACATGAAGGCGCTATTGCAGCTGGAAGATTATCTGGGAACACTTTCACTCACCAAGTGGTCGGGCGGAAAGGCCCGCGTGACTTCGGCGACGAGCATCTTGAAAGAAATGAACCGCGCCCTGAACGAAGGAAAGGATTCCTTCTACACCGTTCCCGAAGACGAATATGTGCTTGCTCAGCTGATGGAACTTTCATCTATCGAAATGCGTGAGGATTTCAGCGACGCGATGGACGAAGACTTCAAGACGACCGTTGTCAATGTGGACATGACCCAATTTGCCACAGAAGAGGCACTCGCCAATATGAATTCTCTGCGAGCAAAGCTCGCCGAATTATTCCCTGGCGCAAAATGCACTCTGTTAGGCGACATGATCCGCTATTCCGAAATGAGCAACCGCATTATCTTTGGTGGCCTGAAATCCTTCGGATTCTCGCTTGTCATCATCGCCATCATGCTCATATTTGCCTTCTCCAGCCTTAAGCTCGGACTTATCGGCATGATTCCAAACATTGCTCCTGTCATTTTAGTGGGCGGTGTCATGGGTTACTTCAACTTTGCGCTGGATTTCAGTACGATTACGGTGATGCCTCTCGTTTTGGGCATTGCGGTGGACGACACGATTCACCTAACGACGCACCTTAAAATGCGCTACGAACAATATGGTTCATGCGTCAAGGCAATGGAAGCGACCTTCCGCGAAATCGGCTCAACCATGTTCTTGACAACTGTTATTTTGTGTTCCATGTTCAGCGTTTACCTGTTCAGTCCGATGCGCTTTTTGGCAGTACTCGGCCTTCTCACGATCCTTGGTCTTTCTAGCGCATTGGTTGCCGACTACACCATTACGCCAGCCCTGTTGCATGTGGCAAAACCCTTTGGCAAAGAAAAGGAGGAAGCATGAAAAAAATTTCAATCCTCGGTTTAGCCCTTGCCGCTACTGTTTGCGCCCAAGAAACCGTATTCCTAGGGACCCTTACATCGCAAGCTGCGGTGGGGCTTCCGAACACGCACCACAACAAGGGCGACTTTCTGCTCGGCCAGACGATTTTCGACGGGACCATCAAATCTTACCTAGACGAAGCCATGGTTTATGTGAACGGCCAGATCGTTCACGATGCCTTGGGAAGCCAATCGACAAACGGTTCGTCCGCATTCGTTGCTGACGACGGAACGTACGCCTTAAAACTCCGCGAAGCCTATATCGACTGGAAAGGCGAAATGCTTGCGCTCCGTGTCGGTCGCCAAGTTGTTTCGTGGGGCAAGGCAGACGACATACAAATTACAGACGTCTTGAACCCGCGAGACGAAACGAATGTGGTTGCAGCCGACTACAACGAATCCAAGCTTGGTGTGGACGCCGTGCGACTTTCCTTATTGACCGACAAGACGCAGGTGGATGCTTACTGGATTCCGTTCTTTACGCCGAGCATTCTGCCGCTTGCCAAGGGGAATCCGCTACATTCACATGTATTCCCGGAAGAAGTTGATGGGGTTCAAATCCATTATCCCGAAAAATACGACGATTTCGACCTTCTGGAAAAGAGACTTTCGAAGAGCGAACTCGCCCTACGCGCAAGCGCCTACACCTCGGTCGCAGACCTGTCGCTGTACGGATTCTACGGTTGGGACGACTTGCCGATTATTCGTTACAACCCCGATATCGCTTTTGACGATGGCGAAGACATGCCCGCTACGAGCTATTCCATCGACGTGACGGGTGAATACAAGCGTATGTACATGATCGGTGCCGATGCAGCAATTCCTGCAGGCGATTTCGTATTCCGTCTCGAAGGAGCGTATTTCCCCATGCGTCACTTTCAAACAAATGCCAACAGTCAGCTCTTTATGTACAGTGATGAAACTCGCCCCGCAAGCAAAAAGAAGCATCAACTTTTGGGCCTTGCCGGACTGGACTGGACACCAAGCGGGGGCTGGACAATTACCGCACAATATGTTGCAGATGGCGTGATTGATTACGACAGTGATCTTGACCGGAACGAATTCCAGCACCAGGCCACCTTGAGCATCGAGAAATCCATCCTGAACGAAACGCTCACCATTATGGCTTCGGGAGCCCTGGACTTATGGGATTTTTCTTCTGCAAGCGAACTGGAACTGGACTACAAGCTGACTGATGCAATTACACTTTGCCTGATTGGCGACCTGTACCTTGAAGGCCCCGACAACAAGGAAGGGCTATACGGCGAATACCGCGATTTCAGCAGCGTTACCTTTAAAGGAAAGATGTCTTTCTAAGGAGGAACTATGAAAAAGTTCATTCCATTTGCACTAATCGCCGTTTGCGGTACCGCGCTTTTCGCCGAAGAAAGTTCACCGGCAAAGGAGGCTGCGGAACAAAAGTCTTCGATGGAATATTCGGTGACGACTTCAGGCGCGTATTATCTCGAAGCGGATCATAAAACCGGCTCCTCGCATTTTTCAGGTGTAAGCGGGCCATATGACGGCGTAGAGGCGGTCACCGAATTCGATGCAACCTACACCATGCCGTTCCTGAATGGCGATGACGAACTTACCGCCGACAACCACTTGGCCCTTAAGCTTGGACTGGAGCTTTCCCCCGTGACCGTGGCACCTGTCGCCTCCGTAACCTTCTCCCCCATCGCCTTCCTTGAATTTGCCGTGGGTGGTACAGCAGGCACAGGCTGGAACATCAGCGACTGGTTCCAGGGAATGGCCGCATACAACGAAGCCAAGCCCGAATACAAGGACTTGACGCCTTTTGCACACTGGTACTTGTACGGTTGGGCAAGCGGCTGTTTTATGTTTGACCTAGCCGCCTTATGGGAAGGCGACTGGCATCATGTCGTAATGACCGCCACATACAAGGCTGGCTACCAGAAATTGACAGGTACCGACAGCGACGTATGGCTTTGGCAGGCATCTGATAGAATGGCCTCTGGCTGGGTGTATGAGCAGGAATATTTCCTAGGCTACCAAATGCCCCTGATGGTTTCGATGATCGGCGTGGGAACAACAGTGAGTGGCCATTATAAGTCCAGTGATTACGGCAAATTTTCAAAGAATTACGATGGCGACTTTAGAACCATCGACATTTGGCCTATGGCCGAAATTACGCTGAACAAGACCAACCAGATCTATGTGGTAGTCGACTTCACTACTCGCCGTTGCTTCAAGGAAAAATACGAAGACCGTGAACACGAGCCACTAATGACCAAGACCGGCCGCGAATGGCTACTGGATGCCATTGCATTGCAGTGGAAGCATGTGTTCTAAAATGGCGCCAGATGGCACCTTTTCTAATTGCGAGTTTTATTTTTTTATGCAACGAACAGACAATCCAGTACTTCGGTCGATTTCCGTTTCATAGACTAGATCATGAAAATCTAAGGAATCGACAACCATCGCACGAGCGGTATAACTATCCCTTCCCATACGAATGCTCCAAAAAGCCGCTATACCTTCTGCGGAATTAAAACAACGTTCATGATTACAATGATAAACGTTATTTGAGAATGCCCCTACAGGCATTGCAGAAAAGCCCAGCTCATTGGTCCCGTTAGACGAATTGCACCACCCTTGCTGTGTTTTAATTGCAAGCTGGTCTCTATTTGCGCTTTTATACAGCTTTAGGAAATCCGTCGTATCAGGAACACGCCAACCCGGAGGACAGATCCCCTGATCTTTTCCCGGATATTCACAGACGTCATCAATATATTCGCATTTTGACGGGTCAAAAGGTTTCGCAAGGTAGTTGATTGAATCAACGGTAGCCCCCCAAGTATACAGTCGGCCGGCCTTACGACAATTTTCTTCATCATTGTCATAACACCAACTGCCTCCTAAAAGACTCGGCATAGCAACACTATCAGCGTAGTTCAAGTTCTGGACCATCCATACCTGTTCGCCAATTTGGATAGTCTTATAAACTTGATTATCTCTTTCATCGAGGAATTCGCCATACAATCCTTCCGCAAGCATTTCCTGATTCAGATTTTCTGTCGGAATGCAGCTATACTCCGTGCAATCGTATGTTCCCGAGGGCATCACCTTCGTTTCGCCCTTGCTTACGGGATTTTCACTTGAACTAGAGGATTGCGAATCACTGGAATCAACACTATTATTGGAGCAAGGCGGCATTGGCTTTTTCACTAAAGTACTGCCATCGCACTTGTAAAAAATCCACAAATCGGTATCATACATCGTCATGCTATTCGGACAGTTGAAATTGATTCTTTCGACACCGACAAGCGTAATGGATGCCATACCGCTCTTGTAGCATTCTTCAACAGAAGAACTCGACTTTTCTTTAACGAAAGAAGACGAGCTATACTGTTCATTGAAAAAGTCTTCTAACACCAGCGAGCTACTGCTAAAAACAACAGACGAACTGGAACGAGCCGAAGATTCAGAGCTATCCAGCCTCGGTTTGTCGACATCCGAAGGATTTTCCTTGGAACCCTCTGCCAAAACAGCATTTCCGCCATTATCGCACGCACCCAGGAAGAAAGCCCCGCACAAGAAGGCAATCGGCTTTGCCACTTTTCCAACAAATTTCATAAGCGCCTCCTAACGCATTTTCGATAAAAATACAAAAACGGCCCCAAAACATTTGGAGCGCTAGGACAAAAGGGACTTTTAAAAGGAACTTTGGGGCCTAGTTTATACGCAAAAAAGGCCTTTATACGTTGTAAGATACGACTGCATCGATTTTTTCGTTCCAGCAATTCGTACGTTCTCGGAGGACTTCGCGGCCAGAATCATAGATGCACAAGAAGCAAACTTCGTTCACAACTTCGTAATCGGAGCCGCCGTTGAATACGTTCGCATTGCCGTATTCTTCGCGGTCTTTCCACAGATAGACTTTGCAGGCATTCTGCGCCGAAACCGCCTTGCAATAAGCGGCGAGAACATCTTCGGAGAGGTCGGTGGTGCACGTAGCGACAGAACCTGCTTCAGGTGATGCAAGAATTTCGGCAAGCGAAATGACCCGCGTGCCGTCCTTCGCCAAAATTCTACCTGCGATGTTGTATTCGACTTCCATTTATTTCGATTCAGTAGACTCGGCCGCTTCGGAAGCCTCCGCAGCTTTAGCGGCCTTGTCGGCAGCCTGTTCCAGGCGGGCAGGCTTTTTCGCAAGGTTACGGATGAGGCCGAACAACGCCGAAAGTTCGTTGCGGGTCGGGTGCAGGCGCTGCAGGAGTGTGTTGAGGAAGTTGTCTCGCCAGGACTGGTCGTGATACTGACCGGTCAGGTAACGGTCCAGGAACTTCTTGAAGCTATCAATCTGTTCGATAGTCGCCGGAGCAGTCTCGCAGGCACCCTTGCTTCCACGCTTCGCGCGGCCTTCGCCATTCGCGAGCGCACCGCTGCGGCAAAGTTCGTAGAGGCCCACCGTTACCGCTTGCGCGAGGTTCAAGCTCATGAGCCCCGGTACAGGAATTTCGCACTGGTAGGTGCAAGCGTTCACTTCTTCGGTTTCGAGGCCACAAGATTCTCGACCAAACACAAGAGCAATCGTGCCATTCTCGGGCAACAATTCCGACAGCCCAGGCATCATCGTGTGCTTGATGGCAGAACCGTAAATACGGCGGCTAAACGCAACCGCACAGGCGCAATCACCAATGGCATCTTCGAACTTATGCACGATGGTCGCCTTGTCCAAGACCTCGTGGCTGTTCGGTGCCGTATGGTAAGAATTTTCGATGACCTTGTCACGCCTCGGGTAGACGATATAAAGTTCGTCAAGGGCGTAGCAGTGCATGGCGCGGGCTACAAAGCCCACATTATGCGGATGTTCCGGTTCAACTAAAACGACTCTGAATTTTCTCATTTTAAATCCTGGATCCTTCGACTTCGGGCTGCGCCCTCCTCCACATAGAGGATAACTCAACTAAGGCAACAAGTTGCCAAGTTTCGTATAGCTCAGGATGACTCCTCAATTAATTTTCCACTTAAAACCGCGACCGCGGATTTCATTTTCAATTTTTTCGCCTTCGACGATTTCTGCGCCGGCATAAATCACAGAATGCTTGATGGTCACTCCAGCGGGCAATTTTACGCCGGGTTCAACAACGGCTTCGTTGACATTGCGACCAAGCTCCTTCAGGCGAGCCTCCACCGCTGCCATCAAGCCTTCGGGCGAGCCCATATCAATCCAGATGGCGTGTAATTGCGTCATGTCAACAAACGGGGCTCGACCAGCCGCCATCTCCTGCTTCCAGAATTCACGGATATCGAATTCACCGTCGCGAATACGCGAAAGAGCCTCGTCGCTGTACCAAGAAACGCCAGAGAACGTAGCGGGCATACCCTCTTCGCTACCGAAACGGCCAACCACGCCCGCCAAGCGACCGTCCGCCCCCACGCGGAAGGTATTCACCTTCGGGAAATCGACTGCGAGCAAGGCCACCTGCGGGCCGTTCGGCTGGGCGGCCAATGTCTGCGCATTCCGAACAAAAGCGGTCAGGTCAAAATTACAATAGGCATCCCCATTCATAATCAGGAGGCCACCACGGTAGCCCTCGTTATAAATGCGTTTGAGCGGCCCCGCCGTTCCAAGGATTTCGGGCAGTTCCACCCAGACTTTTTCGAAGCCAAGCTTCTCCCCTGCCGCCACCACGTGATCTGCCAGGTAATGCGCATTTGCGTGTAAACGAATGTTACCAATCGCACGCGCCTTTCGGGCCTGCAAATCCAGAATCGAGGCGTCCACCACGGGTACGAGCGGCTTCGGCATATTGTTTGTAAGCGGGCGCAATCGCGTTCCGAGGCCCGCCGCCAAAATCAACACATTCAGGGAATCCTTTTCCATCATAAGCAAAGATAGAAAAAGCATCTCTAAAAAAAATTAACAAGCCGTTGCAAAGCAACAATTCTATTTTTTAGGCATGAAGAAACGTTACATTGCCCTTATCGTTCTCGCGGTATTGATCGTAATCGTCATTGCCGCCCTAAAACTCGGACCCGGCATCGCCAAAGACTATGTGGTCGCCCACTCCGAAGAACTCATCGGCCGCAAGATGAAAATCGAAAACGTAGAATTCAGCCCGTTCTCGTTCACCGTCACCGTCGATGATTTTGCCATCTACGAGACCGACGGCACCACGCCATTCGTTGCCTTCGAAAAGTTCCGCATCAACGCAAACCCCACGCGCCTCCTCAAAAAGGAAATCAGCGTGAGCGAAATCTACCTGAAGGGCCTGTATACGCGCGTCACGCAGAAAGGAAGCCAATTCAACTTCAGCGATATTTTGGACAAATTTGCAGCCGACAGCACCGCAGATTCCTCCGCTACAAAAGCCTCTGCAGCCTCCACGCAGAAGCAAGACGCAGACACGGCGCAGGCACTCAACCTCGACCCCACTGAATCAATCGGCTTTAGCGTCGCCCTCGAAAACATCACGCTCGAAAAGGGCAACATCATTTACGAAGACCTCAAGGTCGGCTCCAAAATTCACCTCGAAGACTTCTCCGTCGCTATTCCCGCCGTGTACTTCAGCAACAAGAACACCGACATCGGCGTGAACCTCAAGTTCGCCAACGGCGGTGACCTCGGCGTGAAAGTGCAGTTCAACATGAAGACGCAGGACTTCGGCGTGAACGTGACCCTCAATAAGCTTGCGCTCGCCATCGCAAAGCCCTACCTCAAGGATTTTATCAACTACAAGGATTTCGAAGGCTCGCTCGGCGTGAACCTGAATGTCGCGGGCAATGTCAACCACATTCTCGCCTCGAACGTGAGCGGTACGGTCGCCGTTGACGGCATCAAGCTCACAGAAACCAGCGGCAATGTCATCGGCGTTTCGCACGTGGGAGTCGGCATCGCCAAGGCCAACCTGGACCAGATGGATTTCCGCGTTGACTCGGTTGTCGTCGACGGAGCATCCGCGCACCTCGACCTGTTCAAGGACGGCAAGACAAACATCGACGTTCTGCTTGAACCGATCATGAAGCCCGCCAAGAGCAACACTGCCGATTCGACCGCAGAAGAACCGAAATCTGACGAAAAATCCAAGCCGCTCAAGGCGATTGTAAACAAGCTCGCCGTTGTAAACACCACCGTTTCGGCAACGGACCACACGCCCAAGCAACCGTTCAACTACAAGGTCAGCAACATCGCTGTCAATGGTTCGAACATCAACTTCAACACGCCCTGTGCCATCAACGTGACGGCAGCTTTCCCCGAAGGCGGCTCGCTTTCGTTCAAGTACAAGGGAGCTCTTTCCGACATCAGCACGATGGACGCCTACATCAGTGTGAAGAACCTCGCCCTCAAGCATTTCTCGCCGTATAGCCACCACTACACCGGCTACCCCATCAGTTCGGGCACCATGGCATTCGCAAGCGAAAACAAGATGAGTGGCTGGAACATCGAAAGCAAGAATACGATTGACATCTACAACATCGACGTCGGCGACAAGGATTCAAACACCGACCCGGAATACACCGTTCCGATGAAAGTCGGCCTCTACATTCTCAAGGACAAAAACGACAAAATCCAGTTTGATGTTCCTGTGAAAGGCAACGTGAAGGATCCTGAATTTTCGTACGTGAAGATCGTTTGGAAAACCGTGATGAACCTGCTCATCAAAGTGGCACTTTCACCGTTCAAGGTTGTCGGCAATGTCGCCGCGACCGGTGCAGGCGCCGTCGGACTTGACCTCGGCAAGAATGACGAAATCCGCATTGACGCACTCGCCACATCGTTCAGCAGCGAACAGTACGCCAAGGCTCAAAAGATGGTGGAAGCTCTCGCCAAGGACAACAAGCTCAAGATGAACTTTGTCCAGACATTCAACCTGAAGCGCACCGTTGACGCCTACAAGACCCGCAAGCTGAAAACTGAATTCTACAAGGTGACGCAGAACAAGACGACGCTCAACGAACTTGACGAAAAGGCCATCCAGGCTATCGCCGACAAGGACAGCGCCTACGCAGCCTACGCCGACGCACATGCCAAGGAACTCGATCGCAAGACACTCGAAAAAGAAATCCTTGAAATGGCCGAAGCCCGCAACCAGGAACTGCTCAAGACTCTACAACAGCAGCCTGGAGTCACCAAGAAGAACGTGACCGTGACAACGGCACCGCGCAGCGCCCTGACAACGAAAAAGGCGATGTACAAGGTGCAGATTGATGTGCAGTAAAAAAGGCTAGAGAAAAACATAAAGGGGAACGCCTTCCCCTCACTACAAAAAGACGAGCTTTTAGCTCGTCTTTTTTCCGTTACCCCTACTGCGGGGGCACCCCGCAACGCCCCGGTTAGTCTCTCAAGAAACCCGTAAGCGGATCGGAGGCAGAAGCGCCGCGGGTCAATACGCGGCCAAGGCCAGCAAGGTAAGCCTTGCGGCCCGCTTCAATCGCAAGCTTAAAGCTCTGCGCCATCAGCGGCAAGTCACCAGCGGTCGCAAGTGCTGTATTCGCCATAATAGCGGCAGCACCCATTTCCATCGCAGCACAAGCTTCAGACGGTTTGCCGATGCCCGCATCCACGATAATCGGAAGGTCGATTTCATCGATGAGAATTTGGATGAATTCGCGAGTCGAAAGCCCCTTGTTGCTTCCGATAGGAGCGGCAAGCGGCATCACGGCTGCGGCACCTGCGTTCGCGAGGTCGCGCGCCACGTTCAAATCCGGGTACATGTAAGGCATCACAACGAAACCCTCTTTCGCCAAGGTTTCAGTCGCCTTGATGGTTTCGTAGTTGTCGGGCAAAAGGTACTTGGTGTCGCGCATGATTTCGATTTTAACGAAATCACCACAGCCGAGTTCGCGGGAAAGGCGCGCGATGCGCACCGCCTCGGCGGCGTTGCGTGCGCCGGACGTATTCGGCAACAGAGTCACTCCCTTCGGAAT
Organism: Fibrobacter sp.; assembly: GCA_017626945.1. GTDB lineage: Bacteria > Fibrobacterota > Fibrobacteria > Fibrobacterales > Fibrobacteraceae > Fibrobacter. The sequence continues at coordinate 41,128 of JAGAHT010000020.1, forward strand.
GTAATCCAAGATATTCTCGTGATCCTTGGTATTCGCACGGCGCACCGCGAGGGTCACAATCTGTGCCCCGGCATCGCGCACCGCTGCTTCAATCAACTTAAGGGAATACTTGCCGGAACCTAAAATGAAACGGGAACTGAATTCGTGACCGCCAATAACAAGAGCATCTTTCTTTTCGTCCATAATACTTTACCTTAATCCACCTATTCCAAAATAAAATTTAGAATTTCTCAACGGCTTTCTAATGCCTCCACCACCTGCAAATCAGCAGGGAGCCAATCTACAGTACGCAACTCTGCCTGAGAAAGCCATCTAGAAGCTTCGTGTTCCAGAAGTTCCGGAGCCTTTCCGCCCGCAATCATACATAGATAGCAATGCATGGTCAGGTGAAAAGTAGGATAATCATATTCCACGGTGCAGACAAAATCACCGACAAGAACATCGACGGCAAGTTCTTCTTTAAGTTCGCGAACCAACGCCTGTTCGGGAGTTTCGCCGGATTCCATCTTTCCACCGGGAAATTCCCAATAATCCTTGTAGTCGCCATAACCACGCTGAGTGGCAAGCACTTTGGCACCGGCTGTTCGCCATGCACCATCACAAATAATACCCGCCACGACTTCAATCGTTTTCATGGCGGGTAATTTAGAAATTTTACGGAATAAAGGCTACTTGATCACAATGCGGAAGATCCGTCCACCCTCTTGAGGCTTGACCAGGTAAGAACCAGGACGCTTGACCAGGGCGGTCATTTTCGCCTGAATGTTTACTAGCTCAGTATCAGAGAACCTTGCAATCAAGCGTCCCTGCATGTCGAATACATTGTAGTTCGATACGCTAGGTGAACCCAATAGAGTCGGACGATTTCCAATCACAGTTGTTGAATCCCCTGTTGAATCGGATACTCCGCACTTATCGGCTTTACAAAGTTCCAGCCAGTCGATGTTCACATAGTTGCCCACAATTTCAAGTTTGAGCACATGGTCACCCGCATCAAGATTCACCTTGCCCGCATCGTATGTAGAATAAGTTTCCCAGTCAGCGCCTTGCGGGAAAACGACATCGTCCTTGACGACCTTGTCATCCACATACAACTTAACGCCAGTATTTTCGGAAGAAGTTGCGTAGCTCACGGACAAGCCATACTCACCCGCTTCGGCTACCTTCACCGTGTATTCGAGCCATTCGCCTTCTTGCGTGTAGCCGATGGCGTAGCCATTGCCCGCCTTTACGATATCAACAGCATCGTCGCGGTACTCGCCGCCCTTGTTATCGTCATCCTTGTCGAGGAATGACTTGCCTGAGCCACCGACATCGTAATTTTCGACTTCAATTTTTCCCGGGATTGCAGCGGTAACATCCTTATAAGGCGCCTGAGGAATAACCGGCGTAACATACACGCGGTAACCATACTTGGTATTCGTGATATTTACCGGCACCGTTATCTTGCCGTCACTTACATCATATTCCTTGTCTGACACCGGAGTCGTCGATGGAACAGCCTTGTCCTTGTCTTCCCATACCACATATTCCACAGCCACATTCACCTTGTTTCCAAATGCAGCGGGAATCCCCGAGATATTCACGTTTACATCGCCCAAAGTATTGCCTCCAAGCACAATGCTTGCAAAGCCTTTCTTCTTGTCAAGGGCGGCAAAGCCGTCTACGCCATCGCTCTTGTCATTGGGCGGCGTAACCTTAGCCATGTAGCCGCTCATATCACCGTACCACTTATACAGCCACCAACCGCCACCGCGCTCGTTGTTCTTGGTAAGCAAGCTACCCAATCGTCCCGGAAGCGGTACAAACCACCAAGAAATCATAGCGCTTTCGACACCGTGGCGTTCGAATTTGGCGATAAACGGAACAGATAGACCCGGGCAGCCTTCTTCGCTATGTTCCGTCGAAGAATATTCATTGATACTCAACGGACGCGGCTTGACGTTGTATTTCTTTTCGAGATTGCGGTAGGTTTCAACAGCCCCTACAAAACCACCGCTGCCCCACTGGTGCCAGCTGACCACGTCGGGCATGCAGTTGTTCTGCGAGCAGTATTTCACGAATTCTTCCATCTTGGACGCATGGTAAAAAGAATACGAAGGTCCGATAATTTTTGCACCCGGGTCAAGCTTGCGAATCAAATCATAAGTCTGCTTCCAAAGGCCCGAATTGAAATCTATTCCCGAAACCTTCCAGGTATCGTTCGGCTCATTCCAGATTTCGTAACCGTTGAAGTTCTTGTTACTTGATTTGAGTTTGTCGTTAATGACCGAAGTCACCTCGTTTTTCCAGTGATCCATGTTCTGGAACTTGTAGGGCCAACCAGGCAAGACGTCGGCCAAGCGGATCTGGATTTTGGCGCCGATGCTTTCGACACGCGGGGCAACGAGGAACGCACCACCGATGCCCTGCTGGCGGCCGCTACCGCTACGCGCCGGCGAAAGAAAAACGTTCGGCTTCAGGGGCGCCACATCTTTCCCGATATCGCTCGGAAGCGTCTCAGTCAGGCCGTAAAGCGAGCCCGTGGCCACATGGGTTACCGGCTTGATGCTGTCCCCCAGGCTCACGTTCAGATTGACGGCAGCATCCGAAAATGCGACCAGAGTCAAAATAGCAGCAAAACTGTTTATCTTTTTCATAAACATCTCCAAAAATCACCAATAAAAAAATACCCCCTTTTAAAGGGGATATCTCATGCTCTTTGTATCCTTCTATGGATGGATTGTCAATGGGACCTGCGCATTTTCTTACGCAAAATCAACAATGATACGCACAACGGTCAGGGCCTGATGGGCAGCACAGAGCATCACCCGCGGGGCAATCAAGCCGATTCCGTCATTCACATCACTTTTGCCGTCACCACAGACATAAAAGCGCTTAGTCACCTTGCGGGTCGTAATTGAATTGCCGCTATCGTAGCCGGCCATTCCAGAAGCTGCGACCAGGAACTTTTCGGGCATATTTTCAAGCACCGTATTTACAAGCATCGCCTTCGCCTCGGCATTGTCGAACGCCTCGCAAACCACGTCGGCCTTGCCAAGCAACGCCTCCGCATTTTCGGCGGTCACTTTCTCGAAATGCGTCTCATATTCCGTATACGGCGCAATCTCATTCAAATTCGCAAGCAACGCCTCGGGCTTCGGCATGCCTACCTGGTTCGCCTTATACTGCTGACGATGCAGATTCGTGACATCGACACGATCAAAATCAACTAAAATCAACTTGCCGACTCCGGCCCGCGCCAAAGAAATCGCGATATTTGAACCAAGCCCGCCCAAGCCGCAAACGGCAACCGTGGCAGCCTGCAACTTGCGTACGGCATCTGCACCTTGCCGCTTTTCTAGCGCGGCAAGCATTTCTTCGCGAGTCGGCACGCGGGAATCGCACATCTGCGAAATTTCGGATTGCATCACCCGCCGCCTACAAAGTTCACAACCTCGACGACATCGCCATCGGCAAGCACCGTCTCGGCATACTTTGCCTTCGGAACAATTTCCTCGTTCCGTTCCACAGCGATGCGCACGGTATTGTACCCCGCTTCCGCAAGGTATTCGGCAACGGTCTTGCCCGCAGCATCGACACTCTGTCCATTTATGGTAAGCATGGCGCAAATATAGGAAATTAGAACATCACCCGGTACGGGATTTGCTTGTCGAAGCGACGACCTTTAAGATCGCGGAAACCTTTATCGTGGTTGCGCACGTTACCCGCATGGAGGGCCCGACCGTCGCGACCTTCAACACGGCGGATTGCAGTCGTCGTATCCTTCACGCCTTCGTCAAACTTGATGTTGCCTACAAGAGTTTCGCTGCCGAGGCCTTCCGCCGTCAGGTAGAAGTCCTGCACGCCCTTAAGTTCCGGAAGGTTGGTGCAGCGCACGTCAATCCACTTGCTCGCGTCACCCGCCGAGGGCAATTCGCATTTCGAAATCACGTCGCCCTTCTTGCTTTCCTTACGCAAGCTTAGCGTACCGCCGGCTCCGTTCTTCACCTGCACAAGTACGCCCGGGCCCACGATGGAATCCGTAATCACGTTCTCGAAAATCGCGTAGCCGCCGTCCTTGATGGCGAACTCGTCCTTGTCCGTCAAACGCACGCGGATGCCGTTGTCAAAGCCGTTCGCGGGAATCGTGTCGCGGATAATGCGCAAGAAGTCGAGGCGGTCGAGTTCCGCATAGTGCTTGCCCTTCGTAATCTCGATGAAGTTCGAACCGCGCTTGAGTTTCGTGGGAATGTACACCACCGACTTCTCGGGGAAAGCGCTCCACGCGCCCGTCAGCGGCAGCGCCACTTCCTGGTTCTTGCCGTTGATGCTCACGAAGTGCGAACTTCCGTTCGCGCCGTCTTCGGTCCAGTTGTTGTCATAGCGGTAGCGAATCAGATAGTCTCCCGCCTGCGGGATAATCATCGGCAGGCGAATCTTGCTGTCTTCGTAGTTGATGTAGGCGCAGAACTCCCCATTCGATGCATCGGAGCTGCTCGAAATATCCACGTGCGTCAAGGCGCCATGTTCCGCCTCGGCACTCAGGTAACGCCCGAGGAACGGCTGCCCCAGTTCCGGCCAACCGTCATCAGTATAGACGATATCGCGAACTTGTATGTAAGAATTTCCGCCGTCGTTCTTGTCGTAGTAATGGTTCACGAAGCGCTGGCGGTTCACATCCTGGAACGCTTCGCCGCCCGCAGGCCCGTAGTAGCGCCCGTAACGGCTCAGCAGAATCGTGCCGCCGCCATTCAATAGAGCCTTGCCGCTGCGGTCCACGTACCCGCCGTCGATGCGGTTGGAACGCCCCACCGTCGTCTTGTAGGAATTGTTCTCGAGGTCGGCACCCTTCTTGCAGCAGTTGTCCCACGCCGTGAACAGGTAGTAGTAGCCGTCGTGCTCGATGAGGCTTGCGCCCTCGATGCCCGAACCGCCGCGGTTCGCGATGTTCTGCATCTTCGCGCCGTCTTTCACCTTGCCCGTCGTCTCGTCCAGTTCAAGAATGTGGATACCCGTGCCCCACGAACCGAACGCCATCCAGACCTTGCCATCGTTGTCCTTCAGCACCGCCGCGTCAATCGCGTTGTAGGCGTCGCTTTTGACCGTGTGAATCACCTCGCCCATGTCCGTCCAGCCATAGCTGGGTTTTGTTGGGTCGATTTCCTTGCTCGCCATGAACCCCATGCCCGACGAGCGGATGCCCATCTCGGAACCGCAATAGTACATGCGGTATTCCCCGCCGATGTAATGAATGTCCGGCGCCCAGATGTCAATCATGTTCGGGGCGTAGTCGTAAAGCCACTGCGAAAATTCCGGCATGGCGGGCTCGCCGTTCTTCCAGTTCAGCGCGTCCTCGGAAAACTGCATGAGCATGTGGTTGTCCGTCGTGGCAAGCGCATAGCCGTCCTCGTAACGGATGATGTCCGGGTCATGCCCCGCCCAGCGCGTCTCCTTCGCGTACCAATCGGCCGCAAAAGCCGAACAAACTAAAGTAAGTATTGCCGCAGTCGTTACGACAGACGCCTTGCCAATCCCGAATTTCATTTTTCCTCGCTTTACCCACACGCCATACTCTAAATTTATACACCCTTAAGCCATTCGTCAACCACCCAACAATCCAATACCATTGATTTTTTCACAATAAAAAACAGCGTTTTTCAGCATCCAACCGCTTGCGAACCCACATAAATAAAGGTATATTCAGAAGGCTGGTCTTATAAGGGCTCTTTATGAGCCGAGGTAAAACCGAAAAGAAGGTGTTCACAAACTTTATCCGCTAAAAGTTAAAGCATGTCCGAAAAAGAAAAGATGCTCGCAAGCGAGCTTTACGACCCCTCCGACGCTGAACTTGTGAGGCAGCGCCAGACCGCGCATTCCCTGTGCCGCCAGTACAACAACCTTGATGAGACAGACGACGAGCGCGAAAGCATATTGGACAAGCTGTTCGTGAAGCGAGAGCCGGGAGTGTACCTACAAGGCCCGATTTTCTTCGACTACGGCGTGAATACGCAAATCGGCGAAAACACCTACGCGAATTTCAACTTCACCGTTCTCGACTGCGCACCGGTCACCATCGGCAAGAACGTCTTTTTCGGCCCGAATGTCGCCATCTACACTCCCCTGCATCCGCTCCGCTGGCAGGAACGCAACATGTTCAAGAAGCCCGACGGAACACTTACAGACAACGAATACGCGAAGCCCATCACCATCGGGAATAACTGCTGGATTGCAGGCAACGTCACCATCTGCGCGGGCGTTACCATCGGCGAAGGGAGCGTCATCGGGGCGGGCAGCGTCGTGACCCGCGACATCCCCGCAGGCGTCGTTGCCGTCGGAAATCCGTGCAGGGTATTGAAGAAAGTCGAGTAAAACAGGAATCATTATGAACGAAGCAGAAAATCGTCAAAAGGTCATTGTCGTCTTATAGGGGCTCTTTATGAGCCGAGGTAGAACCTCGTTCAAAGCTCAAATTTCATCCCCTCCATTCTTCAAAACCGCCAAATTCGTCAATATTTATTGACAAATCAAGCAAAACAATATATATTTATTGACATTATGGGTAAAAAAAGCGTAACTCTACTGCCGAAAACCGGTAAAATCCTTGAACAGATGGGAGAACAAATCCGTCTGGCACGCATGCGTCGTAAAATTTCCGTCGCACTTGCTGCCGAAAGGGCGGGCGTCAGCCGAGCATCGGTATGGGCGGTGGAAAAAGGTTCCGCGGCAGTGGCAATCGGCATTTACGCAGCAGTACTCCACGCCATAAGCGGCATGGACACCGACCTTCTCAAAGTCGCCGCAGACGACGAACTCGGACAAAAACTCCACGACATCGAACTCCTGAAGAAATATCACCCGGAGAAGCGCACGCCCCAAAACAACCATTACCGAAATGCAAAAAATCGTCAAAGCAAATTGGCGTAAAATTGCAACAAAGAACGGGATTTCCCGAAACGAGCAGTCCTTTATGGAAAGCGCCTTTGCATCTAGGTAATCCCCCTGTTTTACATTTTTTCAACGTCAAACCGCTTGCGAACCCGCATAAAATAAGGTATATTCAGAAAGCAGGTCTTATAGGGGCTCTTTATGAGCAAAGTTTAAACAAAAAAAAGAACCTCATGTGGAAGGTCGGTAAATTCCTTCATACGGTCGCAGTGCGTCCCAAGTGGCCCACCATTTCCCACTTACTCACATTAGTTCTTTAACTCTAATATACCTCTTTTTCGGAGAAAAGCAATAATCAAGGCTAAAATTGATGACAAAAATTGCAAAATTCTGATCTTATAGGGGCTCTTTACGAGACGAGGTAAAACTAAGAAGCTTTAGGCGCCTCTCGCCTTCTTCAACAGAAACAAATTCGCTGTTTTGACATCGATATCCCGATAAAGCGGAGTCGGCCTTTATATGGTCTAAAGGGCAATTCTCCCGAATTTGACATTGTTCTTCATAAGTTATACTGCAGGGACTCTTGAAGCAGACGCCGTATTCGTTTATGTTACGGAGCCTCCGTGCTTTTATCGTGTCTAAAATATCTTGTTCGCATTCGCTATAATCTTTCCCTGTCATGGCATCGTAATTAATCTCTGGAACACAATCCAAAGCTGGATCGTAGCAGTTTTCTTCACAAGGTTCGTCGGTGCCGTAAGCGCAGGCAATATGTTGCAATGCTGTAAAACTTAAGAGGATTGGTGCGCAATCAGACCAACAAAGGGAGCTTAACAGCAAGGTTATTTTTCTAATAAGCTTTCGCATAGATATGAATATACCTTATTTTTGAGAAAAAAATGGAGGGGGCTGGAAAATTGATGGCTAGAGGAGGCTTTTGTGCGTTTCCGAAACAAAAACTTGCCGATATCGGCAAGTTTTTGATATTTCTTGGTCGAAGAAAGGCTGAAATTTGCCTATGCCGGCAAATTTTGGGATATCCTTGGCGATGCCTCACAGCCCAGGACAACTACAAGGCCCTGCTGGATTATTTCAAGATAAAGCACTGAGAGAATATTCTATTAATCTTATAGGGGCTCTTTATTCTCGAGGTTAAACCTCCGAAGGTAAGATTGCTCTAAATACACCAGGCCATATACGACGGAATCTTCATTACCCCGCCTCCAACCGAAAATTGTTTCGGGTGGATTATAATAGACTCGCCCACCCGCTTCTTGAATTTGTCCTTGAACTTGCCGAGCGATGTCGTCGTATAGTTCTTCGAGGACTTCACCTCCACCGGGAACACCTTGAAATGGACCTTACTCTCATTAGAAAGCAAGAAGTCTATCTCCATGGAGTTGCGGTGTTTTACAGCATCGTATTCCGTATAGAAAAAGAGTTTGCGCCCCTTGGCCCGTATCATCTGCGCAATCATGTTTTCATGGAGCATCCCCTCGTTCAGCGAGAGTTTTCCGTCCATGATGGCCTTGTACAACTGGTTCGACGCGATCTCATTTTCACTGAAAGCAAGGCTTACCAAAAGGCCCGTATCGCACAGATAGCACTTGACAAGCGACTCGTTCTTGTTCAGGGCAAAGCCGACGTTGGGATCGTCGCATTTATAGCAAAGGTTACAAATCATCGAGTCGTCAAGCCAAAAGAGCGGCTCGTCGTACTTGGAGAAAGTTGCCGCATTGGACTTGTCAATCTCGGTAAGGACGATTTTTTTCTCGTGTGTCGAAAGATAGCCCGGAATATTTTCAAAAATCGCTGAAACCTTGGAATTATAACGTTTGGAAGCCTTCCTGATATCGTCGCGGTAGAGGTCCAGAATTTTTCGCTTTTCCTTGTCGCTCTTCGAAAAATCACGATTGTTCTCTGCATACGCAACAATGCTTTGTGGCATGCCGCCCACCAGCATATACTCCCTGAAAAGGCGCATCGCTCGCTTATGGAAGTGGTCTTCCAGAGGTTTCTTTTCGGCAAAGCACTTGCCAATATACTCAAGCAAGACATCTTCGCCCAAAGCCCTGGCGAATTCCTCGAAATCGCAAGGGTACATCTTCAACTTTTCTTCTTCGGAGGGAATCGTTATGTCGTCGACATTCTCCTTGATAGAAATCAGCGAGCCCGTCTCGACGAAATCGTAACGGCCGTCCGCCACAAGGTACTTTATCGATTCCCGCGCCTTCGGGAATTTCTGGATTTCATCAAAGATAATCAGCGACTTTCTCTTGAACAGCGGCTTGTTGTATTCCAGAGACAGGACCTGAAAGAAAACATCTAGGTTGTCTAGGTTCGTCTCGAAGTTATCGCGAACCTTTTTGGAAGCCTTGTTGAAATCGACAAGAATATACGACTTGTATTCCCGCTCGCCAAACCGCTCGGCCACGGTGGATTTGCCGATTCGACGAGCCCCCTCTATCAGCAGGGCGCTCTTCCCGTTGGATTCCTTTTTCCATTCCACTAGGCGATTGTAGGCTTTTCTCTGGATTTCCACAGGCTTCTCCGTTTCAATAGTACGCAAAGTAAAATATACACTATTTACCAATAGTACGCAAGGTATTTTCTGTAAAAATCATCAATAAAGCGCGTTATTCTACCATTTTTCAGCGTCAAACCGCTTGCGAACCCGCATAAAATAAGGTATATTCAGAAAGCAGGTCTTATAGGGGCTCTTTATGAGCAGGGATAAACCAAATGATGCGCGTTTTGATTTACAGTATTAGTTTACTTTCTCTGTTTTTGCAGGGGTGTGGCTTTGGTGAAAAAAGAGATGAACCTCAAATTGAATCTATAAGTAATGCTCGTGGAGAATGTTATCACTATGAAATGTGCCTTTATAAAGATGTAAGATATCATTGCATTATGGATACCGCTGTAGTAGATGACATTGCTCACTTTATTGAAAAAGTAGAACATAATATAAAAGATTGTCGCAATTGTTTCATGGATACAACGGTGGTAAATGAATTACTTCGGGAAGCGGAAAAACAAGGATATAATACAGAATCTGATACAAGTAATCTATATAAAATCTTTTCTATTGAAGGATTTTACGATCTCAGAAAAACAAAGCATGCCAAACATTCTTGTTGTTACGCAGCGAATAAAAGTAATGGTTGTGACACATTGAAAGTAACGACAATTATCAAAGACAAAAAAAATGTTCCTCATGGAAGTTTATATGAAATTATAAAGGATTCCTCTGGATGGAAAATTCTCAAGATGGATCTTTGGGTACATTGACTTCGCTAATTCAACATTTTGGCTTGGTCTTATAGGGGCTCTTTGAAAAATTATTCATTATTTCGAGGCCCAGCAAGCACGTCAAAAATAAACCAAGCGATTAGTCCGCACAAGGCAAGAACGCCTCCAACAAAAGACCACACAGCCAGCGTTTTGTCCAACAGGTTGTTGAACACGAGCCAAAACGAAGCAAGCGTCGCCAAAACAAGCATCGCCGGGGTCAAAAGCCGCAATCGGCGCAAAATGCAGCCTGTAGGTTTCAAAAAACATGCCACACAAACGCCCACACAAAACCGACCGCGAAAGCAATCACCTCCATCCCTAATACAACAGCTGCAGCAAAAACCATCTTTTCCATAAAAAGTCTCACGCAAAATATACATTAATATACGTGTCAAAAAACGTCATTTCAGTTGAAAAGAAAAAATATATATTTATCCATAATTCGGTCATCGAGGTAAACCTGACTCATAACGAGGTTTCTATGCGAAAATCGTCTCTTAAAAAATACAAATATGGATTTTACAAAAAACACCCTGGCGACAAAATCTGGTGGGTGCATTTCTACAAGCTAGTAGGTCATATGGCCGTAACTTTTGACAAGAAAAAAATACTGTTTCTTTTTGGAGATTATCCCGTTAAGTTCACTCCAGAAGAAAAGGCGCTGTTTGACAAGGAAAATCCTTATTGGGCAAACTTCTTTGAGCCCCAGAATGAGGAATTTGCGATTGCCCAGAAATTTTCCATATTTAACAAGGGGAAAAATCTCGAATCAAGCCTAAATCGTGCAAAAAAGAATTATCGGCTTTATGATCCTGAAAATTTTCTATACAGAAAAATTGTTTCCTGCAAGTTCAAGGACAAGTTTAATGATGATTTTCTTGAAAAGCTTTACGTCACCATGTCTGCATGGAATAAAGATGCAAACGAGGGCAAATTAAAGGATTATTCGATTTTTGCGGATTCCATCAAAAAACATAAGCTTGATTTTAAAGAATTGAATACGCTAAAACTGCGTGATTTAGATGAATGGGTGTGGGAGGAATGTAGAGAGATTCTCACAGACTTGTTTGACAATCTTGAACTAGTCAACAGCAAGACCCCAATTTTTGCGTTTTCAAAGCTCCTTCACCTGATGCTCCCGAATTTGATAGTCCCCATTAATCGTGATTGTACAATGCAGTTCTTTTATGGAAAAACGGAGCGTAAATTCAAATCATTGAATGAGCAGTACGATATGTTTTGGTTTTTTGAAACTATTTTTTGCGAATTTGTAAAGAGGAATGACGTATCTAGGTTTGTGGATGACGTCTGGATTAAGAACATTCCAGGAGTTCTAGAAAATGCAATTGCGGGTAAAATTCTGAGAAAAGGTTAGATAAAATACCAAATTAATCTAATCAGGAAAAGAGAGGCTAACCATGATCACGGTTGACAAAGAGACAAGAAGAATCGAATTCTACAAGAACAACGAAGATGATAAAATCTGGTGGGTCGATTATGTCGATTACTTTGGTCTCCAAGCCGTATCCTTCGATAAGAAAAAAATCCTATTTCTTTTTGAAGATTATCCAAAAAATTTCACAAAAGAGGAAAAGGAACTGTTTGACAAGGAAAATCCCTTTTGGGCTGATTTCTTTAGTTAAATTCTGCATGTTACTTATATCTTATAGAGCCTCTTTATGAGCGGAGGTAAAACTTAAAACCTGCCTTTGGCGCGACGTTGGTCGCCCTGGCCATACCCTTTCCCGCCATAAAGCCTCCCAGTTCGCGCAGATTTGCTACAGTTGACACAGTTACACTCTATAAGTATATACAAATACGTGCATAAAGTCAAGGGGAGGACAAAAAAAAGGACCGCGGATGCGGCCCCTTCGTGGAATTTTCTCGCGGAATGTGGGTTTACCAGTGGTTTATCAGGGCGCACACGGCGAAGAAGAGCACCAGCCCGAGCAGGGCGGACCTGCACACGTACTGGAAGAACGACACCACGGCCAGGAACGCACATCCCGCGCCGAACATCTTCGCCCCGTCCCAAAGGGCCTCCGACGATGGCAATGACACCCTGCCAGTAGCGATGCCGTACACGCACAGCGCCAAAAAGCCCCCGACAAGCAGCAGAACGTACGCCCTTACCACCCAGTCAAAGTACTCCCCCGGCAGGTCCTGCAACTTGTCGTCGAGCCACTCGTAGGCCCTCACGATGAAGAACTTCTTCTTTTCCATGTCGCCCCCCCTACTTCGCGAACCTGAAGTACGCCGCCGGGTCGGTGTTGAACACCTCGGCGAGCTTCGCGGCCATCTTCCTGGACACCGGACGCACGTCGCGTTCGATCTCGGAGAGGTTCTGCACGGAGATTCCGAGCTTCTGCGCGAGAACCTTCTGGGTCCATCCGCGCAGCCCACGGTCGGCCTTGACGGTGTCGCCCGCGGTCATGGAGGCCTTGATATCCTTGTACCATTCCGTCTGCTCGAACGGCACGGCCACGTCGTCTTCATCGTCGGAGACCTCGACCTTCAGCGCCTTGTTGAAGGCGGATTTCAGGAACATGACGACGAACTTGGGCACTTTCCCCTCGATCCTGAAGGAAGCGGCCTCAGTGCCTTGCGTACGGGGCTGATTCACGACTGCCAGCATAGTATACCTCGATAGTTAGAGTTCCGTTCTCGTTCTTCCAGCAGGCCACCCACTTGCGAGAAAGATGGCAGTGGTAGTCGCCTTCGCCAAGTTTCGAGTAGTTCATGAAGGAAGGCTGCACCGGGCCGGACTGTTTCAGCGCGAGCATGAGCTGCGCGAGCTTCGCCTGTTCGGCCATCGGCATCTTCTTCGCGGACTTCTCGGCGGACTTCTTGAGGGTGACTTCGAACATGTCTATAATATAACCAATTTTTGGCTACTTGTCAATAATTTTTATTAATCTTATAGGGGCTCTTTACGAGACAAGGTAAAACTCAGGAAATACGCCACTAGCAAGAAACTCGGCACGGGATGCCCGCAGATGCGCTCCCCGAACCCCTACGGCAAGGGGACGCTCCAGGTGCCCACCATCGAAGAGTTCGCCGTCATACTCCAGAAGAAAAAATGTGAAAATAATGTTCCGTCCGACCCAAAAGAATCTATATTAAATGTGTAACGCGGAAGTGAAGAATGGATTTTCTATTAGTTGGCGGTTTCATCTGGTTCATATTTTACATTCCGTTCGTTGTAGTATGTTCCATTATTGCCATTCTTTGGTATTTTGTAATCAAACCGATGCTAAATAAACCTTCGGAAAACTAATCAGGATTACGGCTCTTTAAATCTTATAGGGGCTCTACTTTCGAATTTCCTCCATCATGGACTCTTGACTCCCCATGAATATATAGTTCAGCCCCTTCTGCCGTTGCATAACGGCACGCAGCTGCTTCGCCAGCGTCTTGTCAATGGAGTTCACCTCTTGGAATTCATCGAACACCACTTTTCTCTGAATTTCCACAGGCACCTCCGTTTTAATAGTACGCAAAGTAAAATACACACTATTTACCAATAGTGCGCAATGTATTTTCTGTAAAAATCATCAATAAAGCGCGTTGTTTCAGCACAAATGTTCATTTTTACACAAAAAAGCCCGAACATAAGAAAAGCGATAAATCGACTTTCTTAAATCACCCCTTAGAACATCACCCGGTACGGGATTTGCTTGTCAAAACTGCGGCCCTTCAGGTCGCGGTAGGCTTTGCGGGCGGGCACCATCGCATTGTCGTGGCGGACTGCACGCGGGGCAATCGCGGTCGTCCCGCTGCTGGAACTAGACTGCGGTTCAGCGGTTCCTGAGCTGGTCGAAGGATCGCTGGAGCTGGAAACCGGGTCGCCACACGGTGCTTGGTTGCAGACAACCTGCATCGGCTCAAAGATGAGGTTCCCGAGAATTGCCTCGCCGGAAATTCCCGATGCCGTCAGGTACAGGTCCTTGATGCCGCGCAGGCCCATATCGCCCGAGCATTTCGCCGCAGACCAACCGCCACCCATGAGAGATCTATTTGACAGGTCACATGTGAAGACCGCAGTCCCGTCCTTCTTGCCGTCGCGAATCACGATCTTACCCGACGAGGCGTTTTTCACCTGAAGGAAAACATTGCCGATATCCTTGAGCGAATCCAGCACCACGTTCTCGAAAATCGCGTAACCGCCGTCCTTGATGGCGAACTCGTCGTCCTTCGTGAGACGCACGCG
>JAGAHT010000021.1:0-2235 GCA_017626945.1 Fibrobacter sp.
CCCTCTTGCAGAAGAAGGCCGAATTGAGTAAATTTACGGAAGAATTTCTTGTAAGCGAGGCTATGAAGATGAGCGACCGTGAATACGAACTCTACGTGGAAAAGAAGCATGCCCGTGCCGAAGGCCTTGAGGAAGGTCGCGCCGAGGGTCGCGCTGAAGGTCGTGAAGAGGGACGTGCGGAGGGCCGCGCTGAAGGTGCCGACGCCAAAGCTCGCGAAATGGCTCTTGCTATGCTTATGGATAACGAACCGATTGAAAAAATCGTCAAGTATTCGGGTCTTTCTGAAAAGGATACGCTTGAACTTCGACGTTTGCAAACGGATACATCTAGAAAATAGCCGTTCAACCAGCAAATTGATGTGGCAAATAGCTCAAAAAATGCAAATCTGATCAAATTTGAGGGTCCTTTTTGTATACAGAAACCCACCCGCTGCGGGTGGGTCCCTTTTTTAAAGGGAATCGTGCTTTAGGTTTTACTTGGAGGAACGGCTTTGCTGAAGGGCTTCCAGCCTAGCCTTTGCCTCGGCAATTTTCTCTTCGGAAAGACCCATTTCACGCAGAACAGTCAAAGTGTCGGCTTGGTTCTGAACACGCCCCTTCTGCTCACCACGAGCTTCGCCAACAGATTCGCCTTCAGCCCGAGCCTCGGCGACCTGCCTGCGGATGGAGTCACCGATGCTGACGAACCCGTACTTCTGTCCGATACTTACGAAGGCCATGTCAAACTCCTTGAGGAGACTCTCCCCGAAATACTCTTGTAAATATAACCTAATCTTTTCCAAAAGACAAGTGTTGTCTTCTGCATCCATCGACCGGAGCCCCGTCTTGAACTTAGGGAGAATCTCGGCAAGCCTCCTTTCATCGAACGCGAGCTTCATCGCGGCAATACCCATGCCGGTCGCTACGTCCTCGCAGGCAAGGCAGTCCTCGTCGGTGATGTCGGCCATGTTCACGAACGTGCAGGGGCACGGCAAGATGCGCCCATGCCAGAATTCGGGATAGTCCTTTTCCAGCTGGGCGAGCGGGTCCCAGTTCTCGCGTCCATTATAGAAGATGATCGCCATCGTGGGGAGCCCCTCGAACATGCGCGTTCTGTCGATGTTCTTCATCACCGAATGCACGTAGCGGGCAATCTGGTTGAAGGTGTTCCTGTCGCGGCCTGACTTGTGCTCCAGTAGGATTCCCACCAGGACGGGCACTCCCGTCACGACGTTCACGCGGAAAGCGAGGTCCGCCTCCCCCGTGTCCGCAACTTCGGAATACGAATCGGGAATGCGTTCCAATGTTTTCAGGTCGATGGATTCCAGAAATTTCTGCAGTTCCTCGTTATGCTTGGCGGCGAGCTTCAGCAGCAGCCGGGTTCGCCTTGTATCCGCAAAAAGCCAACGGAACAATGAGTCATGCTTTTTCTTGTTCATAAAGTATCCTTATTAAGGTGTAATTTCAGGGCATTTTTTGAGTCCATACTCTATACACGTATTTTTTAGGATGTCAACGGACTTTTTAAACGAAATTTTACCAAAAATCTCTAACTTTACAAAAATCTCCCCAAAATCTTACATTTTGATTTTTGCTTAAGGATCTCCTCGGGTGGCTTTTTACAGGTTCTGTATTTTCTAAATTGTGGGCGAAACTTTGAAAGTGCGGTCTATCCGCAGAGGTATGTATATAATGTCTAAGACGATTTTGCTTTTCCCGGGCCAGGGTGCCCAGTACGTGGGCATGGGCCAGACGCTCGCTTCTACCTTTGAACCGGCCAAGAAGCTCATGCAGCAGGCCGATGAGATTCTCGGTTTCTCGCTCTCCAAGCTGATGGCCGAAGGTCCCGAAGATGTCCTGAAGAGCACTGACAACACCCAGCCGGCTCTCTTTACCGTGTCTGCCATGGTGATGGAACTGCTCAAGTCCGAAGGCTTTGCCTTTGACTATGTGGCTGGTCACTCCCTCGGTGAATACTCCGCTATTTATGCCGCTGGTGGTTTCAGCTTCGAAGAAGGTCTCCGCCTGGTGCGTACCCGTGGCGAACTCATGGCATCTGCCGGTTCCAAGAATCCGGGTGCCATGGCCGCTATCATGGGCCAGGACGAAGCCAAGATTCTTGAACTTTGCGAAGCCGTGAAGGCCGAAGGTGTCGTGGTTCCGGCAAACATCAACTGCCCGGGCCAGATCGTGGTGTCCGGTGCGGTCGCCGGCGTGAACAAGCTCGTCGAAAACTGCGCTGCTGCAGGCATCAAG